>JBEKDA010000070.1:0-27001 GCA_050014595.1 Bryobacteraceae bacterium
TGGTTGACGTTCATTGGGTTCTCCTGTTTGAAGTTTCTGAGCCGGCTGTTCAGAGCCGGTCTCGGCATTGTACCCTTCAGGAGAACCCTTCGCCATTTCAGCCCTTATACATTCAAACAGATCGCCTTTTGTCGTCTGTCGGCCCGGTCGATCTCAGCGATTGAGAGCGGAGAAATGACTCACCATGCAGCCAACCACCGAAACACCCGTCGCGACTTACAAAGAACGCATTGCCAGGCTCCAGGCGGCCATGAAGGAATTCGGATACCAGGCCATCGTGCTCGAACCCGGGCCGGCCATGGTCTACCTGGCCGGAGTGCGTTGGGGAAAGAGTGAGCGCACCTTCGCTGTGGTGCTGCCCGCGCAGGGCGAGCCGGTGTGGGTGCTGCCGGGCTTCGAGGAGGCCCGCGCGCGCGAGTTGATCCACGTGGGCGCCGACATCCGCGTCTGGCAGGAAGATGAGAGCCCCTACGAGCGCATCGTTCAGGCGATCAAGGGCCGCGCCGCCGGTGCGCCTGCCGGGCCGGCCCGTGTGGGGATCGACGATGCGGCGCGCTTCTTCGTCTTCGACGGCATCCGCAAGCTCGCGCCCCAACTGGACTACACCAGCGCAGCCGCCGTCTTGAAGCAAGGCGGCGTCGATACCACGGCTCCGGCGGGTCGCGGACGCGGCGGCGCGGGCCGTAACGAATAATACGAATCGAGGCCCGGGACCAGCCTCAACCAGCCCTACCCCCCCGCCAAAACCACGCCCCCTCCTCTGTTCGTGCTGTAAATTTCCACACCAACTAGTAAATAATTGTGGAAAAATCCCTGATTCCTCTTTCCATTTGGAACCCGCCTGTGATAAACTTCCGCCAATATCTTCTTAACAGGCACTGATTTTGAGGTAGTCTGGCGGGGGCCCAAGGGGCATCCTAACCAACATGGATAGCCGGTACTGATGTACTGCATGCAGGCTTCGGCGCTGCATCATGCCGGAGGTGCAGGTGGACCGATCCCTTTGAGCGCTTAGCGGGGTTGTTATGGAGTTGATTTAGTTCAATATTTGACAGGGGGTACACACTAAAATGAAGACGTTTATCGTGGCGCTACTGGTATGCCTATGCGCCACTCTCGCTTTCTCGCAAGGTATCGGCCGTATCGACGGAACAGTTGTCGATCCTAGCGGCGCCGCCGTTCCCGGCGCCGAGATCACCGTCACGTCAGTCGCGACGGACCAGGTGTTCAAAGCCACGTCCAATGAAAAGGGCGAGTGGAGTGTTTTGGAAGTGGACGGCGGTATGTACCGCGTCACCGTGTCCAAGCCGGGGTTCAAAGTTGCGTCCGCTGCCAATGTGCAGGTGACGGCCGGTGAACCGACCACTCTGCCGGTGAAGCTGGAAGTCGGCCAGGCGACCGAAACCGTAACGGTGCAGAGCGGCGCTGAAGTGGTGCAGGCGGCCTCCGCCGAAATCACCAACACGCTCACCGACCGGCAGGTCACCGAGTTGCCGTTCGCCACCCGCAACGCGGTGGAGTTGATGGTGACCCAGCCCGGCACCTCGACGCCCACCAATCCGCGCAGTTCGACCATCAACGGATTGCCGAAGGGCGCCATCAACATCACCATCGACGGCATCAACACCCAGGACAACGAACTCAAGTCGTACGACGGTTTCTTCAGCTACATCATGCCTTCGGTGGATGCCCTGGAAGAAGTGACCCTGACGACTTCGGCCGCCGGCGCCGACTCGACGGCGCAGGGCGCCGCCCAAATCAAGTTCGTGACGAAATCCGGAACCAACCAGTTCCATGGCGGCGGGTTCTACCAGGCCCGCAACACCTTCTTCGACTCCAACTACTATTTCAATAACGAACTGACCAAGGGTCTGCCGCGCGACATTCTGCACCTGCGCCAATACGGCGGCCACATCGGCGGCCCCATCATCAAGGACAAGTTGTTCTTCTTCGGCAACTACGAGCGGTTCCGCAATCCGGCCACCGGCGCTTACAGCCGCTCCATCGCGAACACCGCCTATACCCAGGGACTTTACACTTACCAGGACACGGCCGGGAATCTCCACCAGGTGAACCTGTTCCAAATCGCGGCCAGCGGCAATTCGAGCCTGCCGGCCGGCACCCGCGCCTTCCCTACCACCATCGATCCCATCGTAGCCCAGACTTACTCGCAGATCGCCACGCTGGTCGCGGGCGCCTCGCTGTCGCCGAATAGTGGAAACGGCGACTACAACTCCGGCACCTTCAACTACCAGGTCGGCGGTTTGGACGCCCGGGATTTCTGGACGGCGCGCTTTGACTACAACCTCACCCAGAAGCATCACCTCTCCTTTACCTACAACTACGACAAGTACAACTCCATTCCCGACTTGTTGAATAATGTCGTGCCGGTGTACCCCGGTACCGGCACTGTGTTGGGCACAACCGTCAATACCGGTCAGGCCAGCAACCGTTTTGTGGGCACGCTGGCGCTGCGCTCCGCCTTAAGCGCGCGCCTCACCAACGAACTGCGCGCCGGCTTGAACGGCGGCACGGTGTTGTTCTTCCCGGCCATCGCTCCGGGGCTGTACACCGAATGGCGCGGCTATGCCCCGACCATCACTTACGGCGCCATCTACAACAACTCCAATTCCAGGAGCCCCCAGCGCCGCAACGGCCCGTACAAGGAAGTGGGAGATACTTTGTCGTGGGTGAAGGGCGCGCACCAGGTTTCCGCGGGCTTCACCTGGTCGCAGGTGAACCTGTGGCAATCCATCACCGGCACCGAGTCGATCCCGGCGATCAGCTTCGGTCTGGCAACCAATGACCCGGCCAACACCGGCGCCTCGGCTCCCTTCCAGATTGCCGCCAACTTCCCCAGCGCGTCATCCACCCAGATCTCCACGGGCGCCTCCGATTGGGCCAACCTGACGGGGCGGGTATCCACCATTAGCACTCGTCAGGTGCTCAGCGAAACCAGTCACCAATACGCCTATGGCACGCCCACCATCGACCGCGATGAAGAACAGTGGTGGGGCCTGTTCGGCCAGGATGTGTGGCGCGTGGCCCCCAGCCTGACCGTCACTGCGGGACTGCGTTGGGAAAAAGAGGGAAGCTGGAAGAACCTTGACGGCCTCTATACCAACGTGACGACCGCCGCGCTCTGGGGCACGTCCGGCATCGGGAATCTGTTCAATCCCAGCACGACCACCACCGGCCCGGTTCCCACTTATACGCAATTGACCAGTGGCAACACCTACAAGATGCCCGCCATCTGGGCGCCATCGGTCGGTCTCGCCTGGCAGGTGCCCTCCCATGAAGGAGTCCTGGGAGCCATCTTCGGCCATCACCAGGGCGCTTCGGTGTTGCGCATGGGGTACTCCATAGCCACCACTCGCGAAGGGTCGGGTGTGTATCAGGCCGTTTATGCCTCCAACACGGGTTTGACACAAGACGCTAGTGTGAGCAACGCCGTCGCTCCCAATGACTTCGGCGCGGCGGGAAGCGTGCTGTTCCGCGATCCCACCCTGCCGACGCGCTCGGGCCTGGCGACCGCTATCAACTTCCCCATCGCCGCCAACTTTACTTCCAGCCTCAACGCCTTCGATCCCAACCTCAAGATGGGATACGTGCAGAGCTGGAATATCGGCTTCCAGAGGGAGCTGAGCCGCAATACGGTCATCGAAGTCCGTTACACCGGCAACCATGGCCTGCACGAATGGAGACGGCTCAACCTGAACGAGGTCAACACCGTCAATAACGGGTTCCAGAGCGTCTTTGCCGCGGCGGCGAACAACCTGACGATCGCGCGCGCCGCTTGCGGCGGAGGCCAGTTCTCAACCTGCAGCAACAACTTCTCCAACCAGGGATTGTCGGGCCAGCAGCCCATTCCGTTCCTGCAAGCTGCCTTGGGCACTGCCGGCCTCAGCAGCTCCAGTTTTGCCAGCCAATTGGCCCTGGGGCAAGTCGGCAGCATGGCGAGCACCATCTCCTCCACCGTGTCCTACAATCAGAACTTCGTGGCCGCTGGATACCCGGCGAACTATTTCGTGGTGAATCCAACGGTGGCGGGCTCCTCCGCCAACGATGTACTTCCCTGGGGCTCCTCCTACTATGATTCCGGCCAGGTGGAACTGCGCCGGCGCCTCGCGGCCGGCATGCAATTCCAACTCAACTATTCGTTCTCGAAGTCATTGGCCGATGGTGCCACGGGTGCGACCTCGAGTTCGAGCGTAACCTCGCAGCCCACCACGCTCCGCGACCTCCGGATGGACAAAATACCGGATTTATATGACATCCGGAACGCCATCAAGGCCAACTACATTTACGAATTGCCGTTCGGTCCGGGCCGCCATTTCCTTTCCAGCCCCAGCAGCAAGGTCCTCAAGAAGGCCGTCGAAGGATGGGAAATCGCCGGTGTAGCTCGCGTCCAGTCCGGTACGCCGCTGTTCTTGAGCGGCTTCGGCACCGTGAATGGCAACAGCTCCGGCGTGGTCTTGCACAACATCACGCAAGCGCAATTGCAGGGCATGGTTCACATTATTAAAACGCAGAATCCGGTGAGCGGTGTCCCGCAGGTGTATTATCTGCCGGTGCCGGTCGCGCCTACGGGGCTGACCAGCAGCAACAACACAAACTTCATCACCAACACCCAGGCGGCCTTCAACGTAAACAACCTGACGCCGGCCCAGGTGGATCCGAACGCTCCTTACCTCGGACCGGCCGGACCTGGTCAGTGGGGCGGCTTGGCCTACGTCTACGCGAATTGGCAGCGCCACTTCGACGTCAGCCTGATCAAGGTAACGCACATTAAGGAGTCTGTGACCCTGGAATTTCGGGCGCAGGCTCTCAACGTGTTCAACCTGACCAACTTCCTGCCGGGCTCCCTCAACACCAGTACGACGTTCGGCCAGGTCACCAGCGCCTACCGCGACATTTCTGGCACGTACGATCCCGGCGGGCGCATCCTGGAGGCCGTAGCGCGCATTAACTTCTAGACCCTGTAACAAGTTCAGGCCGGGCAGACCCGTTTATGCGGGCATGCCCGGCCTTTTCGTTTTGTATTACTGTGCTTTGTTTTCTTCGCTGGCCGCGACGATTCTTCCGCGACCAAGTCCGAAGGACGCAAGAGAATAGCCCAGTGCGCCAGCACTGGGAACCGCTCTTGTGACCCGGCCGCCTACCGTTTCCCTGCCAGCAACCGATCCAGTCTCCGCCGCACTTCCGGGTCGGGGCTGATCCGCAACGCGGCCTCGTACTCTGCGATCGCTTCGGCTCCCCGGCCGGGCATTTGCGCCAGCGCGCTTGCCAGGTTGGCGTGCGCTTCGGCCAGGTTCGGCTCAAACCGCAACGCCGCTTGATACTCGGCAATGGCGTCGGCTCCCCGGCCGGGCATTTGCAGAAAGATGTTGGCGAGGTTGTTGTGCGCGTCGGCGTAATCCGGCTGAATGCGCAGCGCCGCGCGGTACTCCGCAATCGCGTCAGACTGCCGGCCGGGCATCTGCGACAGGATGTTCCCCAGGTTGTAGTGCGCTCTGGCATAATCGGGCTGGAGCCGCAGCGCCGCTTGATACTCGGCAATGGCATCAGCCTGGCGGCCGGGCATTTGCGACAAGACGCTTCCCAGAGTGTTGTGGGCCTTGGCGGAACCGGGTTGAATCCGCAGCGTCGCTTGAAACTGGGCGACGGCGTCGGGTCCCCGGCCGGGAATCTGCGCCAGAATGGTGCCCAGGTTGTAGTGCGCGTCGGCAAGATCGGGCTCGGTTCGCAGGGCCGCTTCAAACTGCGCGATGGCGTCGGGAATCCGGCCGGGAATTTGCGACAGCAGGTTGCCCAGATTGATGTGCGCCTGCGCGAAATCCGGTTCAATCCGTAGCGCCCGCTGATACTCCGCAATCGCGTCGGGTCCCCGGCCGGGGATTTGCGCCAGAGCGTTGCCCAGGTTGTAGTGCGCATCGGTGTAGTCTGGCAGAATGCGCAGCGCCGCTTCGAACTCGGCGATGGCGTCGGGCAGGCGGCCGGGCATGCGCAGAAACGTGTTTCCCAAGTTGTTGTGCGCCCGGGCGCTGCCGGGTGAAACATTCACGGTGCTGGTCCAGAAGCTGAGCTCATCGCGCCAATCCAGGTTGCGCGTGTAGGTGCGCGCGGCCAACCCCAGGCACACGAAGGCCAGCCCGGCCGACGCGGCTCGTGCGGAGGCGGGCGGTTTGAAGGGCACGCGCCGTCCCAGTTCGTGGAGCGCTGCCACCGCGCACCCGGCGAGCCCCAACGACGGCAGATAAGCGAACCGCTCCGCCATGATGCTGCCGATGAGGATCACGAGGTTCGCCGTCGGAACGAGCGCAATGAAAAAGAAAGCGAGGAAAAAGAACAGGGGTTTCCGCCGGTGGCGCCAGCGTAGAACGAGCAGCGCCGCGCTCAGACAGACCGCCAGCGCGATGACGGCCTTCGCATCTTCCCACTCGAAGACATGCCAGCCGAACAACCGAATGGCGTTGTAGGAATAGTCAGCCGACAATCGGGCCGGCCAGACAAACAGCCACAGCAGCTTGCCGATCACTTTAACGGCGGTGAGCCGCGCCGTCAGGAAGCCGGCGCTCACCAGCGGATTCTCCATGAAGTGGATCAGCATGTGGGTCTGCACCTGGCCGCGCAGATAGAGCCAGAGGGCCATCGGCAGCGCCAGGGCGGCATAGGCGGGCGCCCGCGCGCGCCAGGTGGCGCGTTCCGGCCACGCCAGGTCGTAAAGCAGCAAGATGCCGGGCAGCACGGCGGCGTTCTCTTTGGCGAAGAGGCCGGCGGCCTGCGCGGCCACCATGGCGGCCAGCCAGGCGAGCCGTCGGCGCCCTTGGGTCGCAGTGCCTTTCATGTAGCACAGCCAAGCGGCCAGCACACCGAAGGCTGCGAGTAAGTCGGCGCGGCCGGCGATGTTAGTGACGGAGTCAGTGAGCAGCGGATGGAATCCCCACAGGGCGGCCAGCGCCAGGGCCAGCGCCGGGTCCGCGAAAATCAATAGGCCCAGCGCGTAGACCAGAGTGACATTGATTCCGTGCAGGGCGAAATTCGTCCAGTGATAGCCCGCCGGGTTTGCGCCGTTGCCCAGAGCGGCGTAATTCAGGAGCAAGGAAAAGGTGGTGAGCGGGCGATATAAACCGGAAGGCGCGCCCTTATACCAGTACTCCTCGCCGATGATGAGCCGGATGTTCTCCGGCGTGACGGCGCGGATGCGCGAATCCTGCGCCACGATCTTCGCGCCGTCGAAGACCGGGGCGGATTGGAAAGAATTGGAATAAGCCGCGCCCGCGAGCGCCCAGAGTAGCAGAATGCGCCACCCGTGACGGGGCCGCGATGCCGTTGATGGCGCTGCGCGCGACGCGGGCGGCTTGCGGATCTGGCTCACTTCGAGCCAGTATAACGTGCCGCGACCACCGAAGCCGCGACCGTTTAGGGAGCGGAGGCCCAGGAACACGAGACATGCGGTCAAAGCACTGGCGCCAGGCGGCGAATGAGTTAGAATCGTCGAAGTGGCAAGAGAAATGGCAACATACGACCGTCGGACACTTTTGCGCACAGCGGTAGCGGCTGCCGCTTGGCAGGCCGGGGCGCAGACGCCGGATGCCGGCAGGATGCGGCTGGGGATCATACTGGGTCTTGCGCCCGATGCCGATGCCGCCATCAGACGCGTGCAGGAACTCGGATTTCCCACGTGCCAGGTCAGCGTGCGGGAGACTGGGGACGCCGCGGCCTTCAGCCTGCGCGCCGCATTGGACCGCTATGGCGTGGAGGCCACCTCGGCGGTCTCCACCGGGCCGGGGCCGGAGGTGTACGACTTCTACCGCGGGCCGCTGACCATCGGGCTGGTGCCGCGCCAGTACCGGCAGGCGCGCATCGCGCGCATGCAGCAGATTTCGCAGTTCGCGAAGAAAGCCGGCATCACGGCCGTGCAGGGCCACTGCGGGTTCATTCCGGAGAATCCCAACGACGAGCTGTACCAGGAAACCGTCGAGGCCATCCGCACGGTGGCGGCGTATTGCAGGAACAACGGCCAAAACTTCCGCTGTGAAACCGGCCAGGAAACGCCCATCACGCTGGTGCGCGCCATCCGCGACGTGGGGTTGGATAACGTGGGAGTGAATTTTGATGTTGCCAACCTCATCCTTTACGGCAAGGCCAATCCGCTGGATGCCGTGGACACGCTGGCGCCCTATATTCAAGGCGTGCACGCCAAAGACGGGCTGTATCCCACCGATCCGAAACGTCTTGGCGAGGAGGTCTCCATCGGCGAAGGTAAGGTTAACTTTCCGGCGCTGATCGAAAAGCTGAAGCAGATTGGGTATCGCAACCCGTTGACCATCGAACGGGAAATCAGCGGTGAGAAGCAGCGGGCCGACATCTTGAAGGCCAAAGCGTATCTGGAAAAGCTGATTGGGTGAAAGGGGCGCCATGAGCGAACAAACAACCGGACGGCGGAACTTTTTGCGAGCTGCGGGGGCGGTGACGGCGTTCACGGTATTGAAGCCACAACTGGTGCGCGGAAGCGCGGCCAACTCGTCGGTCCGATTGGGCCTGCTGGGTTGCGGGCGGCGCGGCGGCACGGACGCCAACAACATCGTGCAGAACACCGATGCGCGCCTGGTGGCTTTGGCGGATCTCTTCCCCGACCAGCTCGATCAAGCCAAACAGCGCTTCGACAAGGTGGCGCAAACCAAGGGCTACGCCGGAATCGCCCAGACGTTTAGCGGCCCGAATGCGTGCCGCCGGATGATGGAATCGTCCGAAGTGGATGCGGTGGTCGTCGCCACGCCCGCGTACTTCCATCCCCAGCACCTCGCGGCGGCAGTGGCGGCGGGCAAGCACGTTTATTGCGAGAAGCCCGTGGCGGTGGATGTGGCGGGCGCCAGGCACGTGCTCGAGACCGGCCAGAAAGCCGCCGGCCGGCTCAGCCTCGATGTGGGATTTCAGATCCGCTCGGCGCCGCCATTCGTGGAACTGGTGCGCCGCATTCACGCCGGGGCGTTGGGAGAAATCGCGGCGGGCGAAGCTCACTATTACTGCCCTGCGCCGGACCAGCGGACATGGTCGTCGCAAGGGGCGGCGTTGCGTCTGCGCAACTGGATCCAGGATCGCGTGCTCTCCGGCGATATCATCGTCGAGCAAAACATTCATGCGCTGGATATCTGCAACTGGGTGCTCGCGGGCCATCCGCTGAAGGCCATCGGCCGCGCGGGACGCAACGGACGCGCCGGCAGGATGACCTGGGCGGGCGACGATTGCCACTCCCACTTCGACGTCGTATTCCAGTATGCCAACAATGTTCATGTGAGCTTCAACTCGACGCAATTCGGCAAAGGCCCGTTCGAGGTGAGCGAGCGATTCTTCGGGACGCGCGGGGCGGCGCAATCGCCCTACAGCGGCGCGCTGGGAATCGCGGGTGAAGAGGCGTGGACCTGGTCGGGAAGCGAACAGCAGCGCGACGGGACGTTCTCGGCGAGCGGTTCCTTTTCCGACAACCTGGCGCAGGCCGATTCCGAAAAGCAGAAGGCGTTCATCGGGAGCATTACCGGGGGCCAGTTTCATAACCAGGCCGCGGATGGCGTGGAAGCGGCCCTCACCGCCATTTTGGGGCGGCAGGCGGCCTACTCCGGCCGCGAGGTGACGTGGGAAGAGATGCTGCGCTCCCACGAGCCCTGGGACGCAAAGATCGACGTGAACAAGTTGTAACTCAAGCTAGCTGGCGAGCGCGACTCCGATCGGAGCCGCGACCGTAAGGGAGCGGTTTCCCGTGATCGTAGAGATCTCCTGAAACGACTTATCACGCCTTAAAAACCGCCTCCAACTGCGGCCAGAGGTTCTGGCTGCGCAGCGAGCCGACGGAAAAAATCACGATCCCGTCCGGTTTGGCGGCGCGAGCGGCCTCAATGGCGCGGACCAACTTACCCGGTGGATAAGTGCGTGAAGAAGCCTCTTCTTTGTATAGATCGGAGGTGTAAATACCGGCATACAGCGGCCTTTCATGCTTCGTCCACTCTAACTGCCTGGCTGTGATTTCAGTTAGATGGGCGCAGTAAGTGTCGAAGTCTCCGAGAAAGTGGCTGCGATAACTCATGGGCATGTAGATATCGATCCAGGGGTTCCAGTCGCACCACTTTTGCCCGAGATAGCGGCCGCTCTGGATGGGATTCTTGAAGACGGCAGCGGTCATCTGGATCTTGGGATTGGTGCGTTTGCAGCGGTCATGGGCCTCGCGTACGAAGCGGCTGATCTGGTCGATGCGGTACTCGTAGAAGAAATGGCGCATGTCCGGCGGGCCGCCGGCAATGGTGCGTCCATTGAGGATGAAATCGGCCTTCGCCCTGCGGTCCATCTGCTCCCAGCCGGCCGGCAGCATGTCGGGGGTAGCTTCCCAACTGGCTTCCAGGCGCGGACGTACGATCTCGAGGGGCTGGTGGTTCGGTGGCGTTTCCCAATGCAACAGCGCGTGGCGGGGAATGTCCTTGAGGCAATAATCGCAGAAACAGTAGCTATCCGGGGCTACGTCGCCGCCGTACCGGACGTAGTCGTGGTGGATGCCGTCGATGGCGTAGCCCGAGACGAGTTCTTCGATGAGCGGCAGCAGCCATTGGTCGGTGTAGCCGGGTCGCCGGGAAGGGCACATCCAGATGTTGTGGTACGGCACGATGGGCAGTTTCTCGCTGTTGAGGAGCGTTTCCGTGTTGGTGGGCTTCCCATCGGCGTTGAGTTGCGCCCATTCGGGATGCTCGCGGAAGGCAACGCCGTTGTCGCCTTCGTAGAAATCGATCAGCCAGATGTGGACCTCAATGCCCTGGTCATGAGCTTCGCGAACCAGGTTTTCCACCAGGTCGAAATCGCGATAGCGCGGAGAGATGAGTTGCGGGAAGCGCTTGCTGTGCCAGACGACGTTGCCGCCGCCCTCCTTGCAGCCCATCACGAGCTTGTGGATGTTGGCGCGCTGGAGCTGCGCGACGAAGGCGCGGACGGAATCGACGGTGGCGCCGGCGTCGGAAGCGCCGGCCCACACCGCGTGGGTCTCGCGCGGCGGAGTGGCCGGCGGTTGTTGCGCCCTCGCCTGGGCAAGTCCCAGAGCGCCGGCGAGGGCGTTAGCGGCTTGACGGCGGGTCAGCTTCATGGATGGCTCCTGGGTTAAACTGCCTTCACTAACCTGTCTTCACGACAGGCGTGCGCGCCTCCACGGGCGGGAGCGCCGGGAAATCGGTGAATGCAGAGGATTGATACCAGTAGGCGCAAGAGAAAAAGTTGTCTCCGCGGTCGTTGGCGTGGCCGTGCTCCATGGTGTGTTTCAGGTACCGTTCGAAGGTCACGGGGTTGTCACCATGGAAGCGGTAGCAGCAGTAACGGCCGCCGGTGCGTTCCGCGTTGACAATCAGCGGCGCGCCATACTGGGCATGGCCGAAAGGCTGGGCTCCGTCGCGCCCACCGAAATCCCAACTGCCCAGGAAGTAGTCTTCCGAGCCTGTGCCGTTGATGACCGGTTTTGACTCATCGTCGACGAAAATCATGTCGTCGCCCTCGCCCCACCAGCCGTTCGAATTCTGCAGCACCCCGAGCGTCACGCCCATCAGATGGCCGCGGCCGCGCGTCTCGACGTAGACGTAATTCTCGCGCCCCTCGAGATTGATCCTGGCGGCCTCGCCGGTCGAGGCCACGCAGGGCGCGGATTGCCGGTACTGCGCGTGAAAGTACAAGGAATCCTGCGGCAGTTGGGCCACTGTCATGTAGTCGATATTGGAATAGAAGGCGCCGGCATCGCGCTTCCCCTCATTGGTTACATTCAAGCGGGCTCTATGGCGAAAGGGCATCGCAAAGTAACAATTGAGCGACTTGCCGGGCGAGCAGGCCAGATACTCGGATTGGTAAATGAAGTAAGAGCCGAGATTCAGGCCAAAGAAATCGCCGATAGGAGTTTCTATGCTGGGTTTGGGATTGTCGTCCCACCAGGCGCGCAGCACTAGCTCTTTTAGATGCATATCGCCCTGCGCCGCGATGGTGAACCAGATATGGCTGATGACGCCGGGACCTTCCGCCAGGAAGACCTCCTGCACTCCTCCGGCGGGAACGCGCCAGGAATCGCGATTGCCGCCGGTGCGGTCGAAGCTGGATTGCTTCAGCGATTTATAGTTCTGCGCGCGGGCATATGCGGGCAGGAAGAAAGGAGCCGGTCCAGGCGTGCCCCGCTCTTGGGGCAGCGCGGCCTGCGGTGCAGCCACGGCCAGGCCGCTGGCGGTCAGTAGCCGGCGGAGAAAGCCCCGTCGCCCATTTGTCGGCGGATTCATACTTTCACCTGGTAGCCGGCGGCGTTGGGGTGCGGCGGATCGGAGGGGAAATTCGGAGACGCAGGCGGTTGCGCCCACATTGCCAAGCGTAAGAACGGAAAGAGCGCCGTGTGCATGGTAGCTATTGTATGGCACGGCGCCTGGTCTGGCGGCGGGGAAAATCACGAGACCAGCCGGCCCGGGGGAAGGTTGGGCCGGCCGGTCGGGGATGGCTTAGAAATCGATCTTGGTCTTGGAGCCGCCGAGTTCGATGTCCTTGATTACGCTGGTGGAGCCTTCGGTGGAGGAGTCGATCTTGGTATCGCCGAACTTCGTGTCCGAGTTCTCCACTTTCACTTGCGTGGTGAAGCTCTTGGTGGTGTTCACGTCGGTGAAGATGGCCTTCGTGCCGTTCACGGTCAGCCGGTACTCGCCGGCCTTCAGTTGCAGGTTGCCCGCCTTGGTCGGCGAGGAAAGAAGGATGTCATACGTTTTGGCGCTTGCCACGGACAGGGTAAAGATTGCCAGTGCTGCAGTCAGTAGTAACGTACGTGTTTTCATAGTCTAGTGTCTCCTTGTGAATTCTTAAACTCTTGCGAACCAGGACGGGGCCGGACGACTGCCTCGGCCTCCTGCTCGTCTATATTGGCTCACTGAATAGAAGGCGGTGGTTGAACTCAGAAAGTTACACTACCCCGGCGGAGGGAAATGAAAACTGGCAAAATGAGAGGTAATTATCCTTTATTTACATCGGACACTACTCTTTAGGGCTATTCACCGACATAGGAAGGGCCCGCCCATGGGCAAATCAGGCCCGCTCGCGGCCCCCGGTTTCCACCCGGGGCTTGGAAGTGGGATATCCTGCCGCACATGAGAAGGTTGCTGGCTTCGCTGGCACTGTCTCTCGCTCCAAATGATCGACGGCTTGTACTTCGCGGGGTCGCGGATTGCGGCCAGCCGGGTAGCGGGGTCGCTGATCAGGCACGGTGTGAACGGCCACAAGCCCCAATTTGGATGCGCCGCGTTCACTGGGGCTTATGACACCAGCTTCGAAGCCATTGTTCCCCTCGCCAGCCAACCAGCGCCGGCGCATCAGCCGCAAAATCGAATCCGCTCCGGCCGCATAGTGGTATGGTGATCGGGAGCGCGGCTACATGCAAGAGCCTCCGGATCCACGGGAACGTTTGTTGCGGCTGTTTGGCGCCGGTGGTGAGCCTGGCATGGTGTCGGCGCCGGGCCGGGTGAATCTCATCGGCGAGCACATCGATTACCACCGCCTTGCCGTCTTGCCCGTGGCGCTCGACCGACGGATTCGCGTGGCTTTCCGCGCGCGCAGCGACGCCCGCATCCGCGCGGTGAGTGCCGGGTATGGCCCGCGCGAGTTCGAGTGGACCGCTCACATGGCTCCCGTGGCGCGCGGCGATTGGGAGAACTACCTGCGTGCCGCCGCGCAAGCGGTTGCCGGCCGCTGGGGCAGCGGGAAGGGCGTGGATGCCGTGGTCGAGTCGGACCTGCCCGCGGCCGCCGGGCTATCGTCATCCTCCGCCCTGCTGGTCGCCTTCACACTGGCGCTGATCGAGGCCAACCGACGTGAAGCGAGCTTTGCGGAACTGATGGAGATTCTGCCGGACGGCGAACAGTTCGTTGGCACGCGCGGCGGAGGCATGGATCACGCGGCTTCGCTCGAATCGCGCGAGGGCTGCGCCTCGCTGGTGGACTTCGCGCCGCTTTCGGTGCGCCACATTCCCGTGCCGGAGGGCTGGAGCTTCCTGGTGGCGCACAGCCTTCAAACGGCCGAAAAGAGCGGCAGCGCGAGGGAGGAGTACAACCTGAGGCGCGCCGCGGGCGCGACTGCGCTCGCGCGCTTGGGGTTCGCATCGTACCGCGAAGCCCTGCCGATGGCCTTGGAGGCTGCCCCGCGCCTCCCGCCCGGCCCCGGGCGCGATGCCTTCCTGCACGTCACTTCGGAAGCGCTGCGGGTGCGCGCCGCGGTCGCCGCCATGGCAAGTGGTGACGCTGTCGCCTTCGGCCGCCTCCTGCTGGAATCGCACGCCAGCCTGCGGGACCAACTGCGCGTCAGTTGCCCCGCGCTCAACCAGTTGGTGGAAGCGGCCATGGCGTCCGGCGCGTTGGGCGCCCGTCTCACCGGCGCGGGATTCGGAGGCTGCGCGGTGGTGTTGTGCCGGGCCGCCGAACGCGCCGCCGTGCGCCGCGGGCTGGTCGAGCGGTTTTATGCGGGCCGGGTGGGGTTCGACGAGCGAAACCACCTGATCGACGTCCGGCCGGCGCCGGGCGCACTGCGCCTCAAAAGGAAGTAAACTCTTTGGTTCACCTATGCAATTGCATACGCTTGACTGGGTCATCGCCCTCACCGCTGTAGCCATCTGCTTCGCTCCCGCGCTGTTCTTTGGAAAACGCTCGGGCAAAAGCACCGCGGAGTTTTTCGCGTCGGGCCGTTCCGTCCCGTGGTGGCTCGCCGGGCTCTCCATGGTGGCCACCACGTTTTCGAGCGACACGCCCAACCTGGTTGCGAACTTCGTGCGCACCGAAGGCGTAGCGGGCAACTGGCGCTGGTGGGCCTTTACTTTGACGGGCGTCTCCACGGTCTTCTTTTATGCCAAGCTCTGGCGCCGCTCCGGCGTCCTCACCGATCTGGAGTTTTACGAGTTGCGCTACTCCGGCAAGGCCGCCAGCGCCGTGCGCGGATTCCGCTCGGTTTACCTCGGCCTGCTGTTCAACTGCATCATCATGGCGACCGTGAACCTGGCGGCGTGTAAGATCGCCGCGATTCTCTTCGGCTTCGAGCGCTGGCAGACGCTGCTGTTCGTCGGGCTGCTGAATGTGATCTTCGCCACTCACTCCGGGCTGTGGGGCGTGCTGGTGATCGACATGGTGCAATTCTTCATCAAAATGTCGGCGGTGATCGCGGCGGCGTACTTCGCGGTCGAACTGCCGCAGGTGGGCGGGATGAGCGGGCTGGTGCAGAAACTCTCGCATCTGCCCGGACCGCACGGCATCCACTACCTCAACATGCTGCCGGACTTCACCAACAACTGGGATCTGGCGGTGGCGGTGTTCGTGATTCCCATCACCGTGCAATGGTGGGCGTCGTGGTATCCCGGCGCGGAGCCGGGCGGCGGCAGCTACATCGCGCAACGCATGCTGGCGTCGAAGACTGAAAAAGACGCGCTGGGAAGCACGCTGTTCTTCAACCTGGCGCACTACGTTTTGCGGCCGTGGCCGTGGATTCTGGTGGGCCTGGCATCGCTCATCATCTACCCGCAGTTGTCGGACATCCAGAAAGCTTTTCCGCATCTCGATCCCAAGCTGCTGGGACACGACATCGCCTTCCCGGCCATGCTGCGGTTCCTTCCGGTGGGATGGATGGGACTGATGCTGGGGGGGCTGATTGCCGCCAATTCGTCCACCATCCTGACGCACCTCAATTGGGGCGCGTCGTACCTGGTGCACGATTTCTACCGCCGGTTCGTGAAAACCGACGCTCCGGATAAACACTACGTGGTGGCGGGACGGATCGCGACGGTGATCCTGTTCGTCTGCTCTTCCGCCCTGGTGTTCGCGCTGGACACTGCCAAAGACAGCTTCGACGTGATCATGCAAGTCGGCGCCGGCACCGGCCTGATCTACCTGGTGCGCTGGTTCTGGTGGCGCGTGACGGCCTGGTGCGAGATTGTCGCCATGATCAGCTCTTTCGGCATGTCCCTGCTGTTCCTCATTCTGAAGAAGAACGGCATGGCGCCGGGCACCTACCAGGAGCTGCTGATTACCATAGCGGTCACGACGGTCTTGTGGGTGACCACGGCGTATTTGGGGCCGCGCACCAGCGACGAGGCGCTGGTGAACTTCTACCACAAAGTTCGCCCGGCGGGACCGGGCTGGCAGAGCATCCGTGTGATTGCGGGAGTTACCGCCGCCGAGGCCGCCGCCGATTCCGAAGCCGCGGCGTTTCCGATGTCGCTGCTCGGGTGGTTTGCCGGCTGCATCACGATCTGGTCGGCGCTGTTTACGGTGGGGAATTTCCTTTACGGGCGAATGGATTATTTCTGGGTGCTGTTGGCAGTGTTTGTGGTGAGCGGCGCAGCGCTGATCCGGGTGGTGAATAGGCTGTGGAGATAACCGCCCCGCGCATTTGGGGCGCTCACGTTTTGTGCGGGGATTCACGACGGACTTTCACCAACGGTCGCTCTCGCGGACCCTTCGATGCTGTATAAAGGTGATCGTGAACCCACTGCCCCGGAGTCTGACGAGTAACCAACTGCGGGACGCCTGGCGGCAATATGTACGCGGCTGGTGGGGGTACTGCCAACTGGCCGGGAATCGCCGGCCGATCTTCCGGCTGGAGGGATGGATTCGCCGGCATATCCGTCACCCCTCCTAATAACGTAGTTTCTGCGACACTTGGTATATGCCACTACTTCTGGTTTTCCTGTTGTTTTCCGGGCCTTTAGGCACGACGCTGCAGATCACCACCTCCAGCGTCCCCGTCGCCACCCAATATCAAACCTACAGCACCCCCCTCACGGCCACCGGCGGAACAGGGTCCTACACCTGGTCGGTCATCTCCACCACTGGCGTCAGTCTCCCCGAGGGCATGTCTCTCAACCCCTCCACCGGCGTTGTCAGCGCCACACAGGTCAACGGCCAGGGCGGCTATGCTGTCACCATCCAGGTGGCCGATTCCGCCACTCCCGTCCAAAATGTCGCCACCACTACTCTCAACTTCGGCGTCTATAGCGACTCCTCCTACGGCGGCTGCCAGATGTTCCCGCCCGACTCCATTTATAACCAGCGCGCCGATTCCCTGCCCCTGGATACCAACCCCTCCGACCAGATTCCTTCCGGCCTGTTGACCGCCCCCCTCCACCCCGATTTCGGCCATGGGTTCTATCCCACTCCCGGTGGCATCCCCTTCATGCGCGTTCCCTCGAACGGCCCCTTCACCAACGTCTACCTGGTCAACGGCGGCCAGATCGATCCGCCCGGCACCTATTCTTGGCCCTTCCCGCCTTACCCCAACCCTGTCATCGAAGCCACCAGCTTCGGCCTCGCCGGTGACGACCACCACACCCTCATCCTCGAATCCAGCACCACCAGCATCAACGGCTATCAACCTGGCCCCTGCACGCTCTATGAAACCTATTCAGCCGACGCCGTGCCCACCATGTACAACTCCGGAACCAGCACCTGGACCGAGGCGGCCGGCATTCACTACGTGCTGAACAGCGATGAAATCGCCGGCTCCACCGCTCTCCTCGATCATGGCGCTCAGGATTCGGCCGGCATTCCCATCGTCCCCCTGCTGATCCGCTACGACGAGGTTCCCTTGGGCGTCCGGCATCCGCTCCGCATCACCATGCCGTCGCCCACCAACTGGTTCGTCTGGCCCGCCACCGGCTGCTGCGCCGGCAGCGGACCGCCCCAGGGCCTGCTCTACCGTCTCAAGGCCTCCGTAAACTGGCAGGCCATTTGTCCGGTCTCCACCAACCCGCAAGCCGCCACCGTGCTCCAGGCCCTCCAGCAATACGGCGCCTATATGAGCGATCACGGCACCGCCGGTTACATTCAGGGTGTCCCCGACATCCGCTGGGACGATGACGATCTGGCTTGCATCAAGAGCACCAACATCCTGCTGAGCAGCCTCGAAGTGGTCGATAACTCGGTCCTGGAAATCAATTCGATCAGCGGCCAGACCAAGCCCTACATCGTCACCACCACCTTGCCCGTGCCCGTGTTTGGGCAGGCCTACAGCGCCGCGCTCGCGGCCGTCGGCGGCAATCCGCCCAGCTACCAATGGTCGGTCTCTTCAGGCAAGATGCCCAACGGCCTTTCGCTGAACCCTTCCACCGGCGTGATCTCCGGCATCCCCACCTCGCCCAGCGCGATCTCCCCGGCCGCCCATTTCACGATCCTGCTAAAAGACACATCCACCGGCAGCACCTCGCAAGCCCAGGCCTTCTCCCTGACGATCCAGCTACAGAAGCTTCACTAGCTTCGTCGGGAACGCACGTGTTTGAGGTTTAGGGATCAGGTAGCCATCGCTGAGGATCGGTTACCGGCTGGCTTTGCGGCGCAAGGCGCCGGCCAGCAGCAGCATGCCGGATCCGAACAGCACCAGGCTGCCGGGTTCCGGCGTTCCCACATCGCCGAGGATCTGAAACGACTCCGCGCCAATTGGCGTCGTCGTCGCCGGCGGATCCCCCGCCCAGTGTGAATACGCTGCTGTAACTGCCCCGCCGTCGTTTTCGTCCCAGAAAACCGGGTCGCCGCTCGCAACAACCGCATTCTGGAGGGTCAGGTAGTAGATACCAGGGTCGAGGAGGATTCCCGCGAAGGCGATACTATTCGAATAGATATTGAGGCCGTATAGGTTGGCACCAAGAAGTGTGTCCGACACGGTCGCCGTACCAGAGCCACTGCCGCTACCAAAGGCCGCGGTCCCGATCGCCCAATCCACCGCGCTGATGTCGTCCCCCAGAAGATTCCAGGTGCCGAAATTCGCCCCCGTCACAACTGTGGGAGCGGCAATGGTGAATGAGTCCGAAACCCAATAGCCGAAGTTGATAGTCCAGGCATTGATAGTACCGTTGATTGGATAGTTGTCAAAGACAATTCCCGCCGAAGCAGGGCCGGCCAATACCAGCAGACAAATCACAAACAGGGCCCACGTCAATCCCTTCGTGCGGAATCCTCCGTGCAGTACCGCGACGATCTTAACCGGGATTTCCATTTTGGACTCCCATATCTTGATCAGTATACACCCAGCCGCCATCCTTTCGACCCTTCTCGTCGTCCCGCTGTCGTCCCACCATCGCCAAGCCCTTTTGCGACTCGCGTTATACTGGCATTTCCCATGCTCAGAGTCCGCTTCGCGCCTTCCCCCACTGGTTTCTTGCACATCGGCAGCGCGCGCACGTTTATCTTTAATTGGCTGTACGCCCGCCGCAACGGCGGCGCCATGATCCTGCGCATCGACGATACCGACGTCGAACGCAATACCGAAGCCTCGCTTACCTCCATCTATGAGGGCCTGCGCTGGCTCGATCTCGGTTGGGACGAAGAATACCGCCAGTCCGAGCGCCTCGCCTTGCACCGCCAGGTGGCCGACGCCATCTACCAAAAAGGCCTGGCCTATCGCGATTTCACTCCCGCCCACACCGGCGAATCCGAAAAGTCCGGCGCGCAAGGCACGTGGCTCTTCAACGCCGATATGCGCGCCATGCCGCGCGAGGAAAGCGACCGCCGCGCCGCCTCGGGCGAGCCCTTCGCCTTGCGCTACCGCGTGCCGCGCGACACCCAACACACCGTTCGTTTCGCCGACGCTGTCTATGGCGATCAGGCCAAGTCCACCGCCGATATCGAGGATTTCGCCCTGGTGCGCAGCGACGGCATGCCCACTTACCACCTGGCTTCCTGCGCCGATGACGCCGACCTGCGCATCAGCCACATCATCCGCGGCCAGGACCATCTCACCAACACCTTCAAGCACGTGCTCATCTTCGAAGCCGCCGGCGCCGCCCCGCCGCAATTCGCCCACCTGCCGCTGCTGGTCGCGCCCGATGGCACCAAGCTCTCTAAGCGCCGGCACGGCCCCGTGGTCAGCGTCACCACTTACCGCGACGCCGGATTCCTGGCCGGCGCCTTCGTCAACTTCATCGTGCTGCTCGGCTGGTCTCCGAAGAACGATCGCGAGCAGATGACCCGCCAGGAGTTGATCGACGCTTTCTCTCTCGAAGGCATCAACCGCTCCAACGCCGTCGTCAATTTCAAGGAAGAAGATCCCTTCGATCCCAAGGCCGTGTGGCTCAACGCCGAGCACATCCGCACCATGCCGGCCGAAGAGCTCTCGGATCGCCTGCTGCCCGTCGTGCGCGCCGCCGGCCACTCCATCGAGCCGCCCAAAATGCTCCAGATCACGCGGCTGATTCAAGAGCGTATCCGGCTGCTCCCCGACGCGCTCACGGTGGCCGATTTCTTCTTCGCGGAAAACCTGACGCCTTACGACCCCGCCGAGCTCATCCCCAAGAAGGGCGATCGAGCGCTGGCGCTCGCCGTGCTCGAACGCGCTGCCGTCGTGCTGGCCACGCCCGAATTCTCGCACGACGCGCTCGAAGCCGCTTTGCGCGCCGCCGCCGTCGAGCAGGGCATCAAGCCCGGCCAGATGTTCGAGCCCATTCGCGTCGCCGTGTGCGGCCGCAAGACCGCTCCGCCGCTGTTTGGAACCCTCGAAGCGCTCGGCCGCGAAACCTGCCTGCGCCGCATTGAGCAGGCCATCGGAAAGTTGAAAACGTCATAAACCAGAAGCTCCAATCGGAGCCGCGACAGTAATGGAGCGGAGGGCCATCGGAAAGTTGAAAACGTCATGAAGCCAGAAGCTCCAATCGGAGCCGCGACAGTAATGGAGCGGAGGGGGCCGATAGCGCTTGTGCCCGCCAGGTCGCGCTAGAGGCCGGTCATGCCGCTTCGGTCCCTTCCCGCGCCGGTTTCGACAATGGCAGTGTCAACGAGATCCGCTGGTACGGAACTCGCGGGATTAGCGAGCCCCGCGCACCGCGGCTGAGTTTGACGAAGCCGTATCGCTCCATGGTCTTCAGCGTCCGTGAGAGATTCGATTTTTTCCGCCCGGTCAGTTCCGCCAGGCGCGCAAGCGACTCAGGGGCGGATTCGGCGATGATCCCAAGCAGGGCACGGTTGCGGTCGGATAAGACCCTGGCAAAGCTCTCGGCGGACCTGAACCATACCTTCGGCTCGTCGGCCGCCGGTTTGTACTTCGCTCGAGCGATCTCCAATGTCCGGGCTTTCATCTGCTCGTAACTGGCAATCCCAACGCGCAGCGTCTTCATTAGATGACTCCCTTCTCTCTCAAGAGCTTGTCCACCTCGGCCCAAAAGTCCTCCAGCAACTTGCCCGCGTCTTGGAACCGATAAGGTCGGACAGTCTCTATCCGGTGCTTGTAGTCAAGAGGGCCCCGGCTCTTGCCGCCGGGTCCGTGCGACTCCCGGACGGCATGAGCGTTGTCAAATCCAACCAGGCGGTTGCCATCCGGGCCATGCAGTGATAACGGGTAGTTGAGCCCATGCGGCCGATCGGGGGTGGAAGCTACTCGGCGAACTGAGAACCGAACCCAGTATTGGCCCTTGGTATCGACCACGAGTACCTGTCCGTCGAGATCCAGCAGCGCCTCGTCGCCAGTATCCCGATCTCGCCTTCTCATTCTCACTAGGTTATCACCTACTGATAATCACTGGCAAGCTGAAAGATCCTCGTCGGCGCTGACGCCGGCCGAAAGCGGGATACACCGCCGATGTAGATCTCAACGGAAAGGAAGGTACACGACGGTATCGCGCCACTCCGCCGATTGAGATGCGGTCCAGACCAGGACGAGCGACTCGATAACCTCACCAACGGCGCTCCGCTGGGGAACGATGAACAGACCCGGACTCGATTTTCCCGCAGCCAGACGGTCGCGAAAATAGCGGGTCATCGTGCGCCGATCATGAGAAATCAAGATCCGCTCCTGCTCTGCCGCGAATTCGAGAAGGACTGGATCTTTGGCGCCTCGGTAGCCAGCCTGCTTGGAGTCAAGAATATCAATGGCGGGTTCGCGAGATCGTAGACCTTCGACGATATCGGAGTCGAGATCTTCGTCCGCCAGGAAGCGGACGGTCACGAGCGCTTCGAGCCCATCTGCCGGCGAGCGGCCTCCAGACGGGCGAATTGTTCGGGATTTGTTCGGCTCAGAGGAACCGCCGACCGTTCGAGTTGGCGCTCGCCTTCGGCGATATAGTCATTGATCGTTTTCTCGTACTCCAGGCAGTACGCGATCGCGCCATACACCTGCGATAGCCTGAGAGTTGGGAACGACTGAACGATTTTCTCCGGAGATGCGCCTTGCTGGAAACGAATCGCGACTGAGTCCAGCGACACACCCGTACCCGCCACATACAGGCCGCCATTCCGCTCTTCAATGTAAGGGGAAACCGGGTACGCCACGACAACGACTCCTACGCTGAGTATAGCACTGGTCCACTTTGGCTGATTGCACCGCCACTGGCTCAGGAGACGACGATGGGAAACGTCTTGCCGTTAAATGACCTGCTGATCGCCGCGGATGCCATCGAGCAAGGCTATGCTGTCCTGACCGAGAACCTCCGTCACTTCGAAAAGATCCCCGGCATCCAAGTCCCTAACAGCTAGGTAGGCACGGACCGTTGCATCCGGCTTTCTGCGGCCCTGCTCCCAGTCCTGGAGCGTCCGTGGGTTGATGCAAAAGGCGCGCGCAAACTCCCCTTTGCGACATTCCCGCGGTCGCTCGGATGCGCCTCACATCGACTTCCTCCGGCGGCAAGATCCGTCTGAATGATCGAAGCGATGGCGTCAGTCCGCATCGCAGGACGCAATCCAGGAAGTGCATGAGCTGCTTTGTAGCTACGCGAGGAGGGTGGTTCCTGCGTGAACGGCAGCCAGCGCCTGGTCCATCGTGGCAACTGAACCGCCGTGTTTCCGCGCCAACAGCACAAGGTAAGCGTCAGTGACCTGCCTACGTCCGGTGATCCCTGTGTTGGGCATGTCGAGATAGGAAGCATCGTCCGGCCAGAATTCGTGCCGCGAGAGGGAGGAAATGGATTCGAGCAGAAGCTTTGCGGATTCCGCCGTCGCCTCCACACCGGCGCGCAGGTGGAAACGAAAAAGTGCGCCTTGCGTGATCGGGCATGTTGCAAACCGATGCCCCTTGAGGAACCACGCCGCCGCACGCGCGTTCAAACTGTGTTCGGGCGTCGCCAGTGCAATGAGGACATTGGAGTCGAGCAGGTAGACCTTACTCTTCGTCATCGAGAGCCTTGACGTCCTCGGTGGTCACGGGTCGGGCGCAACGGAAAGTGGGGAAACCGTAGTCACTCATCTTTATGGATGCGCCTTTCGCCCCTTTCGACGATCGCAGAATGAGGTCGCCAACCACTCGTCCGAGGCTGCGGTTCTGATCGCGGGCGATGGCTTTGGCGATGTAGTAAGCCTCATCCGAAATGTCGAGCGTAGTTCGCACAATAACATATTAGCACAAACGCACAAAACGCCTGTTGACCAGGTTGACCAGCACCCCAAACGTCCTCTGTTGCCTGATGTTGATGGGGTGCGCGACATAAAAGCCTAGACCAGGCGGCCGCCGGGTCCATAAAGTCACTTGAGTGGCTGCAAATGGAATCAATGGCTTGCAGGTGACTTTCTGGAGAGTGGATGAACACGGCCGCGGCACAGAACCGCGAGCGTTAGCGAGCGGCCGCCGCGCAGCCTGGAGCAGGCCGCTCGCTAACGCTCGCGGTTCCGTGCTGAGTAGTTAGTACGCTCAGAATCGCTTGTTTCTTTAGAAAATCGCAATGCCATCCACTTTTATGTCGTACACCCATGTTGATGCGCCGCTCGGTCGAGGATAACCGCTGTGGTCTAATAGTGGGAGGCAGGTGAAAAAATGGAGGAGCGTGCGCTGAACCCATTCAGGAATTTTCGCTGGATCGTGGCCGATGCGGAACTCCTGGGCGGCAAACTCGCGATTCGGGGAACCCGATTCTCCGTCTCTTTTATTTTGTCGTGCCTGTCCGAGGGGATGAGCGTCGAGGAAATCGAGGAAACCTACGGGAGATCCTGGACGCACCCAATGTGGTGGTTACTTGATTCGGTTCTCGCTTCAAGTCCGCATTACAGCTTTCTTCTCCCGCCAAATCAATAATTTATAGCGAAGTCCTTGCTCCAGGCGTCTGCTACCCTCAAACCAGGAGGAGCGTTTGTGAACCCGGTACCCCTGAACGCGCCTCGCACCAGCGTTTCTCCGCGATTACCTTTCACCATGCCCACGCACCAACTCATCCCGCCGGCCCTCTGCACCCGTTCACACGAAAGATTGCGAAACGAACCCAACTTCACCGGCCGATCCCACAACACGCCGGCAAACATCATTTACGAAACGAAGCCAATTCCGTCCGAACCGCCGTCCGCTGACCCTCCACACCCGCCAACACGAAAATACCAAACGAACCCAATTTCGCCCACAACCGATTGCAAACAAAACCTATCTGCCTCCCCAGGCGAACCCGATTCCATCCCCATCCTACAGCCATGCCACCCCGCCATCGCCAAGCCCTTTTGCGCCACTTGTTATACTGGCATTTCCCATGCTCAGAGTCCGCTTCGCGCCTTCCCCCACTGGTCTTTTGCACATCGGCAGCGAAGCGCTCGGCCGCGAAACCTGCCTGCGCCGCATTGAGCAGGCCATCGGAAAATTGAAAACGTCATGAACCCGTCAGCGAAATGTACGAAAAGGGGGCAGCGGTTATAGCTGGACGTTTGCAAGCAGGTCGAACACCCTTCGCAATCGAGGTGCGAACGCCCGGAACGTCAGCTAGACGGCCTAGCGCAGTGGCTGTTGGCTCCAGCGGCCTTCGGCGCTCGCGAGAATTGACCCGGGTTTGCTCGCGAAGCCTGACCTAGGGACCCGCCTGCGGCGGGGATGATAATGCCTTGTATACCGGCGGCTTACGGACTCAAGCACAGCCGTCCTCGTGGGTCACTCTATCTGAGCAAAAGTGGGTCATTCTTGGCGAGCGCCGAGGCCAGCGGCTATGTCAGCTCTTACAGGTCTGACCATGGCGTCGATGAATGCAGCTTGGCTAAGTAATCCCTGAACGACAATCTCTCAAGCTGGCGATCAACAACAACGAGACAATGCCCAAGCTCGTAGTCAGGCCGGTCAGGGAACGCCGATGTGCCCGCGGGCATGTTCAATGTGCCAACGTAATTTCCAAGCACACCCACTGAGATGCCGAGGTTAGTCGGACCAGGAAGGATGAGGACAACCGAGCCGTGAAGACGGGCGCATAGAAATGAAATGACAGAGTAGAGGTTACGGCACTCCTCGGAAATTGGAATGAACGGGTCATGCACCCGAGTCCGAACATGGGACGCGATAGCCTTGAAGTCCTCATAACTGGCTGAGTACATGATGCGTCGTGCCTCTCCGTGAGCCACATGCTCGCGAAAGTAGTCGCCCAGCGCGTAGAATCCAGCAGACAAAGCGACCTTCGCTGTAAAACGGATTCGACTGAATCGGGGTATAGACCACTGCACATTGAATTGCTGGCCCTCCACCTGTTCGGGCGAAACATCCTGTCGAGATTTCGCGTCCCAAATGACTGGTGCCCGTCCGCCGCCGGGGAAGGTAACCTGTGCGGGTCTGTCCCGGAACGTGGCTCTCTTGGAAATCACCTTCGGCTGTGTGCCACTGTGTCCTCTGGCATCGAACTCACGCCGAGCGAAAGCAATCAGTGGATCATTAGTCAGTGCTCCGTCGATTTCAGAACCAATGGTCGAGTTCGCAGAGCGAGCCACCGGTATGGTGAACGCTTTACATCCACCGAGAGCGAGAGGCAGAATGTGCTCTGGGTTCGACTCAGACTCGTCTATCTCCTTATCGGTGTAAGGGCACCACATCGCAAATTCAAGCCTAACGATCAAGCTCAGCGACCGCCGCTGGGGACCATGGTTGGATGTGACAAGCGCGTCCGGATTGCCGCTCCGCACCGCGCGTAGAGTAGCGGCGGTTTGCTGCAGCGCACTTGTTAGGCGCTGGTGGGAAATTCAAATACAATCTCCAGCCCTCGGTTTCTCGCGGCTTCATAATCGGCATCCGTGAATGGGACACTAATCTTGGAAGCTAAGGCAGCAGCGTAGATGTGCTTGCACGGCAGCTTGCGGTTGAGAAAGTCCGGACACTCACAATGGTCAAGAGTGGCGCTATAGTCGTGTGTGCGCCACCCGCCAGCGGTTTCGCGAACCGCGCCGTGCTCGTCGTGGTAGATCAAATAGGCTCTATATTGGCGGTTGCGCTGGACTCCAGAGGCGTGAATCTCTGGTGCCCAACAGCCCCACTGCTTTGGGTCGGGAGCTAATCGCTGAAGGCGTTGCGTCTCCTCGCGCGATAGCGTGTCCGCCAAAGCGAAGCGAGCGCGGTGATCCAGATACCTGGCCTCGATAAGGCCCAACTCGATTGCCAGTCTGTAGATGTGCATGCAAGGCTTGAAGGTCTTCCGCGGACTGGATCCTGCCAAATTGAAATCGTTACAATCACATCGGGTCAGCGTTGCGGTCTGTCTGTTGTTGCGCTTTGGGTCAACGAACACGGCGCGAGGCTCGGACGGATCGAACTGAAGAATTTCCAGATTCCGCGCGGACTTCTGGCGGTTGATCTGCTGAGTCGTTGAGTTGGCCCCCTCGTCCTGAAAGTTCCAGTTTGTCAGCATAACTGTGCGGGTTGAGAGCGCCTACGGGAATTAGACCACATCTCGACCGTCCGAGCAACGGCAGGGATCGCTGTCGAGAGCAGCCCACCAAGCACAGGGGACAGCCTGAACTGCTCGATTTCCCAAGCACCTTCCGCGGCGAAAGGGCGGCAAACGCGGCTTCTCCCTCGGAAACGCGCCCTTTTCAAACGCCCAGGGTGGCCACTCGGTGGAACCCTGCGGCATGGTCTAATAATGGGAGGTAGGTAAACAAAAAATGGAGGAGCGGGCACTGAAGCCATTCAGGAATTTTCGCTGGATTGTGGCCGATGCGGAACTCCTGGGCGGCAAACTCGCGATTCGGGGAACCCGATTCTCCGTCTCTTTTATTTTGTCGTGCCTGTCCGAGGGGATGAGCGTCGAGGAAATCGAGGAAACCTACGG
>JBEKDA010000071.1:0-38058 GCA_050014595.1 Bryobacteraceae bacterium
AAGTTGGGCTTTAGCCCCTGTGGTGCCCGGAAAATTCACAGTGGCTAAAGCCTCTGGTGCGGCGACTTGCGGCACGGCTAAAGGCCGTGCCCTGATACAAACCAGCCGGAGTCCCACTTTTATGTCGCGCACCCCGGTGCGGTTCCTGCGCCAGGGCCGCCCCCTGGGCGCTCAAACGCGTCATGATGAGATCAGGCAATTCGCCTGAAAGGTAACCGCCCGAAGCGGCATTTCCTGGATGGAGGTATCATGAACCGCGTATTCGTTTCCTTGTTTCTGAGCGCGTTATTAGGAGCCATTATGGCGCAAGCGGCCGACCTGCCGGTGAAGCAGGTGATTCTCTATAAGCACGGCATTGGATTTTTCGAGCGATCCGGAACGCTGGGCCCCGGCGAATCGGCGCGCCTCGATTTCAACGCCTCCGACATGAACGACGTCCTGAAATCGCTGACTCTCGAAGAACGCGGCGGCGGCAAAATCTCCGGCCTGCGCTACGATTCCATGGACCCGCTCAGCCATCGCCTGGCCGATTTTCCTTTCCAGATCGGCGATGACCAGTCGCTGGCCGCCATCTTCGGCCGGCTGCAAGGCGCGCGCGTGGAGTTGAAGTTCGGCAACGACACCGTCGCCGGCACGATTGTCGGCGGACGCGTGGTGGCCGGCACCGATAAGCAGGCGGAACGCGAGTTCGTCACGCTGCTGCTCGATAGCGGCGACATACGCACGCTCGATCTCGCCGCCGCCAGCGGTATCCGCTTCACCGATGCCAAGCTGCAAGCCAACTTCAAAGACTACCTGGCCGCGGTGGCAGCCGCGCGTTCCAAGGACAAGCGCAGCGTCTACATCGATTCCACCGACGCGCGGCAGCGCGAGATCGTGGCCAGTTACACCATCCCTGCCGCGGTTTGGAAGTCGAGCTACCGTCTGATATTGGGCGACAAGGGCCAGCCGGTTCTCGAAGGCTGGGCGATTGTCGACAACACCACCGGTGAGGATTGGAACAAGGTGCAGCTCTCGCTGGTTTCCGGCCGGCCGATTTCGTTTATCAGCCAGCTCTACGCCCCGAAGTACGTGCAACGGCCCAGTGCGGAACTGGCCGACGACACCGCCGCGCGGCCGGTGGTGCACGACGAGGCGTTTGTGGTCAACGGCTCGGTGCCTCCGGGCGGTGGCGGCGGGGGCCGCGGAGGCGCGGCCAGAGCCGGCGTGCTCGGCGGGACTATAGGTTCGCCAGCTCCACCGCCACCGGCGCAGATGGCGATGATGGGGCGGAATTCCGTGGAGGTGTTCGGACCAGAGCAGGCGAAAGTCTCCCCCAGCACCATCGTCGCGAGTGCCTCAGCCGGCGAGTTGGGAGAGCTGTTCGAATACCGCATCGCCCAACCCGTCACCATCCGCAAGGACGAATCGGCCATGCTGCCCTTCCTGCAACAGGCCATCGAGGGCCGCAAGCTGCTGATCTATTCCGACCACAGTTCGCAACATCCCACCAACGCCGCCGAGCTGACCAACTCCAGCGGCAAGACCCTCGATGGCGGCCCCATCACCGTCTACGATGGCGGCGCCTACGGCGGCGAAGCGCTGATGGAAACGCTCAAGGCCGGCGATAAGCGCCTCATCAGCTACGCCGTCGACCTGGGCACGCGCATCACCGACGCCTTTAATTCCAAGAGCGCCGTCGTGCGCGAAATCCATGCCACGCGGGGTATCATTACGACGAAATCCGCCATGGAAGAGACCCGCACGTACACCATCCGCAACGTGGACCAAAAAGCCAAGACCCTGATCCTCGAGCATCCGCTGCGGGGCGGCTACACACTGCTCAGTGCGAAACCCGCGGAGAAGACCGCCAGCGCGTACCGCTTCGAGATCCAACTCGCCGCCGGAGCCGCGCAGGAGTTTCCCGTCACCGAGGAGCGCGTGTTCGACCAGGCGTACCAGGTCAGCAATACGACTCCCGATTTCCTGCTGACTTACGTGCAGAACCGCAACCTCACTCTCAGCGATGCCGCGCGCCGCCAGTTGCAGCGCATCGCCGACGAAAAGTCTCAGATCGCCGAGAACGATCGCGCGTTGCAGGATGCCCAGGGTCAGGTCAGCGATCTGACGCGTGACGAGGACCGCATCCGGCAGAACATCAACAGCCTGAATAATGTCAGCAGCCAGCAGCAGCTCGTGCAGAATTACGCCAAACAGTTGGACGCCCACGAGCAGCAGCTCGCGCAACTGCGCGACCACCAGACGGATCTGCAGAAGAAGAGGACCGCACTGCAGAGCGACCTCGACAAGCTGATCGAGGCCCTCGCGTTTTGAGAAAAGAGGAGTCAGGAGTCGGAAGTCAGGAGCCAGAATGAAAAGGCTTCGCCGCCGACGTTCTTATTCTGACTTCTGTCTCCTGACTTCTGACTCCTTCTTTTAGTACAGTGGCATAAGCCACTGTGAAGCTCGCGATCATCGGATACGGCAAAGTGGGCCGCGCCCTGGCGCGCCTGCTGCGGCAGAAGCGCCGCGAGTTCCCGTTCACCATTACCGGCATCCACACGCTGCGGCACGGCACCGCGGTGGACCCGGCCGGTCTCGCCGAAGATCCGCCGATGCGGCCGCGGGCGGCATCCATCGAAGAATTCCTGGACGCCGCGCGCGCGCAGATCGCGGTCGAGCTGACCACGCTCGATCCCACCAGCGGGCAGCCGGCGATCGCGCACATCCGCGCGGCTTTCGCCCGCGGCATGCACGTGGTGACGGCCAACAAAGGCCCCATCGCGCACGCCTTCGCCGAACTTCGCGAAGAGGCGGCGGGTCTGGGCCTGGGCTTCCGTTTCGAATCGGCGGTGATGGATGGCGCGCCGGTCTTCAACCTGTGGCGCTACACCATGCCCGGCGTGAAGGTGCTGGGCTTTACCGGCGCGCTCAATTCCACGTCCAATGTGGTGATCCAGACCATGGAACAGGGCGGCTCATTCGACGAGGGCCTCGCCCGCGCGCGTTCCATGGGGATCACGGAAGCCGATGGCGCCTACGACATCGAAGGCTGGGACTCGGCCGCCAAGACCGCCGCGCTGGCCAACGTCCTGATGGACGCGCGCACCACGCCGCAGCAGGTCTCGACGCGCGGCATCGCGCGGCTGACGCCGGCGCGCGTGCAGTCGCTCGCCGGGAAGGGCAAGACCGTGCGGCTGATCAGCCGCGGCCGGCGCAGCGGCTCGAACCTTTCCCTGCGCGTGCGCGCCGAAGTGCTGGACCGTTGCGATATCCTCGCCTCGACGCCGGGCACATCCAACGTCATCCTGTTTCACACCGACCTAATGGGCACCTTCGGCACCGTCTCGATCGATCCGCAAGTGGAGCAGACCGCGTACGGTGTGTTCAGCGACCTGGCGGATCTGGCGACCGTCTAGTTCAAAGCGTTGAGGGTGCGGACTTCGTAGAGCATGATGGAAGAGTCGGCCGTCAGCAGGACGAGGTCTTCGCATTGGGCCTGCGCGATGAGCATGCGATCGAAGGGGTCGGAATGATGCAAAGGCAAATCGTGAACCGCAAGGGCGTGCCGAAAGTTGATTGGCAGGGCGCTGAATCCATGGCGCTCCAGATCTTCCGGTATTTTCTCGAGAAGAAGTCCACGCAATTCTAAACGCCGCAGAGAGGCCTTGATGCTGATTTCCCAAATGGAAACCGAACTGACCCAAACCGAGTTCTGCGGAGCGGATATCAGTTTTTGCGCCTGTCGTCCGAGGCGCCGGCTATTTTTTGACCACCAGATCAGGACGTGGGTGTCGATGAGAAGGTTCATTTATGATTCCAAACGCTTCGGCAATATCGGGCGGCAGTGGATCGTCGAAATTGGCATGCACCTTGATGAGGTCTTTCCACATGCCGGGCTTGCGCGTGAATGCGGGCTTGGCGAGCGGCACCAGCCGCGCCTTCGGCTTTCCCGCCTTGGCGATAATGATTTCTGCGCCGGCGGCGACCTCTTCCACCAGACTGGAGAGGTTGGTTTTTGCAGCATGAATATTGACAGTCTTCATAGACTAAACTAAGTTTAGTCCTTTTATTCGCCTCATGCTATAGTGTGACCCATGAGCCTAAAACCGCAACACTACGATTTCGCCAACCAGTTGCTCGCAAGCAAAGATTTCTTCGAACGCTCAACCAGGGTCCTCGATGAGGCCGACTCCGGGTTCCGTCCGCAGGAAGGCATGATGACCGTCGCGCAGCAAGTCGCGCACGCGGCTCAGACTCTCGACTGGTTCATCGAGGGCGCATCGCGACCCGAAGGTTTCGACCTCGATTTCGAGAAACAAGCCAAGGCCCTCGGTGGTATAACCTCGCTGGCCGCCGCCCGCCAGAAGCTCGAAACGTCATACACGAACGCGATCCAGTTTCTCCGCGCGCGCAGCCCGGAGGATCTCGCGCAGCCACTCCCGCCCGGCCCGGTCATGGGCGGCCTACCCATCAGCGACATCGTATGGGCCATGGTCGAGCACAGCGCGCATCATCGCGGCGCTCTGACCGTCTACTCCCGCCTGCTCGGAAAAGTGCCCCCGATGCCCTACGGTGGCTGACCTGAGGTCAGTAAAAATCGTGCGACGCGGCGGCGGCGCCGGCTGGCAGGGCTTGGATGCGGCCGGCTTTTACTGAGATCACGCCGTCTTGATTCTGCAGCACGCCATCGATAAGCAGGAAGCGCTCGGCCAGAACTGTGAACTTGTAGCGGTCGAAGGTGGGCGGGGCGACGATCGCGTTCATGATGCCGGTCTCGTCTTCCATGCTGAGGAAGACGAAACCTTTGGCCGTGCCGGGGCGCTGGCGCACTACCACCGATCCGGCGATGCGCACTACGCGGCCGTTGGGAACTTGCGCCAGGTCGATGGCGCGCGTCACGCGCAGCGCATTCATCTCCGGGCGGCGGTAGGCCATGGGGTGCTTGCCGATGGTCAGCCCTGTGCCGTGGTAATCGGCGTACAGGCGCTCGCTGGTATTCATGCGGGCGAGTGGGGAAGGCTCGCCGGTTTCTTCGAGCGGCGAGAGCAGCGGGCCCACCGGCAGAATCGACCGCTGCGCCTGCCAGAGCGCGTCGCGGCGGTGCGCCAGTTCGAGCGGGTTCAGCGCGCCGATTTCGGCCAGACGGTTGAGCTCGTCCTTGCGGAGTTCGGGGACGCGCAGAGTCAGGTCGTCGAGGCTGGTGAAAGGGCGCGCCGCCCGCGCGCGTAGAATGGCTTGGCCGGCTTGCTCGCGCAGGCCGCGGGCATAGCGAAGGCCGAGGCGGAGATGGAGACAGCCCGCGGTTGGCAGGCGAAAGCGCCTGCCCCACCCAAATGGAGAAACTCCAGCAGCGGGTCCGGGGGGACCCGCGCAGCCCAGGGGGTCTGCCCCACTGGAGCGCTCGATGGTGCACTGCCATTCGGATTTGGTCACGTCTACCGGAAGGACCCGCAGGCCGTGGCGCTGCGCGTCTTTGATGAGAATGGCCGGCGAATAAAACCCCATGGGCTGGTTGTTGAGCATGGCGCAGGTGAAGGCCGCCAGGTAATGGCACTTCAAATAGGCGCTGGCATAGGCCAGCAGCGCAAAACTGGCGGCATGCGATTCCGGAAAGCCGTAGAGCGCGAACGACGTGATGGAGCGCACGATATCTTCCTGCGCCTGCGGATGGATGCCATGGCGGGTCATGCCCGCGCGCAGCTTCACTTCGATTTCCGCCATGCGTTTTTCCGACCGCTTGAAACCCATGGCGCGGCGCAGCTCTTCGGCTTCGCCGCCGGTGAATCCGGCCGCGATCATGGCCATGCGCAGCAACTGCTCCTGGAACAGCGGCACGCCCAGCGTGCGCCGCAGCACCGGTTCGAGCGAAGGATGCAGACAATCCACGGCTTCCCTGCCCTGCCGGCGGTTGAGATACGGATGCACCATCTTGCCGACGATGGGGCCGGGCCGGATGATGGCCACCTGCACCACGATGTCGTAAAACCGCGCCGGCCGCATGCGCGGCAGGGCGGACATCTGCGCGCGGCTCTCCACCTGGAACATGCCCACGGTATCGGCCTTCTGCAATGCCGCGAAGACCGCGGGATCGTCGGGCGGCAGGTGCGCCAGGTCTACCTGCTCGCCGTAAGACTGCGGGATCAGCACGAGGCACTCTTCGATCACGGCCATCATGCCGAGGCCGAGCAGGTCCACCTTGATGATCTTCATGTCGGCGCAGTCTTCTTTATCCCACTGCACCACCACGCGGCCGGGCATGGCGGCCGGTTCGAGCGGCACGACGGAATCGAGCTGGCCCTGGCAGATCACCATGCCGCCGGAATGCTGGCCCAGGTGGCGCGGCAGGTCCTGCGCCATGCGATAGAGCTCGAAGAATTTGCGCACGCGCGGCTGGCTGAGGTCGAGGCCGGCCTCGCGGAACTGGGCTTCGGTGGTGTCCTTGGGGTCTTTCCATTCCCAGGTGCGCGCCAGGCTGGAAAGTTTTTCGAGCGTGGTGATTTCGAAGCCCAGCGCCTTGCCCACTTCGCGCGCGGCGGAGCGGCCGCGATAGGTGATGACGTTGGCGGTCATGGCCGCTCCCAGCTTGCCGAAGCGCTGGTAGACGTGCTGGATGACGCGCTCGCGCTGGTCGCCGCTGGGCAGGTCGATATCGATATCGGGCCACTCGCCGCGCTCTTCGGAGAGGAATCGCTCGAACAGCAGGTCCATGCCGACCGGGTCGACCGCGGTGATTTCGAGCGCATAACAAACGGCGCTGTTGGCGGCCGAGCCGCGGCCCTGCGCCAGGATGCGATTCTCCTGGCAGAAGCGCACAATGTCCCAGACAATCAGAAAATATCCGGGAAGGTCCAGCTTTTCGATGAGCGCCAGCTCACGCTCGATCTGCCGGCGGGCGCGCTCGTGATACGGCTGGTAACGGCGCCGCGCGCCTTCGTCCACGCGTTGGCGCAGAAACGACATCTGGGTTTCACCAGGGGGCACGGGATAGCGCGGGAAGCGGTAGCCGAGGTCATCGAGGGTGAACTCGAGCCGCTCGGAAATGGCGCGGGTGTAAGCGATAGCCTCCGGCAGGTCGGCAAAAAGGCGCGCCATCTCAGCCGGGGTTTTCACGTGGCGCTCGGAATTGCGCTCGAGCAGGCGCCCGGCATCCATTAGAGTGACGTGGTTGCGGACGCAGGTGAAGACGTCCAGCAGCTCGCGCTGCGGCGGCGCGGCGTAGGCCACGCCGTTGGTGGCGACAATCGGGATGCCCAGGCGGCGCGCGCGTTCCACGGTGGCCTGGTTGTGCGCTTCTTCTTCGCGATGGTAGTGGCGCTGCAGTTCGGCGTAGAGATGATGGGGGCCGAAGATTTCGAGCAGTCGCGCGTCGGGATGCCGGGTGAGACAGATGAGGCCGCGCGAAAATTCCGCGATCTCATCGAGCGAGGCCGCGCCTTCGCCTTTTTTGGCGCGCAGCTTCATGCGCGTGACCAGGCGGCACAGGTTCCGGTAGCCTTCGCGCGTCTCTACTAATAAGGGATACGTGAGGCCGTTGGTGCAGGTGATTTCCGAGCCGATGTGCGCGCGCACCCCGGCCTTGCGCGCGGCCATGTGAAAGCGCGGAGCGCCGTAGAGGCCATTGCGGTCCATGATGGCCATGGCGGGCATGGAGAATTGGGCGCAGGCGCCGGCCAGGTCTTCGGGGACGGCGGCGCCTTCGAGGAAGCTGAAGGCGGAGCGGGCGTGAAGCTCGACGTAGTCAGTCATAGCTGCCTTCCAGGAACCAGCCGCGCGGGCAGCAGTAGAGACGGTAGAGTGCACCGTCGGAAAGAGCGATATCCCATTCGTCGCGAAGCCACGGGTCGGCGGTCCACCAGTCGCCGGACGTGCGCCAGGGGCCGGCGAGATCGAGGATCTTGCCGCGAATGCCATCGGCGGCAACGAAGCTCGGCTGGCCGGAAGCCAGGGCCACACGGGCGGAGCGTGGGGGGCGGAACATACGCAAGGAGAGCTTGCATGAGCAAGAAGGCCGACCAGGGGGTCGGCCGCGGACCAGGGGGTCCGCCCTCCTGGTTACTCGGAAGGCGTCGGGGCGGTGAGTGTCGAGGATTTCGGGAGTGCCCACGCGTCCTTCGCCCACCATGGCCTGGATGCGCGCCAGCGTCAGTTCCAGCTTCACCGGCTCAGGCGTCACCGGGACAAACAGGCCGCTCTGCGCGGCTTGCGGCTTCACCGGCTCCACGGCAAGCCGCACATGCACGATGGGCGCGGCCGGCGAATGCGCCGCCAGATCGAGCTGCAGCAGCTTCAGAAACGCTTTGGTATCGAGCGACGGCACCGGCAGCCGCAACGTGCGTTCGTGCGTCGCGCGGGTTTCCAGCTTCAGCCGCAACCGCAGCTCATTGGTGGCCAGGCCGCGCGTGGCCAGGCGCGTGGCCAGCCCGTTGATGAGCCGCGCCAGCACGAAGGCCAGCGGCTCCAGCAGATCCACCGGATACTCCAGCTCCAGTTCGTCTTCGAAACAGAGCGGCTCCGCCAGCGGCGCCAGCTTGCGCTCGGCTTCGCCGCGCGCCAGCTCGCGCAGATGCAGACCTGCAGTTCCGAGCCGCTCGGCGATGCCCAGCGGCGGCAAAGCCGCCATGTCCTCGAAGCGGCGGATGCCCCAGCGCTCCAGGGTTTCCTGCAATTCCGGCGGCGGGCCGAGCAGGGCCAGGGGCAGCGCGCCCAGGAACTTCGCTTCGTCGCCATAAGGAATGATGCTGACGCCGGGAAATCCGCGCGCCGCGCAGATGGCCGCATCCGGGTTGGCGGCCAGCGCGAGACTGGCCTCGACTCCCACTTCCGAAGCGCGCCGCGCGATGGCGACGGCGACATCCTGCGGCAGGCCGAAGAGACGGTCGAGGCCGGAAGCGTCCAGCGTGACGGTGCGGGGAGCGGTCTGCTCCACCACCGGCGAAAACTCGAAGGCCAGCGCGGTTAAAGCGCCACTGCCGTGAAGACAGGCGAACATACGATGCTTCTCTTGGTGGAGGTTGCACGAGCTCTCATGCCGCGCAGCAGGCGCGCGGCGCGCGGCGCGCCGCTCCATTCGGCCCGCTCGCGCGCGCATTCCAGCATCAGCGACGCGCAGGTTCTGGCGTTGGATTGCCTGGCCACGGCGACCAGCACGGTGGGGGTATGTTCCACGGCGCGGCGCAGGCGAAACCACGAGGTGAGCGAAATGCGCCGCGCGGCCGCGGGCGGGGTGTCGCCCAGGTCCAGCACGACCACGCCGAAACCGCCGCCCTGGATCAGCAGGTCGGCGGCTTTGAGGGCTCGCTCGGCGCCGCGGGAACGAACCCAAATCAACCGCTCCAACTGCACCCCGGCCGCGGCTGCCGACGCCGGGTCAAAGGCGTCCTCGGCATCCACCAGCGCGCAAATTTCTTCGCGCGCGGCGGCTTGGGCCAAAATCGAAAGCAGCAGGCTGGTGCGACCGGAAGAAGCCGGCCCGACGATCTCGGTGAGGCACCCGCGCGGCAGCCCGCCGGTGGCTTCATCGACCTCCCGAATCCCCGAGGGGACCATCTCCGGCGCCGGCCGGGCCTGCCATTCCAAAGGGCCGCCCAGGACGGATTCGAACTGTTTTTTGAGCGCCGTCGCCATCATAACTTTCGCTTTTTATTCGCCTGTACTATATTTTTACAGGAGTCGGGATATGGATGTCAAGGCTATCTACCAAGCCAAAGCGACGGCGGCGATCAGAGGGCATGGGTGCCTGTGGTGGGTTTGGAGGTGATAGAAGGAACGAAGCCAATTTCGGGGGTAACAGTTTCCGATTCAGCGGGTTGCGTGGAAAAGAGAGGGAGCCGAACGAGGCGGTTCGGCCCAGGCGAGAGCGCTTGTCCCACTGTTTCCGTGTCTTCAGGAACGGAGATAATTTCGGGAGGCTGACCGGGATCGTTGAAAACATGGACGGTGTGGCCGGGGTAGGTTAGTTCCTCTTCGGTGGCTCGCGCCGGGACTTCGCCCGAGGCGATGCGGGCCTCCTGCAGTTCCTTCAGTTTGGTAAGGGATGCCTCGAAGGATTTCTCGAAGAGGGTGATGCGACGGTGGAGGCGCATGAAGACGGGGCTGGAGTTGTTGAAGCCTTCGCCGAGGGGGGCGCCGTCGCTGCGGGAGGAGTGGGTGGTGTTGAATTCCCAGAGGTGGGCTTCGGCGCGGAAGAGGCGGCGCAGCGACCATTCGTTGCGGATGAGGGTATCGACGTGAAAGCGCTCTTCGGGCGACTGGGGCGAAAAGCGGGTGAAGTATTCGACCTGGAGGCGGTAGAAATCGGCGCGCTGCTCGCCGTAGCAGAATTGGGAATCGGCGTCGAGGCCGGATTTGAAAGCGTTCTGAGAAGACACGGCTTTGCCATCGGGGGTGCGAGGACCCGTGGATTTTTGTGCGTTCTGACGGTTGGCGGCGATCTGAGCAGAGGTTGCCATAAAGGCTCCTTAAATGGAAATGGGAACGGGCCCGGGTGAGGGTCCATCCCGGTTTCAGGGTAGCAGGCGGGAATGCGGAGTTTAGGGTTTTAAAATCGTAAATGATTGAAGAATTAGGGAGAAATAAATTTGCTGAGGTTGTGGGTGGCGGGGGATGCGCTGCGTTGATGATGTGGAGGGGCGTGTCACGGGATCTACCTCCCCAGTGGCCCAGCGGCACGCTTCGGCCCACTCTACGATAAGCCCACTTGCACAAAGCCGCTGCGCGGCAGTTTCGAATGCCCAACGTGTACTTTGGCAGGACGATTGCGACGCAGCGGACTCGGCGGTAGCCAAACTCGCCCACTACTGCGTTGACCGGCTGATGTCGTCCTTTTCCCGGGAAACCACTCCCTCACGGTCGTGGCTCGCATCGGAGTCGTAAGCGTGAGTGAGTGATCGCGGAAAGGCACCAAACCACTCGGTCAGAGGACTACTTAATGAAAATCGTGGCCCCGACCGGCGTTTCAGCGCCGATTCCCGTGCCCATCTCAACCCACGGCAGAATCCAGTAAGGTCCCGGAGTGGCAGTCGCCGGAATTTGAAAATTCACCTGCACGATTCCGCATACCAAGGCCGGCGAACTGCCCGCATACGCCACCGGGTAAACCTCGCTGCCGTCGTAGATCATGGCGTTGACGCCGGGACTCAGCGGCTCCGCCTGCGGATCGTTGAGCCCTCCCGATACGCAAGCCGGGTCCGTGTTCCCGTACCCGGTTGTCCACACCGTTACAAACGATCCTCGCGGCGCCGGATTCGAAGGAGTGTTCAGCGTCAAATCCTGATTCATCGCCACCGCCTCCGCCGTTTGGCTCACCTGCAATCGGAAAATGCCGGGGGTCGCGTACGTCACCGCCGTGAGGAACGGTCCCCACTGCTGTCCTTTGTACGTCACCTCGATGCCGGTCGAACCACCGACCGTAAGATTTGTGGGAGCCACCACGTTGATCTGCCGCGACTGCACATATAGCACCGGCACGGCCTCGTTATTGATGAATACCTGCACGCCCGCCAGTTCCGTCGGAATCAGCCCCTGGGCATTCGGCTGGTACGCGACTCCCGTGTCGGGTCCGATTCCGAAACCCGTCAGCGTCACCAGCTCGCCCGGAGCGATTCCCGCGCCCGAATCCTGCGTTGCCGCGTTGAGCGCACTGGTGGAAAGGCACGCCGGCGCGGTCCAGCCGCCGCTTCCGAACTGCATGGTGGAAGCAGCATCAGAGCCTGCGGAGTGCCATGCGACCATCAACGAATTGCCCGGCATGGGCTGCAGCCCGAAAACCTCCCCCACGGGCGAGCTGCCGCTAATCACTTGGTCCGTACCGATTCCGGGGCTGAGGTAAGTGGCGTCCGGCAATGCTCCCTGGGCGCTCACATGGGCCACGAACCCGTTGATAGACGCCGGACTGAGAAGGCAGATTTGCGGCGCGGATGGCGTGGTCGGAAATCCCACGCCGCTGATGCCGCCCAGGTAAATGTCGCCCGCCGCCGTCACCGCCATTTGCGATACGCCCACCTGCTCGCCAACCCGCAGCAGAACCGTGTCATTGCTCATCACATAACTCGCCCAATGCAACGCGCTGCCGTCTGGCGAAACTTGCGCCACGAATCCGCCCGGCGACGAGTTATTCCATGCCGGCACCAGCGGCGCGGGCTGGAATGTTCCAGCGGTGGTCGGAAAATCGAGCGAGGTCGTCTGTCCCGCGACGTCGATGTTGCCTGCGCCATCCAGCGCGACTGCGGCGGGCGCGTCCGACCCGCTCCCACCCAAATAGGTGCTCGTCAGCACGTGGCCCGAAGGATCCAGTCTGACGAGGAAGATATTCTGCGTTCCCGCAAGCTTCGGCTGCAAAGCGCTGCTGGTCACCGGAAAATCGGGCGAGGTAGTCCGCCCCACCACGATCGCGTTGCCGCCAGCATCCGTCGTGATCGCCACGGCTGCGTCCGCACCGCTTCCCGCCAGCGCGACATTGTAAAGGATGGTCGACCCGTCGGCGCTCACCTTGATCACATACGCATGGCCCGTCGCAGATGTACCGGCGATATAAGCGTTGTCCTGAGCGTCCAAGGCGATCGCCACGGATGTGGCGGCTGTGTCGGGCAGGTAGGTCGAGTAGAGAAATTTGCTGCCGTCCGAGCTAATTCGGGCGGCGAAAACCTGGGACGTTGTACTGGTTGGAATCGCCGCGCCCGCAGTCGTCGGGAACTGCCCGCCGGTGGTTCCCGTAAGAAAGACGTTCCCTGCCGCATCCACCGCCAGAGCTGTGCCGTTATCTGTTGCCGGACCTCCCAGCAGCGTGCCGAACACTACATTGCCCGAGGGGTCGACCTTTACTGCTTCCGCGTCCGGGCATGCCGCCTGAATTCTTCCGGCAAAGCAGGTGCCGCCTCCGGACTGCGTCTGCGCCGCGCCCGCGGTCACCGGCCCGAAAAGGTAGTACCCGTTCCCCGCCGCATCGAACACAGCCTGCCCATATGTCGAAAGGCTGATCGTGTTGATGGTTGCGGGATTGGATTGCGCGGCTATCCCGCCAGTTAGCCCGATGGTGACCACGATGAGTCGAATCGCCGCGCGGCCGCGGCTTCCCGACCCGGCGAACCACACGAAGCCGATTGATCTCATTGGCCCTCCGGCTGGGATCCCCTCCAGGCTAGGCATTCCGGGGACCGAATCGCATGCCTAGGCGCCGCCGCTTCGAGCGTTCTCGTGGGGGCCCTACACGAGCTACGCGGAAACAACTCCAGTGGCATGAAAGCGGAGTTGTGGACGATAAACCGCCGTCACGTCAGTTGACCGTATTACGCCCGTCCCATCTGGGAGGTGGCGGAATTCGTGCGGCTCCCGGCGTTCACTTTCTTGAGAAAGTCTTCGAGCGTGCGGCCGGGGTGTTCTTCGAACTTCGCGGCACCGATCTCCAGCTTGCGGATGCGGTCGAGGCGGAAATTGCGGAAATCTTTGCGGGATTCGCACCAGGCCGCCAAAGACCAGGTAGTGCCCCAAAAGTAGAGCGCCAGGGGATGCACGACGCGCGTGGAGGCCCGGCTGGCGGAATCGCTGTACGCGATCCGGAGCTTGCGGTGTTCGACGATCGCCTGCCGCACCGTGTCCAAGCCGGTGGCGGCGCCTTGCGGGATGTGGAAGTCGACGGCGAACAGGCGTGTACGGTCGATCTCTTCGCGGCGGGTTTTGGGAAGCACCAGAGCGATTTTCGAGAGCGCGGTGCGCGCGTGGCCGCCAAGGGCGGGACCTCCCCAGGCCTCGAGGATGCGCGCTCCGGCGACCAGGGCTTCCACTTCATCGGGCGTGAACATGATGGGTGTGAGGTCGAAGCCGGGGCTGAGCCGGTAGCCCATGCCGGCTTCCCCCTGGACGGGCACTCCGGAAAGGGAAAGGTCGCGAATGTCGCGGTAAACCGTCCGCTCGGAGATTTGCAACCACCCGGCAAGCTGCGCGGCGGTGGTGAGGCGGCGGGCGCGCAGGTACTGCACGATCTGGAACAGGCGGCCGGCGCGGCGCATATTGCCAGCGTAACGCGCGCCGCGGCGCGGTGGGACGCCGATTGGCGAAAACGGGTGCGGGACATGAAAGTTGTGGCATCGCTCATTTGCCTGAAAAGCTCGGGTGTCTGAGCGTACTATCTACTTCTGGCTCTGAAGTGCGCTGGACAAGCCCCGGCACGGGGCGAAAGAGAACGCCCGGAGATTGGATGGGCTAAACAGGAAGGCTCTTTCGCCCCGTTCCGGGGCTGATTCCTCTCGCTGGTTTCCCATGGCTCGCGCCATAGGCTATGGTCTTTCGCCCTGACGGGCTGATGCCGCACCGGCACTCGTCCTTCAACTTTCATGTCCCGCACCCGGCGAAAACCATCCTGTCATGACGGTGACGGGAGATTGGCAGACAAAGCGCCTCTAGGGACAGGTGTCGCCTGGCGTCGACCGGCCTCCGGCCGGTCGAACACCGGCGGCAAGACCGCCGGCGCTACCAGTTGGTCTTGTCGGAACTTGAAAATGTAGAAACTCCACGGGCTGGCGTCGCCTGGCGTCGACAGGCCTCCGGCCGGTCGAACACCGGCGGCAAGACCGCCGGCGCTACCAGTTGGTCTTGACGGAACTTGAAAATGTAGAAACTCCACGGGCAGGCGTCGCCTGGCGTCGACAGGCAAGGATGCCTGTCCCACAGAGCGGCGGAGCCGCAACCAATGGGAGATCCAGCGAGGCCTCCTGACATAACGGTGTCAGGAGGCATGCGGCATACTCAGACCATGGAAGCAAAACCGAACGATCGACGCATCGACTACATTGAATTCCCGGCGGCCGACGTCGCCCGGACAAAGGCCTTCTATACCAGCGTCTTCGGTTGGAAGTTCACCGATTACGGCCCGGACTATGCCAGCTTTGAAGACGGCCGGCTGGCGGGAGGGTTCGCGAAAATGGATCGGGTGACTCGCGGAGGACCGCTGGTTGTGATCTACGCGGCCGATTTAGCCGCGATAGAAGCGGCGGTACGGGCATCGGGAGGGAAGATTGTGAAAGCGACTTTCTCGTTTCCGGGCGGGCGGCGGTTTCACTTCACCGATCCGAGCGGGAACGAGCTGGCGGTGTGGTCGGAATGAGAGAAGGCGTGATGACGGGGAAGAAGAGGACAGTCGCCGATCTTGTGCGCATTCCCGGAGTGGGGCCGTCCATCGCGTCCGATCTCTGCCGTCTGGGGGTGCGAGAAGTGGCTGAGTTGAGAGGGCGGAATCCCGAGGCGCTCTACTCGGAACTCTGCCGGGAGACCGGCCGGAAGGTGGACCGGTGCGTGTTGTATGTGTTTCGATGCGCCGTTTATTTCGCTTCGGAACCGAATCCTCACCCCGAGATGTTGAAGTGGTGGAACTGGAAGGACCATCGGCAATAAAGTGCGTTTTTTTGCGTTCGGGTAACCTTTCTTCTACGTACCAGTCTTCAGACTATGGGACGCTGGCTGAGAATTATTTTGTCCGATGCGGTCGACGATGCGCGGCATGCGGTGCGCATGCTGGCACGCCATCGCGGGTTTACCGCCGTGGTGGTGGCGGCGCTGGCGCTGGGGATCGGCGCCACTACGGCAATCTTCACCGTGGTCAACAGCGTGCTGCTGCAGCCGCTGCGCTACCGCGATGCCGGGCGCATCGTTACTGTCGCCACGCGGTGGAAGAATCACAGCACGCTCACGCCGCGGATGACCGGCGGCGACCTGGTGGACGTGGCCGGAGAGGCCAGCGATTTTTCGGCTTTCAGCAGCTACTTTGGCGGCGAAGTAGGCGTCCAGGTGGGCGGGCGCGGCGAGTTTACCGGCGTGTATTGGGTCAACCCCGGATTTCTGCGCGTGTTCGGCGTGCCGCCGGTTGCGGGGCGCGTCTTAGCGGAGAACGACGCGGAACACGCGGCCGTGGTGAGCCTGCCGTTCGCGCAACGTACTTTCGGCGACGCCGCGGGCGCGCTCGGCAAGATGGTCCACGTGGAAAACAGGGCCTATGAAATCGCCGGCGTGCTTCCCGCCGGCTTCCAGTTCCCCGCGAAGGCCGAGATCTGGCTGGCCGGGCCGGCCAAACCGGAGAACCTCAACCGGACCGCCTTTAATTATTACGCCGTCGCCAAGCTGCGGCCGGGTGTGAGGCTGGAGGCCGCACAAGCGCAGCTCGATACCATCGCCGCGCGCCTGGAGGCGGCTTACCCGGACAGCAACCGCGACAAGAGCTTCGCCGCCATCCCGCTGCGGGAACGGCTGGTGGGCGGCGTGCGGCCGACGCTCTACCTGCTGCTGGGAGCGGTGGGGCTGGTGCTGCTGATTGCGTGCGCCAACGTGGCGAACCTGTTGCTGGCGCGGACTCCGGCCCGCGCGCGGGAAATCGCCGTGCGCACCGCGCTGGGCGCGAGCCGGTGGCGCGTGGTCCGCCAGCTCACGGTGGAGAACCTGGTGCTGGCCCTGGCGGCCGCTGCGGCGGGAGTGGCGCTGGCGCAGGTGGGGATGGCCGCGCTGCTGCGCGCGGCGCCCGCCAATCTGCCGCGACTGGGAGAGGTGCGCCTGGACCGCGCGGCGCTGCTGTTCGCCGTGCTGGCCTCGCTGGTTTCGAGCGTCGTGTTCGGCCTGGCGCCGGCGTGGCAGGCTTCGCGCCTGGAGGTCACCGAAGCGCTCAAACAGGGCGGATCGCGGGGCGTGGTGGGACGCGGCTCGCACCGGCTGCGGCACGGGCTGATTGTCGCGGAGATCGCTTTGTCCTTGGTGTTGGCAATTGGCGCGGGGCTGCTGTTCCGCAGCTTTGTGGCGCTCACCAATGTGGCGCTGGGTTATCGCAGCGAAGGAATGCTGGTGATGGACGCGCACGCTCCGGCGCATTCGCTGGCGGAGTATCTGCAGGTGGGCCGGCAATACGAAGAGCTGCTCGGCCAGGTGCGCGGCATTCCCGGGGTGACGTCGGCCGCGGCAGTGATGGGCCTGCCTACGGGCCAGTATGGGTCGAACGGCAGCTTCGCGGTGGAAGGGCGGCACGTGTTCGGCAAGAGCCGCGATATGCCGGAGGCGGGCTTCCGGCTTGCCAGTCCCGGCTACTTCGCCAGCATGGGCATGCCGCTCGAGCGTGGCCGCGATTTCACCACGCAGGACGTTTACGAATCGACCTTGGTCGCGGTGGTGAGCGCGGCATTGGCGCGGCAAGTCTTCCCGCGCGACGACCCGATGGGCAAGAGAATTCAGCTCGGGCTCGACAGCCCGGATTGGGTGACCATTGTCGGCATTGTGGGCGATGTGCGGGATGCGCCGGCCACGCCGCCCGGTCCGGAAATCTACATGCCGCTGCGGCAGCACCCCTACTATGGGAATGAGGCGCAGGTGGTGGTGCGCAGCAGCGTGCGGCCTGCATCGCTGACGGGCGCGGTGCGGCAAAAGGTACAGGCGATGCTGCCGGAGACGGCCACGAAGTTCACCACCATGGAAACGATGCTGGCCGATTCAGTGGCCACGCCGCACTTCCGCACGGTACTGCTGGGCGTATTCGCCACGCTGGCGCTGCTGCTGGCGATGGCCGGGGTTTACGGCGTGATGGCCCACGTGACGGCGGAGCGCACGGCGGAGATGGGCGTGCGTTTGGCGCTGGGGGCCACGCCGGGCGGCGTGATGTGGCTGATCCTGCGCAAGGCCGGGCTGCTGGCTGGAATCGGTCTGGCCATTGGAATGGCTGGGTCGATGGCGCTGGGGCGCGTTCTCACCGGAATGCTCTTCGGCCTGCAATCGACCGACGGCGTTACGTACGCGGTGGTGTTGATCGCGGTGGGTGTGACGACACTGGCCGCGGCGGCGGCGCCGGCCTGGCGCGCGGGGCGGATCAATCCGGTGGAGGCGATGCGGGAGGAGTGAGTCAGTCAGAAGATCGTGATTGGCTCCAGACTGACTTGAGCCGAACCGTTCGGGCCCAGTTCCACTTCCGTGCCTTTCGATCGCGCGCTCCAGAGGCTGTCGATGTGCGCGGCGGTGCGGTCAAAGCTTTCGATGGTGGCAAACACCGTATACTTGCCCGGCGGCAGAGTGCCTGAGGCGCAGAGGCCAGCGGCGTCCGTGGTGGCGGAGGTGAGGACGGTCTCCAGTTCGGCGGGGGTCCTGGCGGTTGCCGGCAGAAACCACACGGTGGCGGACGGTAACGGGTTGCCATCTTTATCCGTGAGCTTGGCGGTGATGGCGCCGCCGTCGCGGGCGACGAATACGGTCAGGGTGGCGCCGGCGATCGTCTGGAACGTCTGATGCAGGACGCTGAGCCCTCCGTAGGTGATTTCTTTTATGTAGTAGCCAGTGGGGGCGGAGGCTTGGACGAAGTATTCATCGGGCAATACGCCGGTGGCGACGAAGCGGCCCGGCAGGGGGGCCGCGACGGCTGCGCGGCCCGCATTGGAAACGGCCGGCACGAGAGAAACCTGGACCTGCGCGCTCGCTTGTTTCGCGGGTCCGTCGCCATCCCATACCACTTCGCCGGAAAGGGAAAAGCCGGGGAGCGCATCGATCTGAAGTCTCGCCAGGTCGTGGTCGGTGACGCTGACCGGCAGGGCGCCGAATAACTGGTGTTGCGACGGCGCGACGGGCCGGCTGGCCGAGGCGGCGGTAAACCGGTACTCGCCGGGAGGGAGCCCACACACGCGGAACTGACCCTCTGAGCCAGTCATGGAGGACGGCGGGGAGATCGGAATCATGCCCGGGCCCGCAGGACCGGGGGGTATGGCGGGAGGCGCGATTTCGAAAGACAGCGAGGTGGGCTTACCCTCGGCCAGCGTGACTCCCGCCACGCAGTAGGACTTCACGCGTTCCATCTCGATATCGAGACCTTCGATTTCCTGGCCGGGGCGCGGCGAGATGGTGACAGCGCCCTCGATAAAGCCGGACTTCATGTAGTAAGCCGGCGCGAGAACGGGATCGCGCTTCTGAGGATCCTCGGGGGCGCCGGATATGGCCGGCATTCCGCGGAGCACCGGGTCGGCGAGGAGAGCATAGACGCCTCCGGGCTTGACGGCTCGATCGAGATGGTAGTTGCCCTGGCTATCGGTGGTGGCGCGGGAGACTTGCCGATACGCCGGCTTGCCGTTCTGGTAGAACTTCTCCAGCAGGAGCACGGGGACGCGGATCATGGGGTACTTGGCATGATCCATGACGGCGCCGGAGAGGCGGGCTGAGATCACAACGGCGAAATCGACGCCGGTATGGTCCTCGCCGGCGCTCAAGCTGACGGTGGCGCGCGCGGGCAGGATATCGGACCCGCTGACGGACACGGTGTAATTGGCCTGCGCCAGATCGCTGACCGTGTAGTGACCGAGGACGTCGGTTTGGGCAGTGAACGCCGTCGCGCGGAAGCCACCGCCAGGGCTCGGGAAGGGGCTGAAGCCACCGCCGTCCGGGGCGGCGAGCTGGACGGAGACGGTACGTCCGGCGAGGGGCGCCTTGGTTCCGGCGTCAGTGACAGTGCCACTGATCGACCCATGCGCAGGGGACCAGGCGAAAGTCTGGGCGGACGCGGTCCCCGCGGCGAAAAGAAGAGCAGCGACGGATAGGGACATCCTTCGTTCAGGATACCTGCCCAAGCGTGAGAGAGCTACCATGCCAGAGCGACGGCGGAGGTCCGCGGATCGGCCCCGGCGGTTACCGTGTTGGTAGCCCAATCGATCAGGATGCCGGCGCTGTCGTTCATGGACCACGCGCCGCGCATCGCCACCTTGTGGCCGCGCTTTTGCAACTCGGCGCGCACCTCCTCGGAGATGCGGTTTTCGAGCGACAGGTCGTTGGGGTACATGGTGTGCGGAAATGGCGACGCCGGAAAACTGCGCGTGGCCCAGCGCGGCGCTTCGATGGCGCGCTGCATGTCCATTCCGAAATCCACGATGTTGATTAGGGTCTGGATGGTGCGCATGCACTGGTCGTCGGCGCCGGGGCTGCCGGTGACGAAGAGCGGCTTGCCGTCTTTCATGACGAGCGTGCCTTGCAGGGTGCTGCGCGGGCGCTTGCCGGGCGCGAGCGCGTTGGCGTGGCCCGGCACCAGCGAGTAATAATCGCCGCGGCAGTTGAAGATGAAACCGAGATTGCCGATCACCACCTTGGCGCCGAAGGCGCTGTGCAGGCTGGGCGTGAAGGAGATCATGTTATGGTCGCGATCCGACACGGCGATGTAACTGGTGTCGCCGGTGTGATCGGCATTGCCGCGCATATCGACGTCGCGCGGATAGTCCACGGGCGTCCACTGCGGATCGTAGGGCGCCGGGTTGCCGGGGCGGAATTCGCCCGACGCCGCAGCCGGGTCGATCAGCTTGCGGCGCCCGGCGGCGTACTCCTTCGAGAGCAGGCCCTGGTAGGGAATCTTGATGAAGTCCATGTCGCCGAGGTAGCGGTCGCGATCGGCCATCGCCAGCTTCATGGCTTCCACGCAGGTGTGGATGAAGTCGGGCGAATTGAGGCCCATCTTTTTCAGGTCGTAACCTTCCAGAACGTTCAGGGCGAACAACTCCGCGGGGCCCTGGCTGGCGGAAGCATTTTTGTAAACGGTATAGCCGCGGTAAGTGGTGGAGACCGCCTCTTCCACCTTGGCCGTGTATTCCGCGAAATCTTCGTAGCGGAACAGGCCGCCATTCTCTTCCGAAAACTTGGCCATCTCGCGGGCGATGTCGCCCTTATAGAAGCGGTCGCGCGCGGCTTTCAGCGCGGCCTGCCGGCCTTTCGGCGCGGCTTCCTTCTCGGCTTCCACCAGGCGGCGCAACGTGCGGGCCAAGTCCGGATTCTTCCACACCTCGCCGTCTTTCCAGCGCTGGCCATCGGGAGGGCCATACAAGTGCGCAGTGGTGGGGTACTTCGAAAAGTACCTGGTGAAAGTCCGCGCGTTGAATGCCTGGCCGATGGGAACTCCGCGTTCGGCGAGGTCGATGGCCGGCTGCAGCACTTCGGCGAACGTTTTGGCGCCCCATCGCGAGAGCAGGAGATACCAGGCGTCGACCGCGCCCGGCACGGTGCCAGCCAGCAGCGAATCGTTGACCGGGATCTTACCGCCCTGGTTGGCCTTGTACCATTCGATGGTGGCCAGCTTGGGCGCGGTGCCCTCGGCGTTGATCGAGAAGACCTTCTGCGCTTTGGCGTCGTAGACCAGCAGGGTGGCGTCGCTGCCCACGCCATTCATGGCCGGTTGCGCCAGGCCCAGCACGGCCTGTCCCGCGACGGCAGCGTCGAACGCGTTGCCGCCGGCTCGCAGCATGTGTTCGGCGGTGAGCGTGGACTGCGGCATCATGGAGGCGGCGGCGTAGTCGGTGCCACGCACCAACTGCTTCATGGTCTGGTTGACGGGCGGCGGAGCGGTTTCGCCGTCGCCTTGCTCGGGCGCGCCAGCGGGGGTAGACCGCGGAGCGCGTTGCTGCTGCTGCGCGTTCACCACCGGCGCCGCGCTGGCCGCCAGCGCCAGGAAATGTCTTCGCTTCATGGAGCCTCCCGCGAGGGTTAGTATCTCAAATTGACGCATAATAGTCACATGGCGAGCGCCCACATTCCGATCCCCAATGCGGAAATCGCGGATTTCTGCCGGCGCAGCGGAATCCGAAAGCTGGCTCTGTTTGGTTCCGTGCTGACCGACCGGTTTACCGATGCGAGCGACGTTGATGTCCTGGTGGAATTCGAGCCGAATGAGCGGGTCGGTTATTTCAGGCTCGCAGCAATGGAGCGGGAGCTTTCCGGGTTGTTCGGCCGAAAGGTGGACCTGCGAACTCCTGACGAACTGAGCCGCTACTTTCGAAATGGTGTTGTGAAGGCTGCACAGGTTCAGTATGAGCGAGAGTGATCTGGTCCGGCTGCGTCACATGCGCGACGCCGCCCTGGAAGCCGTTGAGTTCGGAAGGGGGTGCAAACCGGACGATCTGGCACGCGACCGGGTGCTGACGTTGGCTCTCGTACGGTGCATCGAAATTATAGGCGAGGCAGCAAGCAGGGTCAGCGACGCCGTACGCTCCCAACATCCCGAGATACCGTGGGTAGAGATCGTCGGAATGCGGAACCGGTTAGTTCACGCCTATTTCGACGTAGACTTGGAGCGGGTTTGTGACACGTTGGCTCTGGACCTCCCGCCGCTCATCGTTCAACTGGAGCAAATGTTGGCGGACTGACGGGCGTGATTTCTTCCCTAGATCCGGTGAAACGCCTTTAGTATCTCGCGCGTGGAGTAATGCATGGCGATCGGGCGGCCGTGCGGACAGCTCATCGGGCAATCCGTCGCCGCCAGCGCGCGCAGCAGCCATTCCATCTTGGCGGTGTCCAGGCGGGTGTTGATCTTGATGGCGGCGCGGCAGGCGATCGACGCGCAGATGTTGCGACGCAGGTCCTCGAGCGAGGCGCCGCGCAGTTCGCCTTCGGCGGTCTCCAGAATCTCGAAGAGAATCTTTTCCAGGTCGGCGGCTCCCACGCTGGCCGGCGCGGCCTTCACCGCGATGGTGCGGTTCCCGAAGGGCTCGGTCTCGAAGCCCGAGGCGAGCAGTTCGTCGGCGATGCGGGCGTAGTCGATTTGCTGCTCGGGAGTGAGCTGCAGGATCAGCGGCATGAGCAGCCGCTGGGTCTCCACGCGGCCGGCGGCGCGCTGCTTTAAGACCTGCTCGAAGAGGATGCGCTCGTGCGCCACGTGCTGGTCGATGATCCAAAGGCCGTCGCGGCCGGCGGCGATGATGAAGCTCTCGTGAATCTGGCCGAGCGGGCGCAGCTCCGAAAGCACCGAGAGTGAAATCTCCGGAGGCGGAATGGCTTCCGGCGGGAACTCGCCATGCGCATCCAGGTGGCGCGACAGTTTCCCGGAGGGGGGCGGGCCGGGGGTCACTTCGAGCGGCGGCGCGCTGAAGTCCAGGCGCGGCGTGGGGCCGGCTGCCGGGCGTAGCGCAAATTCGGGCAGCGCCGGCTCTTCGGCGGGCGGCGCTGCCGACATGGGCGCATCCAGCGCGGGCCCGTCCATTATGCTGGCGGCGGCCGGTTCCTGGTTCTCGATCATCTGGCTGAATTCGGAATACGGCAGGGCCGCGGCTGGTTGCGCGGGGGGCGCCGGGAGCGGGGCGCGCGGCGAAAATGACGGCGCCGGGCGGCTTTCCATCAGGCGGTCGCGCAAGGTGTCGCGGACGAAATCGTGCACGAAGTTTCCGTGCCGGAAGCGCACCTCGGTCTTCGACGGATGCACGTTGACATCGACCTCTTCCGGATCGCACTCCAGAAACAGCAACGCGAAGGGATAGGAGGCTGGCGGAATCAGGTTGTGATAAGCCGAGGAGAGCGCGTGGAGCAGCAGGCGGTCGCGGATCAGCCGGCCGTTTACAAAGATGAAAATGGAATTGCGGTTGGCCTTCTGCACCTGCGGCCGGGAAAAGAATCCGCGCAGCCGGAAGGAGCGCGTGGGCGGGTCGTCGTCCGGGCCGGGCTCGCGCCGGTATTCGGCGAGCGCCTCGGAGGGCGGCACGCTGGGCGGGGGCAAGTACAAATCTTTCTCGCGGAGGCCGATGTCCACCAGCTCGTCCAGCACCTGGCTGCCGAACACCTGGTAGACGCGCTCCTGGAGGGTTGCGACCGGGGTTACGTGGAGCAACTCCGTCGGGCCGCTGGTGAGGTGAAACGTCTTGCCGGCGTGCGCCAGGCTGTAATGCGTGACGAGCGAGGCAATGTGGGCCAGCTCGGTCTGCTCCGTGCGCAGAAACTTCTTACGCGCCGGCACATTATAAAAAAGGTCGCGCACGGTGATGACGGTGCCGCGTCCCAGCGCCGCCTCTTCGCAGCGCAGCATCTTGCCGCCGGCGATTTCGATGCGCGTCCCGGTGGTCTCCTCGGCGGCGCGCGTCTCGAGAAGCAGCCGCGAGACCGAGGCAACGGAAGGCAGGGCCTCGCCGCGGAAACCCAAGGTGGAAATCGAAAGCAGGTCCTTGACGTCGCGCAACTTGCTGGTGGCGTGGCGCTCGAAGGCCAGCAGCGCGTCGTCGCGCAGCATGCCGCAGCCATCGTCCACCATGCGGATCAGGCGGCGGCCGCCGGATTCCACCTCCACGCGCACGTCGGTCGCGCCGGCGTCGAGGGAATTTTCGAGCAGCTCCTTGACGACGGAGGCGGGCCGCTCCACCACTTCTCCGGCGGCGATTTTGTTGGCGACCTGGTCGGGAAGGATGCGGATGCGGCCCATGGTGGCATTCTCAATATAGCAGCGGGGCGCTATTCTAGATCCATGCGTACGATTCTCGCGGCACTGCTTCTTTCCCCGCTGCTGCTAGCCCAGCAGGACGTCAGGACGCAGACCCTGGCCAACGGCATGAAGGTGATCGTCCAGGAGGACCACGCCATTCCCAACGTGGCGATGTACTTCTTCTATAAGGTGGGCTCCCGCAACGAACATCCCGGCGCCACGGGCGTCTCCCATTTCTTCGAGCACATGATGTTCAACGGCGCCAAGAAATACGGTCCCAAGGAATTCGACCGCACCATGGAAATGAACGGCGGCAGCAACAACGCCTACACCTCCAACGACGTCACCGTCTACACCGACTGGTTCCCCAGTTCGGCGCTGGAACTGATGTTCGACATGGAGGCCGACCGCATCCGCGACCTCTCCTTCGATCCCAAGATGATCGAGTCGGAACGCGGCGTAGTCTATTCCGAACGCCGCTCCTCGGTGGACAACAGCAACGCCGGCATGCTCTTTGAACTGGCCGAGGCCGCGGCCTTTGAAGCGCATCCCTACCATTGGCCCGTGCTCGGCTGGCCCTCGGATATCGAGTCCTGGACCATGGAAGACCTGAAGAGCCACTGGAGCATGGGCTATGCGCCGAACAACTGCGTGATGGTGATCGTCGGCGATGTGCGTTTCGACCAAGTGCTCGCACTCTCCAGGAAATACCTGGAGCCGATTCCGCGGCGCGAACCGCCGCCGCCCGTGCGCACCAAGGAGCCCGAGCAACAGGGCGAGCGGCGCGTGATCCTGAACAAGCCGGCGCAGTTGCCCATGCAGTTCTTCCTATACCACGTGCCCGATGCCAGGCACCCGGATATGCCGGTCCTCGACGTGATCTCGACTATCCTTTCGCAAGGCCAAAGTTCGCGGTTGTACAAGCGGCTGGTCGATTCGCAACTCGCGTTGTCGGCCGGCGGAGGCGTGGGCGACGCGCTCGACCCGACCGTCTTCGTCTTCAGCATCACGCCGCGCTCCGGCGTGGACCCGGCCGCCACCGAGAAAGCCCTTTTCGAGGAGTTGGCGCGCCTGCAAACCGAACCTGTCTCTGACGCCGAATTGCGCAAAGCGAAAAATCAGATGCTGGCCGATCTCTACCGGCGCCGCAAGACCATCGAAACCCGCGCCAACCTGCTCGGTTCGTACGAAGTCTTCCGCGGTGATTACTCCAAGCTCTTCACTGCCGACCAGGAGATCGAAGCCGTCACCGCCGAAGCCATCCAACGCGTAGCGCAGAAATATTTCACGCCCAAGAATCGAACCGTAGCCACCTTGATCCCCGAGAAGCCGGAGGTGAAGTAAATGAGAAGCAAAGCAATGAAACGCCTGATCTGGGTCCTGGCCCTGTGCGCGTCGCTGGGCGCGCAGGTGAAACTGCCGCCCTACACCCGCGAGGTGTTGCCCAACGGCGCGGTGGTCTACTACATGCAACGCACGGGACTTCCCTTGGTGAGCTTCCGCGTGCTGGTAAGAGGCGGAAACGAATCCGACCCAACGGCGATGGCCGGCCTGGCTTCGGTGACCGCCGAGCTGTTGCGCCGCGGAACCGCCCAGCGCACGGCCGCGCAGTTTTCGGAGCAGATCGACGCCCTCGGCGGCACTTTCGGAGCCGGCACCGACGAGCAATCCACCACGGCCTACGCCGAGTTTCTGAGTAAGGATTTCAACGCCGGCCTCGGGCTGGTGGCTGACGCGCTGCTCGCTCCCGCCTTCCCGGAAGAGGAGGTCCGCAAGACGCTGGCGCGCCGCACCGACGGTCTGAAAACCACCAAGGACAACCCCGGCGCGGCCATCAACCCCTACTACCGCAGCTTCTTCTTCGGCAGCGCCCATCCCTACGGCCGCCCCGCCGACGAAGCGTCCTACGACCGCATCCGCCGCCAGGATATCGTGGATTACCACCAGAAGACCTACGTGGGCCGCAACCTCATCGTGATCGTCGCCGGAGATTTCGACCCCGCCGCGGCGAAAGCGCGCGTAACGCAGACCTTTGGCGCCGTGCCGCCCGGCGCCGCCTACGCCTTCGCAGCCGCTCCCGCGGCGCCCCAAAACTCCGAGCCGCGCGTGCTGCTGGTGGATAAGCCCGATGCCACGCAGACCTATTTTGTCATCGCGCAGCCGGGCGTGCGCCGCTCGACGCCCGACCGCGTGCCGCTCATCCTGGTGAACACGCTGTTTGGCGGCCGATTCACGTCGATGATCAACGACGCGCTCCGCGTCACCAGCGGTCTCACCTATGGCGCCAGCTCGTCGGTGCAGATGGCGCGGCTGGACGGCGCCATCACCATCAACAGCTACACCAAGACCGAGACCACCGCCCAGGCGATCGACCTGGCGCTGGATGTTCTGAAGCGCTTCCACGACCAGGGAATGACGGCCGAGCAACTGGCGTCCGCCAAAGCCTACGTGAAAGGCAGCTATCCGACCAGGACCGTGCAGACCGCCGACCAGGTGGCCAACGTCCTGGGCGAGATGGAACTGTTCGGCCTGGACCGCGACGAAGTGGATCAGTTCTTCGCGCGCGTGGACGCGGTGACGCTGGAGCAGGCCAACGCCGTCGCGCGCAAATACTACCGCACCGAAAACCTGACCTTCGTTCTATTAGGCAGCGCCGCAAAGATCCGCGACGTCGCCGCCAAATACGGCCCCAAGGTGGTGGAGAAGCAGGCCCGGCAGCCGGGATGGGCGGGGATGTAGTCCGAGCCGCGAATACAACTCCTCTTGACATCCAAAAGGAACCGAGCCATACTTCTTTTGGATGTCTACAGGAAACACCAAAACCGACGTTTTGCAGGGCACTCTGGACCTGATGGTGCTGCGCACGCTCGAGACCATGGGGGCGCAGCACGGGTTCGGGCTGGCCAAACGGATCCAGCAGATTTCCGAAGGCGTGCTGGATCTGAACCAGGGAACGCTTTATCCGGCGCTCCTGCGTCTGGAGCAGAAAGGCTGGGTGCAGTCGAAGTGGGGAACTTCCGACAACAACCGCCGCGCCAAGTTCTATGAACTGACGCGCACGGGGAGGCGGCAGATGGCGCAGGAATCACAGGACTGGGCACGCACAGTGGCGCTAATGGAACGATTCCTGCGGGCGGCCGAATAGGAGGAAACCATGCTCACAATCTGGAAACGGATTGCGGCGCTCTTCGGCGGAAACCGGCTGGAGCGCGAGTTGAACGAGGAGCTGGAGACTCACTTAGCCATGCAGGAAGAGGAATTCCGCGCGCGTGGCATGAGTCCGCAGGCGGCCCGGATGGCCGCGCGGCGGGAGTTCGGCGGCGTGGCGCAAACCGCCGAAGCTTATCGCGAGCGTCGCGGCATTCCATGGATCGAGACCGCTGCCAAAGACTTGCGCTACGCTCTCCGGGGCCTGGCGCACAACCGCGGTTTCACCGCCGCCGCGGTGGTCTCTCTGGCGCTTGGCATCGGCGCCAACACCGCCATCTTCTCCATGTTCCACGCCCTCATGTTGCGCATGCTGCCGGTATCGCACCCGGAAGAACTGGTCACGCTTTACCGCACCGGCGCCTGGGGTCGCGGCTATTCCTCCTACCCGCTGTACCTCGAGATCGCCAAGCGCAGCGACCTGTTCAGCGGCGTCATCGCGCGCAGCGGCGTCGATAAGGCGCGCTTTCGTGTGGGCAGTGGCGGCGCCGAAACCGTACAGATCGAGGCCGTCACTGGCAATTACTTCCGCGTGCTCGGAATCGCACCCGCCATCGGCAGGCTCTTCACCGACAGCGACAACGTCACACCCCACGCACACCCGGTGGCTGTCCTCACTTACAACTTCTGGCAGCGCCGCTTCGGCGGCAACGCGGCCGTACTCGGCCAAACGATTGTAGTCGACAAGGATCCGCTCACGGTGATCGGCGTGGCCGCGCGCGGCTTCCGCGGCGTGGAAGTGGACCACCATCCCGACCTCTGGGAACCCGTCATGATGGCCGTGGACGACATCATGGAACCGGGATCCTACTGGGCGTGGATCATCGGCCGCCGGCGCCCGGAAGTGCCGCGCAGCCGCGTGCAAGCCGCCATGGACGTGCTCTTGAAGCAGCACCTCACGGCTCTGTACGGCGCGCACCCCAACGCCGCGTTCCGCAAAACGGCCATGGCCCAAGAGATGGAAGTGCGCGAAGGCAGCGTGGGCATCTCCCTGCTGCGGGAGAACTTTGGAACCGCGCTGGAAGTGTTGATGGCGGCGGTGGGCCTGGTGCTGCTGGCCGCTTGCGCCAACGTGGCCAACCTGCTGCTGGCCCGCGGCGCCGCTCGCCAGAAGGAAATGGCGGTGCGCCTTTCGCTAGGGGCAACTCGCGCGCGGCTGGTTCGCCAGAGCCTCACGGAGAGCCTGCTGCTGGCGGCGATGGGCAGCGCGCTGGCCGTGCCGCTGGCGTATTGGGGAGAGCGCGCCGTGCTGCAATTCCTGCCGGCGGCTTCGGGCGATCCCTTCAACGCCGCACCCGACCCGCTGATGCTGGCCTTCACCATCGGCATCTCGGTGCTGGCGGTGGCGTTGTTCGGGCTCGGCCCGGCCTTGCGGTCCACGGCGGTGGACCCGGCGGCCTGCATCAAATCCGGCACCGGGCAGAACGGCGGTCGCGAGTCCAAACTGCGCAAAGCACTGGTGGTGGCCCAGGTCGCGTTCTCGGTGATGCTGGTGGCCTTGGCCGGATTGTTTGGCCACAGCCTGGCGCGGCTGCGCTCGGTGGACCTGGGCTTTCGCAATCAAAACGTGATCGCATTCACGGTCGAGCTGCCCGGTTCGTGGAAACCCGAACAGACGCAATCCGCCTGGAACGGGCTGCTGGCGCGTATGGAAGCATTGCCGGGCGTCTCCCTGGTAAGCTTCGGCTTTCCCGGTCCGTTCCTGGGTGGCTCCTCCAGCGGCGGCCTGAGGGTTCCCGGATCGGAGGCTACCGCCAGGGAGCCTGCCCTGGTGAACGTGCAGCGGATCGCGCCGCGTTATTTCGAAATCATCGGCAGTGAGCCGGTGATCGGCCGCGAATTCGAGCGCACCGACACTTCCACTTCTCCCAAGGTGGCAGTGGTGAACCAGGCCTTCCTGCGCGCGTTTCTGCCGGGTGAGACGCACCCGCTCAGCCGCGTGTTGAACTTCGACGAGAGCAAGCCGGACCCCGTAGGCATCGTGGGAATTGTGCGCGACATCCCGCACCAGGGCTTGCGGCAGAAGATCGCACCCACGGTGTATCTGCCCATGACGCAGGTTGCCACACCTTTCGGCGCCGTGCTGCTGCGATCCCAGCGCTCGCGCGACGATCTGGCGCCCGCCATCCGCCAGGAAGTGGCGCGGCTCGGGCCGGAAGCCTCGAGCTCCGACCCCAAGACCATTCGCCAGCGCATCGACGAGTCCATCTTCCAGGACCGCCTGGTGGCGACCGTGGGCGGCTTCTTTGGCGGTCTGGCGCTGCTGCTGGCGGCCATCGGACTGTACGGCGTGATGGCCTACGGAACGGCGCGGCGCGCCCGCGAGATCGGCATCCGCATCGCCCTGGGAGCGCACCGTACCGAAGTGATGTGGATGGTATTGCGCGACGCTCTGCTGCTGGTGGCCGCGGGGCTGGCCGTGGGCATTCCGGTGTCGCTGGTGGCCGCGCGCCGGGTGGCTCCGGTGCTGTTCGGCATCCAGCCGGACGATTCGTTCACCTTCTGGATTACGGGCGGTGTGCTGGCGGCGATCGGGTTGGGCGCGGCGCTGGTCCCGGCGCGGCGCGCCGCGGGGCTGGAGCCGATGCGGGTGCTGCGGCAGGAGTAAGCTCATTCTCTTCGGGATCGCCTAAGGGCTTTTGCCTGATCCCGGGCGCCGTGAAACACGTGCAGAATCTCCACGCCCGGCTCACCCTTGCGGTAGTAGACGAGATACTTTCCCGCTGGAAAACATCTGACGCCGTGGGCAAGATCCTCACACTGCCGGCCCATCTCAGGGTACTCGCCCAGCAACCAGAAACGGCTGGTGAGGGCGTCAATCAAGCGATCCGCGACCTCCGGGGACGCCCTCTCGGCCCAGTAGACGAAAATCTCGTCCAGATCCTTTCCGGCGTCTCGGGAGACGCGGTATCGAGTCATCGCCGGGTGGGTCGCGCCGCTCTTTCGGCCAGCAACTTGCGCCCCCGCGCCTTGACCCCGGCGGCTAGCTCAGCGAGCCCGTCACGGCCCGTGAACTCGGAATATTCACCGCGTTCCATCGATTCAATGCCTGCGAGGACCCGGAGCCTGATGTGTTCCAATTGCTGCGGAGTAAGGTCCGCAATTACGTCCTCGGCCGAGGGCTGCGCCAGCCGGACCTCGCGCGCCTCTTCGTCTTCCATGCGGCGCAAGGCGTCCCGCACAACTTCGCTGGCATTGTTGTAGCGTCCGGTCTTCACCTTCTTTCGGACGTACGCCACGAGATGGTCGGTGATCGAGATATTCATCTGGTCCATGAGTGATAGCCTCCCGCCTGTATACAGGCTAATGGTCCGAGATCGGCATGTCAATGCTTGACATTAATCCAGTTGGCCGGTGGCAAGGAGAAGCAACTGGGCTCCGGTGACTGCATACGTTGAGCGAAACCCAGTAGAAGCGGCCTTGCAGTGTGTCCCGAAGAGTGGCGATGGTCAAGCGCAAGCAAGACACCGGCGGTAGAGTCGAGGATAGGCGCGGGTGCTGACCGTGAGGCCGTCCCGCGTGCCGGCTGGTATCCGCGCGAACCGGGTCGCCAGATTCCGGCCGATCCCAGGGCAGATTAGGCTTGGCCCGTGGTAATCAGCCCCTTTGGGGCACACGCAAGACCGCCGGCGCTACCAGTCGGTCTTCAGGGAGCTTGAGAATGTCGAAACTCCAGGACCGTATTCCACGCTCACCAGAAACAGGCCTTTGGCCGGCGCGGTGGGACCGCTGACGGCGGGCAGCACGGTGACATCTTCGATGTTTCCTTTACCGGCTTCGATCAGCGTGCCGACGATATTGCGCACCATGTGCTTCAGGAATCCGCTGCCGCGGATGCGATAAACCAGGCGTGCCGGCGAGGGCTCCAGCACCGACGAAAAAACCGTCCGCACCTTGGAGCGTGCTTGGGCATCGCGCTGGTCGGAGGCCGCGAAGGCCGTGAAATCGTGCTCGCCTTGGAAGGCGCGCGCGAGAAGCGACATGCGCTCCTGGTCCAACGGATAGGGATAATGATGCACGAACGGCCACTCAAAGGGGGTGCAGACTTCGCCGCGGCAAATGCGATACTCGTAGGTTTTGGCCTTGGCTTGGAATCGCGGATGGAAATCCCGCTCGACCTGCTCGGCCGAGAGCACGCGGATGGTGGGGGGCAGCAGGCGGTTGACGGCGCGGCGCAGGTTGGCCGCAGGAATGGGGTTCTCGATGCTAAAGGCCGCCACCTGGTCGAGGGCGTGCACGCCGGCATCGGTGCGGCCCGATCCCGCCACGTGCACCGGAGCGCCTTCGATCGCGGAAAGAATTTCTTCGAGCGCGCCTTGAATGGTCGCCAGGCCGGGTTGCACCTGCCAGCCGTGAAACGCGGCGCCGTCGTAGGCCAGATGGATGCGGATGCGGCGCATCAGGTTGGGCGCGAGCCCGGTTTCACCACGGGAATGCCGCGCTGGCACAGAGGACATTCCTCGGGATAGTGCGCCGCCACCTGCAAGGTGGCCAGGGCCGCGCGCGGAACGCCCACATCGGCGCATCCACCGCTGCGGTCGATGATAGAGGCGGCCGCCACCACGTTCACGCCGGCTGCGCGCAGCAGTTCGATGACGTCATGGGTGCTGCCCCCGGTGGTAATCACGTCCTCGACCACCACCGCCGTTTCACCGCGCTCGACCGTGAACCCGCGCCGCAACGCCATCTTGGAAGTGGCGGCGTCGCGCTCCGTGAAAAGGAACCGCGTGCCCAGCGCGCGCGCCACTTCGTGTCCGACGATCAAGCCGCCGAGCGCCGGCGACACCACCAGTTCGATGCGCGCCTGAGTCAGTTTGCGAATTTCCGCGGCCAGCGCGCCGGCCAGTCTTTCGGCCGCCGCGGGATGCTGCAGCACCAGCGCGCATTGCAGGTAGGCGGAGCTGTGCAGGCCGCTGGTCAGCCGGAAATGGCCCTCTAAATATGCGCCCGCGGATCGAAATAATTCCAGAACGGACTCGGCTTGCGGCGTCACAAAGGCCTACTATACCATTGAACTTTAAACCAAACCGACCGCCCTTCGAGACGCGAGGTACCACTCATGCGCCAGGCTAAAACACTGCTTGCTTCACTGTGCGTTCTTCTGATGCCGGGCCCACCGGCGGATTTCGCCGCCGACCAGACGGGCATGCCGCCGCCCGGCAACCCGCCACAGGCCGCCGCCGCCCGCCCCAGTTTCTTCGGCCGGATCGCGTCGCCGTATACCGCCCGGATTCCGCCCATGCCCGACATGGCCAACTCCACGCGGCTGGACTCGCTGCTTCGCGCCGGCAACCTTTACCTGTCGCTTGCCGATACCATCGCTCTGGCGCTTGAAAACAATCTGGACTTGGAGCTCCAACGCTACGGGCCGCAGATCGCCGATACGAATCTGCTCCGCGCGCAGGCGGGCGGCTTTGCCTCGCCGGTATCCACCAGCGTGCTGGCCGGCCCCTCCAGCGTCACCGGCGGCGGGCCTTCATCCGGTCTGCAATCGTTCATCCTTGCCGGGTCCACCCAGATAGGCAACGCGCCTCCTTCTTTTGACCCCCTGGTGACCGGCAGCGGCACGCTGGCGCACCTCACTTCGCCGCAGAGCAGCTCATTTACCACCGGCACCAACTCCCTGATCCAGCGCCAGACCGCCACGGCCGCCGGCGTCCAGCAGAATTTCGAAACCGGCACGCTGGTCAGCCTGGGACTCACCAACAGCGCCTCGGACACCAATAGCAACCGGGCCCAGTTCAATCCCTCCACGAATTCTTCGCTGGCGCTCAACGTGACGCAGCACTTGCTGCAGGGCTTCGGACCGGCTCTTAACTCGCGCCAGATCCGCATCGCCAGGAACAATCGCGAGGTTTCCGACCTGACCTTCAAAGCGCAGGTGATCACCACGGTTTCCGCCATCACCGATCTCTATTGGGACCTGCTCAGCTACACCGAGAACGTGCGGGTGCAGCGCGACGCCCTGGCAGCCTCAGAGCGGCTGCTCTCGGACGACCAGCGGCAAGTGGACGTGGGAATCCTGGCGCCCATCGAGGTGACCCGCGCGCAGGCGGAAATCGCGTCCGGGCAGCAGGCCCTCACCGTGGCGCAGACGCAATTGTTCCAGCAGGAGACTATTCTCAAGAACGCCCTGAGCAAGACCGGCGTGCTGAGCCTGGAGGTCGCCGCCGCGCACGTCATCCTCACCGACCGCATCCATGTTCCGGATATCGACCCACTCACTCCCATCCAGGACCTCAACTCGACGGCCATCGCTTCCCGGCCGGAGCTGGCGCAGTTCCGCATCCTGATCGAGAACCAAAATATCGCCCTCAAGGGGACCAGGAGCGAGCTGCTGCCCACGCTCGATCTGGTCGGGCAGCTCAGCAACGCCGGGCTGGCGGGACAGGTGAACCCGCTGGTCGGCGGCAGCCCCACGGCCTTTTTCGTGGGCGGATACGGAACGGTGCTGTCGCAGATTTTCGCGCGCAATTTTCCCACCTACTCGATCGGCTTCAATCTCAACATCCCCATTCACAACCGCGCCGCGCAGGCCGACCTGATCAACGGCGAGCTGGCCTTGCGGCAGCAGCAAGTGGGGATTCAGCGGCTGGAAAACCAGGTGCGCGTGGAAGTGCAGAACGCGCTGATCGGCGTGCAGCAGGCGCGCGCGCAATACCAATCGGCCGTCAAACAGCGGATCCTACAAGAGCAAACCGTGGATGCGGAACGGAAGAAGCTGTTGGCCGGTGTTTCCACCTCGTACAACGTGATCCTGACCGAACGCGACCTGGTGACGGCGGAATCGAACGAGCTGGCGGCCGAAACCACATACGCCAAAGCCAAGGTGGAACTGGAACGGGCCACCGGCCAGACCCTCAACAGCAACGGCATTTCACTCGAGGAAGCCTTCAAGGGCAAGGTCTTGCGCCCCGCCGGCGCCATCCCCGAGCAACTCCCCGGCAAGAGCCCTTAGGCCACCTGGACACAGCGGAACAAAATCTTGACACAGCCGCGCCAATTTTTTGTACCGGGCCGCACAAGTCGGACTCCGGCAGCTTGATTCCAGGCTGATTAGGGTTTGGCGCGAGAATTGCTCTTGGAGCAGCGTGACGACTTACCGATGGGCCCTTGGAGAGACGGCTGATCCTCTCTGTCGCTTCCTTCCTTTCGAGTCACCTCTCACGGAAACCTGCTGATTCCCGCCGTTACCCTCACAACCGTCTCTTCCCGGGCCTGCAGGTATTTCTCGTGCAGGCTCCAACTCGTTTACGATAGGTCTATGGCGAAGGCGATGTTCGACGTGGAATGCCCGTGCTGCGAGGCGGTGCTCAAGATCGACCCGGAGACGCGCGCGGTGATTGCGCACACGGTGCCCGTAAAGCCGCTCCCCATCGAGGATCTGGCGGCTGAAGTGGCCAAGCTGAAGGGCGAAGGCGCGCGGCGCGAACAGCTTTTCCAGAAGAGCTTCGAAGCCGAGAAATCGCACGGTAAGGTGCTCGAGAAGAAATTCGACGAGCTGTTCAAGCGCGCCAAAGAGAACCCCGACCTCGAGCCGCCCAAGCGGGATATCGATTTGGACTAGCTGGAAGAAGCGGCGTTCATCGGCGGCTCAACTACTTCCTGCCAAAAAATGAGGATCAACGTCCCATTACCAGGGGCAGCAGCACGCGGTCCAGTTCCGCATCGTCCCATTTCTGAATGTGGACGTTCTGGTGCAGGCTCCAGTGCTCGGTGTGCGCGGCGATCTCGCCGGGCGCCACTTTGCGCATCGGCCCCAAGGTTTCCAGCTCCAGAAAATCGGCGTTGGTAAAGGTTTCGAAATTGCACCCGAAGTCGGGATATGCCGCCGGCGCCGCCTCGGCATGCGCCTGCTTGACGAACAGATCGCCATTCAGCAGGTAGGCGCCCCATACGTCGCGGCCGTAGCTGCCCAGCTTTTCGGCGTCGCCCGCGCTCTTGGGGTCCTGCCGCAGCACCAGGTACTTTTGCAGCAGCCGCAAACGGCTGTCGGCCAGATTCGTGTAGGGCCACATAGTCAGCGGGTTGGTGGGCTCGAGATCGTGGGGATGGTGGCCGCGCGGCGGAAACCCGTGAATGGCGGTGCCGCCCTGCGCCAGCATGGTCAGCGCCCACAGCGCAAATTCATACGGCTGCTTTGCGGCGTTGTGGATCTGGTGGGTTACTTCCACACCGGTCCCGGAAGTCTCCATGCGCAGCGTGATCATTTTTTCCAGACCCGTCAAAGCTTCCACCGGCCCAATCATCACGATGGCGTCGCCGCGCACTTCGATGTGCACCGGCGCGTTGTCCGGCGCATAGCTCTTCACGGGATCTTCGGGCGCGATCCACAGGCGGTGGCCGCCGCGCGCCTGCCACTCCGGCTCGCCCGATTTGCCGAGCTGCTCTTTGAATTCCTTGAACAGGTTCTGGCCGCCCACGAACCCGTACCGCATGACGCGGGGACCGACGTCGCCGGTGACGATCGCCTCGACCACGCCGTTCGAGATGCGATAGCAATTGGGCCAGCCCTGGTAGCTGGTTTTTTCGATTTTCACTGCCGCGTAAGCGCTCATGGTCAGAACCGTCAGGATGGTGGCAAGTTTGTACATCCCTCACCTCGAGGATTCCTCAGCATAGTCCAGTGAACGGCCGCATTCAAGCCCGGGCACAGCTTTAAACAGGCCGCTGCTGTTATCATGAAAATCTTCCCGCATGATCGTCACAGCCGATACTGTCCGGTTCGATTCCCTGCGCCTCGATAACGGCGCCACGCTGGGCCCCGTCGAGATCGCTTACGAATCCTACGGAGAGCTGAACGCCGCCAAATCGAACGCCATTCTGGTGCTGCACGCCTTTTCCGGCGACGCTCACGCCGCGGGACCCGGCCCGGAAGACGGCAAGCCCGGCTGGTGGGACAACATGATCGGCCCCAGCAAGGCTTTCGATACCGATCGCTACTGCGTGATCTGTTCCAACGTGCTGGGCGGCTGCCGCGGGACCACCGGCCCGGCTTCCATCAACCCCGCCACCGGCTATCCCTACGGCCTGACCTTCCCGGTGATCACCATCGGCGACATGGTGCGGCTGCAGCGCATGCTGGTCGATTCGCTGGGCATCCCGCGGCTGCTCGCGGTCACCGGCGGATCCATGGGCGGCATGCAGGCGCTCGAATGGGTGGTGGCGCAGCCGGATCGCGTGGTCTCCGCCATCCCCATCGCCACCACCGCGCGCCACAGCGCCCAACAAATCGCCTTCAACGAAGTGGGCCGCCAGGCCATCATGGCCGACCCCAACTGGAACGGCGGCGATTATTACGGCAAAGAACCGCCCGGGCGCGGTCTGGCGGTCGCCCGCATGGTCGGCCACATCACTTACATGAGCGACCATTCCATGCGCGAAAAGTTCGGCCGCCGCCTGCGCGGCAAAGAGTCCTTCGGATTCGATTTCGAGGTCGATTTCGAAGTCGAGAACTACCTGCGCTATCGCGGCACCCAGTTCGTCAGCCGCTTCGACGCCAACTCCTATCTCTACATCTCGAAGGCCATGGACTACTTCGATCTCACCGGCGGCCAGGCCTCGCTGGCCGTCGCGCTCGAACCGGCCCGCGCGCGCTTCCTGGTCATCAGCTTCAGCTCCGACTGGCTTTACCCCAGCTACCAGTCGCAGGAAATAGTGCGCGCCCTGCGCGCGCGCAATTGCGACGTCGCCTACGTCGAGCTGCAATCCAGCTACGGCCACGATTCCTTCCTGGTGGATGTCGCGGAGCAGTCTTCCCTGGTGCGCGGCTTTCTGGCCAGCACCTTCGAGAAACTGGCATGAGCGCGCACACTCGCAAGCGGGCCTTCGTTCCCGAACTCCTGGGGCGCAGCGACTACGCCATCATCGGCCAGATCGTCGAGCCCAACACGCGCGTGCTGGACCTCGGCTGCGGCGAGGGCGAATTGCTGGAATGGCTGGCGCACAACAAGAATGTGGATGCGCGCGGCGTCGAAATCTCCGGCGCCAAAGTGCAACGCGCCATCTCGCGCGGTGTTTCGGTATTTCAAAGCGATATCGACGCCGGCCTGGCCGACTTCCCCAACCAGGCCTTCGATTACGTGATCCTTAGCCAGACCTTGCAGGAAACGCGCCACCCTCGCGAAGTGCTGCGCGAAATGCTGCGCGTGGGCCTGCGCGGCATCGTGGCCTTCCCCAACTTCGGCCATTGGGCCGTGCGGCTCTCGATGCTGGTCAGCGGGCGCGCTCCGCGCACCAGTCTGTTTCCCTACGAGTGGTATGACTCGCCCAACATCCACTTCCTGACGGTGCAGGATTTCGAAAGCCTGGCCGCCGCCGAAGGCTTCCGCGTGGAACGCCGCTACTTCCTCGCCGGGCACCGCGGCGTGACGTGGGCGCCGAATCTGCTGGCGGAAGTGGCGGTGTATTTGGTGTCGCGGGGGTAAGCCGAGTGCGCCGGGTTGACCGACGAAAGCGTCCATGGAGTTACATTTCCGTCGAGCGTCAGAATCTTACGCCCCGTTCCGGGGCTACGCGGACTCACAACAGGTTCCACACGGCTTACGCCGTGGGCTATTATCTTTCGCCCTTGCGGGCTTGCCGGGCGGTTGACAGACGAAAGCGTCTGTTTGAATGTATAAGGGCTGAAATGGCGAAGGGTTCTCCTGAAGGGTACAATGCCGAGACCGGCTCTGAACAGCCGGCTCAGAAACTTCAAACAGGAGAAC
>JBEKDA010000072.1:0-24287 GCA_050014595.1 Bryobacteraceae bacterium
CGCTCCCGCTGCAAAATATCCTGCGCCAGTGGCACCAACTGGAGGCAGACCTCCGGGAACGATCACGACATCGGGTCCCCCAGATTACATTTCCTTAATCGTTAAGTTAGCGCCTATGGGCCCCCGGCCCCCTGGCCAGGCCCCCTGGCCGGTCGTCGGGCGCAAGCGCCTGCCCCCGGAGTTTCTTCATTTGCCAAGCCCGAAGGGCGAAAGGTCATAGCCCATGGCGTGAGCCGTGTGGAATAGCTGGTAGCGCCGGCGGTCTTGCCGCCGGTGTCTTGCCAGCCCTATCGCACCACCTTCGGCCCATCCATCTTCACCGAAGGTTTCCCATTCGTCGCCGCGCGCGCCTTGTCGGGATCGAAAATGCGCCGGTCCACGTCCAACAGCTTGTACCCTTCGAAATCCGGTTGCGATGCGAAGCAGTCGCTCAAGTCCGAGGCCGCGGCGTCGAACAGATTCAGCGGCGGAAGGTGCAGCAGCCGGAAAATCGTCTTCAGCAGCCCGGGAAAACTGCTGTTCACGTGCGACACGTAGCCCTTCTTCATCCACGGTCCCGCGCACAGCAGCACGGTGCGGTGCGCGTCGATGTGATCCACTCCGCCCTGCGCGTCATCCTCGGTGACGAACACCGCCGTTTCCTCCCACCACCTGGTGCCCGACAGATATTCCAGGATGCGTCCCAGCGCGTAGTCGTTATCCACCACGTACGATTCTTCGAACGGGTAGCCGTCTTCCGGACGCGCCTCCGTCATGTGGTCGTTGGGCAGGTGCATGAAGATGAACTGCGGCAGGTCCGCTCCGGTCTTGACATACTTCTCCTCGATCTCGTGGATGAACTGCGACGCCCGGTACTGGTCCGGAATGTTCATATTGAATCCCGGATATTCGCGCGACGTATGGCTGTAGAGCGGCTCCGGCATCGGCACATTGGTGAGGTAGCGCGCGCCGGTCGGCTCCAGGTCCCTGTCTTCATCCACGCCCGCCAGTTCGAAGCCCTCGCCGAAGTTGCGAAAGCTCACGCCGTGTTTCGCAAAGTGATGCCAGATAGTGCCGCCCTCCAGTTGATCTTCGGGATGGACGGAGGAATCCGACCCCGCAAACAGCAGCCGCCCCGGCGCATCGCCCAACCGGAAATCCTTCTTCTGGTCGCTGTAGGCGGCCAGCAGTGAACTCTCCGTCCAAACGCTGGGATACGCGCCCGCCAGCCAGTGGTGCCCGTCCACGCTGACGTCCGAATCGGCGTAGAAATTGTCGCTGAAGCTCCACTGCTCGGCGATCTGGTGGTGGTTGGGCGTCACGTTGACATCCTTCAAGCTGAGCCGCTTCTTGCGCCCATCGGCGTAGCCTCGCGTTCCGAACCGCGCCAGAGCCGGTGCGCTCATCGGTAATCCGTTGTCGGCTTCCATCTCATCGCCCAGCACCTCGTCGTAGGTGCGGTTCTCCTTGACGATCAGCACCACGTGCTTGATCCCGGCCGGCAGCGGCGGCGCCGCCGCGCGCGGAACGAATCCGTTGGCCTCCATCACGAAGCTCGAGAGCCCCGCCAGTTCCTCCCGCTGCGGCAGCGGAAAAATGGAGAGCGTGCCTTGGCGCGCCGTGCCCGCCACCACCGCTCCCGGCGCCACGCCGTAACCGTTCGGCCCGGTTCCAATTCCCCGGATATTGGTGACAAACACCGTGTTGCCGTCCATCTCGACACGCGCCGGAAACCAGCCCACCGGGATGTGCCCGATCACGCGCCCCTCGCGTGTGTCGATCACCCCCACCGCATTGATGCCCGCTTCCGCCACCAACAGCCACCCGCTCTTCTCGTGGTATGCCATCCCCACCGGCAGCACGCCGCGCAGCGTCTCCAGGCCCGCAATGCGGATCGGGATCTCCGCCTCGACCGCATTCGTCCTGGCGTCGATCACCGTAACGCTGTCGTTGCCCGCGTTGGAAACGTACACGCGTTCCGCCGTGGCCACCACGCCCGACGGGTTGCTGCCGCCATTGCTGTTCCCGCCGAACGGCGCCCCGGTTCGCACGTAGGCTTCTACTCTTGGCGCGGTTGGGTTCGAAACGTCCACCACCGCCAGCGAATTGGATTCCCGCACGTTGGGATCGCCTAAACCCGGCACGTTGACCGGCCCCTTGGCGGTCTGCCTCTGCGCGCCATTCGCTGCATCCGCGCTGGGAAAGCCGAACGCCGGAAACGCAAGTCCGGTTCCGCGCGCGTCGGCCGGGTCGGCGCCCGGTATGGCCCGGTATTCGAACATCCCGACGTTGGTGACGTAGAGTTTCTTGCGGTCCGGTGACAGCGCCACCGCAAACGGCAGGCGGCCCACCTTGACGGAGGCCACCACCTTATGCGCCTTCGTATCCACCACCGCCACCCGGAAATTCGCCTGGTCCACCACGTACAGCATGCCGCGGTCGGGGTCGTTCGCCAAGTCGGCCGTGTAGCTGTCGTGGAAGCCACCCTGATTCAGATCCACCACGCGCCGCCGGTCGGCTCCCCAATCGAACTGGCTGACCCTTCCGGAATTCCCCTCGGATGCCCACACGGTGTGATCGTTCACCAATGCCAACCCCATGAAGACGCCGCGCCAGTCCAACCCGCCGAAGTCATCCACCCTCTCTTTGGATGAGGCTGCAATCTGCTGCGACGCCCACCTCCCGCTCGGCTCCCGGTCGAAGATCGTGAGGGAATTCCGCCCCATGCCGCCATTGGCGGTGACCACCACTCGCGCGGATGGTCCCACCGCTAGCCCGAAAGGGCCAGCGCCGGTGGCGTGTTGTTCCCCGAGCGGTGCGATGACGCGCCCACCTGGCAAAATTGACGCGGTGGCGTGCCGCTGGGCCTGGCGTATCCCCGCCGGCGCTGTATAAGACTGCGCAGCCAGCAGAGAATGGAGCGTCAACAGGGAAAGGAAGGAGCGCCAGACGGCGGGCACCCATCCATCATATATCGATCCAATGGGCAAACTTTGCCTGTTGCTGTTCCCGAATGGTACTTCGACGCGTTCCCGCGCGTGGCCCTCACTGCTGGCCCGCGCCTTTCCAAAACCGCCTATCCCGCACCGGAGCCATGACTTAAGAGAGCTGCTGCGCCAGTGTGCGAAACGTGAGTGTTATTTGGCACGTCAAGTGCTAAGAACGGAGTGGAAATAACGCTATCAAAAGACGCATTACTGTACCCGCAGGGCACAAGAGGCACCCGTAACGGGGTGCGTCGAAAGTCTGGCGGCGGATGACTTCTTCCGGGAAGTCTTCGCCCAACAGTTGGGGTAGAGGTCACCGCGGGGGGATTTGAAATCCCGAACGGGACTCGGCCCGAGTTAAAGGTTCGCCGGTTCGAGACTAGCAACCATACCGGCGCGCTTCGATAACCCGCACTGGAAGCAGTGTGGACTTTGGAGGAAACCCATGGCATCCAGCCCGATGGCGTACGCGCCACCACGCCCTTTGGAAGATCCGCTCGCGCATTTGCCGTGCTCCACCATCCTGGAGTTCCGCAAAGGCCAAATCGTTTACAGCCAGGACCAACCATCCACCAGCCTGTACCTGGTTATTGAGGGCAAAGTAAAGGTTTCGCGGCTTTCCGATGACGGCCACCAGGTTGTAGTCGACATTTATCAGCCCGACGAGTTTTTCGGCGAATCGGCGTTTCTGAACTTGCCCCATCGTGCCGAACAGGTCACCACCTTGGAAGACACGAAGCTGATGGCTTGGACCGCGGCCGAGATCGAGGATATCGTTCTCAAACGTCCGCGCCTGGCCATGGCGATGCTGCAGATCCTGGTGCAGCGCACCATCAACCTCACGCACCGCATCGAAAGCTTTTCGGCCGACAATATTGCGCGGCGCCTGGCCCGCTCGCTGCTCCGTTTCTCCGAGCGTCTGGGCACGCCGCAGCCGGACGGCTCCGTCAAAATGGCCGCGTTCACCCATGAACTGCTGTCGCAATACGTCGGGACCTCGCGCGAAATCGTGACCCACTACATGAACCAGTTCCGCCGCATGGGTCACCTGCAGTATTCGCGCCGCGGTATTGTGCTCTACCGCACGCCCTTCGAGCAGTGGTTGCGTGAGAACGGCTAGCGCCCTGATGCGCTACTGAGCCAAGTGGGGCGGACGCCCTCGTCCGCGCGCGACCCCGGGCCGCGCGCCGCGAGCCAAAGCTCCGCCCGTCGGGTATAATCCTCGCAGCATGAACAAGCCGCTCTTTCTTCTCCTCCTGGCCTCCTCGGCGTTCGCCCAGACCAAGGTCGACCCCGCCCGCGTCGCGCACCTCCTCGAACGGGCCGTAGTCCTCGATTTGCACGACGACACCACCCAGATGATCGTCGACGAAGGTTATAACCTCGCCGAGAAGCACGACTTCGGGCAAGTCGATATCCCCCGCATGCGCACCGGCCGCGTTTCCGGCCTGTTCCTTTCCATCTGGACCGACACCGACCGCTTCACCCCCATTCAAACCATTCGCCGCACTCTGGAGCAGATCGACGCCGTACGCCGCGAAACGGCGCGGCATTCCGCCGATCTTGCCATGGCTGCTACCGCCGATGAAATCCTCGCGGCCAAAAAGCGCGGCCGCATCGCCATCCTGATGGGTCTCGAAGGCGGCGGCGCCATCGATTCCGATCTCGCCGTTCTGCGCGCCTATTTTGATCTCGGCGTGCGCTACATGACGCTCACTCATACCAACCACACACCCTGGGCCGACACCTCCAGCAAACCGCCCGAACACAACGGCCTCACCGATTTCGGCAAGCAGGTGGTCCGCGAGATGAACCGGTTGGGCATGATGGTCGATATCTCGCACGTCTCCGACAAGACCTTCTACGACGCGCTCGAAACCTCCTCCGCGCCGATCATCGCGTCGCATTCTTCCTGCCGCGTGATCGCCAACGTGCCGCGCAACATGACCGACGACATGCTCCACGCCATCGCCGCCAAGGGCGGGGTGGTGCACATCAACTTCTATGAAGGCTTTCTCGAACCCGGCTTCAATGACCGTGAAAACGCCTTGAAAGACGAGCAGGCGCGCCAGGATTCGATCGACAGCCAGACCCCCAATTTCGGCGACCGCAGCCGGAATGGACCGGCCGTCCGCAAGATCAACCAGGAGCGCAACGCCAGGCTGGGCCGCGTGCCGCTGAGCCGACTGCTCGACCACTTTGAGCACGCCGTGAAGATCGCCGGCATCGACCACGTCGGCCTGGGTTCCGATTTCGATGGCGCCGACGACATGTTCCCGCAGGACATGGAAGACATCTCCAAAATCCCCAACCTGGTCCGCGGTCTGATGGAGCGCAACTTCTCCGACGCCGACATCCTCAAGATTCTGGGCGGCAACACCCTGCGCGTGATGCGCGCCGTCGAGCAGGCCGCGCAGCGGGGGAAGTAAGCAGGGGTGCGCCGCCGCAAAACGGGGACTGCTACCAATTCCCGCCTTTGGAATTGGATAGCTGTCCCCGCTTTGCCCCGAGCGAAGGCTATGCAGTACGCTAAAGACGGAGAGTTTCCATGAGCCGCGACACACTTCATGATCTGGTCGACCGGATTCCGGAAGCGGAACTCCCGGCCGCCAAGCTGTTCTTGGAATACCTGGCCGTCAGTCCAGCCTGGCGGGCGGCATTATCAGCACCACTGGATGACGAACCGGTGACCGACGCGGACGCCGCGGCAATCGCGCGGGCGCGCGATGAAGTTCGCGCCGGAAAGGTGACTTCGCACGCCGAGATCCTGCGGGAATTCGGCTTGCGATGAAGTTTACTTGGCCGGACTCTGCCCGAGCCGACCTGCGGGCCATTGACAGCGAAACCGCGCTTCGAATCCTCCACGGCCTGACTGAATGGCGAATCCGGCAAAGGTGATCTCAAAGCACTCGCATGTTCCCGCCCGCCTTCCGCCCGCGCAACCGCCCGACACATTCAACCGCTCCGTTCCGGCAAGTCCGGGATCTGCGGCGCGATGCGGCGAAGAATCAGCAGCGCCGGAGTGCGGATTTCGACGGCGATTCGTTTTAAGTACTCGGCTGAACCGGCTTCGACCGCCCGCAACGCTTCATAGATGGGTCGCCACGCGTCCTTCCAGTCTTTCTTGTCGATCAGCTCGAGACAATCGCGCACGCGCTCGCTTCTCACTGCCGCCGCGAAGAACGTCTCCAGCGCCCTTTGTCCAATCGAAAGCAGGTCAATCGGATCGCCGGTCAGCGCGTCTTCCAGCGCCACCGAGGCGCGAGGGAAGTCGCGCAATTGCGCGAGTGCGACTGCCCGGTACAACCTGACGAAGCGGTTCGCGTCGTCGCGGTCCTGAACCAGATCGCAGATGCCGAGGAGGAGTTTACCGAATGGTGCGTAGTTCTGGCATAGCCCAAGAAGTTCATCCCAGAAACCAGCTCTTCGAGCTTCAGCAATGGAGATGGGGATCTGCTCCTGTGTAGGCTCTGAATCTCGGAGAGATGCCGCCAGGACCGCCGCTGAGATGGGATCCTCCGGATCGAGCTGATGGGCTCGAGCCAAGTAGGCCATCGCCTCTTTTGGCTCGGCCAACTCGCAGTACAACAACACGCCAAGGTTCCGAATACTACGGGAATCGTCAGGCCCGAACTGCACCGAGTTACGGAAGGCAACTTCCGCGTCCCTGGGCCTGCCAGCCCGACACGCCAGAAAAGTGCCGAGGGCACCCCACAATGTCGCGTCCTTCGGGTCGAGCTCGATCGCCTTGCGAAGGGCAATCTCCGCATCCGTAGTTCGTTCGGGTATGGTCCAGAGAAGATTGCCGAGGTTGCTCCAGAAGAGGGCACTCTTCGGGTCGAGTTCCACCGCTTTGCGGAAGGCCTTCTCCGCATCAGCGGCGCGCTCGGGTGTCCCCGCGAGAAGAGTGCCAAGGCTATTCCAGAATTCGGCACCATCCGGCTCCAGTTCGATCGCCCTGCGGTACGCCGCCTCCGCCTCCGCAACTCGTTCGGGTATCTTCCTGAGAAGATGGCCGAGGTTTTTCCGGAACCCGGCAACGGTCGGCTCGATCTCGATTGCCTCGCGGAAGGCCATTTCCGCCTCGGCGATTGGCTGCGCTGTCTTCGCGAGAAGGATGCCAAGGCTGTTCCAGAAGACGGCGAGACCCTGGTCCAGTTCGATCGCCTTGCGGAGGGTCGTCTCCGCTTCCGCAGTCCGCTCGGGTGTCTTTGCAAGAAGAACGCCGAGGCTGCCCCAGAACCAGGCAGCTTTCGGGTCTAATTCGATCGCCTTCCGGAGCGCCGCCTCCGCTTCAGCAGCTCGTCCGGGTGTCTTCGCGAGAAGATAGCCAAGAAAATTCCAGAAGGCGGCAACGCTCGGGTCTAGGTCTATCGCCCTCCGGTAGGCGGCCTCCGCCTCCTCAGCTCGTTCGGGCATCCACGAGAGAAGATTGCCGAGATCATTCCAGAAGCCAGCAGTCTTTGGCTGTAGGTCGATCGCTTTGCGGTATGTCGCCTCCGCATCCTCAGCTCGTTCGGGCATCTCGGCGAGAAGATCTCCAAGAGAATTCCAGAAGCCAGCAACCTCTGGGGCCAGGCCGATAGCGTTCCGGTAGGCCGCCTCCGCCTTTGCAGCTTGCCCAGGTGTCCTCGCAAGAAGATTGGCGAGGTTACACCAGAAGCCGGCAAACGTGGGATCCAACTCAGTCGCCCTGCGAAAGGCCGCCTCTGCCTCCCCATTTCGCTCGGGCATCTTCGCAAGAAGAACGCCAAGATCATTCCAGAGGCCGGCGACCTTCGGCTCCAACTCGACCGCCTTGCGGAAGGCCGCCTCCGCCTCCGCAGCTCGTTCGGGCGTCTTCTCAAGCTCTCGCGCGAGAAGAAGGCCCAGTTTTCCCTGGTGCACCGCATTTTCGGGCTCAGCCTCGACCGCCCTTCGAAGCTCTGCCTCTGTATCGACCTGGCTGCGCCCCCCAACCCCTGATCTCGCCTGCGCCGACCCGCCGCCAGCGAGTGTTGCGTCGACGGTCGGGCACTCAATCAAATCCAGAAGAGGCTTCCATACCACCTCGGTATCCGCGCACTTCTGTCGAAGATACTCTTCGAACCGGTTACGTCCCGCTCCCGAGGCAAGGACGTAGGTGAAAGCAGTCTCGATTTCCTCCGGGTGCCCGCGCCATGTGCTTTGATAGCGCTCGATCCGCTCCCATGCCATCCGTTCTAGTTCGCCGGAATCGAAGAATACCCGCAGGAATTCGACGAACCAGCGCAGCTTCGCCCGTACTCGCCGGCTTGCACGCATGAGATACCAAATGTTGAAGAAGCGCTCAGAAACCTGGTACAGGGCCTTCTTGCTATCGCCAGGATCGGCTTTCTCCAAAATTCCCTGGCGCACAAGGCGGGTCAAATAGCTTGAAACGGCGCTCGTGTCGAGGCCCGTATCCTCCGCCACTTCCATCGCAGTAACCGGGTCCCATCGCAGCGCGACCGCATCCAGCACCTGCTGCGCCTGAGCCGGCAACTCGTCCACGCGGCCCTTATAGGTCGGCGTGACCTGGTCGAGCAGTTGCTCCAGGTACTCGCGGGCGCCGCCCGCCAAGCCATCCAGCACCAGGTGGAACAGAAGCACCGTCGTGCGCGGATTGCCTCCGGTCAATTGCACCAGGGTACGCAGGCGCGCTGCGTCGGCGTCGAGCCATTCCGCGACCCGCCGTTTCGCGGTGCCCTTCTCGCTCTCTTTCTCTTCCACGGATTCACTCAGGTGGAGCAGCAGATCCCGTACTTCGGTAAACGTCAAGGGCGAAAGCTGGTGAATCTGGAAGAACTCGAAAAAGGCGCGTTCCGGTCCGTAGATTCCATCGCTCGCCTGGGTAGTGGCTCCGAAGAAAGTCAAATCAGGCCGCGAGGACAGCAGTTCGCGAAGCCGCCACTGCTGCCTGCCTTCGATTGTTTCAAAAAGCCGGTCTGCGTTATCCACCAGCAGCAGAAAGCCCTTCTGGATCTGCTGGCCGATCTCGGCCAGGAACCGCGGCACCTGTTCTTCGATTTCCTCCGGAGTGCGTTTGCCAACCGTGTCGGCATACTTCTCGACGTGTGCCAACATTTGTCCGTCCTTAATGCGCTCCATAGCGTCGGCCAGCGCGTCCACGCTGTTGAGCAGAAAATGGTGTAGGCGGTTGACGTTATATTGCTCTTCCGGGAAGGCCAGCACAAGATAGCGGCTGTTCAAATCGGCGTCTTCCTCCACGCCGTAACGCACGCGCTGCAGCAGAGTGGTTTTGCCCATACCGCGCGTGCCGATAATCAGAACGTGCGAAGGGCGCTCCTCGCGGAGGAGTTCTATCAGGCGCAAGTAGGCGGCCTGCCGCGCATGGAACTGCGCAAGCGCCTCGGTCTTGCTCAGGGACTGCGGATTGTATACCGGGACGCCGCCGAAGGGGAACCGTCTCTGCTCCATCACGCCTGCACCTCCCGCCAATAACGGCGCAAGAACGCAGATCGGAAGTGTACAGCGCCCTCGTGGCGCACCAGATACCCGTCGCTAGTGAGCAGATCGAGTACTTGGCGTAGCATTTCGGCCCGTTCCTGGTCGTCGTTCAATTCGCGGCTCAAACGGAGGTCGATGCTTTCGACGGTAACACCGCCGGCATGGTGGCAGGCGAGACCGAGGACGATCTCACAATACCGAGGGATGCGACCATCCAGGATTTTGGCAAGGCGCTCATCCCAATGATCGAAGTGCGTGCGGCCGTGCGCAATCAGTCTTTGCAGCGCGACTTCAACGAGAGTAGGCGAAGGAGCGCCTTGTCCTTCCTTGACGGCGGCGCGAAGCTCCTCGAAAACGAGATTGAGGTGATACGGGATCTGCCATTCAACCGCCTCCAGAATGGCATCAATCGTTTCCGCGTTCAGTGGCCACTCATAGAATTGGCCACGGCTCATCAGATAAGCGCGGGCCATTTCGGGGCTGAATTCTCCCAGCTCGACCTGTTGCAGGTCGTGAATGGTCCCCGAAAGTTTCAGCCTTCTGGCGACCGAATCGAGGCCGATCGACCCAGCGAAGAACCAGCGCGGCGGATACTGCTCTCGGAGTCGCTTGAGCCAAAGCAGAAAACGCTCGGCCCTGTTTCCCGACGGATCTTGAAGAACGATGCTGGCGATCAACAGTGGCAACTCGTCAACCAGCAGCAGCGTCTCCGGATCGCCCGACTTGAGCAGCGTTTCCAACTCGTCCGCAGGGCCGCGCCAGTCGAAGTTCTTCGCCTTCAGCTCAATCAACCCGGTCTTAAGAACCACCTCCAGATCTTTGGGGAGTCTGTCTCTAAAAGCAGAAGCCCAGCCACCCGAGGCCCAGTTAGCACCCCGGAACCCGCGGACCAGCCGCTTGATAAAGTCCAACTCGTCCTCCGCATCCGGTACCGACAGGTATAGCGTCTTGTAGCCCCTCGCTTCGCCGTCCTGCTGCATCCGATTCAGGAGCGAGCTCTTACCCACACGCCGCGGTGCAAGAAAAAGCAAGTTGCTTGTTTTCAGGAGGTCCCAGGCGTGGGACATAATCTCCTGTCGATCAAAGAATGCAGAGCCGTCTGCCAGACGCCCCATGCTTCCGGGAATGCCAAGTTGATCCATACAACAATACATTATCACAAATTATTTGTTGTGCAACAAATTTGTTGTACAAACTAAAATTAAGCTTGACTAACACCGACGCCCATCCGCCGGTTGCTGGGGAAAACCTACTGCCGCCGCGAGCCATTCACAAGATTCTTCAACCTTTTTCCGCTGATTCCAAACCACTTCCCGCTCTCACCCGCCAGTTCCCCCCAGTCGCCATGCTACCCCTGAATTGAAAGGTAGCCACACATGGCCTCTGACAAACAAATCGCCGCCAACCGCCTCAACGCACAGAAATCCACCGGCCCCCGCTCCGCCGCCGGCAAGTCCCAATCCGCTCAAAACTCCCGCAAGCACGGCTTCTGCACTTCCAACTGCGCCGTCGCCCATCTGGAAGACCTCGACGAAATTGTCAACCTCCGCCAGGACCTCATCGACCTCTACCACCCCGCCAACTCCCAGGAACTCTGGGCCGTCGAACGCATCGCCCTCCACCAGATGTCCCTCATCCGCGCCTCCCGCCTCGAAGCCGGCCTCTTCACGAATTGCCTCGACCAGGCTCTCGGATCCGACGGCCAACCCATCCACCCCATGAACGAGGAAATGGCCGGCCTGGGCAAGGGTAAAATCACCTTCGGCCAGGAACACAATTTCGCCATCGCCGCAAGCCTTCACCGCATGACCCAGAGGCCTCACACCTGGGCCCTCTTCCTGCGCTACCAGGCCCAAGCCGAGCGCAACTACCGTCGCGCCATCCAGGAATTCGAACGCCTCCGCGCCCTGCGCTCCGAATTTGAAGAAGAATTAGAAGAAATACCAAACGAACCCAATTCGCCGCCTCAACCCGAAGCAACTGAACCAGATCCAAGTCCCGAAACGAGCCCAATTCCCGATGTGGGGCAGGCGCCCTCGCCTGCGCGCGACCCCCTGGTCGCGCTGCCCTCCGACGCCACAATCCCCTGCACCGAAACGAACCCAATTCCTCTCATCACCAGTAATTCCCACCTCCAAACCCCCCGAGCCGGAACTCCGCCCCCCGCCTGATGTACAATAGCTCCGATTCAGGGAAACTCTCATGCCTTCAAGAAAACTGTCACCGATCTCCATCTTCATCGCCGCACTCGCGCTTTCGGGGTTGGCCGCCGGCGCCTTCGCGCAGTCGTCGTATGACACTGCGCTGAAAAGCTTGCGCTTCCGCAGCATCGGCCCCGCCGTCATGGGCGGGCGCCTCGACGACATCGCCGTAGTCGAGTCCGATCCCCGCATCATTTACATCGGGGCGGCCGGCGGCGGCCTTTTCAAGACCGTCAACGGCGGCACCACCTGGCAGGCGCTCTTCGAAGATCAGCCCAATCCTTCCATCGGCGACATCGCCATCGCTCCGTCCAACCCCGCCATTGTCTATGTGGGCACCGGCGAGGCCAACAACCGCCAGAGTTCTTCCTGGGGAGATGGCGTCTACAAATCTTCCGACGCCGGCATGACGTGGACGCATCTCGGTCTCAAGGAGACGCACCACATCGGCCGCATCGTGGTCCATCCCACCGATCCCGACACGGTCTACGTCGCCGCGCTGGGTGACCTGTGGGGGCCCAATAAGGAGCGCGGCGTTTTCATGAGCAAAGACGGCGGCGCCACCTGGAAACAGACGCTCACCATCGACGAAGACACGGGCGTCTCCGACATCGCCATCGATCCGCAGAGCCCCAACATCCTGTTTGCCTGCGCCTATGAGCGCCGGCGCACGGTGTTCGGCTACAACGGCGGCGGTCCCGGCAGCGGCCTGTACCGGTCCACCGACGGCGGTTTCCACTGGACCAAGCTGGGCGCCGCCGGCCAGGCGGGCCGCGGCCTGCCTTTGGGCGATTGGGGCCGCAGCGCCGTGGAGGTCTATCGCAAAAATTCCAACATCGTGTACGCGTTGGTCGAGCACGCCACGCTCGGAGGCGTGTATCGCTCCGAAGACCGCGGCGCCACCTGGGCCCGCATGAGCGACACCAACCCGCGGCCGTCTTACTTCAGCCAGCTCCGCATCGATCCCAACAACGATCAAAAGATCTGGCTCGGCGGCGTGAACATCTATATGTCCGAGGATGGCGGCCGCACCTTTTCGCAGGCCCGCTTCCGCAACGTCCACAGTGACGTGCACGCCATCTGGATCGATCCCGCCAATTCCGACCACCTGCTCAGCGGCAACGATGGCGGCATCTGGTCCACCTGGGACAGCGGGCGCAATTGGGAACACTTCAACAACATCGCGCTCGGCCAGTTCTATGAGGTGGCCTTCGATTACCAGAAGCCCTACCACGTCTGCGGCGGCTTGCAGGATAACTACTCCTGGTGCGGGCCGAGTTCTTCCCTGCAGGCCAACGGCATCTACAATTCGGATTGGATCACAGTGGAGGGCGGCGACGGTTTCTACAACCGCATCGATCCCACCGACCCGAACCTGATCTACGCCGAATCGCAGGACGGCAACCTCTCGCGGCGCGATCTGAAAACCAGCGAATCCAAAAACATCCGGCCGCAGGAAGACAACGACCAGTCGCCCCGCTACCGCTTTCAATGGAATTCGCCGCTGATGATTTCGGCGCACGATCCCAAGACGATTTATTACGGCGGCAACTACCTGTTCAAATCCACCGACCGCGGCGACAACTGGACCCGCCTGGGCCAGGACCTCACCGCCGGAGCCGACCGCGACAAGTTGACCATTCTCGGCAAAGTGATGGACCGCGCGGGCGCCGCGCTTTCGCGCGATGACGGCGTCGCCCAATGGCCCTGTATCACCGTGATTGCCGAATCGCCCGTGAAGGCCGGCGTGCTGTGGGCCGGCACCGATGACGGCAACGTGCAACTGTCGCGCGACGATGGCAAGACCTGGACCAACGTGGTCTCCCATATCATGGGCCTGCCCAAAATGAGCTACGTGAGCCGCATCGAGCCCTCGCGCACCGATGCCGGTACTGCGTATGTCACCTTTGACGACCACCGCGCCGGCGATTTCGCCATCTACATTTACGTAACCAAGAATTTCGGCGACTCGTTTACCAAGATCACCAGCGGTATTCCACCGGAAGCCGGCACGGTGCATGTCATCCGCGAAGATCCGGTCAATCCCAACCTGTTGTTCGCCGGCACGGAATTCGGGGTTTTTGCGTCGTTCGACAAGGGCGCCAACTGGCATCGCATGAAGAACGGCCTGCCAACCGTGCCGGTCTTCGACATTCAGATTCATCCGCGCGATCACGATTTGATTCTGGCCACGCACGGCCGCTCCATCTGGATTATGGACAATATCTCGACGCTCGAGCAGTTGAACGACCAGGTGCTCTCGACCGACCTGAAGTTTTTCGACGGCCGCCCCGGCATTGAGTGGAAAATGGCCAACTATCGCGGGTTCGAAGGCGCCAACATGTTCTTCACGCCCAACGCGCAGAATGGCTTGATGCTGGATTTCTTTGCCAAGTCGGCCGGACCGGTGCGCATTGCCGTGACCGACCAGGCCGGCAAACAGGTTCGCCAGATGAATATGAATGTCACGCCGGCGCAGGCCGGCTCGATCGTCCGCACCACCTGGGACATGCGGTTTGATCCTCCCGTGGCTCCCGCCGGAGGCCGTGGAACCGCGGCCCCCGGTGGTGGCGTTGGTGGAGGCGGCGGAGGCGGCGGACGCGGCGCCGGTGGTGGCGGCGGCGGTCGCGGAGGCGGTGGTGGTGGACGCGGCGGACGCGGCGGCGGTGGTGGCGCAGCGGCGGCTGGTGGTGCAGCCGCGGCCGGCTCTGATGCTGCCCAACTCCAGCAGGCGGCCGGCGCTGCTGGCGCGCCCGGCGGAGCGGCCAGCGACCTCAGCGCCGAGCTGAACGCCGAGTTCGGCGGCGTACCAGGCGTCCCTGGTGGTGGACGCGGCCCCGGCGGCGGCCGTGGAGGCGGCGGCTCCCTGGTGGATCCCGGCGAGTATACCGTCACGCTGACCGCCAACGGCAAGTCCGATTCGCACAAGGTGACCGTGGAAGACGATCCGCGCGTCACCATGTCAACCGAAGACCGCCTCAAGAAACGTACGGCCATCGATACCCTGGTAAGCCTCACGCGCGATGCGGAAACGTCCCGCCGTAAGGCCGTTGCCATGACCACGGCTTTGACCAACCTGCAGGCCAGTTGGAACGCGGCCAATGCGGCGCCGGTGCCCGACGCCGTCAAGAAGGCCGTGGAAGATCTGGCGGCCAAAGTGAAAGTCGCGGACGCCTATTTTGAAGCCGCCGGCGGCGGAGGCCGTGGCGGCGGAGGCGGCGGAGGTGGTGGCGGCGCTGGCGCGCGCGGCGAGTTCACGCCGCCGCCCGTCACTCAGAAAATCGCGCGCCTGATGGGGTCGATCGACGGGTTCTCCGGCCCGCCCACCGCGCGCCAACTGGCCGACATGGAGGATGCCGCGGCCGAGTTGAAGAAGGGCGCGGCGGCCGTCGACGCGGTCTGGGACGAAGTCCCCAAGCTGAACAAAGTGATGTCGGATGCCGGCGTCGCTTACTTCCGGGTGGATCTGAACGCTGTCCCAGCCGCCCCTGCCGGCGGCCGCGGCGGCGGGAATTAGGGCGCGGGCCAGGAGTCAGGATCCTGACTCCTGGCCTCCCGACTTCCAAATCCCGCAGGGATTTCAAGGGCGCAGCCCTTGGTTAGTATTCCCATTGCATCCAAGCGACAGTATTGGCGATGAGCGAAAGCGCTCGCCAACAGAGAAATCCAAAAATAGCGGTTTAATCCCAATACTGTTCACTTAAGTCGGCGTCGGCCGATATCCCGTTCGCCTTATCCCGCAATGGCATGCTGGTTTACTCCAGCAACCGAGCCGGGGCGGTATTCGACGCCGCGCCTCTCGCCCCATGGCGGGCGTCTGGCGATAGCGGTGGCGCAGGGGGCGGCGGCGGCGATATAGGTGCCGCCATGCCTGATTTCCACCGCTGGTCGATTGTCACTTCGGTTGCGAGAGGTTCCTATCGGCGGCCATCGACAGGCAGAGCGGATTGCGTCGTACTCGGCGCGGCAGTACACTCAATCAGATTCCAACATCGGGCTTCTGGAGGCGTTCAGCGGTGGTCGGGCGCATCATTTCGCATTATGAGGTAATCGAGAAGCTCGGAGAGGGCGGGATGGGTGTGGTCTACAAAGCCCGCGACACTCGCCTCAATCGTTTCGTAGCTATCAAAGTGCTGCCGCCGGAGAGGATCGCCGACCCGGAGCGCAAGCGGCGATTCGTTCAGGAGGCCAGGTCGGCCTCGGCGCTCAACCATCCGCACATCATTACGATCCACGACATCGGCTCGGAGAACGGAGCCGACTTCATCGCTATGGAGTATCTCGAGGGTAAGACGCTCGGCCAGATGATCCCGCCCAAAGGACTGGCTCCGCGAGAAGCCCTGAACTACGCTGTGCAGATTGCCGATGCACTGGCGGCGGCGCACGCCAAGGGCATCGTCCACCGCGACGTCAAGCCGGGCAATGTGATGGTGACACAAAGCGGCGTGGCGAAGGTGCTGGATTTCGGCCTGGCTAAGCTGACGGAATGGAGTGCCGGCGAACAGATCTCCACGCGCACGATGTTGGAGGGGACCGCAGACGGCGTGGTAGTGGGGACGGTCGCCTACATGTCCCCCGAGCAGGCCGAGGACAGACCTGTCGACGCGCGGTCGGACATCTTCTCCTTCGGCGTGATGCTCTACCAGATGCTCACGGGACGGCAGCCGTTCCACGGCGAGAGCCCACTATTGACCATTGCGGCCATCCTGCGCGACGAGCCTGTGGCGCCGGCGAGCATCAATGCCGAGGTGTCCCCCGAGGTGGAGCGGGTGGTCGCGCGCTGTCTCGAGAAGGACCCGGCGCGGCGTTTTCAGAATGCAGCCGACCTGAAGATCGTGCTGGAATGGCTGACTCGGGACGCTGGAGCCGTGAAGCGGGGAACGGCCGAACCGGCAACCCGCACCCGCAGGTGGAAGCGCGCCGTGGGAGTCTCGCTCGCAACCGTGTCGGCTGCAGGGGTGATTGCCGCGGCCGTCTATTGGCGGCGGCAGCCGGCGGTCGCGCCACCGTCGAATGTTGTGAGGGTCACCACCAATCTCGGCCTGACCTGCACCCCGGCGTTGTCTCCCGACAGCAGGCTGCTGGCCTACGCTTCGGACCGGGGCGGGGATGGGAATCTCCACATCTGGGTGCAGCAACTTCCTAACGGCCAGCCAATGCAAAAGACGCGCGACGCGGCCGACGAATCGTCGCCGCGTTTCTCACCCGACGGCAGCAGTATTGTGTTCGAGCGGACAGGCGCCGGAATATTTGCCATCCCGACGCTTGGCGATCAGGAGAGGCTGATCGCACCAGGCGGCCTCGGCCCGCAGTTCTCACCGGACGGAACGCAGATCGCCTACTGGGTGGGCGATCCGGACAGCTCTATAACTTCCGGGGCGGTTTTTGTCACGCCGTTCGCCCAGTACGCACCCAAGCGGCTCGCCACCGAGTTCGCCGGCGCGCGGTTTCCGCTCTGGGCGCCGGATGGGAGGCACGTGCTCTTTCAGGGCGTCCATTCTCCACAGGCCACGCCGGAATGGTGGGTCGCTCCGATCGATGGGGGACCCTCGATCAATACGGGCATTCTGGCCGCCCTGCGCAGCCACCAGGTGTCGCCGATACCGGGTCCCGGAGACTGGAAGGGAAATAACCTGGTGTTCTCTGCCGCAGACCCGCGGTCCAGGCACATCTGGCGCGCGGCGCTCAAGATGCCGGGGTGGCGCCTCGCCGGCCTTGCCGAGCAATTGACCGGCGGAGCGGGCGTCGACGCCGAGCCCGTTCTGGCTTCCGGCGGGCGAGTCGCTTTTGCGAGTTTGAACTACCACAACAGCCTCTGGCGGCTGCCATTGCGCGACGGAGAACCCAGGCAGGCGAATGTCGAGCGGCTCTCGGAAACAGGTGCTGTGCAATCACGTCCCTCCATCTCCGCCAATGGGCGCATCCTGGCATTTCTCTCCGGCGACCGCCAGGTCTGGATCCGCGACATGGAGAGCGGCACGGAGAGCGACCTCACCTTCGGGTCGGGCGACAAATCCGCGCCGGCAGTTGCAGCCGACGGGTCCATGGTGGCCTACTCGGTGGTCGAAGACCGCAAGCCGATGATTTACGTCGTCCCGGCGACGAGTTCGGATTCCGGGGTGGCCAGGAAAGCTTGCGAGGATTGCGGAGAGCCATCGGACTGGACCCACACGGGCGGGAAGATTTTGTGCTCCGGCGGCCAGCCTCAGATCGTTTCCCTGCTCGATCCGGCTTCGGGAGCCAACGTCCCCATCCTCCGCCATCCGGTCTACGACCTCGATCAGCCACACATCTCGCCCGATGACCGCTGGATCGCGTTCGTGGCCAGCAACGACCCGAAACCGACCCGTATCTACATTTCGCCTTTTCGTAACGGCGCGGCGGCGGGCCCGGGCGAGTGGATCCCCGTTACGGACGGCACGGCGTGGGACGACAAACCCCGCTGGCTTGACGATAGCTCACTGATCTATTATTCCAACCGGGATGGTTTCGGCTGCCTGTGGAAGCAAAAGCTGCGGCCGGACACGAAACAGCCCGCCGGGGAGCCATCCGCGGTGCACCATTTTCACAGGCTGGGGCAATCGCCTCGAAGTCTCTTTCGTAAGGGTTTCCAGATCGCCGTTACGCGCGACATCTTGATTCTCAACCTCGTGGATATGACCGGCGACATCTGGATGATCGACCTTCCACGGGGCCGGTAGGCGCAGGCCTTTGTTGGCCGATTCGGCTAGCCCGCCTTTCTCACGAGGCGCGGCCTTATCGCGCGCCGCAGCAGAAAGCTGGTGAGAAAGGCGGGCTAGCCCTCCCAACCGTCCTGTGCCAGTCAAGCCTGGCTGATTCCGGCCAATTCTCATTGAAAAGCGGACATAGACATCCTATACTTGGGTGATCTTCAAGGTACATCATGGACGAAACGAAGAGGATAGGGTTCAGAATTACTTTTCCGGATCCGGGGCTAACGCCGGAACAAAAGCGGGAACTAGAGGAAGCGCTGAAGTCCACCGTTGCGGCCGTGCTGATGGAACGGATCCGGGGCCAAGTAAACGCGACGACAAAAGTCAACGACGTTACGGACGGAGCGGCCGGATGATCGGTCCGCCGGCGCACTAGCTTGATCGGCGCCGGTCAACGGAGTGCCGCCAAAGGGGGTGAGCGGCGTGGTGTGCCTGATCGGCGCGCCTACAGTCACCGAGTTTGAAGGCACGGTAACGAGCCGGAGTCAGGCCGAGCGGCTTAATGCCGACCATCCGCCCCTGGGGATCTTGAGCCTCGCTGCCGTGCTGGAAGAGAAAGGGATTGCTCACCAGCTCTTCGATCTCAACCGGCTATTCTGCGAGTGGGTCTGCGGTGAGAGCGCCGGGTGCGAGGGTGGCTTCTTTCCCCTGGCGGTACGCGCACTTCGGAGCGTGCGTGCCAATGTCTACGGGTTCGGCACCATCTCCAGCAGTTATCCGCTGACGGTCCGGCTGGCGCGCGAGGTCAAGCGCGCCCACCCGGATGCCGCGATCGTGTTCGGCGGCCCGCAGGCATCGGCTGTGGATGTCGAGACCCTGGAGGCGTTTCCGTTTGTCGACGCCGTCGTGCGGGGCGAGGCCGAGGAGATCCTGCCTGAGTTGCTGGCCGCGCTCGGGCGCGCGGACGGCTTGGCCGGTGTCGCGGGCATTACGTTCCGCCGTAATGGGAGTGTGGCGCGTACGCCCGACGCGCCGGCCCCGCCCGATCTCGATCGGCTGCCGACGCCTGCCTATCACCTGTGGCCGGGCATGGAAAAGCGGCGGGCCATTCCCCTCGAGGTCGGCCGCGGCTGCCCCTTCGCCTGCACGTTCTGCTCCACCAGCCAGTTCTTCCGCCGGCGCTTCCGGCTCAAGGCTCCGGCACGCGTAATCGAGCAGATGAAGGCCCTCCGGCAGACTTATGGGACGGCAACGTTCCACCTGGTCCACGATACCTTCACCGCGGTCCGCGCACAGGTGGTCGAGTTCTGCCAGGCTCTCGTGGATTGTGGCTGCAAATTCGAGTGGACGTGCAGCGCGCGCACGGATTGCGTCGATGAAGAGCTGCTTGCCCTCATGGCGAAAGCCGGCTGCAGGGGATTTTTTTTCGGTATCGAAACCGGATCGGCCCGCATGCAGCGCGCCATCGGCAAGTGCCTGGATCTCGATCATGCGTTCGCCGCGATCCGTTGCGCGACCAATCATCGCATGCGCGCCACCATTTCGCTGATAACGGGATTCCCCGACGAGACGCCGGACGACCTGCGCGGCTCGGTTAGTTTCATCATGAATGCGCTGCGTTGTGACCGCGTTCAGCCGCAGTTCCACCTCCTCGCGCCGCTGGCTGGGACAGCGCTGGACCGCGAGTTTCGCGGACGCCTGAAATGGGATGGCCTGTTTTCCGACATGGCCTTCCAAGGCTGGCGGCAGGATGCGGCCGACCGCGCCCTGATCCTGCAACACCCAAGGATCTTCCCGAACTTCTACGCCGTTCCCACCGCCCACCTCGACCGGAGCTACCTCATGGAATTGCGCGACTTCGTGATGTACGGGATCGAGCAGTTTCGATGGCTGGTGGTTGCGCTCGACCGGTACAGCGACATCCTGGTGGTGTTCGATCGCTGGCGGGCTTGGCGCGCCGGGCATCGGCCGCCGGCGCGGGTGGACGGCGAATACCACGCGAGCGACGCGTTCCGCGGCGATTTCCTGGAATTTGTCGCTTCAGAATACCGGGCCGAGGACGATGTGGAGTTGCTGGCGGTGACCACGCTCCTGGAATACGAAACTCAGCTCGAGCGGATGCATCCGCGCGGGACCGCTCTGCCGCCAGCCTGCCCGCCAGCGCCCGACGACGCGTCTCCGGCGGCGGACCTGGAAGCAGTGCCGCGCGTCGCTCCCGGTGTGGTCCTCCTGCACCTCAGCGCGGACTATAAGCGCGTGATCGACTGTCTCAGGAGCAACCGATCCCTTAGGGATGTGCCACGGCGCCCGGTTGTCGTCGCGGATCGGCAGTTGCCTGGTGGGGGTGTCGAGATGCTCCAGCTCAGCGCGCTTTCGGCGGCGTTGATCCAATTGTGCGACGGCGTGCGAACGGTTCGGGAAATTGCCGCCCTCTTTCCGCGTCTCGGCGAGGGCCTGGACCGGTTCCCCAGGCAACCAGCCTGCCGCTTTGCCTTGAATGAGCTGGTACGGCAACGGATGCTGGTGTTTTCGCCGGCGGCTGCTTGACCGCTTTGGAGAATCGGCAGTTCGCCGTTGGCCTTGTGATCGGCAGGCTTTGCACGCACTCGCCAGCCGACTGCCGACGGCCTGCGGCGCACGGCGTGCCTCGCCCCATCGCTACATAGGTTTTCCTCCAAAACTCCTGCAAAGACGGTATGGGCCTTAGACGGCTTCTCCCAGTACGATTTAAGGGTAAACCCGAGAATCGGTGTGAGGTTTGCAAACGTATCCCAGCGTACATTTTTTCACTGCTGCTTTTCACCTATGCTGCCATCAAACGATGATCTCTCACACGAACAGCTTGAGAGGCTAAGACAGTTCGACACCTGCACGCTCTCCAACGCCGTCGAGAGATTGGACATTCGCCCACGAAATGAAGGCTTTATCACCGGAGCGGTTAGGTGTAGATTCCCGAAACTGGCGCCAATGATCGGATACGCGGTCACGGCCAGGATGCGGTCAGCCATGATGCCGATCAAGGGGCGTTGTTACTACGAACACCCAGGCTTGTGGAGATATGTGGCCAGTCTTGCCGGCCCGCGAATCCTGGTGATCCAGGACACTGACGACGCGCCGGGAGTTGGAGCGCTGATCGGAGAGGCTTACGCACGTATCTCGCGCGCCTTGGGCTGCGTGGCATGTGTGACCAACGGTGCCGTGCGGGATTTGCCGGGAATCGAAGCGCTCGGTTTCCAGGTGTTCGCCGGCAGCGTCTCGGTTTCCCACGCCTACGCGCACGTCGTGGATTTCGGCGAGCCCGTGGAAATTGGAGGTTTGCGGATCGCTCCCGGGGACCTTCTCCATGGCGATCTGCATGGCGTGCATGCGATTCCGACCGGCGCCGCCGGCAAACTGGCCGTTATCGCTGAGCAGGTCTTGCGGGACGACCACGAACTCTTCGAATTGATCGAAAGAAAAGACTTCTCCGCGGACATGCTGCCTGCCAAGACTGAAGAAGAGGCCGATAGGCGTGTATGAGAATCAAGATCAACGCCGGATGTGTACGTCGCCCGCGGTTTGCCTTGCCCGCGCTCCTAACGCTGCTGGTGTGCCTCGGCGCCTGCTCCAGATCCCCAACCCTGAGCGCCGGCAGCGGAGAGGAGGCGGAATCGGTTACGACTGTCGGAGTCACAGCAGTCACGCGAAAGCCGATGATGAGACAGCTCACCGTATCTTCGGAGCTCGTACCGTTCCAGGAGATCGATGTCTATGCGAAGGAGTCCGGCTATGTGAAGGACCTGCTGGTGGACTACGGCTCGCGGGTGGAGAAGGGTCAGTTGATGGCCGTGCTCGAAATCCCTGAATTGGAAATGCAGATACAACAGGACAATGCGGCTATTGCGAGTGCCGCTGAGCGGGTTACCCACGCACAGCACGAGTTGGATCGCCTGGAGGCGCAACACCAGGTGGTTCATCTGCAATCTGACCGTCTGAGCGGCGTGGAAAAGACACGCCCCGGCTTGGTGGCGCAACAGGAAATTGATGATGCTAAAGGCAAGGACCTGGCGTTGGAGGCCCAGGTGGAGGCCGGAAAATCGGCCCGCCAAACGGCAGAGAGCCAGTTGGACGAGGCTAAGGCGAAACAGCAACGCGACCAGGTGATGTTCGACTACGCCAGAATTACCGCTCCCTTCGCCGGCATAGTGACCCAACGGTTCGCCAACCAGGGAGCTCTGATGCAGGCCGGCACCAGCTCCAGCACGCAAGCCATGCCCTTGGTTCGGCTCTCCCAGGACGACTTGTTCCGCCTCGTCATTCCCGTGCCGGAGTCCTATGTAAAGTACATTCGCATCGGCGATCCTGTCCAGGTGCGCGTCTCCTCTTTGGACAAGGTCGTCCCGGGCAAAGTCGCGCGCTTCTCCGTGGACGTCAACGCCGATACCCGCACCATGCATACCGAAGTGGATGTGCCCAACCCGTCGCACGTCCTGATGCCGGGTCTGTACGCCGAAGCGACCCTGACGCTGGAGCACAAGGACTCTGCCCTCGTGGTGCCACTTCAATCGGTAAACCAGTCCGGCGAACAAGCCACTATCTTACTGGTCGATCCCGATAACACCCTGCAGGAACGGAAGATTACACTCGGCCTGCAGACCGCGACCGACGCGGAAGTCTTGAGCGGCCTCAATCAAGGCGACCGCGTGGTGGTCAGCGACCGCTCCGGTCTGAAAGCCGGCTTGCACGTGAAGCCGCAGGTTGTCGAAGTGCTCCAGTATCAGTCCGGCACGACGCGATAAGGAAACGCCCGAGCAGAGCACCATGTCACGATTCTCTATTCGGAATCCGCACTTCATCATCGTGCTCTGCCTGGCCCTCATGGTCATCGGGGCTACCAGTCTGGCGAACATGCCCGTCGATCAGTTGTGGTGGCGACGTTTTACTCGGGTATGCCGCCGCAGGATATCGAAACCGACATCACCAATCCCCTGGAACGGTTCTTCACGCTTGCCTCCGGCATCGATCACATGGAATCGCGTTCACTGCTTGGCGTGAGCATGATCAAGGTGTACTTCCAGCCGGGAACGGACGCGGACGCCGATGTCACTGAGCTCTCGAATCTTGCCCTAGCCGATCTGAAACGCCTTCCGCCCGGCACATTGCCACCCGTGGTCTTGAAGTTCGATGCCTCCAGTCTTCCGGTGTGTTTGGTGACCTTGAAGGGCCAGGGGCTTTCCCAAACCCAGCTCCACGACATCGGGCAGTTTACCATCCGCAATCAGATCGCTGTTGTAAAAGGAGCTGAGATCCCGCCTCCGTTCGGGGGGAAGTACCGCCAGGCCATGGTCTACGTCGACCCGTACAAGCTCCTCTCGCGGCAACTGAGTCTCATGGATGTAGTCGACGCAGTGAACAAGAGCAACCTCATTCTTCCCGCCGATGACGTGAAAATGGGGCCGTTCGACTATTACGTCTACTCCAACAGCCTGGTCAAGAAGGTCGAAGATCTGAACCAGATCCCCATCAAGACCAAGAAGCAGAGTTGGGTCTCCGTCGGTGACATCGGCGAAGCCCGGGATGCCAACCAGATCCAGTACAACATCGTTCGCGTAGACGGCCAGCGCTCCGTGTACCTGCCAATTATGAAGCAGGGCGGCGACACGAATACGATCCAGGTGGTCAACGGCATTCGCGACATGATTGGAAGACTCTTCGATATTCCAAAAGAACTGGAAGCTACGGTCGTATTCGATCAGTCTGTCTTTGTAAAAGAAGCGATCAAGACGCTTCTGGAAGAAGGCTTGATCGGGTTGGCGCTCACTAGCTTGATGATCTTGCTTTTCCTGGGAAGTCTGCGTGCCACGGTGGCTGTTTTTCTGGCTCTGCGCAGGAATTCGATGGACCTCAAGCAGGGATGGCTTTCATGAGTTGGCTAATTTCGGTACACTCGCGGTTTGCGGGACAACGAACTGACAAAGCTGCTGGGATGGCCGGGCTAT
>JBEKDA010000073.1:0-23070 GCA_050014595.1 Bryobacteraceae bacterium
CAATTCGGCAATTCGGAGCAACCGTCACCCTATCGACTATCGCGCTTCGGAAAAATCTTCCGTTAGGTTCAGGGAAAGGTGTGTTTTCCCTTGACAAGCCCTTATCATGGATGTCCCACTGGTTACCCCTTGATGGTGAAGTCGAGGGTCTTGCTGTCTTTGGCTCCGACGGTGATCTGCTGTTCCTGGGTGCCGTACTTTTCCTGCCAGACCTGGATGGTGTAAGTGCCCGGCGGCAGGCCCTTCAGTGAGAAGGTGCCGTCATCGCCGGTGACGGCGTAGAACGGGTGACTGACGACGCCGATGTAAGCGCGCATCCAATTATGGATCTGGCACTTTACCGGAACCATGACTTCCTGGCGAGGGAAAGACTGCATCTTATCCGCCGAGCCGGGCGGCTGCGACTCGTTCCATTCCTGGTTGACCGCGGGCATCGGATGGATGTTGTGATTGGTGGGGTCGCTATTCTTGATGTCGATGTTTTGCCCGGCCATGATTCCGATGACGTGCGGCTGGTACATGCAGCCGCTCTGGTTGAGCTCGACGGTCGAGGTGGGAATCTGCCAGGTCTTGTCGGGCAAGCCGGCCTTGACCCACACAAAGGCATACTTCACGGTGCCGTTGTCGTTGATGACGACCTCTTCGGACTTTTGTGGAGCAGCCTTATGGGCATTCATGCAGGTTGGGTTTGCGGACATGTCGATGGTCTTCATCACCGGCTTGGCGCCATCGAAAATCACCTTGCCCGTGATGGTGGCGCCGTTGACTTCGTCGGGTGTAGCGGCGCCGCCAGCCGAAGCAGCGGTCTCCGCCGGTTTGGTTTCAGTTTTCTCTCCACCGCTGCAGCCCGCAAACGTCAGCGCGCTGACCACTCCAACTGCGATCCAAATCTTCTTCATGCTCAAAGAGCCTCCTTGTCGGAACCTATCTTAACGCTTTCTCACTTACCCGATCCCATGCTGGACCGTAGCCGGCTCAATTCTTCGGGCGTGAACTGGAACATGTAGCGCACCAGCAGATCCGCCTGGTCCTTGGTATATCCGTTGAAGCTGGCCGGCAACGGCCCGGAGAACACCCAGTGATCGTCCTGTTTCACGAACAGGTTGGAGGGCATGGCGGTGCCCGGACTCATCATGGCCGGCGCCAGAATCCAGCGCTTCACCCAGCCCGGTTTCAGGCGGTCTTTGGCCACCGTGAAATTGGGCGCGGTGGCCCGGGCATCGTGCGCCGGGTCGCCCGTCATGTGGCACTTCAGACAGGGCGCGCCTTCGCTGGAGAAGAGCTGCCGCGCCATGGTGCGCTCCTGGTCGGTGAGCGGCTCCAGCTTTTCCGCAATGAACGGCTGCGCCTGTGAAGAGAGCGCCTCGAAGAAGCGCACAATCTTGCGGACCTCGCCGTCGGAGAAGCTGAAGGTGGGCATGCGCGCCTTGAGGTATTGCCGCACGCCGTCGCGATTGGTCTCGGTTTCGCTGAGAGCCGGATTATTGAGGAAGCGCATCAGCCACTCCGGGTTGACGCGCGCGCCTTCGCCGATCAGCGTGGGCGGCTTCTGGTCGCGCCAGTCGGGGTCCTGATACCTGGCCATGCCGTCGAACACGGTGGTCTGGCCCACGTGGACGTGGTGACAGCCCATGCAGTTATACTTGCGAACCACCCACCAGCCTTCGATGATGTCCTGACGCTGATCGGTGGGCGCATAGAAATAACGCGGCGGCACGCTGGCATCCACGGAGCCTTCCAGGAACGTGGTCACGGCGTCGATCTCCGGCTTGGAGAAGTTGAAATTCGGCATCTTGAGCCGGTCCTGCCTGGCCTTCTCCTTGCCCTGGTCGTAGACCGCCGGATCGGCCAGCTTGTGCTCGAAGAAGCCTTTGTGGGTCATCCAGCCTTCTTCTTCGGCCTTATGGGTCAGCAGCGCGAAATCGAGGCGCTCGATGGGTTTGGAACCTTCCCTGGTGAGCTCGGTGCCAATGCGCTGCTCGTCCTCCAGGCCGGCGATCTCGTGGCATCCGGCGCATCCGTAGTTGCGCACGGCGGCGAGGCCCTTGTTCTTCAGGGCGGGATCGTCCATGAAGGAAGCGTCGGCATAGGCAGCGCCGGAATGCTTGCGGGTCATGAGGTAACTGGCGATATCGCGCGCTTCGTCCTCGGTGAGGCGCAAGCTGGGCATCGGGGTCATCTGCTGGACTTGCAGCTCATGGCCGTCGTTGGGGCATTTGTCGTGGGCCAGGTCGAATACGAAGGGCAGCCCGCGCTTCTGGTAATCCGCCGCGGTCAGGTCCTTTTTCTCGTACGGGCAATAGGGTGCGGTGCGCTGGCGGGGGTTGTGCACCCAGCGGACCAAGTAATCGTAGTTGGCCTTTTCGCCCTCGCGGCTGAGGTTCGCGGCGAAGGTGCCGCCTTGTTTCTGGCCGCCCTCGCCCATCGAGTGGCAGGCCATGCAGCCGCGGGTTTCGAATGCTTCCCTTCCCTTTTCGGGATCGCCGGGCTTCTGGGAAGGCAGCTCGCCGGGCACGCCGGATTGCCAGATAAAGGCCGCAATCGCGCGGATTTCTTCCTGGTCCAGACGGAACGAGGGCATCTTGGTGCCCTCGCGCCAGGCGTGGGGATCCTTGAGCCATTCCGGAATCCATTCCTTGCGCAGCTTCATGCGCACTTCCTTCAGGCTGGGCCCGACCTTTTTCACTTCGCGCACGAGGCTCTGGGAGCGCATGTCGAGCTGTTCGATCCGGGCGTCGATGCCGCTGGAACGCACTTTCAAATCGTTGGCGTGAGCATAGAGCTTCTGGGCCTCGGCGTTGGTCGTCTTGGGGTTGTTAGCTGTCTGTTCGGCGAACCCGGCCTCGCGCTGCCACTCGGCTTTCTGCTGCTCGTCCTGGTGGATCTGCTGGTTCACGGAGGCAATTTCATCGCCCTCGCGATCGAAGCCTTCATAGCGGTGGCACCCCATGCAGCCGCGCAGCCGGAAAATCTCACGGCCGGCGTTTAAGGTGCCGGCCTGCTCCGTGACGATTTCCTTCACGTGGCACTGCTGGCAGCCGGCCTCGATGTTTTCCGGGAAATGCATGGGCCACAGCCAGTACTTGTCATAGCCGTGGGCCTTCTGCACACTGGAAAGCGCCACGCCATTGCCGCCGTGGCAGGGGGTGCAGCCGAATTTCTCGGGGTCGTGGATCTTCAGCAGCTCCTTATTGGGATGGCTGGTGAACACTTCCTGGCCGCCCATACTGGCAGCCGTCAGGCGTACCGGCTCGCGAATTCCCATGTGGCACGATTCGCAGCGGTCGACCAAGTCGACGTCCTTGATGTGAATCTGGCGGATGCGGATATCGAACTTGGCCAGCGAATTCTCAACCGAATTCAGCGTATCCAGGCTGGCGTCGGAAATGCGGTCGCTGAGGTACTTGTCGCGCTGCGCCCGCAGGCCGGTGGCGCGCTTCATCACATCCACGCGCCGCTGCAGCAGGTCCGCCTTCCGGGCCTTCCATTCGGTAAGCTGCTTTTCCATGTCAGGGAAGGTCATGGAGCGTTTTCCCTTCTCGCCCGGCAGCGCGACCTTGTGGACTTCGGCCCTCAACTCCACGATCTGCTTGCGCAAGGAGTCCTTGGCGCTCTGGCTCTTCGAGACTTCGATCTGGTAAGTCAGCGCGCCGATGTGGCTGCGCACTTCCTGAAAGGGATCGTTGAGCGCCAGGATCTTGGGAACCAGACTTCCGTTGACTTCGGCATCGATAGCGGAAGCTTCCGGCATGGCGGCCTTTTCGGCTGCCTGCGTGTCGCGGTCCAGCACGCGGTATTCCGGCTGGGAGCGGATTTGCTTCTCTCTGTCCGCCTCGCTCAACCTGGCGGTAGCCAGGTAATGGTGATATAGCTTTTCGAACTTCGCCTGGTAGCCCTTCCACGGACGGATGCCGTATATCTCGTCGTACAGCCCCCAGACCATCGACAGCGCCAGCAGCGCCGACCAGATGACCAGGGCCTTGCTCAATGAGGAATGGACTACGGGATCCTTTTCTTGATCGCTCATATGTTGAACCAGGGAGTCACCCAGATGTACTTAATGCGGAACATGAGGCGCGCCAGAATCTTCACCGGCAGCGCCAACATGATAATCAGGAATGTCTGCATCACCACATACTGCAGCACGCTCATGCGGGCGTAGATCTTGCGATTGAATGCGGTCTTGGTGATGAGCTTGTGGATGCCAATGCCGGCGGCCACCATGTAGAGTCCCACCACGATCGCGCCGAAGATGATCTTGGGCACGCGCGTAGTGATCCCGAAGATATCCGGGAGGTCGCGATTGACTTCGAAAATCAGCCGGTTGTGATCCCAGGTGGTGCCTGGCCAGAACCACATCCATCCCGGCCCGCGGATCAACGTGCCGATGACGATCATGGAGACCCACAGCACGATAAAGCCGAAGATAAAAGTCAGGATCGAGAACTTACGCTGTTTGTAAGTGTAATAGCCGTTGCCGAGCGGGTTGGTATCTATATAAGGTATGACCATCAACCCCACGATGATCAGCGACGGCATCACCACACCGGCCATCCATGGATCGAAGTACACCAACATTTCCTGCAGCCCCAGGAAGTACCAGGGCGCCTTGGACGGGTTCATGGTCAAGGTGGGATTGGACGGTTCTTCGAGGGGCGCGTTCAGCGTGATGGACCAGACCATCAGGATGACGGTGACGATGATGGCGGCCAAAAACTCGATGCGCAGCAGGTACGGCCAGACGTGCACTTCCCTGGCCCAGCCGGCTTTATAAGGCTGGGTCTTGCGGTGGTGCGTCTTGGCCATTTCGGGATTGGCTTCGAGTTGAGCGATCAGCCGGTCATTGGCGAGGGCCTGCCGCATCCCGTACCAGGTATAGAAAGGAACCAGGAAAAGCAGCAGTACGATCGGAACATTATCCGGCGTGCTGACAATCGTCCATAGCTGATGAAAGTCCATCGATGTTCCTCACGAAAACTGATTCACCGCAGAGACGCTGAGACACGGAGAAAACCAAACATATCAAAGTCTCCTCCGCGCCTCGGCGTCTCTGCGGTGAGAATCATATTTTCTTCACGTCCTTGATTTCGCGTTCGAGCATCATCGGGGCCGGGCCCGAAATGCCGCCGTCTTTGCGCACGCGCCAGAAATGCACCACCATGAAGGCCGACGCAATGATGGGAATCGCCACGCAGTGCCAGATGTAGGCGCGCAGCAGGGCGTTCGAATCCACAATCGATCCGCCTAACAATCCGAAACGCACGTCGTTGAACGGGGTCATGCCGAGTTGCGGGCCGAACGGTCCGGCGTGGCCCAGCAGCGGCGTGGCGCGGGCCATGTTGGTTCCCACGGTGACCGCCCAGAATCCCAACTGATCGTCCGGCAGCAGATACCCGGTGAAACTGAGCAGCAGGGTCAGAACCAGCAGCAACACGCCGACCACCCAGTTGAATTCCCGCGGCTTCTTATAAGAACCCGTGAGGAAGACGCGGAACATGTGCAGCTCCACCATGATGACCATCAGGTGGGCGCCCCAGCGGTGCATGTTGCGCAGTAGCTTGCCGAACGGGACGTCGCTCTCCAGGTAAAGAATGTCGCGGAAGGCGATGATCTTGGACGGGTGGTAATAGAACATGAGGAGCGTGCCGGTGAAGACCAGCGTGATGTAGACATAGAAGGTCATGCCGCCCATGCCCCAGGTGTAGTTGTAGGCCACCGCGTCACGGTTGATCTTGGCGGGATGCAGGTGCAGGAAAACGTTGGAGAGCACGCCGAGCGCGCGGCTGCGCGGTGTTTCATCGTGCTTGACGCGCAGGACGGACTTCCAGACGTCGGTCTTCTCCGGCGCCTTGATGGTCTCTTTCAATTCCTCGGTGGCGCGCGCCTGGACGGCCTTGGCGTTGGCCCACACTTTGGCTACCGCGCTGCTGCCATTTCCGGGGCCATTGCCCGAGCCGCTGCCATTAGCTGGGGCGGGGCTGCCCGGGTCTACGGGTTTTCCTGGGTGTCCGTTGGTTTCTGCCATGATTCGAACCTCACACGTTCCGGAGGATGGCGCCCGGATCGCCGAACTGCGAACGGTCGCCCTTGGGCCACGAGTAGAGGTGGCTCAGATCGACCACAATCTGCCCTTCCGGATTCAGCTCGACGTGCGCGCGATCCATGGGACGCGGCGCGGGCCCCTCGAAGTTGATGCCTTCGGGGTCGTAACCGCTGCCATGGCACGGGCACTTGAACTTGTTCTCGCTGGGTTTCCAGTCGGGCGTGCAGCCCAGGTGGGTACAGATGGCCGAGATCACGAAGATACCCTCGGTGTTGCGCACCACCCAAATCCGGTAATCCTTTTGGAACTTGGTATCGACGCCGAAACCGAAATCCGACGGGTAACCGATGAGGAATTTGGTCTTCGGTTCGTAGAGGGCGCGCGGGAAGAAGAAGCGCAGGAACATCAGGAGATTGACACCCAACGTGCCCAGAACAGCCGCCATCACGAAACGGCGGCGGCGGGCAATGGTTCTGGATTCATCGGGGTCTTCGGTTTTGGAAAAAATCGATCGAAGCGCCTCCACCAGTGAAGGCTTGGGCGCAGGCTTCTGGCCAGGCGCCCCAGGAGGCTCTAACGTTGCATTCGCCATCTTGTCCCCATGGCCGGATCGAGCCAGCCGGTGTCCCTCTGAGTTTGAGTTCAACACAGAACAGCCCAGGAAACGTTCGCCGAATGCGGACCTGGCAGACATCAGGCTCTTTCGAACCACACCCGATTACTGGGAATGACTAGCCCGGGAACTGGTCCTGAAGTAGCGAGCCTAAACCCTCAAGTCTATCCTCGCATCGGCATCCGCTCTGGGTACAACTTGTCCAGTGAATATATTACACCCGAATGAGGGGTTTGCAAGCGAGGCCCGCAAAAAATGTCGGGCGGCGCGGTGGCCCGATCCGTTGCGAAAATCGACGTAGAGGCTGGGGCGCGGAGAACGATCCTTGCTGCCGGTTTTGTCCGCGTCTCCGAAAGACACCGGCGGCAAAGACCGCCGGCGCTACCAGGTGCTCCTGGCGGGGCCTGAGAAGTGATTCCTGCTGCTCGGTTTTCTCAGCGTCTCAGAAAGACACCGGCGGCAGAGACCGCCGGCGCTACCGGTGAACCGGATAGAATGGCGTTTGCGAGATTCTCTACTGCGAGCGCTGGTTCTGTTCGGCGGAATCACCGTTGCCATCACCGAACTGCTGAGTCCGTTTCACCTGCTGCGCCGCGTGCCGCTGGCAGTGGCGTGGACGGCGGTCGCGATGGCCGCGGCGGCGTGGTCATGGCGGCGCCGGCCAGGACTGCCGCGAATGACGATCCGGCCGCTGGAGGCGATAATCGCCGCCGTGATTGCCATGATCGCGGCGACAGTCGGGCTCACCGCGGTTCTGAGCCCACCCAACAGCGCCGACGCCATGGCTTACCACATGCCACGCGTCATCTACTGGGCGCAGGCCGGCAGCGTGGCGTTTTTCCCGACGCCCTACTTCAACCAGATCACACTGCAGCCGCTGGCCGAATACATCATGCTGCACACGTACGTGCTCTCCGGCGGCGACCACTTCATCAACCTCATCGCCTTCGGCGCGTTCCTGGGCAGCATGGTTGCGGTCTCGGCGCTCGGGGACGCGCTGGGCCTGAGCGGCAGAGGGCAGGCATTTGCCGCGCTGTTCTGCGCAACTCTGCCGAACGGAATTCTGCAGGCCTCCGGCGCGAAGAACGATTCGCTGCTGGCGCTGTGGCTGGTCTGCCTGCTGTACTTCGCGGCCCGCCGCAACGCGCCCTTTGCGGGGCTGACCTTGGGACTGGCGCTCGCCACCAAGGCCACCGCGTATTTGTTCGCGCCACCGATGCTGGCGATCCTGATGCTCTATCGGCCGCCGCCTTTGAAGACGATGCTGCGGATGGCCGGGTACCTGGCGGGCGGCGCGTTGCTGATCAACACTCCGCAGTACCTTCGCAATCTGAGCCTGTCCGGTTCGCCACTGGGCTACGATTCGGCGCAGGGCGATGGCGTCTTCCGCTGGCGCAACGAGCGTCCCGGCTGGCAATCGACCGTCTCCAACGCGCTGCGAAATACATCCGAACAATTGGGCGCGCGCAGCCCGCGATGGAACCAAGCGGTGTTTGACGCGGTGGTGCATATTCACCGCTGGCTGGGCATCGACCCGCAAGACCCCGCGACGACGTGGCGCTACGCCGTCTACGAAGCGCCGCGCAACGCCAAGAACCACGAGGCCGACGCCAACAACCGCTGGCACCTGCTGTTGCTGGGCGCGGCCGCGGTTTTCGTGGCCGCGACGCGGCGGCGCACGTGGATGGTTTATGGGCTGGCGCTACTGGCGGCGTTTCTCCTTTTCTGTTATTACCTGAAGTGGCAGCCTTTCCTGGCGCGCCTGGAACTGCCGCTATTCGTTCTGGGCGCGCCACTGGCCGGGTGCTTGCTGGAGGCGCTACGCCCGAACATTCTGGCCCTCGCGCTGTGCATCCTGCTGGTCAACAACACGCGCGCGGCGCTGTTCGAGAACTGGACGCGGCCGCTCCACGGCCCGCGCAACCTGTTTATCACTTCACGGCAGGACAACTACTTCGCCGACATGACGCAGTGGAACAATCGCGCGTCGTACTTGCCGGCCATCGATCTCACGGCCGCGTCGGGTTGCCGGACGGTGGGCATCGACATCAGCCGCAACCAGCTTGAATACCCATTCCAGGCGTTGCTGCTGGAACGCAACCCGAACGTACGCTTCGTGCATACCGGCGTGGAAAACGCGTCGGCGCGCTACTATCCGGCGAACCGTCCGCAGGTGTGCGCGGTTTTCTGTCCCGATTGCGCCGGTTTGGCGGACAAGGTGGGGCGGTACAGCGGCGTTGGGCCACCGATTACGCTGGAGCATTTTTTGCTGTTTCTGGCGCCGCCGGGAAAATCCCACATATTTCCGTGATACACTGAAATACATGAAAGTGGCGGATCACAAGAACGTAACCCTGAGCCTCCCCGAGCCCCTCCTGCGTCGGTTCCGCATCTACGCTGCCGCCAACAACCGATCCATGACCGCTCTCATGGCCGAAGCCATTCGCCGGATGATCGATCGAAATTCGGATTCCGAGAAGGCCAAACGGCGTTTTCTCGATCGCATCCGGAACGCACCAGATCGCCACACCCGCGGCGTGATCCGTTGGAGCCGCGAGGAATTGCATGAGCGTTGAGTTCGTCGATACCAACATCCTCATCTACGCTCACGACGGCCACGCCGGCAAGAAGCATGAGCGCTCAGTCGAACTCCTGGGCCGCCTCTTCGATTCAGGGTTGGGCGCAATCAGCATTCAGGTGCTTTCGGAGTTTTACGCCGCGGCCACCAAGAAACTCACCATGCCCAGCCAAGAGGCGGAAGAAGTCCTAGCCGACCTGGCTGAATGGATTATCCACGTGCCTCAACATACCGACTTGATTCGTGCTGCGCGACTGCGGCGCCGCTACAGGGTTTCCTGGTGGGACGCCCTTATCCTCAACAGCGCCATCGAATTGGGTTGCGCCACTTTGTGGAGCGAAGATCTGGGTAACGGTCGGCGTTTCGGCTCGTTGGCGGTAGTGAACCCCTTCCATTGATTGCATTTTGTGCTAAATTTTTAGCATGAGTTCAGCACCCCGATCACCGGTTCCGCTGCTGTTGAGCTTCGCGGCCATGCTTTGCCTCGCGGGCTGCGCCGCCAAGAAGCCGCTCACGTACAGGCTGGCTCCGCAAGGCCACGTGCTGGTTCCGCCGGGAGTGGCGCAGCCCGATCTTTCCCAGGCCAAGTTGACGGCGGCGGTGGTTCAGTGGCGGCCTTCCTGCGCACCGGATGCAAATGCCATTACGGTGCTGCCGCGCAAAAAGAACAAGGTTCAGCTCACAATCTCGCGCGACATCCTGCTGAAGCAGCCGGTTGGATGGCTGTCGCAATGGACCACCGAGGCCGAAGCGCAGGGCTGCCTGGCGCCCCACACTGGCCTGAACTTGGCGATGCGGGTCCTGGAATCGCTGCCGTTCGATCCCTCGGCGGCATACCGTTTGCTGCACGCCGACAATATCCATAAGGGTTATATCGACCTGGGCCCGCAAAACGAGCTGCAGGTGGTGAGCCCGGTGCTGAAGGAAGGCACGGCATCCGATGCGCCCGCACTGGAGACCACCAGCGTCACCGGCAGCGGCGCCCACTTGGACGTTGGCGTGAAAGCGTCGCCCAATCTGATCGGGTACGAAACCGCCTGGTACGCGTTCCGGCTGAAACCGGATGGCGCGGGTACCACCATCACGCCGCTCGGGGCCGAGCGCACCATAGCCGGCAAGAAAGAGCCGGAGGCCGGGCCGGCGACCAACTGGTTCCAGTTCCCGCCGCAGGCAGGCTACTACCGGATGTTCTACAAGACCGACCCGGCGGATAACGGCATCACGGAAATCGTCATCGGCGCAGCCACGCCCGCCGAGCTGGACCGCTTGACGCGGGCCATGAGCGCCGATAACGCCATGTGCGAAAAGTCCGGGTCCAGCATGTGCGTGGTGGTTCCCCGGCAGGTCGCGGTGAACCCGTTCCTGCACGCCACGGTGAACGGCGCCGATATGCGGCTGAACCTGGGGAGCTCGGTGCGGCTGGCCATCCTGGCGGGCGGCGGCTCGCCACGCCCGGCGGACGTGCCGAACCTGGTGGTCTTGAAGCCGTACGCCGGCAAACTGACGCCGGTGGAATTCAGTCACGCGAGCGCGGCGATCTTCGACGTGGTGCTACTGGGCGGAGAGAGCATTTCGTGGAAGTGAGGCGGCATGACCGGAACCAAACAGGAAACTGCTTATTCACCGCTGAGACGCGGAGACACGGAGAAAACCGAAGATTAAGAGGCATTCTCCGCGCCTCAGCGTCTCAGCGGTGAGAATCAGATCTTCTTCTAGCGCCCGATCACCACCGATACCCCGGCCGGGCCCACTTCCAACCGGTCGATGCGATGACTCAGACCGAAGGTGCGGCCCACCATGGCATTCGGGTAGAGCGGCAGCAAGACGTTCTGAATGAGAAAGTCAAGCACCTTGCCATCGATCTCGACGCCCGACACGTCCACGCGCAGGACATCCACTTTGGCGGTTCCCCCCGATGAGTGGATCCGCACGGTGACGCTGACGGGCCGTTCTCCATCGAGGAGTTTGGACATCAGCCAACCGGGTTGGTCGCCCCGGGCGCGGCGCACCTTGCCGAAATCAACCATGGCGGTGCCGGTGGCCTCGCCGCGCGCCACCAGTTGGAGCTTGGGATTGCGAACGCCCGGCGGCACCTCGTGCTGAGCGTAGGCGTTCAGCTCAGCGGGGCTCAACTCGATGCGAGCACCGGCGAGCAGACGGTCGCTGGAGATCAGGTCGAACTTCTGGCGCGCCGACGCATAGAGGTCGTAGGCCGAAGCCGCGGCGGCGGCCAGCACGATCGCCATTCCGAGCCCCATCGCGCTTTTATTGCCGATTCGGGTCATAGCACCCATTGCCTGCGGATATGTCCCCAGCTTACCCCGCCGCCTGCCCCGCGGGCCAGCGGATGCCGGTGTCTGAAATCAACGACTTAGCTTTGGGTGGGCGATTTCGCACGCACTGGCCCGCCCATTGCTCTATGGATCTGGTGCCGGGCTCCGTCGCTATCGGTTTCGCGATCGCACTCCTGCTAGCGGCGTTGGTTGCCTTCCGCCTGATCGCCGTCTGGTGGAAATACCTGGGCGACCGGGTGATCACTTGCCCCGAAAACCATCGGCCGGCCGGCGTTACCGTCGATAGCCGCTATGCCGCCTGGAGCGGCGTGGCCCACGCGCCGCACTTGCGCCTGGCCGAATGCTCCCGGTGGCCGGAGAAGGCCGGCTGCGGCCAAGAGTGCCTTTCCCAAATCGAAGCTTCGCCCGAAGGCTGCCTGGTTCACCGCATCCTGGTGGACTGGTACGCCGGCAAGGCGTGCGCCTCGTGCGGCCGGCCGATCGGCGGGATTCCGCCGGCCGGCGGCAAACCGGCCCTGCTGCTGGCCGATGGAATTTCCGTGGAGTGGAGGCAGATATCGGCCGAAATGTTGCCTGAGACGCTGGCGGCCGCCAAACCAATTTGCTTCGCCTGCCACATGGCTCAAACGCTGGTCCGCAAACATCCGGAGCTGGTGGTCGATCGACACCGTCCGGGGGGCCAGGTCTCCAACCGGTAATCCGTTCCGTCGGAATGGAGGCTCTATCATGAGAGAGCTGCTGCTGCTGCTTGCTTTGGCGATCCAGCCGGGGCGGGCCGCAGAACCGCCTACGGTGGCTCGCGTGGCGCTCTACGTGCAGTTCGATCAGACGCCCCCGGCGGCGGTAATGAATTCCTTGCGGACCGAACTGGACTCCATCATGGCGCCGGCCGGCTTGCAGTTCGAGTGGCGCGCGCTGGCCGACAGCAGTGCCGAGGTCACCGCCGAACTGGCCGTGGTCAGTTTTAAGGGCAGATGCGATTCGACCAGCCTGCCGCCGCATAGCACCAACCCGGGCGCGCTCGGCTGGACCCACATCAGCGATGGCGTCATTCTTCCGTTTACCGATTTGGATTGCGGCGGCCTGCGCGCGTTCCTGGGAGAACAACTGCTGGCTCTGGCGCGCGGGGACCGCGACGCCGCCTTGGGGCGCGCCCTCGGCCGGGTGCTGGCGCACGAGCTCTACCACATCTTCGCCAACACCACGCGACATGCGCCGGACGGCATCGGAAAGCCGGCCTATTCGGTGGAAGATCTGCTCTCCGCCGATTTCCGCTTCGCGAAGCGGGAAGCTCTGGCGATGCGCTCGCACTGAAAGCCGCCGCTCGTCCGCTATAATCCCGGGGACCATTCGAATACGGAGCGATCGACCGCTTCATCGTCGATCAGACCGAGCCGCCGGTGCGCGACCCGCTGCCCGCCCCCGGGCGTTTTGTGCCGCTGCACGGCCAACCCGTGACGGCCGTCCTGCCGACGTTCCTCCACGCGCAGGACCAGTTCACCCTGCAACTGGAGCGGGCCGACGGCCTGGACCTGCGCCGCGTGAAAGTGGCGACACCGATATCACTCTTCCTGAGAATGAGCCTCGGCATGATGTTCGCGCAAGTGGCCGCGCACGAGCGGCGCCACCTGGCTCAGGCGCGGCGCGTGCAGGAGAAGCTGCCGCGGTAGTTGCGGCCGGGTCAGGGGACCCGGGGTAGTGCGGGGGCAGTCCGGGGGGACTGCCCCACAGAGCAGCATCGCCGCAACCAATGTGAGATGCGCCAGGTGTCGACACGAGTGTCGACGCGGCACGCACGAGTGCGTGCGCCACGAAGGACATTCAGACAACTTGTAGTACATACGATATGATGGCGGGATCATGCGCAAAACCGCCGTATGCCTGCTTTTCGCCCTGAGCGTCTGGGCCGTTCCGCCCGCACAGAAGAACGACGAAGGGTACACCGCCAAGATCCTGCAGTACACTACCGAGAAATACTTCCTTACTGAGCTGGTGGACCATCTGCCGGCTTCCGATACCGTCCCCACCCCGGAGAAGGTGCTGGGCTACCCCATCGGAACACCCAACAAGCTGACTTACACCAAGGATATTTACCGCTACATGCGGGAGCTGGAAAAGGCGTCGAAGCGCGTCAAAGTGTTTGTCATCGGCCATTCCGAAGAGGGCCGCGAAATCCTGCTGGTGGCGATCTCGGACGAGGGAAACATCGCCCGCCTGGACCATTTCAAGCAGCTCACCGCGCGCCTGGCGGACCCGCGCAAGATCACGCCGCAGGAGGCTGACGCGCTGACTTCCGAAGCGCTGCCCTTCTACTGGGCTTCGGGCAGCATCCACTCGCCGGAAACCGGCTCGCCGGAGATGCTCATGGAACTGGCGTACCGCCTGACGGTGGAAGAATCGCCGCTGATTCAAAACATCCGGAAAAATTCCATCGCGCTGATCACGCCATGCACGGAAGCCGACGGGCGCGACGCCGAAGTCGATATTTACAACTATCGCAAGGCCTTCCCCAACAAGCCGGCGCCCAACCTGGTTTACTGGGGCAAATACGTCCAGCACGATAACAACCGCGACGGAATCGGCATGGCGCTCGAGCTCAGCCGCGCGATGATGGGGGCTTTCCTGGATTACCACCCCACCGTGCTGCACGATCTGCACGAATCGGTGCCGTTTCTCTATGTCTCGACCGGCATGGGCCCGTATAATGCGTGGCTCGACCCGCTGACCATCGACGAGTGGCAGAAAATGGCCTACGCGGACATCGAGGAGTTCACCAAGCGAGGCGTCCCGGGGGTCTGGACCCACGGCTACTACGATGGCTGGGCGCCCAATTACATGTTCTACGCGGCCAACGGCCACAATTCCATCGGGCGCTTCTATGAAACTTTCGGCGGCAACGGCGCCGATACGGGCGTTCGCACGGTGCCCGCCAATTCGACCAACCGCACCTGGTTCCGGCCCAATCCGCCGACGTCGCGCGTCAACTGGTCGATACGCGACAACATCAATCTGCAACAGAGCGGCGTGCTGTTCTCCATGAACAGCGTGGCCAGCAACCGCAAGCAGTACCTGGATAACTTTTACTTGAAGAGCCGCCGCAGCGTGGAGAAAGCCACGGCCGAAGGACCGGCGGCGTGGGTGGTTCCGGGCAACGATCCGCGGCCCGGACAATCGGCCGCGCTGGTCAACCTGATGCGGCTGCAGGGCGTGGAAGTCGACCGCCTGAACGCGGATACGGAAGTCGCCGTCACGCCCACGCGCAAGGAAAAACTCACGGCCGGCAGCTACGTGATTCGCATGGACCAGCCTTACAGCCGCATGGCCGACATGCTGCTGGACACACAGTACTACAACATCAGCGACCCGCCGCCGTACGACGACACCGGCTGGACGATGGGGGCGCTGCTCAATGTCACGACCATCCGCGTGACCGAAGCCGGCATCCTGAAGCTGCCGATGACGCCGCTGGAGGCCGACGCCAAACCGCCGGGTGGAATCTCCGGCGCAGCGGCGGCCGCGGCGTACCTGATCAATCACAATGCCGACAACGTGCTGGCCACGTTCCGTTTCAAACTCAAAGACGTGAAAATGTTCGCCGCCGAAGATGCCTTCAAAGCCGAGAACCGCGACTTCAACGCCGGCTCCTTCATCATCCGCACGGAAGGCAACCCGGCCGATTTGCGGGCGCGGCTGGACGCGGAGGCTCGCTCGCTGGGCATCATGACTTACGCCACGGCGGCGGTTCCCAGCGTCGCCATGCACGAACTGGCGGCGCCCCGCATCGCTTTCGTGCACACCTGGACCAGTACGCAGAATGAAGGCTGGTACCGCGTGGCCTTCGATCGGCTCAAGATTCCCTACGATTACATCTCCGACCTCAAGCTCAAAGACATTCCGGATCTGCGCGCCAGGTATGACGTGATCGTCTTCGGTCCGGTGGGAGGCACGGCGCAGCGCATCGTCAACGGAACTGCGACTACCGGCGAGCCGGTTCCCTTCCAGAAGAGCGATATCACTCCCAATCTGGGCGACGCTCCCGACACCACGGACGATATGCGCGGCGGGATGGGGCTGCAAGGGATTTACAACATCGGCAAGTTCATCGACGCCGGCGGCTTGTTCGTGACCATCACGGGCAACGCGGCCATCCCCATCGATTACGGCCTGGCGGAAGGCGTCACTATTCAGAGCGCGCCCGACCTGCATGCGCGCGGCAGCGTGGTCAATGCCACAGTCGCCGATAAACGCAGCCCCATCGCGTACGGCTACGGCGACCGGCTGGCGGTCTACTTCAACCAGGCGCCGGTACTGACAACCGGCGGTGGCGCGGGTGGACGCGGAGGCCGCGGTGGAGGTGGCGGCGGCGGCGCGGCGGGCGGCGGACGCGGCGCGGGAACGGCAGCATCCGCGGAAGTGCCGCAGGAAGGCCAGCCTACCGGCTTTGGCGGCGGAGCCACCGGGCCCAACCGTCCCAGCGGCCGCGGCACCATGGGCGAGCCCGATACACCGCAGGGCCGCCCGCTTTCCATGAACACGCCCACGCCCAGCCAAACGCCCGCGCAACCCGGCGAGGAGCCGGTCTTGGACGATGCCGGCGGCGGAGGCGGAGGTGGCCGTGGCGGCCGCGGGGCCGTTCAGCAGCCGCCCGAGATGCGCCCGCGCATCGTGCTGCGCTTCGCGGCGGAAAGCGACCTGCTGGTTTCCGGCATGATGGCGGGCGGAAGCGCACTAGCCAACCAAGTCGCGGTGATTGACGTTCCGCGCGGCAAAGGCCACGTGGTGATGTTCGCCAACAACCCCATGTGGCGCAACGAGACGCAGGGCAGCTATTTCCTGCTGTTCAACGCCATGATGAATTTCGATCACCTGGCGGCGGGAGTGCAGGCCGCGCCGGCCGGCGGGGCGAGAGGGGGACGGCGGGGAGGGAATTAGGCCAGGATCCTGTCTCCCACAGGAATTGACAGCAATTGTGGGCGCGAAATCCTGTCCGCGGCCGGCCTTCACCCGCAGGTACAAGCTGAACGAAGAGCGCCTGGCGCGGCGGTTCGACCGCAGTGACAGGCAAAACGCGCGGCTGAACCGTGCAGACGTCCGGAGGAGTTGAAGAACTGTTCGCAAAACGCTTGCATTTGTGGTAGCAATTTGCTAGCATGCATTTGTGAATGTGATCAGCAAGACGGGCTTGGCGGATCTACTGCAAGGCAAATCGCAAGACGTTCAGAAGGAAGCCGTAGCCTGGTATGCGCTGGCCAAGAGCGCGGATTGGCCGAACTTGGCAGCCGTTCGTACCGCGTTCCCGGATGCCGACCTCGTAGGCGGCCTCCTGGTATTCAACATCCGCCGCAACCGGTACCGCCTGATCGTATACCCGGTTTTCTCCCGCCGCAGGCTCTACATCAAGGCGCTGTTCACTCATAAGGGATACGAAACAAAGGACTGGAAAAATCAATGGCCATAGCCGAATTAAGCCCCACCAAATACGCCAGGCTGCTCGCAAAGGCACTCCCGAAGGTAATCGAAACCCGCGGAGAATTCGACCGCGCCGTCACCCTCATGGAACAACTGGACCGGCGCGACGAAGACGGCGAGCCGCTCAGCCCGGAAGAGAATGCGCTCCGGGCATTACTGGAACAGCTCATTCAAACCTATGACGACAAAATCGAGCTACCGGCCGTTTCACCGCTCCAGATGTTACAGTTCCTGATGGCGCAACGCGGCCTCCGGCAAGCCGATCTGCTCCCGGTCTTCGGCTCGCGCAGCGTGGCTTCCGACGTGCTGAACGGAAAACGCGACCTCAGCAAGGCCCACATCCGCGGACTAGCTGAGTTCTTCCACGTCTCCCCGGAGGTGTTCTTCTAGCGCACGCTCCAAGCTGAAATCCAAACTTTGTTCAGTAGATAATCACTTCCCCTTCTCCGCCAGGCGCGTGGCGAATTTGGCGATGTCGATGATGGCGCGCTCGTGCGTGCCTTCGCCGATTTTCTCCTTTTCGTCCCAGGCTTCCACGCGGAACTGCACGCGCCGGCCGGTCACGCCGGTCACTTCGGCGCGAAACGTCACCGTCATCCCCAGCGGCGTGGCCGCCAGGTGCGATACGTCGACGTGCGTCCCCACGGTGTCGTGGCCGGGCTCCAGCAAAGGCAGCACCGTGTTGCGCGAGGTCCGCTCCATATAGCCGATCAGGTGCGGGGTCGACAGCACCCGCGCGCCTTCCATCCCCAGAAAGTCGATGGTCGCCTCGCTCGTGACCAGCAGCTTCTCTTCCCCCACTGTTCCGACCGCAATATTTGCCATGCCGCTCTATATTCTAACGTGGCTGCCGGCAGGCCTTAGCGCGGCACGGGCACGGTGTAGTTGTGACCCGCCACCGATCCAATGCCCGCCGCCACGCCAAAATTGATGAATGAAACGGCGCGGTAGAGCCGGGCGTTGGGATGCCGGCGCGTGAGCAGATACTCGATGCCCACCAATCCGCCTTGCATCCCCAGCTTGATCAGCGCCCCTTGAGCGCCGAAAGTTCCATTGGACCCCGCCAGCGTCGAATTCAATTCGTGCTTGTGCCAGGAGGATTCTACGTCCATGGCGTTGACGGCCGCGAGCGCGGCCACGCTGGCGCGCCAGAGTTTCTGGCCAGCCAACAGTTTCCGGTCCACGAGATGCCCCTGCGGCACCGTCAGCCGGGTTTCGGTAAAGAGAGCATCCTGCGCGCAAAGAGCGCTGGCGCCGAGGGTCAAAAGCAGTAAAATGTTTCGCATATCTAGACTAATTAATGCGGAATTCTTACTGCCTTGCTAGCCGTACTTGTACTAGTACGAAGCGCCAGACCGGCGTTAGCACCGACAAGAATGTCGGCGTTGCAGGCTGGAAAGCCTGCTCCACGGTACGCACGTTATAATCGAGAGGTGCGATTTGCTTCCGTTTTGCTCCTGATTCTGTGCCTTGCCGCGTGTCAGCACGGCATTCAAAGCAACGAGGCGGTGCGCCAGGGCGTCATCGACCACCTCAAAAAGGCGAACATGAACGTCGACAAGATGGACCTCACAGTGTCATCGGTGGAGTTCAATGGCAATAAGGCGAGCGCCCAGGTTACCGTGACCCCCAAGGACGTCAAAGGCGGAATGCCCATGAGCTTCAAGTACCTGCTGGAACAGCAAGACAAGAAATGGGTGGTGACGGGGCGCGACACCAGCGGCGCTGCACACGGCAACGAGGCGGCACCTGCAGCCAACCCGCATGGGGGAGGCGCAATGCCGGGAGCAATGCCGGGCGCCGCGAATCCGCACGGCAGCGGAGCAGCCATGCCGTCACCGAACGATCTGCCGCCCGCCAAGAAGAAGTGAGGGCAATGAAGCGTGTCGCCATACTGGGAGGCGGTCCGGCGGGATCATTCGCCGCGGCGCAACTGGCCTCCGCCGGTTTGGCTGTACAGGTCTTCGACGAAAAGCTAGCGTGGGAAAAGCCGTGCGGCGGCGGCCTAACCCACAAGGCATACACCCAGTACCCATTCCTGATTGATAACGACATTCCCAAGCGGCTGGTCACCAAGACGGTGCTTTCCGCCCCGTCGGCCGGAGACGTGAGCCTCAAGCTGGACGATCCCCTTCTGATTTATTCGCGCCTCGATCTCAACCGCCTGCTGCTCGACCGCGCGGCGCAGGCGGGCGCGCAAATCGAGAAGGCCCGCGTTCTGGAGATTGCGCGCTCGGGCGAGGGCTGGCATTTGCGCACCACGGGCGGCGTGGCCCCAGCCGACTTCTGCATCGTGGCCACAGGCGCGCGCAACCCGTTGCGCAACGTCGGCACGGAACTGCACTCCGAAGACACCATGTCGGCCCTCGGTTACTACGTCCCCGGCGACCGGGACCGCGTCGACATCCAGTTTCTCCCCCACCTGGAAGGCTACATCTGGGTCTTCCCGCGCTGCGGCCATCTATCGGTGGGCATCTGCGGCAAGGGCGAAGCGGCCGGCTCGCTGCGGCGGCGTCTGGAGTTGTACATGGCGCAAAACGGCCTGTCGTGGAAAGGGGCTACGTTTTACAGCCACCTGCTCCCGTCGCTGGCCACGAAGTCGTGGCGGAACAACCGCGTTTCGGGTGAAGGCTGGATGGCGGTGGGAGATGCCGCCGGGCTGGTGGATCCGATTACCGGCGAGGGCATCTACTACGCCATGCGTTCCGCGGACCTGGCCGCGCGCACGCTACTGGCGGATACCGCACCCGCAGCCAAGCCGGTTGCGTACCGCGATCTGCTGAAGCGCGATTTCGCGAGCGATCTCGAATTCGGCTCGCGCCTGGCCGGCCGCGTCTTCCTGGGCCGCTTCCTGTTCGGCTCGGTTCCCGCGCGCATGGTGCAATTCACGCGCCGCAGCCCGCGGTTCTCCACCATCATCCAGGATCTCTTTTCCGGCAAGCAGCCGTATTCCGGCCTGAAACGCCGTCTTCTGCGCAATCTCAACGGCAGCCTCTACGACATCGGCATGAGCTTAGGCTTCAGCCGCATGGTCCCCCGCAAAGAGCAAGCATGAATCATTCCAAATCCGAACAACTCTTTCGCCGCGCCCAAGAGATTATCCCCGGCGGCGTCAATTCTCCCGTACGCGCCTTTCGCAGCGTGGGCGGCAACCCCGTGTTCATCGCGCGCGGCCAGGGCTCCCACATCTTCGACGCCGATGGCAACGAGTACATCGATTATGTCGGCTCCTGGGGGCCGCTGCTGCTGGGCCACCGCCATCCGGAGATTCTCGCGGCGCTCGAACGGGCGCTCACCATCGGCACCAGTCTTGGAGCGCCCACGGAGCAGGAGATCTGGCTCGCCGAAGCCATTTGCGACGCGGTGCCTTCCATCGAGATGGTTCGGCTGGTGAATTCGGGCACTGAAGCCACGATGTCGGCCATCCGGGTGGCGCGCGGCTTCACCGGGCGCGATCTGATCGTCAAGTTCGAAGGCTGCTACCACGGCCACGTGGACTCGCTGCTGGTGAAAGCCGGCTCGGGCATGGCGACGCTGGGCATCGCCGATACACCAGGCGTGCCGAAGGCCTTCTGCGATACCACAATCGCGCTGCCGTTTAATTCGCCCGAAGCCGTGACGGAAGCCTTTCGGATGCATGGCGACCGCATCGCGGCGGTGATCGTGGAGCCGGTGGCGGGCAATATGGGCTGCGTGCCTCCCCTGCCGGGCTACTTGCACGTGCTGCGCGAGGTGACCGAGCGGCACGGCGCACTGCTGATCCTCGACGAAGTGATGACCGGCTTCCGCGTGGCCTTCGGCGGCGCGCAGCAGCGCTACGGCGTGAAGCCGGACCTGACCACGCTCGGCAAAGTGATCGGCGGCGGTTTGCCCGTGGGCGCCTACGGCGGGCGCAAGGACATCATGAGCAAGGTGGCGCCGGCCGGTCCGGTTTATCAGGCCGGGACGCTCTCGGGAAATCCGCTGGCGGTAGCTGCCGGGCTCGCCATGTTGCGCCACCTGAAGGCGCATCCGGAAATCTACGACCAATTGGAAGCGCGCGCCGCCGCGTTGTGTGCCGCCGCGCCCGCGGGCGTGACGGTGAATCGCGTGGGCTCGATGTTCACATTCTTTTTCACGGATGGGCCGGTCACCGATTGGGAATCGGCCAAACGCAGCGACACGGCACGTTTCGGCCGCTTCTTCCGCGCCATGCTGGAGCGCGGCGTGTACCTGGCGCCGTCGCAATTCGAGGCGGCGTTTGTCTCGGCGGCGCACACGGAGCAGGATATTGCGAAGACCATCGAGGCGGCAAAGGAAGCGTTCGAGGATTAGCACATTATTCACCGCCGAGACGCGGAGACGCGGAGAAGAATAGAGATCAAAAGGCATTCTCCGCGCCTCCGCGTCCCGGCGGCAAAAATCATATCTTCTTCACGTCCTTGATGGCGCGCCATAAACGCCGGCTGGAATACGCCACGATTCCGAAGAAAACCGCCAGGCTGACGGCCACCACCACGAACTGGCGCCCGGGAGCGAGTTCGGTCACTTGCGGATCACGGCGCCCGCCGAAGTCCAGCCAAACGCGCAGATGCACGGTGGCGGCGCGGGGTCCGTCGCGGTTGTCCAGCACCACGGCGTAGTCGCCGCGGCGGCGAAACGCATCGGTGAATTGACCGGACTTTCCCAGCGGCGTCTCGACGAGGTGGCCGTGCGGCAGATCGTCCCGCATACGCTCGAGGTCTTCGCGGCGGATCAGCGCCAACCGAACCCTCCCCGGGCCGGAGCGCACTTCGTAACTGGCCGAGACGCTGGCGGGCTCCTGGTGGAGTTGCACCTCCACGTAACGCCATTCGCCGGCCGGGATCTGGCAGTCTTCATCCGCCAGTTCGGCGCGCGTCGCCGCCGCCAGCAGAAGCATCCATGCGAAGAGCATCATGGGCGGCGTTGGGGCCCCGCGCCGGCCCGAAGGACTACAATAGGGCTCATGATCGACAGTATGGCACAGCCGCTGGAGGGGCTCGCTTCGCTTGCGCCCGCTTGAGCCGGCCGGCTGGAAGACAGCATTCGCCTGGGTCGCCGCCATCGCGTTGTCGGTTCTGTTTCTGGCCTCGGGCCTATGGAAGATCACCGATCCCCAGAGCGCCGCCATGCGGATGTCGCAAGCCCTGGCGCCGGAATCCTGGAGCCTCTTTCTGGCGGTGGCATTCGGCATCGTGGAAACGGTGAGCGGCGTGTTCGTGCTGGTGCCCCGCTTCCGCCGCTGGGGCGCGATTCTCACGGGGCTGCTGTTGCTCGAGTTTCTGGGCTGGTTTGCGATCCACTACGCCGCCCTGCGCGGCGCCGATTGCAGTTGCTTCCCGTGGGTCAAGCGGGCGGTCGGGCCCGGCTTCTTCATCGGCGACGGCCTCATGCTGCTGCTGGCAGCCGCCGCGGGCCTATGGTCCAAGCCTCCCGCCAGCCCACGGACGGCTGCGCTGATCTTCGCGGCCGTCGCGGTCTTCGCGGTGGTCTCCTATGGCGTGGACGTGGCCCACCAGACCGGCACCCGCGCGCCGGCCGCCATCAGCGTGGACGGCCGGCCCTACTCGCTGCTGCATGGGCGCATCTTCCTGTTCTTTTTCAATCCCGAATGCCGCCACTGCATCGACGCCGCCAGGAGCATGTCGCAACTCAATTGGGGTGATACGCGCGTGGTCGCCATCCCGGTGGAAGAACCGCAGTACTCCGCCCAATTCCTGCAAATGACGGGCTTCAAAGCGGGGGTGTCAAAGGATTTCGCGGAGTTGAAACAGGTCTTCGGCTTCTCCGGCTATCCTTCCGGAGTGGCCCTCCTCAACGGCCGCCAGAAGGCCCTGCTGACGCAATTCGAGGGTTCGGAGCCGGCCGCTACACTCAAGAAGCTCGGATTCACCTACTGACCAAGCCGGGCGCCGTTGGTAATACGTCAGGCCACGTTTGCAACACGAGGAGACAGGCCGGGAGGCCCATAAGCGCTAACTTAAGCATTGATGAATGTTAATATTTGCGCTACACTTTGGCCATGCAACCTCTCGACGAGGACTGGAAGTTGCTACTGGATTTATTGCCTCCG
>JBEKDA010000074.1:0-22719 GCA_050014595.1 Bryobacteraceae bacterium
AGGCAGTGATTGTGGATACCTGGTGGCAGACGGAAAACGGAGGATTCCTGTGTAGTACCAAGCCCGCGCTGGATCCCATGAAGCCCGGGAGTGCCGGCCCTGGCGTGCCTGGAATCTATCCGGTCATCTACGACGAGATGCGCCAGGAAGTCACTGCCGGATCGGGGAAGGCGGGCAATATCTGCATTCGCAATCCCTGGCCGGGTATCATGCAGACCATCTGGAATGATCATAAGCGCTTCGTCGATGTGTACTACGACAAGTATTGCAAGGACCCCAAGAGCAAGGATTGGCGTGACTGGCCTTATTTTGCCGCTGACGGGGCGATGCTGGCCGCAGACGGGTATTTCCGCATTCTGGGCAGAGTGGATGATGTGATCAACGTGGCCGGTCACCGGCTGGGGACGAAAGAGATCGAATCCGCATGCCTGACTGTTCCGGAAATTGCCGAAGCTGCGGTCGTGCCCGCGGTGGACGAGGTCAAGGGTCGCGTACCGGTGGTCTATCTCTGCCTGCGGCCTGGCCTGAAACCCAGCCAGGAGATCGTCGACAAGGTCTCGAAAGCCATTGAAACCATCATCGGCAAGATCGCCCGGCCGAAGGCGATCTACATCGTCCCGGATATGCCCAAGACCCGCTCCGGCAAGCTCATGCGCCGTGTGCTTTCGGCCATTTCGAACCGCATGAACACCGGGGACGTCACCACCTTGGCCAATCCAGAAGTCGTTGAGAAGGTCCGGGAACTGGTCCAAGGGAAAGAGCCGGTCGCCTTGCAGGAAGGCCCGGAAGACCTGAAGCAGTTTGGGAGTCAGGAGTAAGAGCTGGCAGCTTCGGCAGCACCTCCAGGCACAGCTACCCTCAAGAGAACCCGTTTCATCCGTCCCTTGGTCTTCAGCAAAAGGGCGAGGTCTGGACAGTAGACATCGGCCGCTCACACCGGGCGCTTGCTTGGCGGCACGGAAACGTTTTTCATTGGTGCTGGACCGGTTCCCACGAGGCCTACAACAAGCTGCTGCGGCGCGAAAGGTGAAGAGCGGGGCGCACGAAGAACTCGCGACTGGCCTGTCCACATCTTGCATGTTCGCCGGCCGCGCGCATCTTGCACCGGCGATCAGGATTCCCGCGTGACCAGGGCGTCCTCGGGGTAGGCGTGCATGCCGAACTCGGGGACGTCCAGGCCTTCGCGTTCCACTTCGGGCGGAACGCGCATGGATTTGAATTTGTTCACGGTCTTGAAGACGGCGTAGGTCCCGCCGAAGGCCCACAGCGCGCACAGCGTAGCGCCGCCGAGTTGGCAGAAAAACTGAGTCGTATCGCCGTAGAGCAGGCCGGTGACTCCCTGGCCGGCGTGTCCCAGGTAGCTGGACGCGCCCACTCCATTCCAACCGGCGCCATAGGTGCCGTCGGCGAAGATGCCTACGGAGACGCCTCCCAGCCAACCGCAGAATCCGTGGACGGAGATGGCGCCGCAGGGATCGTCGATCTTGGTGACGCGCTCGTTGAACAGCACGCCGCAGCAGACCAGTAGCCCGGCGAGCACGCCGATGACCACCGACGCGGTGGGCCCGACAAAAGCGCAGGGAGCGGTGATGGCCACCAGGCCCGCCAGCATTCCGTTGCAGGCCATGGTGACATCGGGTTTGCCGAACATCATGTACCAGGCCAGCATGGCCGCGGCCGAGCCGGCGATGGCGGCCAGGTTGGTATTGACGGCCACCACCGAAATGCGGAGATCGGTCGCGCCCAGCGTGGAGCCGGGATTGAAACCCATCCAGCCGAACAGCAGGATGAAGGTTCCGGTCACGACGTAGACCAGGTTGTGCGCGGGGAAGGCGCGCGGTTTGCCGTCCTTGCCATACTTGCCGAGCCGCGGGCCAAGCACCACGGCCAGCGCCATGGCGCAGAAGCCGCCGGCCGCGTGCACCACCGTGGAGCCGGCGAAATCGACATAGCCGTGGCCCAGGTGCAGAGTGGAGCCGACCTGCGAGAGCCAGCCGCCGCCCCACACCCAGCAGCCGAAGACCGGGTAGAGAATGCCGCCCACGAACAACTCGCATAGCAGGAAAGCCCAGAAGGTGATGCGCTCGCAGATGGCGCCCACGATGATATAGCCGGCGGTTTCCATGAAGACCACTTCAAACAGCAGGAGGCAATTGCTGCTGGCGTCGTAAGCCGGGCCGGTGACGAAGAAGCCCTTGCCACCCAGGAATCCCCACTGGCCGCCGCCCAGCAGGAAGTGGTTCATTGTCGCGGCGCCGCCCAGATTGGCGGGCGCCGCATTCACCGCCACGGCGCCGAATTGGAATGCGTAGCCGATGGCATAGTAGGAGACAAATGCGAAAACATAAGCCGCGAAGTTCAGCATCATCAGATGGGCGGCGTTCTTCTTGCGGATCAGCCCGCAGGTGAGCAGCGCAAAGCCGCACTGCATGAAGAGCACCAGGTAGCCGGTGTTGAGCGTCCAGGCGAAATTGGCGGCGACGCGCAGATGACCGACGGAATCGGCCAGTTTGACCGCCAGCGGCTCTTTGGCGGCCTGCGACTGGTAGTCCTCGTAATCCTTTCTGCTCTTGGCGTAATCCGGGGCCTTCGGGTCGGTGGGCGCACCGACGGTAAAGGAATTGCCGGCGGCGTCCACGACGTTCGACTTATCGCCGGTCGCAATGCCGGCGGGGTCGGCCTTTGGTCCGTCGTCCGCCAGACAAATGGGCGCCGCGCGGAGCAGCAATACAGCGATGGCAAGGCGATGGACCAGACGATTCGTCATCGTGATTTCTCCTGAGTTGCGTGCGATGGATGAGGACAGCGCAGGCCTGGCGCGTCCCGACAACGTTGACGGCGGGGTCAACGGCCATGGGCAGAGACTTAGTCAAGTGGAACAAGCGGGTGCGGGAACTGTCAAGAAGATTTTTCTAGGGGGTGGCGATAAAACATTTTGAGGCTCCGGCAAGGCCGGCGTAAAATCGTACTGGGAGGTGCGAAATGCTCAGGCGCATTTTGGTGGCTGGCATCGCCGCCACCTTCACGCTGGCCGCCACCGATTTTCACGGTAAATGGGGCGGCATCATGGTGCTGAACAACCGCGCCGCCAGCATCTCCCTGAACTTGCATCAAGCAGACCGGTCCGTGTCGGGCACCGTAACGTTCGGCGGCAACCAACCGGCGAAGATCGAGAATCCGGAGTTGACCGGAAACCTGCTGACGTTTGCCGTGCACGACGCGTCCGGCAGCGCCGTCCAGTTCCGGCTCAAAGTGGTCTATGGTCCGCTGATTGGCGAAGTTTTCCATAATGGCGAAGCCCTCACCGGCGAGGCGCAGTGTGGCGACCGTATCGCCGAGGTCATGCTACCCTCACATAGCGGAGGCACAGTGCCGGCGGTTGTGCTCCGGAGCGTCCCCGCCGAATACCCCGAAGAGGCGCGCCGTGCCAAGATCCAGGGCGCCGTGCGCCTGTCGGTCCTGATCGACGACGCCGGCCGACCTGTCGAGTTCCAGGTACTCCGCGGCCTCGGAATGGGCCTGGATAAGAAAGCCATCGAAGCCGTAAAGCAGTGGCAATTCAAGCCAGCGTTGCGGGACGGCAAGCCGGTGACGCTGGAAGCAACCATCGAGGTGAATTTTCGCTCTTTGTGAGGCTGCGGGGCGGGGGCCGGGCAGCGCCCCACGAGTTCAATACTGAAGACGCCGGCGCACATCATGACTGATCCGGGGCTCAAAGAGAAAGTTGTTCTGATTACCGGCGCCAACAATCCGCGTGGCATTGGTGCGGCAGTTGCGCGAGCCTTCGCCGCGCAGGGATCAAGAGTGTTCCTGCACTACTTTCGGCAAACTGATACTCGAAGGCAGCACGCAGGAGCCGACGACGCCACCCCGCCGGGTATGTCGTTCTACTACTCCCAACAGACCAAATCCGCCAACGAAGTGCTCGCTGCAGTTCGCAACATGGGTGCGGACGCGCACGCATGGGAGGGCGATCTCGCGGACGCGAGCGTGGTTCCACAATTGTTCGACGAGGCAGAGCGTGTGCTCGGGCCGGCCGAAGTTCTCGTCAACAACGCGGCGCACTGGGAGGGAGACACATTTGTGCCACCCGGTGGGGAACTGAACAACAAGCTCGTCGAGTTGTGGACAGATCGACCCGGTAGCATAGCCGCCGCCGTCTTCGATCGAGTGTTCGCCGTGAATACCCGTGCGGCGGCTCTGATGATGGGAGAGTTTGCGCGTAGGCATATTGAACGGGGAGCGCGATGGGGCCGGATTGTGAACGTGAGCACGGCCGGAGCTGAACGGTTCCCATCCGAGATCACGTACGGAGCAAGCAAGTTTGCGCTTGAAAGCTACACAAGGAGCGCGGCAGCCGAACTCGGCAAGTTCGGAATTAACGTCAACATAGTATCGCTCGGACCGGTGCAGACCGGATGGATCACTCCAGAACTCGAGCGCGCGATCCTGCCCACAATTCCGCTCGGCAGAATCGGCAGTCCCGAAGATGTTGCGGATGTTGTCGTCTTTCTTGCCTCGCATCAGGCCCGATGGGTAACCGGACAGAGGATATACGTTGGCGGCGGGCATGGAATGTGAAGATTCATTGCTTGCGGCGGCAACACGACGTGACGCCGGGGCGCGCTATCGGTCTGGCATGGGGTTGACCCGCGACGATCAAGTCTGCTATCGGCGACTGCCGTTGTTCGCGTTTGGTATCGCAAGGAATGTTAATGCTTGCGGGTGCGAATGTGACGTGTCCGGCCTGTGTCGGCACGTAGCGGGAGAGAAGCGAAAATCGCCCTGTACCAATTCGCCATACCCCTACCCGATCCGCTGCTCCCCGAAAATCTCCGGCATGGCCTCTCGTCGCGAGTAAAATGAAAAGGTACTTCGTTTCCAGACAGCCTCCCCCGGCTAGGAGCCAGACGCCAATCATGCCCTTCGTCCATTTGCACTGCCACACGGATTATTCCCTCCTCGATGGGGCGTGCGAAATCGATCAGCTCATGAAGATCACGGCCGAACAGAAAATGCCGGCCGTCGCCATGACCGATCACGGCAACCTCTTCGGCGCGGTGCAGTTCTATAACGCCGCCAGGAATTCCGGCGTGCATCCCGTCATCGGTTGCGAAGTGTACGTCTCGCAAAAGGGCCACAAGACCCGCTCCGATACCGATCGCTATAACCACCTGGTGCTCTTGTGCGAGAACCAGGAAGGCTACCGCAACCTCATCAATCTGGTCTCCACCGCCTATCTCGACGGCTTCTATTACAAGCCGCGCATCGACATGGACCTGCTCAGCCAGCACGCCAAAGGGCTGATCGGTATGTCCGCGTGCCTGCGCGGCCACATTCCGGAGACCATCCTTTCCGACAAGTACGACGACGCCAAGCGCCTGGCGCACTGCTACGCCGACATCTTCGGGCGCAAGAATTTCTTTCTCGAGATCCAGGACCATCACCTCGAGCAGGACCGCCGTTTGACCCCGGAACTCAACCGCCTCTCGCACGAGACCGGACTGCCGCTGGTGGCCACCAACGATTCCCACTACCTGCGCAAGGAAGATGCGCGCGCGCACGAGATTCTGCTCTGCGTGCAGACCGGGAAGAACATGAGCGACCCCAACCGCATGCGGTGGGCCACGCCGGATTTCTATCTGAAGTCGCGCGACGAAATGATGGAACTGTTCGGCGAATTGGAGGACGCGGTCGATCGCACCTGGGAAATCGCCCAGCGCTGCCACGTCGCGCTCGAAAAGATTCAGGAGCCGTTTCCCAAGTTCGACGTGCCGCCGGAACACTCCACCGACACCTACTTCGAGTACGTGGCGCGCCAGGGATTCGAAAAGCGCCGCGGCCGCCTCGAAGCCATGCGCGCCAAGGGCATGCTCAAGCACGACCTGGCGGAATACGCCGAGCGCCTGGACCGGGAAATCCGGATGATTCAGAAGATGAAGTTCTCGGGCTATTTTCTGATCGTCTGGGATTTCATTCGCTACGCCAAAGCGCAAGGCATCCCGGTGGGACCCGGACGCGGCTCGGCCGCCGGCAGCCTGGTGGGCTACGCCATGGCTATCACCGATATCGATCCGCTGCAATATGGCCTGCTGTTCGAACGCTTCCTCAACCCTGAACGCGTCAGCATGCCCGATATCGACGTCGATTTCTGCATGAACCGCCGCGGCGAGGTGATTCACTACGTCACCGAGAAGTACGGGCGCGAGCAGGTGGCGCAGATCATCACCTTCAACACGCTGGGCGCGCGCGCCGCCATCAAGGACGTGGGCCGTGTGCTCGACGTGCCCTTCGCCGACGTGGAGCGCCTCACCAAGATGGTGCCCAACGTCCTCAATATCAAACTCCAGGAAGCCATGGATCAGGAGCCCGGCTTCGGCGAAGCCGCCAGGAAGGACCCGCGCGTCGATGAAATCCTCAAGGTGGCGCTGCGCCTGGAAGGCCTGGCGCGCAACTGTTCGGTCCACGCCGCCGGCGTCGTCATCTCCCCGCAACCGCTCAAGGAACTGGTGCCGCTCTACAAGACCAACCGCGACGAAATTGTGACGCAGTTCGACATGAACGGGCTCGACAAACTGCAGCTCCTCAAAATGGACTTCCTGGGCCTCACCACGCTCACGCTCATCCAGGACGCGCTGCGGCTCATCGAGAAACGGCACGGCGTGGTGCTGGTGCCGGAAGATCTGCCGCTCGACGACAAGGCCACCTACGAAATCTTCTCCAAGGGTTTCACCAGCGGCGTGTTTCAGTTTGAATCCAGCGGCATGCGCGACATCCTGCGGCGCTATCAACCCAGCCGTTTGGAAGATCTCACCGCGCTCAACGCGCTCTACCGGCCCGGGCCGATTCAGGGCGGCATGGTCGACGACTTCATCGAACGCAAGTGGGGACGCCGCGCCGTGCAGTACGATCTGCCGGAGCTGAAGGAGTTGCTGGAAGAGACCTACGGCGTCATCGTCTACCAGGAACAGGTGATGCAGATTTCCAACCGCCTGGCCGGTTATTCGCTGGGCGAAGCCGACCTGCTGCGCCGCGCCATGGGAAAGAAGAATGCCGAGGAGATGGCCAAACAGCGCCAGCGCTTCATTCAGGGCGCGGTGGCGCGGGACCTTCCGCAGAAAAAGGTCGAGAAGATTTTCGAGCTCATGGAGCAGTTCGCCGGCTACGGGTTCAACAAGTCGCACTCGGCCGCCTATGCCTACCTGGCCTTCGTCACGGCGTATCTCAAAGCGCACTATCCGGTGGATTTCATGGCGGCGCTGCTCACCTCCGAAACCGGCAACACCGCCAAGGTGGTGAAGTACATCAACGAATGCCGTGAAATGGGCATAACCATTCTGCCGCCCGACGTCAACCACAGCGACTGGAGTTTCACGCCCGATGGCCAGGCCATCCGCTTCGGCTTGGGCGCCGTCAAGAACCTGGGCCAATCGGCGGTCGAGGCCATTGGCCGCGCCCGCGAGGAATTGAAAAGCTTCCGCTCGCTCGACCAGTTCTGCGAGAAGGTCGATATGGGCGCGGTGAACCGCCGCATGATCGAAAGCCTGATTCGCTCCGGCGCCATGGATTCGCTCGCGGGCACGCGCAGCCAGAAAATCGCCGCGCTCGATAGCGCCATGGAATCCGGCCAGCGCGCCTGGCGCGATCGCGAAAGCGGCCAGGGCGGTCTGTTCGGCGAAGTGATGGAAGAACACCCCGACGCGCCGCTTCCCAGTGTCCCCGACTTCACCGACAAGGAAAAACTGGCCGGCGAGAAAGAGATGCTGGGTTTCTGGGTGACCGGCCATCCGCTGGACCGCTATGAAGACAAGATCTCCGAGCTCTCGACCCACGACACTTCCACGCTCGAAGGGCTGAATAAGGGAGTGGAAGTGAAGCTGTGCGGCGTATTGACGGGCATCACGCGCAAACGCAACCGCGAAGGCAAACCGTGGGCCACCATGATGGTTGAGGACCGCAACGGCTCCGTGGAAGCCCTGGTCTTCGCCACCAGCTACGAACGCCTGGCGCCGGAAGTGATGGAAGACCAGGTGGTGCTGGTCACCGCGCTGGCGCTGCCGGAAGAAAACGGCCCGCCCAAACTTTCGGTGCAGAACATCGTCCCGCTCGACAATGCGCGCGTGGATTTCGATGCGGTGATTTCGATCCGCGTCTGGCTGGGCCGCAACGGCGGCGTGGACCGCGCCAAAGCTCTCGAAGAGCTATTCCAGCGCAAGCCCGGCGATACCCAGGTGCGTCTTCGCCTGGAAGCGCCGCGGGATTTCTCGGTGCTGCTGGATGTCCCGGCGAAAGTCCGCCCCGACAAAGAATTCCGCGCCCAGGTGGAAGCCATCTGCGGGGCGGAGGCGATCGAGAGAGTAGCGGGGTAGTTCAGGGTCGCACTTCGCCAGAAACACCGGTAGCGGCGAAGGTTGCCTTACTGGTAGGTGCGTTCGTTGCGCAGGAGAACCGCCAGCACCTCAACCGTGCGCGTCGCATGGACTGGTTTGAATATGATGCGGTTGCCGCGTAGCTCCCCACTTGAGGAAAGCCGCACGCAGCCGCTTGTCCCGCTGCATCAACCGCAGATACTGCGATTCCGTGCCGAGTTTCTTGGCTCGCGCCACTGGGCCCGGCATTCGGAGTGCTGCCACATCCGACTGCAGTTTCTGCGCCAGCGTGCGGATGCGGAAATGGTCCCAGTCGCCGCTTTCCGTACCGGGCATTTCGTAGATGATGTAGCCTTCCGCCAGCCTCTCCAGGGTGCGGCGCGAACTGCGGTAGCCGGGGGTCTGGCGCATGCGGCTCTCTTCGCGCTCCACCAGGGCCGCCACCTCCGGGTTGGTCGCGCGAAAGCCCAGCTTGCGGTAAAACCAGAATGCGCCGGAACCAACCGCCTCGGGGTTCTCGTGGCCGATTTGGTAGGGATCCACCGAAAAACAGGTCACGCCCAGCACCTGGTGGAACAGGCGCAGCAGGCGCGCGTAAATCCACGCCGATTCTCCTTCGCGGAACGTGTAATAAAGGTTGAAGCCCACCTCGGCGCGCTCGAACAGCGAGAGCAACTCGACGTATCCGGCCGGCACGCCGTTCTTGAAAAACATGCCGCCGTGGTACGCGCGCAACGGCAAGCGCCACTCGGGCGGCACGCCGAAGAAATAGATATTGACGCCGCGGCCGGCGGCGGCGTGGAAGACTTGCGCTTCTTCCGGATGGCTGAAGCCGTAGAGTTCGCGGTAGCGCATCGCGGAAGTATCCAGAATGAGGTCCAGGATGCGGCGCGCTTCCGGCCGCGCCAGCCGGCGGATGGGAAGCGGGGCGCCATGCAACTCGCGCTCGAGCGAAACGTCGCTGCGGCGCAGCAGCGGTTCGCGGTGGAGGTACAAGCTTCGAACCGGCAGCCGGAGGCGCGAACGCGACGCTGGCGAAGCGCCCATGCGCCAGGTGAGCGGCACCTGCATGGATTCGAACAGTTCGGCCCGCGAGCGATCGCCGAGTTGCCAAGCGGCCAGCCGTTCCAGCAGCCACGCCAGGTCGCTCGAGCCGCGGCCGTGCGCTTGCGCGATCCATTGTTGAAACGGCACATGGGCTTCCACCGGGAAATCTTCGTCGAGCATCGGAAGGAAGCGCCGGATTACGTTGCCCATCCGGTCTGGTTCATCGTAGCGGTCCCAGGCGATCTCGACCGCCCGCGGATATCGGGCTGCCAGGCGCCACGCCACTTCGTAGCTGAATATCGCCGTCAGCGAGGTGCCGGCGATACCCGACACATCCGGCGCTTCGAACGGCTCCAGGTCGTCGCCGATGCGGTCCGCGAAGGAGAAGAGGATCTCATCCGCCAACCGCGCCACTTTGTCGCTGCGGGGGTATGCGCGCAGAAAGAGCAGGGTTTCGTGCAGGCGGATGAGCGATTGAGCGTCGCGAAAACGGTGCCCGGCAATCTCGGCCAACAGCCGCTCCAGTTGGCCTTCGCCCATTGGGCCGAAGCCGCCCTTCCATTCGTCCAGGCGGTCCAGCAACTTTCGTGACATCAGCCTTCCACTTTGCCGGCCACGATAATGGCTATCGGCAGGCTTCCCACTTTTACCTTTAGCACCCAATCACTGTCGCCTTCTTTGGAGACTGCCGGAAGAGCTCCGCCGGCTGGCGCTTCGAGCGAGAGCACAGCGGGATGGGGAGTGCCGACACCCTTGATGCTGGCATCCACCAGCGGGTCAAAAGCAGGCGCGGCATTGGGGTCGGCATCGGCCGAAAGAGGCGTGAGTACGGCGAAATCACGTTGCGGCGCCACACCTTGGTGCGAGCCATCCATGGGATAGGTGCTATAGCGCAGCGTGTATACGCCGGCTTTGACGGTCTGGCCGCGGCGGTCATAGCCCGCGGCGGCGAAACGCAGGATGCCGAGAAGGGTTCCCTGCGCTACCGGCAGCACGATGCTATCATCGGCAGGCTTGGCGCCGGTGGGAATCGACTTGCGAAACCAGATTTCGCACCACACGCCGGCAGGCCCGACCACTCGATAGCCGCTCGAATCCATGACGGCGGCGTACGCGGCGGGCAAACCGGGTGCGACGGTGGAGATGGTTTCCAATTTGTAATCCTGTGCACACGCAACGACGGCGAGCATTAGGGAGGAGAAGATAAGGAAGAGAGGTCTCATGATGGCGATTGGGAGGGAGGAGAAATTTGGAGCGGGAGACCGGATTCGAACCGGCGACATCGACCTTGGCAAGGTCGCACTCTACCAACTGAGTTACTCCCGCTCGATGGAAATTTTTATTTTCCCCCAAGAACAAAGCTGCTGTCAAACGTTGTGGTAAAGCCATTGATCTGAAACGACTTATAAACTTGTGGGAAACGTATTTCTGTGTGGTAGACTACTTTTCGTCGGTTGAAGGAGCAAGTTCCGCCGACGGGGCGCGGGTAGGGTGAATCCCATCGGCAATTCTTTCTAGACAAAGCATACTGATGGTTCCGTACTGTTGTGGAAAATAGTGTGGAAATCCAGCGTGTGTGGTGTGTAAAAATCAATGAATGCTTGGGACCAGATACGGAATTTTCTACAGTTAAAGGTCAGCGCGGAGAACTACAACAATTGGCTGAAAGGCACGACGTTTGCCGGTCTCGACGGCACGACGCTGTTCGTTACCGTCCCGGATCGTGAAACACGCGCTTGGCTGGAACGCGAGTTTCCAGCGATGATACACGGTGCGATTCAAGAACTGGCGTTGCCGGTGAAACACGTTACGTATGAGGCCGAAGCGACTCGCGGCCCCATGCACCAAGCTTTGGCCACGGTGGAGAACAGCGACGCGGAATCGGTTGCTGGTTCTTTGAACCCCAAATTCACTTTTGCTACTTTTGTGGTAGGCGCGTGCAATCAGTTTGCTCACGCGGCCGCTCGCTCCGTGGCTACCAACCCTTCGCGCAGCTACAATCCGCTGTTTCTCTACGGTGGCGTGGGTATGGGAAAGACGCACTTAATGCATGCCATCGGCCGTGAGTTGATGGACAAGCACGATGGTATGCGCATCATCTATACATCGAGCGAACGCTTTATGAACGAGATGATCGCCTGTATTCGCACCGAGCGGATGCAGCAGTTTCATCAGCGCTATCGGGAAGCAGATGTGCTGCTGGTCGATGATATCCAGATTCTTGGCACCAAAGAGCGCACGCAAGAAGAATTCTTTCACACCTTCAATGAGTTGCACGATCATCAGAAGCAGATCGTCATCTCGAGCGATTCGCCGCCTAAGGAAATCCCCGGTCTCGTTGAGCGCCTGCGGTCACGTTTCGAGTGGGGTTTGATCGCCGATATTCAGGCGCCCGATCTCGAAACCAAAATGGCCATCCTCGATAAAAAAGCCGAAGCTGAAAACATCCACCTGCCGGATGATGTGCGCTCGTTTATGGCTTCTAAAACCAAATCCAACGTGCGCGAGTTGGAAGGGGCACTAGTTAAACTCATGGCTTACTCCTCGCTCACGGGGACACCCATCAATCTGCACATGGCCCAGCAGGTCTTGAAGCACTTGGTTCACGTGCAGGATCGCCGGGTGACCATGGATTCTATCCAAAAGGCAGTGGCTGAGCACTTTCAAATTAAGCCTTCACAGCTTAAAGAGAAGAGCAACACCAAGAAGATTGTATACCCCCGGCAGGTCGCGATGTACCTGGTGAAAGAACTGACCAGCGCTTCATTACCTGAGATCGGCAGAGCCTTTGGGGGGAAGCATCACACGACTGTCATCCACTCCGTAAACAAAATTGACAAGGAACGTCATATTGATCCTGAATTAAACAGGATACTACACAGGCTAATGGACTCATTACAATGAACTTGTTGTAATTATCCACAGGTCAACCTAAAGGACTTTGATGGAAAATGTGCAAAATTAGGTTACGAAGCCAGTTTTGAAGATGCGTCCACCCGTCAACCCACAACTTCCTGTAGATAAAAGTGGTTGAATTTAGTATAATTTAGAGTGTCTTCAACAGTTTACACAGGCCCTATGAATGCGGTTCTGATAGTGGGTATTTCAAGACAGTCTCAATAGTATAGGAGCTGAGCCGTATGGAGTTCACCGTTAGCAAAGCCGATCTGGTGCGGGAACTGAGTTTATCACAGGGAGTGGTGGAGAAAAAGACCACCATCCCGATTCTCTCGAATGTTCTACTGGAAGCTTCTGGTGACCGCATCACGCTTACGGCTACCGATCTCGAACTGGGGATTCGCTGTTCTTGCCTAGCCCATGTCAAAAAGGAAGGCGCTGGTACGGTACCAGCGCGTAAGTTGCTCGATTTCGTCCGGTTGTTGCCAGAAGGTGACATCACCATGAAGTTCCTTGATAACCACTGGGCTAGCATTACGTGTGGACGATCAAAGACTCGTATAGCGGGAATGTCGCGGGAAAGTTTCCCAGAACTTCCACAAACCCCGACAAAAATCGCAGACATCCCCATGAAGACCTTAGCGTCATTAATCACGCGTACACAGTTTGCAATCTCGATGGAAGAATCGCGGTTTACACTGAATGGCGCGCTGTTAATCATCCGACCGGAAGGTCTGATTATGGTGGCTACGGACGGCCACCGTCTGGCATATGTGCAAGCAAGTGCAAGTGAAAGCGGCCAAATAGGCCAAAACTACCGTGCGTTGGTGCCCAGGAAGGCAATGGCGGAGCTGGTAAAACTGGCCGATTCGGAAGGCACCGATGCAGTTGCGACATTTGCTGGCGACGATAATCATCTCTTCTTCCAAGTGGGCCACCGGCTACTCATTACCCGTAAGCTGACGGGCAATTTCCCAGACTATGAACGGGTCCTCCCGAAAGACCACACACAGACCGCCCGCCTCCAGAAAGAGGAAATCCGCGCAGCCATTGAGCGTGTGGCGCAATTCGCCGATGAGAGGTCGCGCGCCATACGCATGCAATTTACCACGAATGAAGTCCGCATCTTCTCCTCATCGGTGGAGATGGGCGAAAGCGAAGAGAGCGTCAATAGCGAGTATCAGGGACCGGACTTGGAGATTGGCTTCAATGCCCAATACCTGCTCGATTTTCTACGCGTGATCGCGCAAGACCAGGTCACCTTCGAATTGAAAGATCAAAAGAGCGCGGGCGAGCTCAGGCCGGCGGGTGAAGGTGTGACCGATCAGTACCGGTATGTAGTAATGCCGATGCGCATCTGAGCAAACCCACGGGATTCCAAGCAAGCAAATATGGCAAACGACGGCAGCGCGGCACAGAGCGATATTTACGATTCTACAAGTATCAAAGTACTTGAGGGACTGGAGGCGGTGCGGCTGCGCCCTGCCATGTACATTGGCTCGACGGGCGAAATGGGCCTGCATCACCTCGTTTATGAAGTGGTCGACAACTCCGTCGACGAAGCTCTGGCAGGTTACGCTACCGAAGTCAACGTTACTATCCACGACGACAATTCCGTAACGGTAGTGGACAACGGCCGCGGCATTCCGGTGGACATGCATGAAGAAGAGGGTGTCTCCGCCGCGCAGGTGGTCATGACCAAGCTGCATGCGGGTGGCAAGTTCGATTCCAAAAGCTACAAAGTCTCGGGCGGCCTTCACGGCGTGGGCGTGAGCGTCGTCAACGCGCTCTCGGAGCGTCTGGAGCTGGAGATCTGGCGCGATGGCTACACCTGGCAACAGGAGTACGCCTACGGGATTCCCAAGGCGCCGCTAGCCAAAGCCGGCAAGGTTTCGCGCAAAACCGGAACCCGCGTCACGTTTAAGCCCGACATCACCATCATGCAGGTGACGACGTTCAACTTCGACACCCTGGCGCAGCGCCTGCGGGAACTGGCCTTTCTCAACAAGGGCCTCAAAATCACGCTGGTCGACGAACGGAGCGATCCGGAAAAACAGCAGGAATTCTGCTACACGGGCGGGATCGCCGAGTTCATCAAACACCTCAACCGCGGCAAAGCGGTGCTGCACGAGAAACCCATCCATTGCGAAGCCGAGCGCGAACTTCCGAACAATGCCGGCACGCTCACCATGGAATTCGCCCTCCAGTACAACGACGGCTACTCGGAGAACGTCTTCAGCTTCGCCAACAACATCAACACCGTGGACGGCGGCACGCACCTGACGGGCTTCCGCACCGCGCTTACCCGCACGATTAACAAGTTCGGGCAGGACCAAGGCCTATTCAAGGACGTCAAAGAGAACCTGACGGGCGACGACGTGCGCGAAGGACTGACTGCGGTGGTGAGCGTGAAAGTGCCGCAGCCGCAGTTCGAAGGGCAGACCAAGGGCAAGCTGAATAGCGACATCGCCGGCTTCATGACGCAATTCGTCAACGAAAAGCTGGAAGAGTACTTCGACAAGAATTCCACGGTGGGCCGCAAGATTGTGGGCAAGGCCATTGAGGCCGCCCGCGCGCGGGAAGCGGCGCGCCACGCGCGCGACCTGACGCGGCGCAAAGGAGCGCTGGAATCGGGCGGCATGCCGCACAAGCTGGCCGATTGCCAGGAGAAAGACCCGGAGCGCTGCGAGCTTTTCCTGGTGGAGGGCGAATCGGCCGGAGGAACGGCCAAGCAAGGCCGTGACCGCCGTTTCCAGGCGATCCTGCCGCTCAAGGGAAAGATTCTCAACGTGGAGAAGGCGCGGTACGACAAGATGCTGGGCCACGAGGAAATCCGCGCCATGATCACGGCGCTGGGGACCGGCATCGGCAAAGACGATTTCGACGCCACGAGGATTCGCTACGGCAAGATCATCATCATGACGGACGCGGACGTCGACGGGTCCCACATTCGTACCCTGCTGCTGACCTTCTTTTTCCGCCATATGAACGAGCTGATTCTGCGCGGGCACGTCTATATTGCGCAGCCGCCGCTCTACCGTATCAAGAAGGGGAAGAGCGAGAAATACATCAAAGACGAGAAGGAATTCACGCGCGAGATCATGCGCCGCGCCACGGAGAACCTGAGGCTGGAGATCCACTCGACCGGCGACGGCGTGGCTCCCAAAGCGGTGCTGGAAGGTGGCGAGTTGCGCGCCTACCTGCTGAATCTGGACGAGTACGAACAGATGTTCCACAAAGTGGAGCGGCGGTTGCGGGATCCGCGAGTGGTGGAAACGCTGGCCAATATCGAGCTCCACGTGGATCACAAAGCCGAATTCCAGGACGAAAACAACCTCCAGCCAATTTTCGAGACTCTAAAGAAACTCGGCCTGAATCCGGAGATGCGGCGCGATGAAGAGCATTCGGCTTACGGCGTGACATTCCACGATTCCACTAACGCGGAACGCACGGTGGGCCTGGCGCTGGCCGCGCAGCCCGAATACCGGCGGTTCCGCACGCTGGCCAGGACCATCGGCAAGTACAACGAACCGCCGTTTGTGGTGGTGAAAAACGACCACCGGGAGTCGCTGCCGAATTGGGGCGAACTGCTGAACTACGTCAAGGCCGAGGGGAAGAAAGACGCGTCGGTGCAGCGCTACAAGGGGCTGGGAGAAATGAATGCCGAGCAATTGGCGGAAACCACCATGAACCCGGAGAAGCGCACGCTGCTGCAGGTGCGGCTGGAAGACGCGGTGGAAAGCGAAGAAATCTTCTCGACGCTGATGGGCGAGGATGTGGAGAGCCGGCGGAAGTTTATTGAAGATAATGCGCTGGATGTGAAGAATCTGGACGTGTAAGTCTTACGCCCCGTTCCGGGGCACGCATTACATACGGCTCACGCCGTGACTCGCCCTTGTGGCAGGTTTGGCGAGTTCACTTAGCTACTGGGGGAGCTGAACGGTTCTCGAGTTCGTTGTTTACCCGCGCCGCCGCGGCCTTCAAATCCGTGATGTGCGCGGCGGTACAAGGAATCGTTCCGGCCGCGGTTTCGCACATCAAGGAGCCGTCCTTCGCGAGCGAGATGCTCTTGACGCTCCTGGGGTCCGGGCCGGACTTTACAGTCTTCATGCCGGGCAGCGCGGTGTTGAGCTGTGTTACTTGATCCTTGGTGCAGGGTTTATCCGCTACGGTGCAGTGCGTCTTCCGGTCCGGACCCTGACTGATTACGAGATTGTCCTTAATGTTGCTGCGGCTGCTGTTGACCACGTTGGATGCCTGCCCCATCGCCGTCAGAACCGCAACACCGAGAAACGTCAAGGCAAAGGCCAAAGTTTTCATTTAGGGTCCCCTTCCATAGTCGGTCCTTAGCATAGGCGCAAATCCGAACCTAAGTCAAGCACACAGGATCCCGGCTTTGCGTACGTCTTCCAGGACGCGCTCCATGTCGGCTTTGGTGGTGCGGTAATTCAACACGCAGCCGCGCAGAGCGAAATGGCCGTGGATCCTGGCATTCGATAGATAGGTGCTGCCGGCGCGCTGCAACTCCACCAGCACGCGCTCGTTGAGTGAGTCGAGGTCGCCCGAGAAATTCTCGGGTTTGTAGCGGAAACAGAAAACCGAAAGACCCACCGGCGCCAGCATTTCAAAATCGTCACTGACGTTCACCAGGCCTTGGAAGTATTCGGCGCAGGCGATGTTCTCTTCGATGGCCTGGCTGAGGCGCTCGACACCGGCGTACTTAATGAGGAGCCAGAGATCCAGGGCGCGGAAAGGACGCGTGAGCTCGGGACCGTAATCCCAAAACGCGAAAGCTTCGTCGCGTTCCAGGCCGATGACGCGGGCGTATTCGGCGCCGTGCTGGAAAGCGGCGCGCGCGGCGGCGGGATCTTTGTAAAGCACACAGCCGCAGCCCACGGGGAGGTAGAGCCACTTGTGGGGATCGAGGGTCACGGAATCGGCTTCGGCGATATGCTCGAAGAGGTGCCAGGCGGAGGGCGCGAGCGCTCCGAAGCCTCCGTAGGCGGCATCGACGTGCAGCCAGAGGTTGTGGCGGCAGGCGACATCGGCGATGGCGCCCAAGGGATCGAACGCGCCGGTCGAGGTGGTTCCAGCGCTGGCCACCACGCAGAACGGCAGATGGCCGGCCGCCAGATCGGCTTCGATGAGGCGCGAGAGGTCGGCGACATCCATCCGCAATTCGTCGTCGGTCTTCACGGAGCGGACGTTCGATTCGCCGATGCCGAGCATACCAGCGGCTTTGGCGATGGAAAAATGGCCTTCTTCGGAGACATAGAGGCACATGCGGCGGCCGGCCGCGGCCATGCCTTCGCGCACCACGTTGACGGGCGCCTTGCGGCTGCGGGCGGCTGCGAGCGCCGCGAAGTTGGCCATGGAGCCGCCGCTGGTCAGCAGCCCGGCGGCCTCCGCCGGATAGTGGAGCATTTGTTTGAGCCAATCGATGGTCAAATGCTCCACGTCCGTGCCAGAGGGGGCCGACCGCCAGCAGGTGGAGTTGATGTTGAGAGCAGCGGCCAACATGCTTCCAATGGCGGTGATGGCGGTCCCCGGCGAAGAGACATAGCCAAAGAATCGAGGGTGTGCGTTGTGGCGGGCATATTCGCAAATCACATCGCGGAGGGTGCGGAGGAGTTCTTCGAAATCGGCGCCAGCCGATGGCAGGCGCTCGTCGATTCTGCGGCGAATCTCCTGGGAGGTGGTCGGGATCAGGACCGGCCGCTCCTCCAGGGTTTCATAATAGGAGGCCAGAAAATCGACCGCCTGGCCGGCTATGCGCCGGAATTCGTCCGCCGGGATGGCCAGTTTGTCGGTCATAGGGTTTGGAAGCTTTAGGGTAACAAGATTTCCCATACACGCTTTGGCGTCGGGCGGAGTTGTATCTAGTGGGAAGGATGAACGTTCTGGCACTGCTCGAGATGGCCGCTCCGGTAGAAAGCCCCGACGATGGTGTGCGCGCGATCGCCGCAGCGAAGGCGGGCGACCTGGCGGTCTTCGAGAGGCTGATGCGCCAACACGAGCGCCTGGTTCTGATGACGGCGGCGCGGTTGCTGGGCAAGCTGGAAGATGCACAGGACGCCTCGCAGGAAGTCTTTCTGCGGCTGTACCGCAACCTGGGGAAGATCGGCGCCATGCAGAACCTGCCAGGGTGGTTGTATCGCGTCACGTTGAATGTGTGCCACGACATGACGCGCAAGCGCCCGGCGTCGGTGGCAGTGGACGAAATGCCGGAACTGGCGGCCACCGGCGCCGACCCGCAGCAAAGCGCTGCGCGGGCGGAGCGGCGGCGCGCATTGCTTATGAGCTTGCGATTCCTTTCCGAAAAAGAGCGCGCGGCCATGGTGCTGCGAGATTTGGAAGGACTTTCCACAGAGGAAGTGGCGCGGGCCCTCGGATCGAGCGAAGCCACGGTACGCTCGCAGATTTCGAAAGCGCGCATCAAAGTGCGCGCGTTTATGGAGCGGTATTTCCGGAGCAATATATGAACTGCCAGGAATGGGAAGAACGAATCGCTCTTTATGCGGCGGGCGACGCTGGGGCGGCCGATGCCGGCGAGACGGAACGGCATATCGCCGCGTGCGCGGGGTGCCAGGTGTTTTGGAGCGAGCTGAAGCAAAGTCTGGAGTGGCTGCGGGAAGCGCACCAGGAAGAGATTGCGCCGGCGCACTACGCGGCGGTGCGGGCGCGCGTGATGGCCCAACTGGAGAGCGGGCGCGCGCCATGGTGGAAGCAGGTTTGGGTCTACGGAGTGGGGATTGCGGCGGTTGCGGTGGTGTTGATGGCGGTGCGGCCACATGCGGAGCCGCCGCGGGTGGCGATGGTGATGCCGGCGACGGTTGAGAGAGCCAGAGATGCCGGCCAGGGGGCCGGCAGCAGACCGGGGGGTCTGCCCCCCCGAGAGGTTGGCAGGCGGAAGCGCCTGCCCCACCGACAAGCGGAGATCATTTTGGTGAAGCTGGAGACGGACAACCCGGACGTGGTGATTTATTGGATTGCGGAGAAAAAAGGAGACTGAAATGAAACGATTGCTACTGGCGCTGGCACTGATCGTAATGCCCACCATGGCGCAGGTGGGACAAGACCCCACAGAGCGGATTCAAAAACTGGTCACGTTGAAGTATGCGGACGCGCAGTCGGTCGTCAACCTGCTCCACGACTTCGGCGTGGAGTTGCGGGTGGATAGCCGCATGAAAGTGATTGCCCTGAGCGGGCAGCGGAATCGCGTGACCACGGCCGAGGACGCCATCAAGCAACTGGACGTCCCCTCGGCCGGCCAGAAGGACATCGATCTGACGGTTTATTTCGTGGTCGCGAGCGACCAGTCGAACGTCACCGGCAGCCCCATTCCCAAGGAACTCGACAGCACGGTGGCGACTCTCAAGAGCGCATTCCCGTTCAAGAACTATGTGATGCTGGATGTGCTGTCGCTTCGCTCGCGCTCGGGCGCAAGCGCCGACGCCAGCGGGCAGTTGACGGGCGGCCGCCTGACGACTTTTAGCGTCCGGTCGGCCAGCCTGGATGGCGACGGCAGCATGATCCGGTTGGATAGCCTGCACGCCGGATTGCGAGTGCCTGTTGGGGGCGCCAGCGAGAAACCGAACTACGTGAATACGGGCATCTCAACCGATGTGGTGGACGTGAAGGAAGGGCAGAAACTGGTGGTGGGCAGGAGCAGCTTGAACGGGCCCGATACGGCCCTGTTTCTGGTGTTGATCGCGAAAGTGGCGCAGTAGACGGGGGACGAGAGTTGGCAGGCGAAAGCGCCTGCCCCACACCGGCGGCAAGACCGCCGGCGCTACCTGATGCGCTCGTCCTTTTCGATTTTTCCGTCGCGGAGGTGAATCACGCGGTGGGCATGGAGAGCGATATCGTGCTCGTGAGTCACCAGGATGATGGTGTTGCCCGCCTGGTACAACCGCTCGAACAGGCCCATGATTTCGTTGCCGGTGGCAGTGTCCAGGTTTCCGGTAGGTTCGTCCGCCAGCAGAATCGAAGGGCTGTTGACCAACGCGCGGGCCACCGCGACGCGCTGGCGTTGGCCGCCGGAAAGCTCGTTGGGCTTGTGGTACATGCGGGCTTCCAGATCCACCTGGCGCATGGCCAGTTTGGCCATCTCCAGGCGCTTCTCCGAGGAGATGCCGGAATAGATCAGCGGCAGTTCGACGTTGTGGAGGGAAGTGGCACGAGGCAGCAGGTTGAACGTCTGGAAAACGAAACCGATTTCCTTATTGCGGATGCGCGCCAGTTCATCGTCCGACATCTCGCTGACGAGGTTGCCGTTGATGTAATACTGGCCGGAAGTGGGCGTATCCAGGCAGCCGATGAGATTCATCAGAGTCGATTTCCCCGACCCGGAAGGTCCCATGATGGCACAGTACTCGCCGCGCTTGATTTCAATATCCAATCCGGAAACGGCATTGATCTCCTGGTCGCCCATGATGTAGGTCTTCCAGAGATTGTAGGTGCGGATGACGATACCGTCCCGCTTGAGTTGTTCGCCCCGGAGGATGAGTTCGTTTTTTTCGGCCACTGCTGACATGATGATTCCTGTCCCTCGATTGTAGCGCGCTTAGCTCTTGGGCGCTTCGACGACGGGCTTGTTGTCGACCTTGACCTGCGCGTTGTTGGCGATGGTGCGGATGATCTGGTAGGTGCCCGTGACGATCTGCGCGCCTTCGTCCAGGCCGGTCAGCACCTCGATATCGGTGGCGCCGGTGATGCCGGTCTCCACTTTGTGGAAGGTGGCCTTCCCGCCGGCCACGACGAAGACGCCCTGAACCTCCTCCTTACGGGCCTTCTCGGCGACTGGATCCAGCTTGGTGACGGGCTGTGTGCCGGACGCGGGGGTTCCGGGCTTCTTCGGTTCCAGATCGCCCTTTTGGCGGACGGTGAGGGCCTGGATGGGAATGGTGAGTGCGTTCTTGCGCGTGGCCGTGGTGATTTTGGCGGTGGAGGAGAGTCCGGGGCGGATTTCATCCGGCGGGTTGTCCATGGCGATCACCACCTTGAAGTCTTTGGCTTCCTGGCTGGAGATGGCGCTTTGCGAGGCCGCGACGCCAGTGGAGCGCAGAATGGCGGTGTTGCCGATCTCCGTCACATGGCCTTTGAAGGTCTTGTTGGGAATGGCGTCGATGGTGATCTCCGCCTGTTGATCGAGCTTCACGTTGACGATATCGGTTTCGTCGACTTTCACTTCGGCGGTGATCAGCGACATATCGGCGATGGTCATGATGAGGGTGCCGGTCTGGTTTTGCAATCCGGGAACCACGGACTCACCGGCGCGCACCGGCAGGTTGGTGACCACGCCCTCGAGCGGGGCGTAGGAATCGTACTTGTGGAGAATGTCGCTGCTGCGGGCGAGGACGGCTTTGGCCATGTTGATGCGGCGCTGGGCGGAAGTGAGTTGGGCGGCGGTCTGTTCGCGCTGGGACCTGGCCTGAACCAGGCGGGCGCGGGCCTGGTCCACGGCGGCCTTCTGCGCGTTGTAGAGGGCGGTCTTGCTCTCGAAGTCCTGGCGGGCGCCGAGTTTTTCCTTGTAGAGGTCCGCGGCGCGGTCGGCATCCTGCTTGGTGCGGGCGAGATCGGCTTCGGCCTCGACCACGGCCGCCTGCATGGTGGCGAGGTTGTCGTCGGCGGCTTTCAAGCCGGCTTCCGAGGCATTGGAATCGGCCTCGGCGGATGCCAGACTGGCTTTTTGGGTTTCGACATCGGCAGTGGGCTGGGTGTTCTCAATCTTGGCCAACAACTGGCCCTTGTGGACGTGGTCGCCCTCACGCACCAGCAGTTCGGTGATGTCGCCCATGGCGTTAGCGCCGATGTTGATGTAATTCTTGGGTTTGATCTCGCCGGAGGCGGTGACGATGCTGGTCAGATCCTGCCGCACGACGGACCCGGTTTGCACCGTGACCAGGCCGCGCTGGCTATAAATCGTGCTGGCGTATACGCCCGCGGCCAGGAGGACGACGACCGCCAGAGTGATGATTACTTTCCACTTAGTCTTCACAACCAAATTCTCCGTATCACCGCGATTAGACGCAAATAACGAGGATGAAGTTCAATTTCCATTTTACACGGGGGCGCGTTGCACCTATTTGGGAAGACGGGCCACGGCGGGGGAAGTTAGCCAAGATTTCTCGCCAGATCAGAATGACAGGGTCGAAAAACCACCCCGAACCATTGAAAACACGAGAGCCTGAAAAAGCGAAGGTCTGGCGAAGCTTGCCATTCCCGCTCATTTTTCATGAAATTTCGCGGGCCGCAGGCCCACTGCAACAGGCCAGGAGGCCGGCCAGGAGGCCTGTTTGAATGTATAAGGGCTGAAATGGCGAAGGGTTCTCCTGAAGGGTACAATGCCGAGACCGGCTCTGAACAGCCGGCTCAGAAACTTCAAACAGGAGAACCCAATGAA
>JBEKDA010000075.1:0-22160 GCA_050014595.1 Bryobacteraceae bacterium
ATAGCCCGGCCATCCCAGCAGCTTTGTCAGTTCGTTGTCCCGCAAACCGCGAGTGTACCGAAATTAGCCAACTCATGAAAGCCATCCCTGCTTGAGGTCCATCGAATTCCTGCGCAGAGCCCATCTTCGTTTCCGGTGAGAATCAGGTCGACTGTCCTCGATTCCGCCTTTTCAAGACTGAGGGTATCGCGCAATTCTTGGTTGAGCTTGCTTTCATCGAGCAGGTAGAGTTCACTTCTCTCCGGCAGATCGGGAACATCCGATATGGGGCTGACGTTCCAATTGGCAATATTGGTCTGATTCGCTGCCAGTTGTCGCAGCGTTATGTAGTAGAGCTGAAACCTGTCTCTGTCCCACTCGATCTCCGCCGCCACCTCCCTGAGTGGCTCGTTCATCTCCAGAGTCCTGAACTGTCGGAGTCGGTGGAGGGCATTACGGAATGAGTCGAAGTCGACGGGCTCTTCGCGTTGCTTCTTCGATTGCTTCTTGCCCGCGCTGTACTTCGCCTGGATGAGCAAGACGGCTCCGCTCTCACGGGCAATGAAGTCGATGCCTAGATCTCCCTTGCCGTCAACAACGCACGCCTGTAGATCCTCTTCGGCTGTCGGGAGCAGGGCAGCGTTTCTAGGAGCGAGTACCCGCTCCGCGAAGAAACGCGACATGTACTTCGACCGAAGTACGTCGCCTAATCCGTCAAAAGACTCGCCAAGAGACTTCTCGACGTACTCTCTGAAGTGTTCTGAAAAGAGGGCTTTTGAACCTTCGCTCATCGCTCAAACCAGTCTTGCACGATTCAATGTTCCTTTCCAGTTTCGCAGGTTTCTGAGAAGATACGAACTGCCAGGCTGGAACCGCCACCAGCCGCGCGCTCGCAGCCCGGCGAAAAGGGGGACGCATTTCTTGGGAAAACGGGGACGAAAACTCCGAATTTCGATTAGATACGCTCAGTTGCGGTCCTGATAGAAACTCTCTCGCGTGAAGCTCTCCGTCGGCAAAAGAGGGAGTTGACGCGATCCCTCCGCCATCGCCTCGAAAAATGCCCCGATCTGCTCCGGCGTCCTGGGCTGATGGGGCGGAAGTGACTTGCGTCCGGCCTCTTCAACCAGGCCCTGGACATAGACCTCTATTGAGAGGCCACGCGCCTCGGCCTGAGCGGCAAGTTCGTCGGGGATCGTCACTGTAATCTTCATGAGATCGCGAGATCCTGGAAACACTCTAGCATTTTATGGCATGACCGGATGTCGCTCGTCCGTCATCGTCCCGCCGCTATGATCCGCCGGTGCCACTCGGCCAGCTTCGCCGCATCAAATTTGACCAGCTTGCGATCGTACGTCATCAGGCCGTTGACCTCTCCTTCCACGTCGGTGGTCTGGGTGTAGATCGCTGCGGCGAGTCCCCGCTTGACCAGCGGTTCGAGCTTCTCCATCAGTTCCTCATAGCCGGTCTGTAACTTGGCAAGGTCCTCGAAGGTGCGATAGCCCCAGTTCCGCTTGTTCCACCAGAGATGGCCCTCCACCGGCAGGCCCAATCCGCCGAATTCGCCCAGCACCGAAGCGCGGCCGGGCATCACCGGATACATGCCCGGCCCGGGATACTCGTGCATGTCCTTCATGTCGCCGTAGCCGCGGTCTTCCCATCCGCTCGGTGCGTTCACCAAGCGCGACCCATCCAGAGATTTCACCCACTGCAAGATGTTGTTGGTGTCGTGCTGGCCCCAGCCTTCATTGAACGGCACCCAGGCGATAATGCTCGTGACGTTCGCCAGGTTTCGCACCAGCGCTTCCAACTCCCGCCGGAAGATCGCGTCCTCCGGCGCCGTGAACTCGAGGTCGGCGCCGCCGTTGCGCCTCACGGCGGTGTGCCCCTTGGGCATGGCGCTCGGCATATCCTGCCATACCATGAACCCCAGCTTGTCGCACCAGTAGTAATACCGCGCCGGTTCCACCTTCACGTGCTTCCGGCACATATTGAACCCGAGCTTCTTGAGCGTTTCGATATCGAAGCGGAGCGCCTCATCGGTGGGCGCCGTGTAAAGGCCATCCGGCCACCAGCCCTGGTCCAGCGGGCCGATCGCGAACAGCGGCTGGCCGTTCAGGAACAAGCGGGGGATGCCCGCGGCGTCCGGGCGAATCTCGATCTTGCGCATGCCGAAATAGCTGGTGACGCGATCGCCGCTGCCGAGCGAAATGTCGAGGTCGTAAAGCGTGGGAGCATCCGGAGACCAGGGTCTGACATCCGACAGCGGCAGCGCGCATTCCTGGTTGAGCTTTCCGGAAACCCTGCCCGCCATCTTGCCGCCCAGCCTGGCGACGGCGGTGAACTCGCCGGAGGAACCGGAGTGCACGGTCAGGCGCAGCTTCCGCCCGTCCAGGTCGGGAATCATGGAAAGCCCGGAGATGGATTTCTCGGGAACCGGCTCCAGCCACACGGTCTGCCAGATGCCGGATACCGCGGTATACCAGATGCTGTTCGGATTCAGCACCTGTTTGCCGCGAGGCTGCGGACCGGTGTCGCTGGGGTCCCACACGGCCACAACAATTTCTTCGGGCCCCTTCCCTTTCAGCGCGGCCGTGATGTCGAACGTGAACGGGTCATAGCCGCCTTCGTGCTTCCCGATGGCCTTGCCGTTGACCCACACTTCGGCGCGCCAGTCCACGGCCCCGAAATGCAGAAGCAGGCGCTTGCCTTTCAGGCGAGGCGCGGTGAACGTGCGGCGATACCACAGCCGCTGCTCGGGCGTGAGCGGCTGCTTGACGCCCGAAAGCGCGGATTCCACCGGGAACGGCACCAGAATGCGGCCGTCGTATTTCGCCGCCGCGCGATCCTGTTGGGGCAGGATGGCATAGTCCCAGAGTCCGTTCAGATTGATCCAGTCCTTGCGCGCCATCTGCGGCCGCGGATATTCGGGCAGAGCGTGGCCGGGATTCACTTGCGACGTCCAGGGGGTAGTGAGTGGGCTTTCCGCCGGCTTCCAATCCGCTCCGAAGAGTGCGGGCGAGCAGAAGAAGGTCAGGGCAATTATGAGTCTCATCGATCCAGGTGTTCCCGCCGCTACCCTATCACGTCTCAGGCCCGACGGGAATCGCCCGATGGATTGAGGCGTCACCTTTCCACGCCGTTTGCATCCTTAAGGTAAGCAGGACAGAAAAAATTATGGAAGTATCGGCCCAGTATCTCGCGGATTCGAAGTTCGAAGTCGCCGCCCGAGGTCATCGGGTGATTTGCGACCAGCCGGTCGATAACGGCGGCTCCGATGCCGGCATCTCGCCGCCGGAGCTCCTATTGGCGTCGCTCGCAACCTGCGCGGCTTATTATGCGGCTCAATACCTGAAGGCGCGCCAACTCCCCGCCCAAGACTTGAAGGTGCGAGTCAGCGCGGAAAAAGCCACGCATCCCGCCCGCCTGGCGTCGTTCCACATCGAGGTGACGGTCCCCGGCCTGGATGATCGTCACCAGGCCGGCATTCTGCGCGCCGTAAAATCCTGTTTGATTCACAACACGCTCTTGGGAGGGCCGGCTATCGAAATCGCGGTCAATGCTATGGCGCTCGCACAGGTCTAGCTTAAGGCGAGGCCCGCTACAATCAGAAGCGGTACGGACCTTGGAACGCGAAACTGAAGTTGAACTCGCGCGGCGATTGATGGCCGGAGAACCAGAGGCGTTCGACCGTTTTGTGGAGCACTTCCGCGCCAAGATCTTCCACTATAGTCGGCTCATGTGCGGCCACCGCGAAGACGCCGAGGAAGTGGCGCAGGAGACGTTGCTGCGAGTGTTTGAGAATTTCGACCATCTCCGCGAACCCGAGCGCGTCCGTCCATGGGTCTTTCAAATCGCCAAGAACGCCTGTCTGATGAAGCGGCGGAAGAGCGCTTTCGCTCCTTCGCAGGAGCTCTCGCTCGATGACTTCCTCCCGCAAATGGACCGAGAGGGCCGTCATATCAGGCTCCAGATCGCCGATTGGTCGGGACTGCCTGATCGTCAGCTCCTGCAATCGGAAATGAAGCAAGTGCTGGATCGGGCCATCGGCGAGTTGCCGGAAAACTACCGCTCCGTGATCCTGCTGCGGGACGTGGAGGAACTGTCCACGCTGGAAACCGCCCACGTGCTCGATCTGACGGAAGATGTCGTCAAGACGCGCCTGCATCGCGCCCGTTTGGCTGTCCGCCAGAAGCTGGATGAGTACCTGCGCACCGATGGCCGGGTTCTGCCCGGCCACAAACGAGGAGGTTGAGATGGAGTCGGATCAGCTTACGGAAAAATGCAAAGAAATCTTTTCCCTGCTTTCTGATTATCTGAATCTGGAACTGCCGCCCGACGCCTGCCAGGAGATCGAAGCTCACCTTGCTGGTTGCCCGCCTTGCATCGAGTTTGCCGAGAGCCTCCGCAAAACGGTAGAACTCTGCCGCAGCTACCGGCCAACCGAACTTCCCGAGCCCATCGGGCGGAAGGCCCGCGAGCAGCTCCTGGACACCTACCAGAAGATGCTGCGCGCCCGGCAGCCCTAAGACCTCAGACCGTTGTACACGGATAGCTCCTCGCGCGCCATCGCTTTTCAGGTCCGGAGTTCTTAGCGCGGCTTATCCACCGACGCCACTTTTCCGCCCTGGCATTCCACTTGAACCGCACCGGCTTTGCTGGCGCGGCTCATCGTCTTGGCGTCATCCTCGGTGGCGGCACGCTGGGAGCCGCTACTTCAGCTTGCGCGCCCGCTCGAAATCGTCTTTCAGCTTGCCGGTGATTTTCTCGGCCACGTCGGCGCTCGCCCCGCGGAACTTCGCGCCCAGGCTCTCTTCTGTAATCGCCCAGATCACGTCGCCATCTTTGTTCACCAGCCGCACCGCGGCGATCGCCTCATGCCGCCGCTCGGTGGAGTGGTCCGATTCGCTGTCGCCCAGCCCCACTCCCGCACTCGCTCCGCGCTGGCTCGAACTGCTCCGGCCGGTGCCCACATTGGCGCGCGCGTTAATGCTGTCGTTCGATGAGTGGACGTCGGTAAACACCAGATCTTCGGCGGCGCCGTGCAGTGTGGTGTCGGCCCGCTCCGGATTCTCCGTCAGCACGAACAGCTTCGAACCCTCCAGCGCGCTGATGAGAATGTCGCGCATCTGCGCCGCCGTTTCCCCGCCCGTCAGCCGGTCCACATAGACGCGCCGCACCGTCAGCAACTGCCGCAGGCCGCTCTCCTCGATCGCCGCAGCCGCGGGCGGCTCGACCGCCGGCGCCGGCTGTTGCGACGACTGCTGCGCCGCGGCCGCCGCCGCCAATACCAATCCTAATAGCGCCTGCATGCTTATCCTCCCGCCTTGCGCGCGTCGTCGTCCTGGTATTCCACGCGCCGGCCGGTACGCGCCTGCAGGCCCGCCAGCACGCTCCGGATGTCGCCTTTCTCCACCCGGAATACCAGCACTTGCTGCTTCCCTTCGGCATCCACGTAGCCCAGCGTCACGTAGTGCTTGCGCGTCTTGCTCAACAGCAGGATCGGCGAAACCAGAAGAGCCGCCGCGTATCGCCGGCTCACGTTTTGACCGTATTCCAGCGTGTTGACCTTCTGGAAGGCCACGCGCACCTCGCCGCTCTTGGATCGGAACACCATTTGGTCGGCGCCCGTCAGATCGAGTCGCGCCGTCGCTTTAGGGTCGATACCCGGGGGCGTTCCGCCCACAAACTGGGTCTTGGCTCCCGGCTGCGCCGCCAGGGCGCCGCCCAACAACATGAATAGAAAGAGACCTCGGATCATGGCTGATAACAGAATTAGTGCCGCGGGCGCCCCAGCTCTCTCAGAAAGTTTTCACGAATGTCCTACGCTATAGTTGGAGGATGGAGCTTCGTCTCGCGGCCCTGGCCCTGCTGCTCGCAGGCGCCCTCCCTTCGCCCGCCCAGCCCGCCTTGACCCCGGCGCAGCGCCAGTTGAACATCGATTCCTTCGAAATGGTCTGGCAGACCGTTCGCGACAAGCACTGGGACCCCAAGCTCGGCGGACTCGATTGGCAGGCCATCCACGACGAACTGCGTCCCAAGGTTGAAAAAGCCGCCACCCTCGATGAAGCCCGCGCCGTCATGTCCGACATGCTCGGCCGCCTCAAGCAGACCCATTTCGGCATCGTGCCCGGCGAAGCGTATCAGGAGATGGGCGCCATCACTGCCGATGCCGATTCCAGCCCGCGCGACGGCAGCCCCGGCATCGCTCCCCGCGTCATAGATGGCCACGTGCTCGTCACCTCCCTCCAGCCCGATTCGCCGGCCGCCACGGCCGGCGTCAAACCCGGTTGGGAAATCCTCCGCATCGACGGCAAAGACCTCGCCCCCGGCCTGGCCAAAATCCGCGACTCCCTTTCGAGCCAGCCCAGCCTCCTCGATCTGCTTCAGGCCGAAACCGTTACCGAACGCCTGTCCGGAAGCGTCGGCAAGTCCGTCGAAGTTCAGTTCCTCGACGGCCAGGACAAGAGGGTCTCCCTGAAGCTCACCCGCGCCCGCCCACGCGGCCAGTTGGCCCAACTCGGTAATCTGCCGCCCATGCACTTCTGGGTGGAGTCCCGCACCGTCACGCCCAACATCGGCTACGTGCGCTTCAACCTCTTCTTCGAGCCCGATTCGCTTGTCGCCGCTTTTCAACAGGCCGTCACAGCCTGCCGGAATTGCGACGGCTTTATCGTCGATGTGCGCGGCAACCCCGGCGGCCTCGGCGTCCTGGCCATGGGCGTGGCCGGCTGGTTCACCGACAAGCAAGGCCAACGCCTCGGCTCCATGTTCCTCCGCGGCGCCAGCATCAAGTTCGCCGTCTTCCCCAGGGCCGAACCCTTTCTAGGACCGCTCGCCATTCTCGTGGACGGTTGTTCCGCTTCCACCTCGGAGGTTTTCGCCGGCGGCATGAAGGACCTCGGCCGCGCCCGCATCATCGGCACTCGCACCGCCGGCGCCGCGCTGCCCTCCGTCTTTACCAGGCTACCCAACGGCGACGGCTTCCAGTACGCCATCGCCAATTACATCTCCGAAGGGGGCCAGGCGCTCGAAGGCTTCGGGGTAACTCCCGACGAGGAAGTCAAACTCACCCGCCATCAATTACTCGAGGGCCAGGACCCCGTGCTTGACGCTGCGGTAACCTGGATTGAGAAACAGAAGAATCAGTGACCAAGTGAGGTAACACGTATGAATCGCTCTCTCTTACGCGCCAACGTCGTCATCGGTGCCGCGCTGCTGGCCGCCATCGCCTCGCCTCGCCTGGTGGCGGCGGATCTGCCCAAGGCCGAAACCATTCTCGACAAATACGTCGAGGTCACCGGCGGCAAAGCCGCCTACCAGAAGCTCCATTCCCAAATGGAGTCCGGCATCTTTGAAGTGTCCGCCGCGGGAATCAAGGGCGCGGTTACCAGTTACCGCGCGGAACCGAACCTTACCTACACCGAAATCGTGCTCGAAGGCATCGGCAAAATAGCGGACGGCTTCGACGGCAAAGTCGCCTGGTCCAACTCCGCCATGCAGGGCCCGCACGTCAAGGATGGCGCCGAAAGAGCCCAGGCCATGCAGACCGCGCGATTCAATGCCGAGCTCCATTGGCGCGAGGACTACAAGACCGCTGAAACCGCCGGCATCGAAGCCGTGGATGGCAAGGACTGCTACAAAGTGGTGCTGACGCCCGCCGAAGGCTCCCCCGTTACCCACTACTACGACAAGGATTCCGGCCTGCTGGTGAAGATGTCGCTCATCTCCCATAGCCCCATGGGAGAAGTGCCGGCCGATTCCTTTGTTTCCGACTACCGCAAGGAAGGCGACATCCTGATGGCGCACAAAGTCCGCCAGAGCATAGCCGGCCAGGAATTCACCATCACCATCGACAACGTGAAGTCCAACGTCGAGATTCCCAAGAACCGCTTCGACCTGCCGGACGAAATCAAAGCGCTGGTTAATAAGAAGTAGAGTCGTTGCGGGGCGGCCAATCCTGGCCGCCGCCGGCTTTCGAGCCGGCTCTTCCGCGCGAGGTGCTCTCGCTCCTAGAACGGCTTCAACGTTCTCAGCAGCGATGCCGTGTGTTCGTTGACGAAGTGGATCGGCCGCCAGTCCTGGTCCATCGTTCCGATATAAACCATGCTGCCCTGGTCGCGGCCCATCAGGATCACCGTATATTTGCGGTCCGGATAGCCCAGCGCGCGATACAGAATCGTGCCGGTCTCGTGCGGGTGGTCGGTGGCCGGCGGGCCCAGCTTCTGTGTGACCTCCAGGTAATCGTCGTGGCTGCTCAGGTTATCGAACGACCGGTCGCTGCCCGTGAACGTGACCCCCTGCCGCACTTCATGGATCCGCTCGGAATTCAGCACCAGCAGCCCGAGCACCAGCCCGGCGGCCACCACTCCGGCGATCAGCTTCACCACCCGCCGGTCGCTCTGGTCCAACCGCAGGCCCGAAACCGGCTTGGGTTCTCCCACGCCGGGCGCCGTCGTGGACGTGGCCGCCGTCACTCCCGCCGCGCTCGGCATCGAGATCACGCGCCGCTGGTGGGCCACCACCATTCCACTCTTGAGCTCCAACTCGCGGTTAAGCCCCACGATCAGAATGGGGTCGTCCGTGCGCGAAACCTCGCCCACAAAGCGCCGCGGAATCCAGACCTCCGAACCCGTCTGCGTATTGGTGACCAGGATCTCCGACCACGTGGCCTTCTCAAAGCGCCATTCGTTGTGCGCCACTCCCAACAGGGCCGGATAGAAAGCGAACGTGCGGCCGGCCAATTGGTCGAGAGACGGTGGGATAGGCGTGGACCCCATGGGCTGTCCCTATGGTAGCGCGCGCGCCGGTGGTCGGAGCCGCGACTTGTCGCTCGACCGTAAAGGAGCGTTAGGATATGCGCGAGGCAGGCAAGCGCTCCCTGACGGTCGCGGCTCCGATGGGGGCTCGCGCTGCGGCTACTTCCGCGCCGAGTACTTGTCCAATAAGGTGATCAGCTTTTGCGCACCGGCTGGCCGGGCGGTGTTGCCGTTCAGCACGTCCTTGTTGTCGATCTTGTGGCCGTACAACTCGGCGTTGGCGTCGGCATCGTTGCGCAGCGTGGCGCCGCTCAAGGAGATGCCGGCGAAGATTCCCTTGGCGCGCGACCACGCCAGGATCTCGGCCGTCATCTTGACGTCGGTGTCGGCGCTGGTCGTTCTTCCCACCGGGCCGGCGGCCACCGAAGCGTCCGCCCCCAAAGTGAACTTATCGCCCAGCAGCTTGTTCATGCCATCGCGATTCATCACCAGCATGACCACGTCGGTGGAAGAGCCGCCGATCTGCAGGCCCCAGCTTCCGCCTTCAATGCGCACCGAGCCCGGCGCGCCCCATCCGGTGCCGTCCTGGTGGCGGCATTCGGCGAAACCGCGTCCGAATTCCGCGCCCACCACGAAGGCCGCCTTCTTGAGCCCCGGCACGATCACCACGCACTGTGACTTGGCCAGCAAGTCTTGCGGAATCCCTTTATCGGGGGTGCTCATAATTTCGGAAAAGACGGTGGCCGCGGCATCCAGCCGTTCCTGAGCGGTGTCGGCCGCGAAGGCCGTTATCGGCAACAACAATGCGACGGAAATAGCGATGCGTTTCATATAACCCTCCAGACAGTCATTATCCCAGAAGAACGCTCCCTCACGGTCGCGACTCCGATCAGAGCCGCGCGCGTAAGCAAGCGGTCTGCCGATGCGTTGGTGACAAAACGAACCCGGCCGCGGTCCCTTACGGGGTGCGCGGCCGGTGCAATACAAAGGGTGGAACTTAGCTTAGAACAGGATCTTAGCCGAGAGCTGGACCACGCGCACCGAAGAGTCGAAGCCCAGGAAGGAGCCGTACACGCTCGTCGTCGGACTCACCATTCCCCCGAGCGTCCCGAAGGTCGGGTCGCCGATGGTCGAGTCCGGGTTGCCGAAGTTCGGGTGGTTGAACGCGTTGAATGCCTGCACGCCAATTCCCAAGCTTGCCCTTTCGGTGAAATGGAAGTTGCGGAACAGGTTCAGGTCCATGTCGAAGAAATGGGGTCCGTGAAGCTGGTTGCGGGTCTGCGGCGACCATTGGGTGAAGTTGGTGAAGGTCGCGGCTGTGGTGTCCAGGTACACATTGGCATTGAGGCACGGATTTATGGCGCCGCCGGTATAAGCATTGGCGGAACCGCAACTGCTGCCTCCCCATCCCCGTCCAAGGGGTGTGGCGAAAATGGTTCCGCCGCCGTTGCCCAGCGCGGAGTCGTTGGTGTCAAACACGTTGTAAGGTATCCCGGTACGCCAGAAGAGCTTGCCGGAAAACTGCCAGCCGTTCACAACCGCCTTCAACGCCCGGCTTCCGGATTTAATGGTTGGATTGACCAGGAAGTCGCCGGTGAAGTTGTTGCGAATGTCGTAGTCGGCGTTGCCGTAGTTGTCGGCCCTCAGGCTGAGCGGATTGATCTGTCCCTGACCGCCGTTTCCATCGCCGAAGAGGCAGCCGTTGGAGCACTCGTCCAGGTTGTGCGACCAGGTGTAGTTGAAGTGGAAGGCCACCGAGTCCGAAAACCGCTTGGTAATGGTGACGTTCAGCCCCTCATAGTTGGAAACCGCGCCGTTCTGCACATTCGTCACGACCAGGTAATTTCCTACCGGCGGGCTCGACGGGATGCCTTTAACGCCCGGATAGAGGCCGTACTCATCGTAGGCGTTCGGCCAGGCATTGGTATACAGCAGGCGCGTACCGCTGTTGCCCACGTAGTTCACCGTCAGCAACATGCTGTTATTCAGTTGCCGCTGCACTTGCAGGTTCCACTCGCGCCACATCGGCGCTTTAATGGTTCCGTCCAGTCCGAAAACCGACGGGGCAGAAAACACCGAACCCAGCGCCGCCAGTTGCGAGGAGAGCTGGCTGAAAGTCTTGTTGAGAGAGAAGGCATTCACCGAGGCCTGCCACGTGGCCAGTGCGCCTTTTGGATCGAAGGGCAGAGTCCCCGCGGGAGGACGTATGCGAAGGGCCACCGTCGAGGGCGGGTTGTTTTCCGTCAGATCGTCCACCAGGCCAGCCGGCGGGTTGTCATAGGCCAGCATGAAACCGCCGCTGATCACCGTCTTGTGATCGCTTCCCGGCGAATAGCTGAAGCCGACACGCGGAGACCATACGACGGCGTCGACACCCGGGTATGCCTGGTGCTGGCCGGGAGTGATGTCGCTGCTGTAGGGTACGCTGCCGGGGTTCGAACTGGTGAAGCTGGCCAGACCGGCCGCCGGCCCGTTGAGGTTCGCGAAGCAGTTGAACTGGCACACCGGGTTGGAGTTCCGCTCCGCGCGTAGCGCAAACGTAAACTTCAGGTTGGAAGCCGCCGCCCACTCATCTTGCGCGTAAACGCCCAATCCCCACATGGCGATCGGAACGTCGGCATACGCGTTGTCGTACTTGCGATACTGGTAGGCGATACCGTTCACGAAGTTTTGCAGGCCGTTTGAGGTGTAGCCGAAGTAGGCCCCGGGGTTGTTCCAGAAGAAGTTGTGGTCGCTCACGTCGTAGCGGCGGAAATTGAAGCCGAACTTAAAGTTGTGCCTTCCGCGCGTCAGCGTCAAATCGTCGAAGAACTGGTACTGCGTGATGTTCCGGCCCTGCGGGAAGGATCCCTGCGAGTTGAATCCGCTGAAGGGCACCGCTCCCGAGGTTGCAACCTGATACGGGAACGTGCTTTGCACCAGTTGTGCGTTCTGCGCGAACTGCGCCACATAGTGGCTGAACGACGCCGTGAACTGGTTGGTCGACCGCGAACTGAAAATGTGCGTCTCCTGGAACTGCATGTCGTAGGCCGGCTGATTGGAGAGCGCGTCGAAATTGGGGCTGATCGGGTCGAGCGTCGTCGGCTGTAGTCCTTGGTCGTCCTTGTAGCGGAACGAAGCGTTATCGTTGGTTCCAATCTTCTGATCGATCTTGAACGCCAGAATATACTCCGAACCCTTTGCGCTCGGGTTTGTCACAAACCTCTCGGCGCAGGGTGTGGTCGCTCCGTTGTAACCCGGCAGAACTACGGTATTGCAGTAGCTGATGTTGGGGATCGTGACCGCGCTCGCGGCGCCCGGAGCGTTCGCCCACAGCCCCAGCATGGTCTTGTATGCGCTGGCTTCGGCCGGTTGGACATTCGTTACATTATTCAGAACCGCCGTGGAGAACGCCGGTGTCGGAATCGTCTCGGTATCCTCGTTCGGCAGGACAAACTTCAGCCCTTCGTAGTCGAAGAAAAAGAACGTCTTGTCCTTGCGGATCGGCCCGCCAATCGATGCCGCCCACTGGTTGTCGTTCGAGAATGGCCTCGGAGAGCCGTATGCGTTGCTGAACCAGTCGTTGGAGTTCATCGCGCGCCCGTTCCACAACCACTGCGCGTTGCCGTGGAACTGGTTGGTGCCCGACTTGGTCACGTAACTCACCTGCGCGCCGGCAAGTTGCCCATACTGGCCGCTATACGGGTTGGCAATCACCGTGGCTTCCTGCAATTCGTTCTGGCCGATGGTCAGGTTGGAGGCGCCCGAATTGTTGATGTTGAAGTACGGGTCCATGTCGTTCTCCCCGTTCACCGTGAACAGGTTCGAGGTCCCCGGCAACCCGTTGAGACTGAAGTTTCCGTACCCGCCCGTCACGTTCACCGTAACGCCCGGCACCGTGTAGGCGATGGTTGTGATGTCCCCGCCCGCGGCCGGCAGTTGCGCCAGTTGCTGCGGCGAGAACGGCGTATTATTGCTGGGTTCCGGATTCAACAGTGGCGCAGTCGCGGACACTTCCACGGTCTGGGTAGATTGTCCCACCGTCAACGTCAGGGTGAGCGTCATCACCGATCCAACCGTCACTTCCGCTTGTTGCTCGGTCTTCTGGAAGCCCGCCGGACTGGTGCTGACCATATACTGGCCGGTCTTTAACAACCGGAACCGGAATTCACCGGTCGAATCGGTCGTGCTGCTCTGCGTGGCTCCCGTGTCGAGGCTCTTCAGAGTGACCGTGGCGTTCGGCACAACCGCGCCGCTCGGATCTTTGAGAGTCCCCGCGATGTCGCCAGTCGTGAGCGACTGGGCAAATAGCGCCGGCGCAAGCAACAGCAAAAACGTAACGACGAAGAGGACCACGCCTCTCGTGAAATGGTTGAACATCATATTTCCTCCTCAACAAGAATTGGGAAAGTAAAACCTTGGAGTTTTCGGCCCGCCAAATGCCCTGCCCTTTGGCTGGCACGGGCCGAACCACTGCGGCTCAGATCTGCAGATGGGTTTCGAAGTTTCCGCACAAAGATCCGAAGCATGAGTGTCCGCAAGTTGGAACTCTAAGAGCAACTTGGCAGCCATAGTTACCAACAGGTTAATCCTATTGTTAATCAAGCACTTTCGCAATAGTCCTTTAGTCGCTTTTGGCTGTTAAAGAAACTGTGGAAACCAGGAAACAGGTGTTTCGGAGAATGAATAGGACATTAACACCATGCAATGAATACACTTAGTCCGTTATGGCATTTGGTAAACGGATATCCGGTTTCGGGGAGAAATACCTGAAAACCCGGCACTCTCGACTCACGATGTGGGACACGGCGGTATCCCCACCCCGCCATCTTCCATCGCCGCACCCACCCGTAGGATCAGCGCCTCTTCCATCGCTGGGCCCACAATCTGTAATCCCACCGGCAAGCCCGCCGCGCTCAGCCCGCACGGGATCGCGAGCGCGGGCAGTCCCAGCACGTTGAACCCACGCACCAGACGCGTTGTGAGAATTCGTACATCCTCTTCGCGGCCACCCAGCCGCACCTTGTTCTCTCCCATCCGCGGAGCCGCCGTGGGTGTCGCCGGTGCGATCAGGCAATCCACCTCCCGCCAGACGGCGGCGAATTCCCGCTGCATCTTCTTCCGCAGCCGTTGCGCCTGAATGTAGTCGGTGGCCGCCAGCAGCCGGCCCTGATCCAGCAGCGCCAACACGTCCGCCCCGAACTGCCCGCGATTGTGCAAATGCGGTTCCATCATGGCGGAGGCTTCGCACAGCAGGATCACCCGCCCCACCGCCGTCACCGCTTCCATGTCCGGCAGCAGCACCGGAACCGCCACCGCCCCCAACGATTCGGCCCGCGCAAATGCTCCCCGCACCGAAGATTCCACATCCGCATCCAGCCGATCGAAGAAAAAACTCTGCGGAAACCCGATCCGCACCCCGCGAATCGAACAACCCGCCTCCGGCACCGTCTCCACTTGCCGATGCCGCGAAGACGCCGCGTCCCGCCGGTCGTACCCGGCAATCGCATCGAACACCGCCGCCGCATCGCGCACCGACCGCGCCAGCGGCCCCATGTGGTCCAGCGACCACGCCAGCGGAAACGCGCCGTAGCGGCTCACCCGCCCGTAAGTCGGCTTCAGGCCCACCGTTCCGCAAAACGACGCCGGAATGCGGATCGAGCCGCCCGTATCGCTTCCCATCGCCGCGTACACCATCCCCGCCGCCACCGCCGCGCCCGAGCCGCCGCTCGAACCGCCCGGGCTGTGCTCCACATTCCACGGATTCCGCACCGCGCCGAAGTGCGGATTCTCCGACGTGATCCCATAGGCCAGCTCGTGCATGTTCAGCTTGCCCATCATCACCGCGCCCGCCCGTTCCAACCGTTCCACTACCGCCGCATCGTGATCCGGCACGAAGTCCCGGTAGAGCAGCGAGCCGGCCGTGGTGCGCACCCCGCGCGTGAAGAAGAGGTCCTTGACCGCTATGGGAATGCCGTGCAGCGAACCGCGGTCCCGGCCGCCCGCCAGTTCTTCATCGGCCTGCGCCGCCTTGGCGAGCGCCGCCTCCGCCGTCACCGTGATGAACGTGCGCAGCGTCGAGTTCAGCCGCCCGATCCGCGCCAGCGCCGCCGTGGTCAGCTCCACCGAAGAAAACTGCCGCGCCCGCAGCGCGTCAGCGGCTTCCCGGATGGTCACCGGTATCCTCCTCCGCCTGGAACACCGCGGCCGGTTCGAGCGAGACTTCCAGTTCTCCCACCAGCGGCCGGAAGGTTGCTTCCAGCGCGGCCAGCGTCTTCGAGACGCGCTGGAGCTCATGGGCCGGAATCTCCACTCCGCTGGCTTTAGCGATCGATTCCCAGTCTTTCACGATGTCTTCTACAATAGCGGATCTTCCGAACCGTGTCGCGCCGTCCAGTGCGCTCCCGCCAGCACCACCAGCGTCGCGACGAAGCTCCACAGCACAATCGTCACCGAATGCTGGAAAACGTAATACTCGCGCTCCAGTTTCTTTTCCAGCGCATGCGCCACCATCAGGTTCACGTACTTCAGCCCCTCGAGGCCAAGGCCCACCCACAACGCTACCGGCGCCACCCGCGCCGGCTCAATCTTGCGGTTGGGCAGCAGCCAGTACACCAAGAACAGCGCCAGAACCGAAACCGGCAGCGCGGCGATCTTGAACAGCGCCAGGTCAAGCCACCCGAGCAGCCTCGAGTGCGCTTCCCAATGCCCCAGCCACTGGCGGTTGAGCGCCGTCAGCATCAGCGACACAATCGCCAGCGCGCCGCACACGAACACCAGCCCCAGGCTGATCAGTTGATTCTTCCAATACGGCCGGTTCACCGTGACGCCCCACGCGCGGTTCAGCGCCACTTCCAGCGGCTCGAAGATCCCATTGGCCGTGAACAGCAGCAAGAACATGGACGTGAACCCCACTTTGGCCCACGGCTGGAACCAATAGTCGCCCAGGTTGCGCACCAGGAAATCGCCCTGCTCGCCCGCGAAAAAATCGTGCAGCGCCAGGTAAATCGCCTGCACCGCCGCCGGCCAGTGCAAGACGTCGCGGCACAGCGCCACCATCACCAGGAAGAACGGGAAGAACGACAGCAACACGCTCGCCGCCACCGCCAGCGCATACACGTGCGCCTCGGTTTCCATCAGGTAATGCGCCGTGGGCCGGACGCGCGTCCACCACGGCTTCACGTCCGGGAGTGTGATTGGTAGCAAACTTCAGAGTAAACCAGCGGGGTGCCGGCAAGGCGCCGGGCGGCGCGGCCGTGGCGGCTACTGCGGCCACTGATCGACCGTACAGGATGGTGGGCCAGACCATCGCATTTCATGGTCTGGCATGCCGGGCTGATGCACGCTGCCCGACAGACGACAAAACCCGATCGTCTGTCGTACGGCCGCTACTTCTTCTTGGTGGTCTTGGCGGGCGCCTTCGCCACGGGGCAGTTATACCCCATCGACTTCAACTGGTCGCAGGCCTGCGCCGCCAGATCGTTCCTCGGATACCTCTTGATCAATTCCAGAAATTCCGAGTGGCTCTCCGTCAGCCGGCTCAAGCTCTTCAATGCCAGCCCCTTGGAGTAAAGCGCGTCGGGAGTCTTGTTGTTCTCCGAGTATTTTTCGAGAACCATGTCGAAATCCTGCACGGCCGCCTGGAAATTCTTCTGCTGGCGATGGATGTCGCCGATGTAATACTGCGCGTTGGCCGCGAGATCCGTGTTGCCGTACCACTTCAAATACTGCTGATACTCCTCGATCGCCAGGTCGTACTTCTTGCTGCCGCGGTCGCGGTTGGCGTTGGCGTAGAGCTCCTGCGCCGAAATCGACGGCGTTTCCGGCAGGGCTGCTGCCGCAGCAGCGCCGCTTCCAGTTGCCGCGGACGGAGGTGGCGGGGGCGGCGTCTGCAGAATCTTCACCGCGTTGTTCAGGTCCGTCATCTGCTGCTGCAGTTTCCCCATCATGCCGTTGAGATCGGTCACGGATTGCTGCAACGCCCGCAAATCCTGGTCCATGCCGTCCAGCCGCGCGCCCAACCCCGCCACCGGCGTCACCACTTTGGACTCCATGTCCTTCAGGCTCTGTTGCAGGTTGTTCTGAATCACCGCTACCCCGGTATTGGACCGGTTCGACGTGTCCAGCGCCTGCTGCACCAGCACCGTCAGCGCCGCCAGTTGCTTATCCTGCGATTCCTTGAGCAGCCGCACCTGCTCCTGCAGGCTGGCGACATCGCGCTGCAGTTCCTGCAGTTTCGGATCCGCGGCGCGCGAGCCCATGGGAGCCAGCACAATAGCCATCGCCGCCGCCAGGGCGCACAACATGAAGCGTCGGAACATACACCATTCTCCTCAACCGGGCAGAGCGCCGCCCTTCGGCGCGCACCCGCCCGCCATTGCCATCTGATTCTCCGCTGCGCCTTACTGTCCGGGCGAGAAGTGTACCCGCCGGTTCTTCTGGTAGCAGGTCTCGTCGGCATCCGTGCACTGCGGCCGTTCCTTGCCGTAACTGATGGTCGTCAGCCGGTTCGCCGGCACTCCCAGGGATTGCAGGAACTCCTTGGCCGATGTCGAGCGCCGGTCGCCCAGGCCGAGGTTGTACTCGGCCGAGCCCCGTTCGTCGCAGTGGCCTTCCACCATGATGACGGCCGTCGGGAAATCGGCCAGGATCGCCTTCAGCGCGCCCGCATCCCGTGTCAGAGCGTCACGCGCATCCGCGCGGATATCGCTCTTATCGTAATCGAAGAACGCGTCCTGCACGTCGGAGCTCAAACGCTGCTCCATGGTGGCCTGCGGCGGCGGTGGCGGCGGTGGCGGTGGCGGCGGTGGCGGCGTCACCACGCTCACCGTGGCCGAAGCCGTCTGCGAGCCGCCCGGCCCCGTGGCCGTCAGCGTGTACGTGGTGGAACTGGCCGGCGATACCCGCGAATTGCCGGTCGCCTGCACCGTGCCTACTCCCTGGTTGATCGCGACGCTCGCAACCGTGCCCGTGACTTCCCACCGCAACACGGAAGATTCGCCTCTCTGAATCGAGCTCGGCTCTGCCGTGAACTGCGCAATCGTCGGAGCGGCCGGCGGCGGCGGCGGCGCTGGAGTAACCACCGCGGGTGGCGGCGGCGGCGGCGGCGCTGGAGCCTTCTTCTTGCAACCGTCGGCTAGCAACAGTACTGAAACCGCAAGACAGATGATTGAGATCTTCCGTTTACCGAACATGAACATCGCCTCCTGTAATAACTCTCGACTATTTGCCCCAAACAGGGCTCAAGTTACCGCCCTGCGTGGTGAGCTGCTGTAACTGCGTTCCATTCGCCAGCATCGACCAGATTTGGCTGCGCCCGCTGCGCGTCGACATGAACGCTATATGTTTACCGTCCGGAGCCCAACTAGGATTCTCATTCCTGCCCTCCCAGTGTGTCAACTGGGTATAGTGGCGGGACGCCACATCCATGATGAAGATATTGAACGCCCCCGTCGCGAATCCCCGCGTCCAGGCAAACGCCAGGGTCTGTCCGTCCGGATGCCACGCCGGGTTGGATGCCTCCCCGGTGCCGTCCGATAGCCGGTCTACGTCCGCTCCATCCATATTCATCCTGTAAATCTGCTGCGGGCCCGAGCGGCCCGATACAAACGCAATCTCCGCCCCGGTCTTTGGGTTCACCTTGGGCTCGACTTCGATGGCGCTGGACGAAGAGATGGGCCTCAGGTTACTGCCATCCAAATTCGCCAGGTAGATCCGGCAGCAATGCCCAGTGCCCGAGGATGACGCGAAGATAATCTGCTTCCCGTCGGGCGTGAACGATGGCGTCTCCGTAACAGAAGCGCCCCGCTGATTATAAAACCGTAAATCCCGGACCGGATCCACCGAAAATACAAATATACCAGGATTGCCGCGGGCAAAGCTGGTAAACGCCAGCCTCGACCCGTCTGGAGAAATCGCCGGCTGAATCGAGAGGGAATTGTAATGCGTGATCTGCGTCTGGTTCTTGCCGTCCGGATCCATCACCCAGATTTCCTGGTTCTGCCCCTGCTTCCGCGCAAAGTAAATGTGGCTTCCAAAAAGGGATTTCGCCCCGAATAGCGCCAGAATGTCGGCCGCGAATTCGTGCGCTCCCTTTCGCGCGCCGGCTTCATCCAGCGACTCGATATAGGTCTTGCCCAGCGCTTGCGCGTTGGCCGGCGTGTCCCGCCGCAGATCGATCAACCATCCGCGCAGCACGAACAGGCCGTTCTGCACGGCCGCGTAGCCCATCACCAGGTAAGTGGCCTGCGGCGGCGGCCCCGACCAGTCCGCCATCCACAACCCGCCCCCCGATTGCGGTGGCGGCGGTTGCTTCTTGCGCCCCCGCGCCGGCGGCGTGTTGTCCGCTGGCGGAGGCATGCGCAAATCCGCCGGCTGCTGCGGAACCGTCGTCGGATACATCGTCTTGGGCACCATCTTGAAGATCCCGCCGCCGTCCAGATCGCTCCACAGCGTGCTGTTCAAGGCGCCCATGAAGTTCTGCGCCTGCGCGTCTCCGCGCAGATCCGGCACGGCGAGCGCGGGCCGTTCGCCCTTGCTGATGATCACCGAGAAGTCGTGCTCCTGCGCCCTCACCACCAGCAGCACGCCCGCCAACGCCAGCACAATCGCCAATAGCTTCTTCGGCTTCTTCATCGATCGCCCCTATCGCTTCAATTCGAATCTCAATTCCACATCGGCCTGGCTGCGCGGAAACCCCGCGGGCAGCGGCTGAAAGGGCGCAGAATCCAGCACCGCGCGTTGGGCTGAAATATCCAGCGGCGCAATCCCGCTCTTTTGCGCCAGTTGCACGTTGGTTACCGAACCGTCCCGCTGAATGGTGAAGGTCACCACCACCGGCGGCGCCGTCATCAGCCGCGGGTTCACATCGGAGGTCTTCCAGTTGCGCGTTACGGCATCGCGGATCAGCGCGGCATACGCCCCAAACCGCTCGCCGAACGGCGAGTTGTCCCCCACATTCACGCCGCCGCCGCCGCTCATCCCATACTGCGGCGAGTTCACCCGTTGCGCGGCGTTCGAATACAACTGGCTCTGGTCGTACTTCTGCTGATCGCGCCACTTGTTCGGCTGCGAACCGGCGTCCCGCGGCTGCTTCGGCGCCTTCTCGCTCTTCAATGCGATCGCGTTCGGTGCGGGCGCCTTCACCTTCGGCGCCGGTTTGGGCGCCGCCTTGGGCGCTTCCGGCACCAAAGACTCGGTATCGTTCGCCACCGGGTTCTCGAGGCCGCCGCGATTCGGCAGCGGAATCGTCGCCACCGGGTTCACCATCACTGCGCCCAGCCCGCCGCCATGCGCGTCGCCCATTTGCAGCCGCGATCCCCGCTCCACCGCCCCGGCCACCAACAAGCCGCCAAGCACAAGAACGTGCAGCAATACCGATCCCCAGAACGATGGGAGCAAAGGCTCCGGACGGTCCAGGATGTCGGCATGACCCGGCATGGCTAGCGCCTCTTGGCCGCCGTGTCCACGGGCTGCGTCACCATGTAGGCTTGCAGCTTCCCTTCACCCAGTTCGGCCAGCACCTGGGCGATCGGATCCCACGTCGTCTCTTTGTCGGCGCGCACGTACACACCCTTCGCCGCCGGAAACTGCCGGTGGATCACCGACGCCGCATCGTTGATATTCACCTTAGAGCCGTTCAGCGTAGAATCGCCCGTCTTGTCGATCGTTATCACCGGCATCGGCTGGGCGGTGTCCTTCACGTACTTCACCTGCGGCACATCCACCTCGATGCCGAACTCCATCACGTGCGCCGTCAACATGAAGATGATCAACAGCACCAGCACCACGTCCACGAATGGCGTGACGTTGATCTCGGAAAGCGTGCCTCCCCCGCGGCCTTTCCGGGATCCCAACCCCCCGCCGCCGTTCACCGATATCGCCATGTGTTTATTCTCCGAAGCTGCGCTCCGCCATGTTCAGGAACTCCAGCGCAAAATCGTCCATCCGCGCCCCGATCTCCCGAATGCGGCCGCCCAGGATGTTATAGAAGACCGCGGCCGGAATCGCCGCCATCAGTCCGACCGCCGTTGCGATCAGCGCCTCCGCGATGCCCGGCCCCACCGTCCGCAGGCTCGTGCTGCCCTGCTGACTCAGGTCCATGAACGCCTGGATGATGCCCAACACCGTGCCCAGCAGGCCGATAAAAGGACACACCGTGGCCGTGGTCGCAAGCCACGCCATGTTCCGTTCCAGCCGCGCCAGTTCCTCGCTGATCCCCAATTGCAGGGAACGCTCCACCGCCGTCCGGTTGGTCAGCTTGGCCCGCCCGCGCACCTGCCTCTCCACTTCTTCGTATCCGAAATCGAACACCGCCACTAGCGGGCACGGCCGGTATTGTTCGGTGGCCACCATCACCGCTTCCAGGCCGGTGGCCTTCCGGAACGCGCGCAAGAAGCGGGCGTTGGTCTTTCCCGCGTGGCGCAGCGATTGCCATTTGGAAAAAATCACCGTCCACGAATAGATGGAAAAGCAAGACAAGATTCCCATGACTGCCAATGTCATGGGGCTGCCCTGGATCATTTTCCAGATATCAGCTTGCAGGAGTAAGGCAGGGGGAGCTTCTAAGCTCAATTCATCTCCTAATTTCCAGCCTATCACAGAGACGCCGCCACTCCGTGAAAAGACGTATGTCCGCTCACGAAAACTTTTTCGGCTTAAGTCGAGGCACCAGAAGGAGTTTCTCGCGAGATGGGAAGTGGGCGGGGCGCGCGGATTGGCTCATGGTGGGGTTGCCGGGACAAGACTCTGGGAAGGCGAACTGCCGTTTGGGCCAGCGGCGATGGCGGGCTCGGTTCTGGTGGCATCGGCCGGATGGCCAGCGACTACAGGGTCTGATTGTCCGAAAATGGGACTGGGTTCGTTTGGCACGGCGAGGGTGCGCGAGTGTAAGAGGTTGTATAGCAAGCACCTGTCTCCAATGACGATGCAGCGGGTGAGCAGCCCCTGTGGGGATGGCGTCTTGGAAAGAGCGCTCCTTCCCTTGCGGGGTGGACGGACCCTGAGAGCGGGCTCCGTTGGCCCGCGAGGCCAGAATGCGTCCGAGTGACGATGACATTGTTTCTCCTCCAATTCCAGGCTAGCAGGGGAAGTTGGCGGAACTTATGTAACTGATTGATTCTACTAGTGAGAATTGTTGTGAACGGTTTTTCGTGTAGAGAGGCGCGGGCCGGAGAGCGCGCCGTAACAGCAGATGGTTGCGGGCGTGAAGTGGTTCAGAGAGCCTTGTGGGAGAAATGAAACTCAACCCCGTTCAGGCTGACCCGCTTTCCCACCCGCTTTCCCTAATTTCCGTGTCTCAGCATAAGGGTGCAGTCCACAAATATTGGAGTGAACCCCAAAACTGAGACAGAAAGTTAAGGACCAAATACATTGAATGGAGTGAGGAAATGGATTTGGCCCGATCAGTTTACAGTCGCGATCTGAAGATCGCCGTGATGCGCGCAC
>JBEKDA010000076.1:0-21670 GCA_050014595.1 Bryobacteraceae bacterium
GAGTGTATTATAATCCGGGATTTCCATTTTGAGATCCCCAACAGGTATAGTTTGATACGACACCGGTGCGCCGCTAGCGCGACCGCTCGCCAAATCGGCTTGCCTGCGGAATAGCTGGCGATAAGTCCAAGGGCGGTTAACGCCCTCATTCGGCAGCCGCCGTGGGCTTGAGCGGAGGGATGCCGGTCTTTTGACTCGGACCGGGGCTTCCAAAGGTATTGGCCGGCTGTTAACCAAAGATATGGGAGTTTGGCGACGGTCATGACTACCGGCTCCATTACGACTGCGGTACACCGAGAACTAGCTTAATTCCTGCGCTGGCCCCAACATAGACACTGGAGGCTGTACCGGATGACTCTCACATTTGCAAACGGAACCAGAACGCAAGCCGGGCTTCTCTCTCGCTCGGAAAACAAAATGCGGGTGGCTATGCGAGGATGCGAGGATCCGATCGAGTTGACCGAAATCAGCGGCGTCTGGATTTCGGAAGATTGCGAGCCCGTCCAAGTACAGTTCGCTTGGCAGAAGAAGACCCACGCCCAGGTCGTGGAGGAAGCCGAGTGCATTTGCTCCCACGAACTGGCGTCGCGGCTGATCCACCTGCTGTGGAATGGCGCCGACGAACAGGAAATGGCGAACACGGCGCCGAGGACGTTACCGCCCACTGCCCAGAGGTGAGCGAGGATGGGGGCACTGTAGCTGACAGTGTGCAGTCCGTTCCGCACCGATGTCGGCCCAAACAACCGCGCTGTTGGCGAACACGCCCACGACAGCGCAAAGCGAACTTCGGGAATCGAGCTACCGACATCGTAACGCCTTCACTAGGCCGTGGGCCGGCGGCCATGGCAGCTACCGATAATACGAACTAACGCCGTCGGTCCCCTCTGCTGCGTGAAGCGCAGGGGGTGCAATGGAAGGGCTGTGCGGCGTTTGGCAGCGGCGCCCGCGTGGTAAGCTTGAATCGGCCCATCAAACCATACGAACCGAGCGGTCCTCGCTGATTGCGGCCCGCACGACGCTCCCTTTTAGATGGCTTTTCGCCTGAAAGGACAGAGCACGACGGTTCCAGAAGGCCCCCTTCCAAAAAGCGATTCTTTGCGCATGGCGAAAGCTGCCGGCAGCCTACACCCATGCGGCCGATGTACCACGGGACACTCGTCGCGTCCAGCGTACCGGATGCGGCACGCCAGGGGAAGGGGAAACAAATGATCGGGCTGTTGCGGCGCCGCAGACGAACCAAGGAACTGGGGGCTAACGATCCGCGACCCTGCTATCAGGTGTCGCTTGTGCGGAACGGACGGCAGTGCTGGCGTTGCGGGGAGATCCCTGACGTGGTACACATCCCAACCGTCCACATCGGCTATTTCTGCAGGAAGTGCTGTCCAGCATGTGGCCCAGGGGCGAGTGAGACATGAGGCTACACCCACTCCCGCCAGATGCGCGATGCCCGTACTGCCGCAAAGGTGGCTTGGCTTTCGTCAGGCAGAGGGGGCACCACGGAGACCTATATCGCTGCACGGCTGCGACACCCTGCGCAGGGTACGCCATTCACCATCGAAGGAACCTCGGAGCGTGTGGAGTCTCGGCCGAGGCGGCGGGTGGTCACTTGTTGTCTTGGACTGAATGCCCCGGCCAGGAGCCGGCGGCGAAGGGGGAGATGACGGTCGAGTACCTCACCACCGGCCAGGTCGCCGAGCGGCTGCAAGTCAGGACGGGCATGGTCGTCCACCTCTTGGCCAGCGGCAAGCTCTCCGGTACGAAGGTGAACCACCGGTGGGGAGTACCGGCGGCCGCGCTGAAGGAGTACATCGTGGCTGCGCCGGCGAGGCGCTGGGGAACGAGGTGAAGGTGGAGTACTCGCAGGAAAGTGCCGGCAGGACACCTACCGATATCCCCAGATATCGAGGCGCGCTGATAGACTGGTCCGAGATGAGTGCGGGAGGATCGAGATGAATGCCCTCGTTGCGACCAGCGTGATTGTTTTTGCCGGCTTCCAGATGTACGGCCAGACCGCGGATCCGCCCGTCACGTTCGAGGTGGCGTCGGTGAAGGTGGCCGGGGAGGAGACACCGCAAGTGGCGGCCGGCGGCGCGTATCGGGCCGTCATGATGGGGTGCAGGGGCGGGCCGGGCAGTCAGGATCCAGGGCGGCTCACCTGCACGCGCGTCACGCTCGCCAACTTCATCACCACGGCCTACAAACTGAAGCGGTACCAGTTCACGCCCGCAGCCTGGATGGAGGACGCCCGGTTTGATATCACGGCCAAGATCCCCGCGGGAGCCACGAAGGAACAATTCCTGCTGATGGAGCAGAACCTGCTGGCGGAACGGTTCAAGCTGAAGGCGCATTTCGAAGGCAAGGAGATGCCGGGCTACGAGATGACCGTCGGCAAGGGCGGCCCAAAGTTCAAGGAATCGACGGAAGAGTCGGCGGAAAAGGCTACCGCCAACGCGCGCATTTCCAGCACGCGCGCCGTCATGCACTTTTCGAGGATGACCATGGAAGATCTGGCCTCCAACTTGGCGAACCAGTTGCAGCGGCCGGTGACGGACGCCACCGGACTCAAGGGGTGGTACGACATCACGCTGGAATATGCGCCGGATTCGGTGGGGGGATTGGGCGGACGGGGCATGTCGGCCGGCGCCGATCCAGGAGCGGCGCCAGCCGCCGAACCGGTACCCACGCTCATGGGCGCGGTGCAGGCGCAGTTGGGGCTGAAACTGGAGCAGAAGAAGGGGATGGTGCAGGTTTTGGTGGTCGACCACGCGGAGAAGGTTCCGGTGGAGAATTGACCGGCGGCTACCGCGGCTGAAAGGCGAAATGTCGGGACCGACATACATTACAGCCACGTCCGCTTTCGGGTTTTTCCTGCGCAACGGCTGCCCATACGCGGAATGTGGGGCTTGGATTCGTGCCGCACGCAATCGCCTTTGAAAGCTGAGAATCGCCGGTTCTCTTCACAAATACAGCTTTAATTGTCCTCTGCCGCTCCCCAGAGCCGTTGATGCAAACCGCCGATGCCGTTGGCAGGCCGCTAACCTGGGAGCCGCACGAGTTACAGCGCGACCAGGGGGTCGCGCCCGGACAGGCGTCCGCCCCACCATCGGCGAAATCGGCATCACAGTTTTCCTCTTGACATCACTCAATACCAGTACTAAATAATTAGTATGGCTAAACGCATCTGGCATATATTCACGCTGGCGGCTATGCTCGCATTCGCAGCACAGGCGCAGCCGGCCGATTGCAACGCGAGCGCCGCTTCGCCATCGGTGACGATTGCGCTCCCATCGCATCCATTCGCGGTCGTGCCGACGCAGGACGGCTGCTGGGTCTTCGTCTCCCTTACCGGCCCCGCCGCGGGCATCGCGGTCCTGAAGCGCGGTGCCGGCGCTATCGAACTGTCGCGAGTCGTGCCGCTGGCGTCGGCGCCTACGGGTATCGCCTTAACGCACGATGGCAAGCTGCTGATCGCGGCGGCCTCTGACGCCGTGGTCTTTCTGGATGTGCATGGCTTGACCAGTGGCGCGACGGACGCGGTGCTGGGATCGTTCAGCGACGGGCCGCGCGCGGAGAGCATTTATGTCAACGTCACGGCCGATGACAAGCTGCTGTTCGTCAGCGAAGAGGCACTGGCGTCGATCACGGTGATCGACCTGGAGCGGGCGCGGGCGAACGGGTACAAGGCTGACGCGATCAAAGGAAAGATCCCGACAGGGGACGCCCCGATTGCGCTTACGTTCTCGCCCGACGGTAAATGGCTCTATACCACGAGCCAGTTGGCCCTGCCGGAATGGAATTGGCCGAGGGCCTGCAAGCCGGAAGGGGGACCTGGCGGACAGGCGCTGGTCAACCCGGAAGGTGCGGTCATCGTCGTGAACGTGGCGCGCGCCGGGACGGACCCGGCTCAGTCGGTGGCGGCGCGCATCCCGGCTGGTTGCAGCCCGGTGCGGATGGCGATTTCGCCCAAGGGTGACCGCATCTACGTTACGGCGCGAAACAGCAATGCCGTGGTGGCCTTCGAGACCGCCAAACTGCTAACCGATGGGGAGCACGCCCGGTTGGGAATGGCGCCGGTGGGTAGCGCTCCCGTGCCGATCGCAGTCGTGGATGGCGGCCGGAAAGTGGTCGCGGGGAACTCGAACCGCTTTGCCGGCACAACCTCCGGGGAAAGTCTTGTCGTCCTGGATGCAACGAAGATTCAGGGTGACGCCGATGCGGCGATGGGCAAGGTTGCTGCCGGGGCGTTTCCACGCGAAATGAGTGTTTCCGCAGACGGCCACACGCTGTTCCTGACCAACTTCAGTTCGAATTCGCTCCAGGTAATGAGCGTGGACCACTTATTGGACGCGCCCAAACCGGCGGAAACGCCGAAGACCGTGGCGGGCGGTGCGCCGCGTGATGCGTCTTATTCGGCAGCGGCTGCTGCGGATATGGCGGCTGCTGCCGCGGATACGGCCAACACAAGCGCCGCATCGGCTTATGCGACGCAAGCAGCGGCAGGGGGCGCCCAAGGGAAAACGAGAAGAGAGGCAAGTGCTGCGGCAAGCACGGCGGATAAGGCGGCAGCGGCGGCGGAAACAGCCGCAGCCGCTGTGGAATCGGACGCTTCCAAAGCCACCGCGGCTTCCGCGGCCGGCGACAAAGCGGCGGCGAACGCGGCGCAAGCGCAGGCAGTGGCGGATTATTCGGCATTGCAGGCTGCGGATGCTCAACTGGCAAAGGCTGCAACCGATTTAGCAACCGCGGCGTCGGCGAATGTCGCCTTCTTTGGCGGAGCAACGAGCGGGGCCGGAGCAATCAATGATATCGGGGTTCAGGATGCTTCTGCCGCTGCCAACCTGCTGTCCGCAGTCACGAAAGGCGAGACGGCGGGATATACCGCGGCTGCTGCCAATGAGGCGGCTGCTGTAAAGGATGCCAATACGATAGCCGATGCTGCTCCCCCCAGGGCCCCTGCCTTCCAGGCGGCGGCCACAGCGGAAACTGCGGCACAAGCCGCTGCTACTGCCGCGGCTGCGGGAGGGAGCGCTTCAGCCGCTGCGGCGGCGGTATTCGCAGCGGCGACTGCCGGGGCAACTGCGGACGGAGATGGAAATCCTTTTGCGGGAGCTGTAGAGACCGCGGCGGCAGCCGTCGCAGATGCCGTATCGGCCACCATTGCAGCCCAGCAGGCGGTGAACCGGTTAAAGACCCTTAAATGATTCAACGGTTACCAGAGCGGGGCGCCCAAACGCTCCACAAAGGAGACGCGCAGAGTTCACTCGGGCCCCGCCGCCAGCGTCCCTGATACCTCCTTGCCTTGGCGGTACAGCGTGAGGGAAACTTGAGCCGGGACACCCCTGGTCTCCATAGTGCCGGCCCATTTGCCGCTGATTTCAGTACCCGTCCGGTTGCCGATTGCCACAACCAGAAGGAATCTGAACGTATTCGTGATCTCCAGTCCGGATCTTACGGCACTCGTGGCGGTCTGGCCTTCCCCCGTGCTGACTTGCCGCGAGAATTGCTTGGGCGCCGCTCAGCCGCGGGATAGCTAACGATATGGCCGCGTATCGTTCCGTTTTTGCTTCGCCTGACAAGGCTGTTGCCCGAGGTCAGGACAGAGTCCTCCGCCAAAACGAAATTCACACGGTGCGGCGGTAAGTCGGGAGGATGGGCGCTTGGTGCCATGCCATGGTTCGAGCCGCAGAGAGGGCCGAAAAGAGGGCAGTCGAGGGTGTCGGTCGGCCGGGAGTGAAGGGCCAGATAAGGGAAACGCGCGGGCAGCCTCGCTGCGCGCGCGCTCGTCGATTCATCAGACAGCGATTCGATCAGTAACCCGAATAGAGGTTCGGATAGCACGGAGCCGGCTGCCAATAGCCGTATCCGTCATAGTAGCCACAACCGAAACCCGAATTGTAGCCCCAGCCGAATGGGATGCCGATACCGATGCCAAAGTAAGGACGAGCCCAGAAGCGTCCACCGTAGTAATAGCCTCGGCCGGCGTAGAACCGACCAGGGTAGTAAGCGCCTCCTCCACCGTAGGATCCGCCGCCGTAGTAGCTGCGCCCGCCGGAATAGCTGCGGCCCACGTAAGGGGTGGCATAGCTGCGCCCGCCGGAATAGCTGCGGCCTGAGTAGGGAGCGGCATAGCTGCGCCCACCGCCGGAATAGCTACGGCCCGAGTACGACGGGGCAGAATAGCTACGTCCCCCGCCGCCTGAGAACGAACGCCCGGAAAAACTGCCGCCGGAGTGCCCACCGCGTCCCCCGCCGCCGCGCTGGGCCAATGCGGCCGTAGGGCCCAGCAACATCAGGACCGCGCCAAGAGCAAGCGCCGGCATCGCGGATTTGAACGACACTGTCTGCACTGTCCGATTCATGAGAACCTCCCAATACTTCCGGCCCTGTAATGTGCAAACAACGTGCCAATCCCAAGTAATTGGGAAATAAATAACTTATGTCATAGCGAGCGTGAAACCCTGGCTGAAAACCACCGCTTGTGGTGCACCTCAGCCATGCCCGCCGGGTGATGGGGGCGGAGTCTACCGAATCCAGAAGTGGATCCCCGCTTGATGTCCTGGCGGTCCCGAGGTAAGGTCTTCATGGCTACCGATATGGCCCAATAAGAGGAACGAAATGAACGAGATTGGATATCCCTTTCACTCAGCTTGCCCAACAGGTTGGCGGTGCGCTCATGATTGCTGAATGGCTCATGCAACGGTCTGGTTGGACCGATGTCTGGTACTTGGGGAGTAATCGGCCTGAGCGATACCGGCACTGGTGGAGTTTTGTCAATCCTTCGGCCTGCTATGTGGGCATCTGGACTGGGCCGGACTTGGACCTTTTGTGTGTCCGAAGATGCGATACAGCAGAAGAGGCAGAGGAAGCTCTATCGCCGGCGGGATGGACGATTGTCCATGCCGCGATCCGCGCTTGGCTCAAAGTTAGGTCAATCGAGAGCCAAAAGTCTGCGTCATCGCATGGCACTCATCACACAGAATTTCGCAATTTGAAAGTACACCGTTCCCTGCGGAGTTGATATGGTGAGGTTCCCAAGATCCTCGACCACTTCCCCTGCCGCGATTGTCGTAGGTGAGCTGCTTTCCACAGTAGTTCCGGTGGCGATGAGTTGTGCAGGATTTTCGGCGACATTCGCAGTGTCCGCCAGCGCGGTCCCAAAATGCCGTCTCCACAACGGGCAGCGGAAACTCAAAACCAGCAGGCATGGAGAAATTATACCAACCACAACGGGGTGGCCTTCCAAGTCTCGAAGAGCGGACGGCCCCGTCCCAAGGCCAGCGCCAGAGACAAAAACAGAATGACCACAACCTGTAGGGACAAGCTGAGTGAAAGGGATGCCCAATTGAATGAGATACTGTTGGCGAACAGAGCGGCGGACCGGCGCAGGTTGAAGGCCCAGGTCCTGGATAGCGTTCCTTCCCCGATCACCAAGCGGTCGGCCTAGGGGATCAGGTGCAGGGCGAACGGATGACGAAAAGGGTTCTCCGGCAGCTACTTCAGCCGTGGGCCGCGGGCTGCGGGTGTTTCCGGAATTGCACCCCATGACCTCCGCCGCTATGCCGCATGCGACATAATCGTCGCACCTGCGCCAAGCTGTGCCGCGCAGCCGGCGGAGAACTCGAACAGATCCAGTTGCTCCTTGGCCACGCATCGGTGCGGACGACCGAGCAGTACCTCGGCACGAAGCAGGATCTGGTGCACGCGCCGAACGATGGGATCAAGCTGAGAGTGGCATTATAGTATCAACGGCAGCGCCGCAACGTCGGTGATGGGCTGGCGCGGTACCAGGTCTGCGGGTTCTTGTTCGGGACTCTGAACGCGTCGGCGCTCTGCTTCACGCCGCCGCCGGCCAATCGGCGTAAAGCGCCGCCGCTTGCTCCATGATTCGCTCTATCAGGAAATCGAAGTGCTCGCGCTGCACCTCCCGCGTCCGCAACACACGCCGCACCGCCGCACGCACTTCCGCCCTCACCGCATCCCGATGCGGTTCCGTCCAATCCACCTTGAGGTTCCGTTTCACCGCCTGCACCACTTCGTGGATCAAGCTGGCGAGAAACTGCTGGTCATAAATCGTTGCCATATTGTCGGCCACCGCATCATAGAAGGCCAGTTCTTCCGGCGCCAGATTCAGTTCGCTCGCCCGCTGCTGCTCTTTCAACTCCTCTTCGCGGATCTTCAGCATCACCCGGATCACCGCCGCCGCATCAATCAGCCGGTTGTGATACCTCTGCAATGTCGCCTCCAGCAATTCCCGGAACGAGCGGTACTTGGCAAGATTGTTCTTCTGGCGATGCCTCAGCTCGTCCTGGAGCAACTGCTGCAACAGCATCAGCCGCAGATTCTCGTATGGACGGTCCTTGAACGTTTGCAGGAAGCGGTCGTCCAGAATCGAGATATCGGCCTTCTCCAGCCCCGCCACTTTGAAGATATCCACCACGCCAGTGGATTCCACGCTATCGTCCACCAGGTCGCGAACCGCCTCCTCCAACTGGCGCACTTTCCGCTTCCCCGGCGCGGCCTTGCCGATCTGCTTCCGCACCCGCTGGTAGAAGATGATTTCATCCGCGAACGCCCGGCAATCCTCCAGGTGCTTCACCAGCAGGAACACCGAGGAGAGCCGCATCTCGACCTGCAAGAACCGGTTGCGTCGAGCGTCATCATCCGCCAAGCTTCCGTACACCAGCGCGTACAGATCCTCCAGTTCGATCGCGGGCAGCCCTCGCCAAGCCCCATAGTCGCGCCCCTCCGGCAGCAACTCCCGGACTTCCGCCCGGCAGTCGTGGAACAGCGGCCGCGCGGTCTCCGAAATATCCGGCGCCGGTTCGGCCTTGTCCCCGGCCTGGGCATACTTCGCCGTCGCGTCGCGCAACTCATCGCCGATTCCGATGTAATCGACGATCAGCCCATGCGGCTTGTCATGAAATACGCGATTCACCCGCGAAATCGCCTGAATCATGTTGTGACCGCGCATCGGCTTGTCCACGTACAGCGTGTGCAGACAGGGTATATCGGTGCCCGTCAACCACATGTCGCAGACAATCACAATCCGCAGCGGGTCGTCCATATCGCGCAGCCGCTCTTTCGTCGTCTCCCGCTGCGCTTTGGTCGTCAGGTGGCCGGCCTCGCTCCACGCCGGCGGGTCTTCCGAAAGATTCCCCGTCATGATGACCTTGATTTCGGGACACCCCGGAAGCGCCGTGAGCGCATCGTACAGCCGCACGCAATTCTCGCGCGTCATGCACACCGCCATCGCCTTGCCGCGCAGCGTCGCCGTGCGGTCCAGAAAATGCGCCAGCAGGTCCGCCGCCAGTTCCGCAACGCGGTCCTTCGCCCCGGCCGCCGCTCCCAGCGCCGCCCACCGCGACTTGCGCCGTTCCACTTCCCCTGGTTCAAACTGCGCCGCAATCTCCGCCAGCGCCCCATCCACTTCCTTGTCCCCCAGGTGCAGCTTGATCTGCCGCGGCGCGTAGAAGATCGGCACCGTTGCGTGATCTTCCTGCGCCTGCCCAATCGTATAGGTGTGGATGACGTCGCCGAAGACTTCTTCCGTATCCGCCCCGGAGAAGCTGATCGGCGTCCCTGTAAACCCCAGCCGCCGCGCATTCGGCAGCGCCTCGGCCAGGTAGCGCGCATAGCCCTGCAAGAACCCGTACTGCGAGCGGTGCGCCTCGTCGGCAATAATAATGATGTTGTCGCGCATTGACAGCACCGGATGCGCCACTTCCTCTTCCTTCAGGCGGAACTTCTCAATCGTGGTGAAGACCACTTCTCCGCCTTGCGTCTGCAGCAGCCGGCGCAGATCCTCCACGCTCTCCGCCTGCTCCACCGGACCCACCAGCGACCGCGCCGCCACAAATTCGTCGTGCAACTGGTCGTCCAGATCGTTACGGTCCACTTCGATGACGAAGGTCGGATTGCCCAGTTCCAGCCGCCGCCGCAGAATGCCCACCAGGAAGATCATCGAGAGCGATTTGCCGCTCCCGGTAGTGTGCCAGATCACGCCGAGCCGCCGCTCGCGCCCCCCGGTCATGGTGGCGATGGTCTTGCGCGCCGCCAGGCGCACCGCGAAGAACTGGTGGTACTTGGCGCCTTTCTTGGTGATGTGGTCGTTCACCACCTGAAAGACGATGAAGTCGCGGATGTAAGAGAGCAGCCGCTTCGGCTCAAACAGGCCTTCCAGCAGCGCCTTCATGGACGCGGTGGTGGCCGGCTCCACATTCGTGCCGTCGATTGATTTCCAGGGGGCGTACCACTCTTCGTCCGCCGTCCACATGCCGTGCAGCGTGGAGACGCCGTCCGAGATCACGGTGATGGCGTTGTAGTCGAAGAGCTGCGGGATGTCGTTCCGGTAGTGCTGGATCTGGTTCCACGCGCCCTGTACGGTGGGCTCTTCGGAGTACGGATTTTTCAATTCGAAAACCGCCAGCGGCAAACCATTCACGAAGAGAATGATATCGGGACGCCGGTCGTTTCGTCCGTGAATCGGAAACTGGTTGACGACGAGAAATTCGTTGTTTTCCGGCTGCTCCCAATCGATGGCATAAACCAGGCGATGAGTCACATGTCCGGGGACGAGCTCAAGCGGCAGCTCGTAGCCGCGCACCAGCCGCTCGTGGAAGGCCATGTTGCGGCGCAGCGTATCGACTCCGTCGGGACGAATGAAGTGGAGGACAGCCATTTCGATCGCGCTCTCCGGCAGGTCGGGATATTGCCGCGCGAGGAAGTTGCGCAGGTGCCGCCTAAGGACCACTTCGTCGGGCGGCCGGTCGAGTTCGATTCCGGGGGCGTACTTGTAGTCGAGTTGTTCCAGGCGGGCGATGGTGGTGAGTTCGAATTCGGACTCAGTCCCTCGCCGGTCAGACATGGCTACCCGCAAGTTTCTCCGCGTCCCGGACCCGCAGTTCGCCGGACATCAGTTTGGGGAGAAGAGTGTCGCGCAGGGCGGCGAGAGTACGAGATTGACGGAGGTTGGTGGTGATTCGATGGTATAGCGCCGCCACATTGGAAGTAAAGATGGTCATCAAGTCCTTCGGCGGCACCGCCAACAGAATCGGGCGGAAGTTTTGCTTGCTGATTTCAGCGAAGGTCGTTCCGGTGGCGCGACCTTCGATCTCAGCCATATTTGTTTGGCACCAGTTCAGCAGGAAGAAGTTTGAAGCGCGCTCGTTGCACTTCAGAGCTATGAAACCCTGATTGATTGCGACAGGCATCGCGGCGATGGCCAGATAGCCGATCGGAGCCCGCGACGACAGCAGTAGCGTGCCGGCGGGGAGTAGGCCGGACGAAATCCGAGCTACACCTGCGTCAGTGATTTTGCGTTCGGTATCTAGGAGGATTGGCGACTGAAGCGAAGCAAAGTCCCTCGGTGTGGCCCAGTGGTGCGTACCGCCGTCCCAGAATTTGGGTTCGGTAGTGCTCGGCGTTGCACCGCCAACGCAGGATACGACTTCGCCGATCGGCTCGACTTTCCAGCCCCGCGGGATGGGACCGAGGGGAGACCCTTGGAAATGCGAACGGAACAACGCCGCCACCTCTGCAGACATGCCGAACGGCTGGCGGCCGGCCGCCTTGGCGACGACGGGGTCGAAGTCCACGAACCAGGACCGGAAGATGGCGCGGGCCATGGATTCAAGCGTCTGGTTCATGCGCCGGTTGAGTTCGATCTTGTCGTCCAAACCGCCGAGAATACACCCAATTGAGCGCTGCTCCTCAATGGGCGGCAGGCATACCCTAAGCTCGCGCTGCGCGGTCAGGCTGACATAGTCCGCCATGTCCGTTTCGCCCTTTCGCGCGTCCAGTTGTCGCCGAAAGTCATCGGAGCATAGATAATAGTACAGATATCGGCGATCGATCGCCCCCTGATCGAGGGAACGCCAGAACGTAGTTTGCGGCGAGCAAACGAACGGCTCGCAATCCAGCGGTGCAAACGCGATCTTGCCAACCGTCCCCTTATGGGAGAGAATCACATCGCCGCCGGCCCCAATTCCCTTTCGGATGCGTGCGCGCGCAGTGCCATTGATCCGTGAGGCGGACCCAAACTGGACGTTGCCCGCACCCAGGTCGGTTGCCCGAATGAAAGACACGCCAATCAACGAGAATTCGTGCGGAAGCGGGCGATACTCTCCGTGGTTTCCATCCTCAACGAGGAGACTCCCCGCATCTTGGAGTTCCGCTACTGAGTACTGGCCCCACTTGCCGAGTCGAGACATGTCAAAATCCGAGCGCAGCAAGGCCCGCTGCAATCTGTTCCTTTATCCGCTCTGCCTCCGCATACTGCCTTTCCAGTTCCGCCACCAGCCGCGGCATTCTTTCCTCGAACGGCTCCTCATCCTCATCGCTCTCCGGCGACCCGACGTAGCGGCCCGGCGTCAGCGCGTACCCATGTGTCCGCACCTCTTCTACCGTCGCCACCCGGCAGAAGCCCGGGACCGCTTCCGGTATCCCCGTCCGCCTGAACGTCCGGTATACCGCCGCCATCCGCTTCACTTCTTCGGTCGCCAGTTCCTTCTGCTTGCGCGAGCCGGGAATCAGCAACCCCAGCTTGCGCCCGTCCAGAAACAGAATCTCGCCCTTGCGCCGCCGGAAGCCGCCCGTCCCGCCGCGGTTCTTCGCCAGAAACCAGAGCGCGCATGGGATCTGCGTATTCGCGAACAACTGCCCGGAAAGCTGCACGATGCAGTCCACGTAGTCCGCGTCCACCAGCGTTTGCCGCACCTCACGCCGCGCCGTCTCCCCGTTCGAGAGTTCCCCGGTCGCCATCACAAACCCAGCCGTCCCCGTGCTCTTCAGGTGATACAAGAAGTGGAGAATCCACATCGTATTGGCGTTGCGCGGCGAAAGTGTGACCCGCCGCTCGCCCAGTTGCAGGCGCGGGTCCGCAGCCGGCACCCGCTCCGCGCCCCAGCCGTTCTCCCCCTTGCTGCCATCGTTGAACGGTGGATTGGCCAGCAGGTAGTCCGCCTTGACGTTGGCCAGCAGGTCGTTGAAATACGAATTGCCGAGTTCGATCTTGCCGTCGAGGCCATGAATGAACAGGTTCATCCTGCACAGCCGGTACGTGAAGTCCTTGCTCTCCTGTCCGATGAAACTGAGCTCGCGGTTGTGGCGGGTGAACTCGTCTGCCTGGACGAACATGCCGCCCGAGCCGCAGCAAGGGTCGAGGACCACGCCGCGCTCCGGCTCCAGCATCGCCACCAGCGTGCGCACGATGGATAGCGGCGTGAAGTACTCGCCGCCACGCTTGCCTTCCGACGAAGCGAACTCGCCGATGAAGTACTCATAGACGCGTCCGATCAGGTCTTCGCCGCCGTGGTCCTGCTCGAAGATGTCCTTGGAAAATAAATTGATGAGCGCGGTGACGTTCTCGCGGTCGAGATTGGATCCCGCGAAGATGCGCGGCAGCAGGCCGCGGAGTTTATCGGGGTAAGTGCGCTCCAGTTCGTCGAGTATGTCGTCCAGCCGCACCTTGATGTCGTCAGCCTGGGCTTGGGTGCGGATCTTTGACCAGCGGGCGTTTTCGGGGACGATGAATGCTCCAGTGCGCCGGTATTCGTCGGCATCGGCGAGAATGTCGGCGGCGACTCGCGGATCGGTAGTGTGGTACTCGCTAGCCGGGTCGGCGATCTGCCGCTCCAGTTCCGCCCGCCGCCGCTCGTAGCGAAGCGAAAGGAACCGCAGGAAAATGATTGGCAGCACGTAGCGCTTGTAATCGGCGGGCTCAATGGATCCCCGCAGATTGACTGCCGCCTGCCAAAGCTCGGCCGTGAGAGCGGCGATGCCGTTACCGTTCGATCGCTTCGTCGGTTCCGACTTCTTCGCTTTTCCATTCTTGGGCATGGGCAAAGTGGAGTATAGGTTCCTCTTTCGGGCGGCGCGGCTTGCGCGCCCAGAAACCTGATTGTACAACGTGCCGCCCTGACGCCCTCCGCAACCTGCGGTATCCGCCCGATAATCCGCCTTATCGCTGTTTTCCAGGCCATCGGCCCCCCAGATGGGGGCAGATGGGGGCAGATGTGGGACTTTTCGCAAAATTCGGCCCCGGAGGGAGCAGTCGAATTGCCGTATGGCTGCAAGGGGTTTCAGGCACCTTGGATGGGAATGAGCCGGGATCTTTGGGAACCCGCTGCCCTAGCTCACGAAGATTTCTCTCGAATCTTGTATACGAACCGCAGGAAGCTCTTGGCATTCACCGGCCCAGTCTTCGGGTACAAGCCCGCCACAAACTTCAGGGCCTTTTCGTTTGCATCGATGACCCATTGCTTCCAGTCCAAGAACCATCCGTAATAGGCCCTGAGCATCTGATCCAGGCCCCACTTCTTTCGAACCGCGTCATAGCACGTCCGGATGGTTTCGTCAGCCTCCTGCTCTCCGTCGCCTGGTATGTTAGGCTTCCGACCGCGAGTCGGTCTTCCCAGCCGCGCCTTTACCAAATCTACTTCGGCAGCCTTCTCGCACGCACGCCGCATCGTCATTCCGGTGCCGCGCCAGCCATGCACCCAGAGTGCCAGCCGCCGGGAAAAATCAGAACCGCGTAGCATCCCCCGCTGCTGCATCCCGGGACTCTTGCCAAATGACAGCTTTGAGAAGACGCCCTGCATGGGGTTCTTCTGCGGTCGGCCGCGCTGACCCGGTCGTGACGCCAAGTCTATGAAAAGCCACGAACCGAATTCCTCCATCTCCTCGGCTGTAAGCCTCAGCGGTCCATCGGCGGAGTTCGACACGCACCTAATATATACCCCTACTTTGACCTTCGCGATTAAGATCGGTTTTCATGTTGATTTTGTTCGATGGAGCCTAGATGAAACATAGTGACGATCTCCATACTTCGGTCACTCAGGAAAGCGACTCCCTGGGAGCAGGCCGGCGAGCAAGTCGGGGCAAGCTTTTGAGACGGCTGGACATTCAAATCGAGCACTGGCCTGTGGATCGACTGATCCCGAGCGACGCCAACCCGCGCACGCACTCCTCCGAACAGGTGGCGCAGATCGCTGCCTCCATCCGCGAATTCGGTTTCATAAATCCAATTCTCGTGGGGTCGGACGGTCGGCTCATTGCTGGTGAAGGGCGCCTCCGGGCGGCCCGGGTGCAGGGCATGAGAAAAGTGCCAGTCGTTGTGCTGAAGCACTTGTCCGAGGTCCAACGTCGCGCCTTGGCCATCGCCGATAACCAACTCGCGCTCAATGCAGGCTGGGACGAGGAGATGCTCCGCGAACAACTGGCAGCCCTGAAGGACGAGGGTTTCGACCTGGATCTCCTCGGTTTCGCCGACCAGGAATTGGCGCGCGAATTGGCCGAGCACGAGGCCGCCGCGGGGCTCACTGATGAAGACGAAGTTCCGGATGTTCCCACAGCCCCAGTCACCAGGCCCGGCGACCTCTGGCTGTTGGGCCCTCGCAAAGGGCACAAGCAGCACAGGCTACTGTGCGGCGACGCCACCGCCAGCAAAGACACCAAGCGACTGCTGGCCGTTCAGCCACTCCCGTTTCTCATGGTGACCGATCCCCCGTATGGCGTGGCTCTCGAACCGGAGTGGCGGGAGGAGGCCGGTCTCAACCCGCGGACCCGCCAGGGCGGCAAGGTCGCCAACGACGATCGCATCGACTGGTCGGAAGCTTGGGCGCTGTTTCCCGGCGCCGTCGCCTACGTCTGGCATGCGGGCATTTACGCCGCCGAGGTAGCGCGGGGCCTGCAGTTTTGCGGATTCCAAATCCGGTCGCAGATCATTTGGGTGAAGCAGCACTTCGCCATCTCGCGCGGCGCGTATCACTGGCGGCACGAACCCTGCTGGTATGCGGTGCGCAAAGGCCAGACCGGTCACTGGCGCGGCAATCGAACGGCGACGACCGTGTGGGAGGTCGCGAACTTGAATCCATTTGGCGGCGAGGGCGCAGCAGAAAACGAAGCCACCGGCCACGGCACCCAGAAGCCCGTCGAGATCATGCGTCGCCCTATTCTCAACCACACGCGTCCGGGGGAGGCGTGCTACGACCCGTTCCTGGGAAGTGGCAGCACCCTGATCGCCGCCGAGAGCACCGGGCGAATCTGCTACGGCATGGATCTCGATGCGAAGTATGTCGACGTGGCGGTACTTCGGTGGCAGCGGTTCAGCGGAAAACAGGCGGTGCTGGACGGCGACCAGCGCACGTTTGAAGAAGTCGCGCGGGTGCGTCGGAGGGAGGTCGCATGAAGCACCGGGTCAAATGGGATTCTGGTCCCGCTCCTGGGCGGGCATTCCGACCGACAAGGCTTGTCCCACACGTTAACAGAGTCGGCGGGAGGAGGAAGGTTGCTGTTTGTGGAACGGACAAAGAAAAGCCGCCGAGGGGGAACCCCGGCGGCCGGAGGGAACCGATTCCTTGGGCTTCAGCCTTTGACCGAGTAGCGGCGCTGCCCATCCTCGGCCTTGACGGACCTGACCGTCAGCCCCATCTTCTTGCCCAGGACGCCGGACATAAACCCGCGGACCGAGTGGGCCTGCCAGCCGGTAGCTTTCATGAGTTCCTTCCCGGTGGCGCCGCCGGAGCGTTTCAGCAGGTCGAGGACCTTGGCGGTCTTGCTGCCCTGGCGGGCTCGGGGGGCCCTCTGGGCCGACTTGGCCGACACGGCGCCTGTGTGGGCCTTCTTCGGCGGGGTGGCCTTCTTGCCCGACCTCGCCTGGGACGGCGCAACGTGTGCCCTGTGTGCGGCAACGTGCGGCTTTTTGACGGGCTTGGGCGCCTCGGCCGGGACAGTGGCCTGGGTGTTCGCCGTTTCTTCTGGAATGCCGTTCATACTTCGTTCTCCTGTGGCGGTGATTACCGCAATCCCATCGATCACTCGGGTTCGCAGGAATTGCAAGCTGATTCTGCGGGGAATCCACAGTGGCGAAGGGGCGGCGATGGAGGCGAATTGGGCCTCCCGGCAGATGGTGGCACATGGTAGGACACGGCGCAAAATTCGGCCAGAAGATGGAGCAGGCGATTGTCGCGCTGCTGTCTCACAGAAACTTGGAGGCGGCGGCCCGCGCGGTAGGGATCAACCCTAACACACTCCTGCGGTGGACCAAGGATCCGGAATTCGAGGCCGCGCGTCGGGAGGCGCGTCGCACGGCGTTTTCGCAATCCATCGCGCGGCTACAGGATGCTTCGGGCGCAGCCGTGACGACTGTGTTGAGGATCATGCTGAACCCGAGTGCGCCGGCAAGAGCTCGCCTGCGGGCCGCCGAGATTGTCCTGGAGCGGGGGGCCATGGCCACGGTGATGGAAGACCTCGCAGAGCGCGTGGCGGAGTTGGAGCGGGCGGCAGACTCGGCCAAGCGGTCGCGCAAGCGTTCCGCGATTCTGACCTTGTCGAGCACCCAGGTTCTACCCCGCCCGGCGACAACGCCGCCGCAGAGAACCGCCCCGCTCGGCAGTTCGGAGACTGACGGGGATGACGTCGGGTAAGACCAGGGCCGAGACACAGTCGAGCGCGGATGGGTTGGCAGATTCGCCCAGCGGCCGCATATCCGTTCTGGAGATCGCGCGGCGGTTGAACATCGGTCGCCTGGCGGTCTACTCGATGCTGGAGCAGGGGATCATTCCCGGGGTCCGCCTGGGCCGGCGGTGGATCATCACCCGGCAGGCGTACCTGGCCTGGGAGCGCACCTGCGGCCGTCGGGCGGGCGCTCGACTTCGACGCCCACCAGAGGTAGTGGTGGTGAACTGATGCCGGTCTTCAAGCGCAAGTACGAATCCGGGAAAACGGTCTGGCGATACATCTTCAGTGCGCCGGGCGCCACTCGGCAGGAACGCCGCTTGGTCTGCGAGGTAGGCTTCGCGAACAGACAGGAAGCGATTGACGCCGAGGCCAAGCGCCGCACCGAGGAACTGCAGAAGTACGAGCTGGCGAAGGCCGGCGCCACCACCATGGCCGCGGCGCTCCCCACCACTCTGGCCATGTTGTTCCAGGAGTTCTTTCGCCAGCATGCCGAGGAGAAACTGGCTCCCAAGACCATCGAACGCTACCGGGAACTGGCCGCCTATCTCTCACCCGAGTTGCGCGCCATGCCTCTGGACGACATCACCCCACTCCATCTCAATCGCGAATGGGACCGGCTGTTGAAGAGTGGCGGGCATCACCGCAAGACCAAACAGGCTCGGCCGCTGAGTGCGAAGACCGTCCGGCATGTTGCCGGTCTGGTCTCCAGTGCGTTCGCCCGAGCGGAGCGGTGGGGGCTGGTCACCAGCAACCCCGTCACCCACAGTGAGCCGCCGGTTCCCAAAAAGCACAGGGGTATAGCGCTCACCCCGGCGCAGCAGGCTCTGGTCTTCGAGTCGGCAACGGGGCCATGGTGCATGGCAACGTTCCTGGAAGTCGGCGCCGCCACCGGCGCGCGTCGAGGCGAGGTGCTGGCGCTGCGCTGGTCGGACATGCAAGATGGCCGCGCCATCATCACGCGGTCGCTCACCCAGACGAGACAGGTATTGGAATTCAAGGACACGAAAACGGAGAAGCCGCGGGACGTGAAAGTGCCGGCGTCGGCACTTGCCGCGCTGGAGGAGCATCGGCAGCGCCAGAACGAGTTCCGCCAGCAGTTCGGGTCTGAATACCGGGCGGACCTGGACTTGATCTTCGCCAACCCGGACGGAACACCGCTGCGGCCGAATTCGGTTTCGTCGGTGGTATCGTTGCTGTTCCGCAGGCTCGGTCTTCCGAAGGGCGCGAGCCTGCACTCGCTGCGCCACAGCCACGGGTCGCACCTGCTGGCCGATGGGGTACCGCTGCCGGTGGTATCGGAGCGGTTGGGGCATTCCTCGGTGCGGACGACGGCTGAGGTTTATGCGCACGCGCTGCGCGGTCAAGACGATGAGGCGGCGCGGCGGTGGGATGAGTTTCAGCGCCGGGGAGCCGGGAACCGCCCAGAAAGAAAACTCCAGTGACGATAAGCGTCATCCGGTGTCGACGGCGTCCATCCCGGTGTCCTCAAAGCGTACGTTAGAACACGCGCCCGAAATAACTGGACTGGAGTATCTGCTTCACTCAGGTAGCCACCACAGGTTGTGGTCGGGAGGTGAAACCGACATGATGAATGAATGGATGAAAAGAAACACGCCACGAGACTACTTTCGCGCTTTGACTTGCGGACTGTCCGCACGCGAACGAGAAAGGCGCATTCTCACCATGCTTAGGGCATATGTCGATGAAAGCGGATCGCCGGGCCACAACGGTATCTTCGTGATGGGCGGTCTCATTGCGTTCAATCTTGAATGGGAAGCGTTCCTTGAACCGTGGGCTGTGGTCTTGGGGGAAGATACTGCCGTTCCGTTTTTCCGTACCGCAAGTTTTAGAGATCCAGTATGGAGAGCCACGCATGGCCTTGGTGCAGACGCCGCGAACAGCAAAACCGAAGCCTTGGCAGGCATTATCACCTACCCGCCGATGGCGTTTTCGGTCTGCTGTTCAGTGCAGAAAAAGGACTATCGCGACATCGTTGTTAAGAGCGGCGCATATAAGCGGGCCGGAAAGTTGGGCCGATTGTGGCTGAAAACACCATACGCTTACTGCTTTCACAACATCATCGCGCTGACGCTCGAAAAGATTGTGAATAAATTGGGGATAGTGGGCGATGCGGTGGATTTTGTTTTTGATCGTAATGACCCACTCTTTGACGCTGCGAATGCGATGCTCAGAGAGTTGCGCAAGTCTACCGTCCCAGAGTGGCGTACGACTCTCGGTGACGTTATCCCAGCGAACGACGAGACGGTACTTCCGTTACAAGCTGCCGATTTGCTTGCCGGAAGACTAAGGGACTACTGCACGTCCCCCAAAGATGCCGGAGTTTATGAGTCACTACTGTCCGTATCCGGCAAAGGGGACAGCAACATCACGAGTCACATCCGCCCAGATCAGCTGCACGCTTTGGTGGAGCGCATCAAGCGCGGCCCCGCTTGGGATGGGAGCTTAGAAGCATAATTTCAGAACCGCCTATTGACGACCATGCTGGATGATTTTCAGAGGCGACTTTCCAAACTCGGGAATCCGCCAGCCGCGAGCCGAAAAAACAGAATGACCACAAGGAGCGTCATCCGGTTTCCCCCAGAATAATTTCGTCCCTCCGATGGCGGTCGCTTGCCGTAACGAAGCGCGTTCGCTGGCTTCTGCCCTTCATTTTGGGAAGAGTGGACCTGCTGAGCCACCACAACGAAGCCTAACGCGGCGCGTAGGAGCCGACGGTGCGGCGTCCCGCCGGAAAGTAAACTGTAAATGTATATATATACTTACCGTTTTCGCATGACCTTAATATCGCTTTTGCGCCTCGGCTCTACTTACCAGGACGGGGAAGCTCTTCCAAAAAACGCCACCGGCGGGCCTTCTGCTTCCTGAGAGGAATCCACAAGGCTAACGGAGGCGCCAGGCGCTTAGCTACCGGCTTGATGTAGGGAAGTGCCGGCCTTTGGTGATTTCGTTCCAACGCTTGCTGTGGGCCTTTGCTCGGGCGAGGGCCTGCCGACGCCTTGCCGCCAATTGGCGAGCCCGTGCCTTCCTGACAGCGGCATAGGCCTCTGGGTGCCTAAGCCGAATGCGGCGGAGATGCTGGTGCACGGTTCCCAGATGTATGCCCAACTTCTCTGCCACTTCCGGATAGGTCCGGCCCCGGTTATCAGCGATGAGGGCCGTGGCCACGCGGCGCCGGCCAGGTGGCAGTGTGGCCAGGAGGCGGGTCAGTTCCTTCGAAACCCCTCGTTCCGGCGCCCGCACGCCGCAGTCGTCTGCCTCGTTCGCCGCCGGTAACTTGGTCATTTGGGTCCTCTTAATGGGCCATATCGGTAGCCACATGGACCTTACCTCGGGGTGGCCGGGACATCAAGCAAAACTGGGCGGCAGCGAAACAAACCGGGCGAAGGAGGAAGGCGACGGATGGGTGTCGGGCGTAATGCGCCTTTTCCGGCGGAAATGGGTGCATAATCCCAACGGAGGTGTTCAGTTGGTCATTGAGCCCATAGATGATCTAGTGTTCTATCCATGGAAAGGCCCGCGCTACATGAACTCGATTTTTGGTATTCGCATCTTGGTCATGGGGGAGTCCACGTACCTCGGGCCGAATGAGAGCTGGGAGCAATACGACGATCTGGGAACGAAGCTTGGGGGATCTTACTTCGTTGTCCACGATATTCTGGCGTACCGCGAAGGGGAAGGGGACTGGAGGATCTCGCCTTTTTGGACAAAGATGATCAACGGGCTACTAGGCCGCCGGATGTATGGCATCCCAGAACGGCGGGAGGTGCTGGATAGCATCGCATATTGGAATTACGGGGACGGGCAGCCGTTGGCTGGGCACAGCCGGAGACCCAGTAAAGACGTTCTGAGTCAGTCAAATGGGAAGTTGCGGAAGGTGATCGCCAGACTTCGGCCCGATTTGGTGGTTTTCATGTCGAGGCGCCTTTGGTCCAACCTATCGCAGGGGGATTGCGCGTTTGCGACAGATCCAAATGCTGTTCACGGGACGGTATGCAAATCCCATGTTGATGGCGTGGAGTTCAGATTCTTAAGTATCTGCCACCCACGCCACTTCAGTATACAGAGGGACTTCCATGATAAGGGCTTGTCAAGGGAAAACACACCTTTCCCTGAACCTAACGGAAGATTTTTCCGAAGCGCGATAGTCGATAGGGTGACGGTTGCTCCGAATTGCCGAATTGGATCCGTTGGG
>JBEKDA010000077.1:0-21452 GCA_050014595.1 Bryobacteraceae bacterium
GCTAACCCTGAAGATGCGGTTCAAATCATTGGCGGCCGCCCGTAATTGGGTCCGAGAAAATCCGGAGACACGCCCGGCGACAAGTCCGCGAGCCCCGGCCGCCGCAACGCCCTCTTTCCCTCCCGTTCGCCCACCACAAGTGTCTCGATTTCTTGTGAGGCAGGCGCTTTCGCCTGCCAACCCCCGCCGCCCGCAACGCCCTCCTCATTCTGACTTTCTCGACTTCTGGCTCCTGACTCCCATATCCCGCAGGGATATCGAGGGCGCAGCCCTCGCTCACCTGGTGATAGCGTATATGCTATCGAAAAATCCCCGCACTGGCATCCCATCTGAACGAGGCAACCTTCCTGTTGGTTACTTGGCGCACTGCGGGACGGGTTGTGCAATGGCGGCGGCGAGGTCCTTCGTACTCACCAGGCCGAAAAGAAACTGACCTTGTACTTCGACTACTGGGACTGAACGGATACCCTTGGACGCCAGAAGATCCGGCCGGAGAGTAACGTCAATTTTTTCCAGAGAGAAGTTCATGGCCTTCCGCAGGCTCTCCAGGCGCTGTTCGATCAGCGGGCAAAACGGGCAGCCAAGCGCGGTGTAGAGAGTGACCTTCACCGGCGCGGGAGCAACTGTGCTGGCTGGCTGGTCGGTGATGCGGCCGTACCCCATGCCAGCCGACAGGCTTGGGAACTTGCGAATGTACAGCCATTGAATAATCGGGGCGGCTACTAACCAGACTGCCCCAAGCGCCCAGCGGGAAAACCAGACCGAGACGGCGATGCCGCCCAAATAGAGTGCCCAGGAGAGATAGATCATTGAGATGTGACACTGCTGCTTCATGGCTTCACCTCTAGTCTTAAGTATAGTTTCTTTGCCGGCCATTCCTTAACAAAACTGCTTCGACAATTCCTCGGTCGTGACATGCAAAGATCCCGCCCGCTATCAGGCTTGGCGGTGTTGATGCTGGCTTCTGTCTTCCTCGACTCCTGACTCCATGTCCCGAAGGGACATCCAGGGCACAGCCCTTGCCGCGCCTATCTCTGGTTCTCTTTCAGAATCTTCTTCCGCAGCCGGATCGATTGCGGCGTCACTTCCACCAGTTCGTCGTCGCGGATGAACTCGATGGCCTGTTCCAGGTTCAGAATGCGCGGCGGCACCAGGCGGATGGCCTCGTCGGCCGTCGACGCGCGCATGTTGGTGAGCTTCTTTTCCTTGACGATGTTCACGTCCAGATCGGCGTCGCGGGCATTCTCGCCCACAATCATGCCTTCGTACACTTCCGTGCCCGGCGCCACGAAAATTTCGCCGCGCTCCTGCAGGTTGAAGATGGCGTGCCCGGTGGTTTTGCCGGCGCGGTCGGCCACCAGCGAACCGGTGGGCCGCCTGATAATGTCCCCCTGCCAGTCGATGTAGCCGTGGAACAGCGAATTCATGATGGCCGTGCCGCGCGTATCGGTGAGGATTTCGCTGCGCAGTCCGATCAGCCCGCGCGACGGCACGTGAAATTCCAGCCGCACGCGCCCCGAGCCGTGGTTCACCATCTTGCTCATCTTGCCCTTGCGCGAACCCAGCTTCTCAATCACCACGCCCAGAAAATTCTCGGGGCAGTCGATCACCAGCAGCTCCAGCGGCTCCTTCAATTGGTGGTCGATGGTCTTGGTGAGAATCTCCGGCTTGCCCACCGCCAGCTCGTGGCCTTCGCGCCGCATCATCTCGATCAGAATGGCGAGCTGCAATTCGCCGCGGCCCATCACCATGAAGGTGTCGTGCCCCAGTTCCTCCACCTTGATCGAAACGTTGGTCAGTAGTTCCTTGTCCAGCCGGTCGCGCAGGTTCCGCGACGTCACCCATTGGCCTTCGCGCCCCGCGAACGGCGACGTGTTGATGGTGAACGCCATCGAAATGGTGGGCTCGTCGATGTGGATGTGCGGCAGCGGCGCCGGCTCTTCGGCGTCGGTCACGGTCTCGCCGATGGTGATGCCCTCCACGCCGGCAATGGCCAGCATGTCGCCCGGGCGGCCGATCTTCTCGTCCACGCGCTTCAGTCCCTCGAACGAATACAGCTTGGTGATCTTGGTGGTCTCAAACGTCCCGTCGCGCTTGGCAATCGCCACCGTATCGCCATAGTTCAGCGTTCCGTTGAAGACCCGCCCGATGCCCAGGCGGCCCAGATAGTCGCTGTAATCCAGGTTGGCGATCAGCATCTGCAGCTTGCCGTCCGCGTCGCCCACCGGCGCCGGAATGTGTTCCAGAATGGCGTCGAACAGCGGGCGCAGATCGGTCGAAGGGTCTTCCATGGTCTTCTTGGCCACGCCGGTCTTGGAGACGGTGTAGAGCACCGGAAAATCGAGCTGGTCTTCGGTGGCGTCGAGATCGATGAACAGGTCGTAGATTTCGTCCAGCACTTCCGCCACGCGCGCGTCCGGCCGGTCGATTTTGTTGATCACCACGATCGGCGGCAGGTGCGCTTCCAGAGCCTTGGACAGCACGTAGCGGGTCTGCGGCAGAGGCCCTTCGCTCGCGTCCACCAGCAGCATCACGCCATCCACAATCTTGAGCGCGCGTTCCACTTCGCCGCCGAAATCGCTATGGCCCGGCGTATCCACGATGTTGATCTTCACCCCGCGGTAGCGCACGCCGGTGATCTTGGCGAGGATGGTGATGCCGCGCTCGCGCTCCAGGTCGTTCGAATCCATCACGCGGTCCACGTGCTCCTCATGCGAGCCGAAAATGCCGCTCTGGTTCAGCATGGCGTCAACCAGCGTGGTCTTGCCATGGTCCACGTGGGCGATGATGGCGATATTGCGAATGGCGGTGTTGTTACTCTTCATGAATCACGTCGATCGGGTTCAGGCGCGAAGCCACTCGCGCCGGGTACAGTCCGGCTAATACGGTGACGCACCAAACCAGGGCCAGTGCGCCGGCAAGCAGCTCTTGAGGGGGATGAAACTGGATGGTCCAGCCAAAGCTCTGCTTATTGACTACGCATATCAATAATAGCGAAAGTGCCCACCCTAACGCCAATCCGAGGATCGCGGCCAACATGCCCAGGAATGCGGCCTCGGTGAGAATCATGCCGCGAATCTGCGCCGCCGACGCTCCCAGGTAGCGCAGCAGGCCCAGCTCGCGGCGCCGGTCGAGCACCAGCGCCAGCAGCGAATTGGCCGCGCCCAGCATCGCCACCAGGATGGCCACCGCTTCGAGCGCCCAGGTGATGGCGAAGGTGCGGTCGAAGATCTCCATCGATGCCCGGCGCAGCTCGGAGTTCGCCGCGACCGAAACGCCGTACCCCGCCGTGCGCAGCCGCAGCGCCCGCAGCACCGCCGCCCTGTCCGCTCCCGGCGCCAGATACACGGCGGCATTGGTGGCCGGTTGGTCAGGAAGATACCGCAGCAGGGTCGTGTTATCCAGAATCACGTAGCCCTGGCTGCTCGAATAATCGTAATAGATGCCGGCCACCGTCAACCCGACCCTGTGCGCGCCAATCGGAATGGTGAGGCGGTCGCCGGCATGGATGCTATTCCTCAGCGCGAATGGCTCGCTGACAATCGCGCGGTCGCGGCCGGGAAGCGAGCGCAGAATGGCGTCGCGATCCTCGCCGGCGATGAAGCGCAGCCGCCCGTAGCGCCGCACAATATCCAGATCGCCCGCGCCCAGCGTCGCGCGCTCGCCCCGAAAGTGGAGTTCCGTCCCATGATAAGCGTCCACCGCCGCCACTCCTGGAATAGACTCGAGCGCCGTCACTACACCCTCGGCCAGCGGCGGGTACTGGCCCGCCGCCGAGCGCCCCGCCGTCCGCACGTAGAAGTCGGCGCGAAGCTGCACGTCCAGCCACAGCGCCACGGTCTCCCGAAAGCTGCCCACCATGATCCCCACGCTGGCCATCATGGCGATGGCGGTGGCCAGCGCCGCCACCACCACCGACGACCGCGAAAGCGAGGCCGCCAAACTGCGGCCGGCCAGCAGGCTCGCGACGCACCGCCGCGTCACCGCGCGCGTGAAGTAGTTCGCCGCCAACACCAGCGCCGGCGCCGCCAAGGCCGCCGCGCCAATCGAAAACAGCGCGGCCACGTAGCCGCCCACCGGATAACCGTCGAGCGGCCGCGCCTGCGAAGCCGCCAACGCGGCGGCGGCAAACAGTCCCGCCCCAACCAGGCCGCGCCGCCAGCGCAGCCGCGCGCGGTGTTCGTGCGCGCCGCGTCCCATGGCCTCCACCGGCGCCACCATCATGGCTTCGCGCGCCGGCGCAAACGCCGAGCCCAGCGCCACCACCGCGCCCGTCAGCAGGCCCATCCAGGCTTCGCTCCAGGTAAGTTCCACGGGCGTCGGGCGGCTGGTGGTGTAGATCGCGTTCACCGTTTCGGAAATCGTCCGCACCGTGACGCCCGCCAGCAGGCGGCCGAGCGCCACTCCCAGCGCGGCGCCCGCCACGCCCAGCAGCAGCGCTTCCGCCAGGAACAGCCCCAGCACAGCCGCGCGCCCGGCGCCCAGCGCGCGCAACACCCCGATCTCGCCGCGACGCCGCACCACGCTGATGGAGATGGTGTTGTAAATCAGGAAGGCGCCCACCACCAGCGAAATATAGCCCAGCACCCGCAGGTTCCAGCGAAAGGCCCGCAGCATGCGCTGGTTTTCGTCGCTGCGCACCCCTGGCCTCTCCACCAGGTATGCCGGCGGCAGCGTCGCGCGGATGGCCTGTTCCACGCGGGCCAGGTCTTCGCCGCGCCCAATGGTGACGTCGATGCGGTCGAGCTTGCCGAATCGGCCGAGCGCCTGTTGCGCGGCGGCGATATCCACCACCAGAAGGTCCCCCGAATCCGAGTGCACCAGCCGCGCCGGTTTCAGCTCCTGCCGCCGCCCGGCAACCGTCGCGGTCACGGTCAGGGCGCCGCCCGGCTGGGGAGCCTCGAGCGCGGCCGCCACCAGGTCCACGCCGTAAAGCGGAACCGGGCCGGCGCCATCCATCATGGCCTGGCCTTCCATCACCGGCGAGAAAGTCGCATTCACCGGCAGCGCATCCAGCGCGCCGATCCAATGTTCGTCGATGCCGCCGTTGGCCAGGATCTCCAGATCCGTCTTGCCCGCCAGGGTTTCCATGGAGGCGCGGAAAGAACCGGTGGCCGCGTCGCCCGCCAGGTCGATGGCCACGATCACGGCGATGCCCAGCGCCACCGAAAGGACGGTGAGGGCCGTCCGCAACGGGTCGCGGCGCAAAGGGCGGAGGATCAGCGAGCGCAGGAGTTTCATGCGCGGTCGATCGATTGGATGCGGCCGTCGCGCAGTTGGACGCGCGTCCCGGCGATCGAGGCGGCTTCGGCGCTGTGCGTGGCCATCAGGACGGTGGCGCCGAAATTCCGCGCGGCGTCGCGCAGCAGCTCAAGCACCTGGTCGCCGCTGGCCGTATCGAGGTTGCCGGTTGGCTCGTCGGCAATCAGAATGTCGGGCGAATGCGCCAGCGCCCGCGCCACGGCCACGCGCTGCATCTGGCCGCCCGAAAGCTGGTGCGGCAGGCTGGCCGCCTTGTCTTCGAGCTCCACCCACCGCAGCCGGTCGCGCGCCGTTTCGGCCGGCCCGGCCGCGCCCGCCAGCAGCAGCGGCAACTCCACGTTCTCCAGCACCGTGAGCGTGGGCAGCAACTGAAAGAATTGAAACACGAAGCCCACCCGTGTGCGGCGCAGGGCCGTGAGTTCGCGATCGTTGAGCGATCCGGTCGAGCGCCCGTCGATCAGCACCTCGCCGCTGGTCGGGAAGTCCATGGCGCCCGCCAGGTTGAGCAGCGTCGTCTTGCCGCACCCGCTACGCCCCACCACCGCCGTGATGGTGCCGCGCTCGGCCGTAAGAGAGATGTCGTGCAGCACATCCACCGGCTGGTTGCCGTCGATGTAGGTCTTCGAGACGTTACGCAATTCCAGGCGGGGCGTTGGCGGGCGCATGCGCTACTTGCCGGCCACCGGGTCGCCGTAGACTTCGAACTCGTAGATGCGCGCGGCGGGGTCGCCATCCTGCGTGGGCGTGATGACCTCCAACTGGACGTACCGCGCGGTGACGGGTTCGAATTTGTGCGTGCTCACGTCGGCGGTGTTATCGGTCACCGTGACCACCGTGGTGAAGGTCTTGCCGTCGGTGGAGACGTGGATTTTGAAGGCGCGGGTGTTCCAGTCGCTGCTTTCGCCGCCGGCGCCGGCGTGGCGCAGGATGACGCTCGAGATCCGGGCGTTCGAGCCCAGGTCCACCTGCAACCACTTGGAATCTTCGGTGGAGCACCATTTGTCGCCGGTGCCGCCGGAAACGCTTCCGTTGAATGCCTGCGCGGGGGTTTCATCCTCGTTGCAGGGCGTGCTGCCGGCGGCCGGCCGGTGCAAGGCCAGGTTTTTGCCGGTCTGCGCCAGGGCCGCGCCGGCGCAAAGAAACAGCGCCAGGAGGGCGGCTCTGCGATACGGCATCATGATTTGCCATCTTAGCAGGCTGCCGGACCCAAGAATTCTGTAAAAAACAATTTGCATTGGGAATGTTTTCTGTTATTCTAGAATCGCTCTGGCACTCAACCAACCGCGTCGCGTATGGACACATTAGCAGAAGGTATTCTGACTCGCGATGAGATGGAGAGCAGGCGCCTGCTAGCAGCGCAGGACCTGCAAAGGGGGCTCTCGCAGTCCCAAGTTGCCCGTAGATTCGGGGTCAGCCGCACCACGGCGTCACGATGGCACCGCGCGTTGAGCGGGAAAGGACTGGAGTCGCTGCGCAAGCGGCGCGCTCCCGGCCGTCCCTGCCGCCTCAACGCGGAACAACTCGCCGGCGTGGCGGAAGTCTACCGCTTGGGTCCGCGGGCAGCCGGTTTCGAAACCGACCGCTGGACCACCGCGCGCTTCGCCGAGGCGATCTTCGCCCGGTTCGCCGTGCGGTACGATCCGGACCACGTGGGCCGCATCATGCACCGCCTGGGATTGCGCGAGCGCACGCGCACGCGGCGGCGGGTGGCCGAGGTGATGTACGCGGAAGCGTACCAGCCGCCGGTCAGCGGCGTGGCCTAATACTCTTACCGGCTTTCCCGATGCTCGCCGAATACCCGGCGAAGGCTGTCTGAAATCTCGCCCACGGTGGCGTAGACGGCGGCGGCTTCCAGGATCGGCGGCATCAGGTTGGCCGTGCCGCGCGCAGCCTCCTCCAGAGCGGCCAGTTTCTCGCCGACCGCGGACGCACTGCGCGAAGCGCGCACTTGCCGTAATGACTCCACCTGCGAGCGCTCCAGCGCCGGGTCCAGGTGGAATGTGGGAACGGCCCGCTCCTCCTGCTGGAAACGGTTGACTCCCACCACGATGCGCTTGGCGGATTCGATCTCGCGCTGATACTCGTACGCGGCGTTCTGGATTTCGCCCTGGATGTAGCCGGCTTCGATGGCGGCGAGCGTGCCGCCCATGGCATCGATACGCCCGAGATAATCGAGGACGCCCCGTTCGATGGAATCGGTCAGCGCCTCGATGGCTTCGCTCCCGCCCACCGGGTCGGGCGTATTGGTGACGCCGCTTTCGTAAGCGATAATCTGCTGGGTGCGCAGGGCGATGCGCGCGGATTCCTCGGTGGGCAGCGCCAGGGCTTCGTCGCGCGAATTGGTGTGCAGCGATTGCGCGCCCCCCAGCACCGCGGCCAGCGCCTGCACGGCGGTGCGCACAATGTTGACGTCGGACTGCTGCGCGGCGAGAGTGCTGCCGGCCGTCTGCACGTGAAAGCGGAGCATGGTGGAGCGCGGGTCGGCGGCGCCGAAGCGCTCCCGCATCAGGTGGGCGTAGATGCGGCGGGCGGCGCGGAACTTGGCAATCTCTTCCAGAAAATCGTTGTGCGAGTTGAAGAAGAAAGAGAGGCGCGGCGCGAAGGAATCCACCGCCAGGCCGGCCTGGATGGCCGCTTCGATATAGGCGATGGCGTTGGCGAAGGTGAAGGCCAGCTCCTGCGTGGCGGTGGATCCGGCCTCGCGGATGTGGTAGCCGCTGATCGAGATGGTGTTCCACTCCGGCATTTCGCGCCCCGCCCAGGCGAAGATGTCGGTGATCAGACGCATGGCCGGCCGCGGCGGATAAATGTAGGTGCCGCGCGCGATGTATTCCTTGAGGATGTCGTTCTGAATGGTTCCGGCCAGCTTCCGCCGGCTGACGCCCTGGCGTTCGGCCACCAGCGAATAATACGCCAGCAGAATCCCGGCCGTGGAATTGATGGTCATGGATGTGGAGACGTCTTCGAGCGGGATCTCGCGGAACAGCACTTCCATATCGGCCAGGGAGGAAATCGCCACGCCCACGCGGCCCACTTCGCCGGAGGCCATGGGGTGGTCGGAATCGAAGCCCATCTGGGTCGGCAGGTCGAAGGCTACCGAAAGGCCGGTGGTCCCCTGGGAGAGCAGGTAGCGGTAGCGGCGGTTGCTCTCCTCGGCGTTGCCGAATCCGGCGTATTGCCGCATGGTCCAGAGCCGGCTGCGGTACATGTCGCGGTAGACGCCGCGGGTGTACGGGAACTCGCCCGGTTTACCCAAGCGCTGATTCATGATCGTGAAATTCTGCGCGCGCGGAGGAACGAAGAGACGCCGTACCAGCCCAGCAGCAAGGTGCAGAACCCGGCCATCACCACGCGCAGCAGCGCTCCGCCGGCGGTGGCGTCGGTGGAGTGCAGGAGTTGCCGGACGTATGTCGCGGTGCGGAATCCGAAAATCGTCGCGAAGGAAAGGAAAAGAAACCCGATGACTTCATTCCACAGGGCGTGAAGGGGTTTGACGATGGCGGGTACAATGTGTTTGAGAAACGTGCCCGGCTGGCTGAGAACCTGCTGCCACACGACTTTATCGTAACAGGTGGGCTGGGGTTGTGGCCTGGGATGGCGTGCGCCACCTCGACACCGCCGAATTGCTGTGAGAAATGCCGGCTAGGTCACGGCTAAATCTCCTTCTGCGGGATTCCGTCGCGCAGGCTCATCGCACGAAAGGCCGCTGAACAAGAAAGTCGCAGGCTTACCGGGAGCGTCGGCTAAAATACGAGCGGAAGGAAGGTTTTCCAAGAGATGTCCGGCTTGCTTCTTCGTCGGAGGTTGCCCCGCCTCGTTGCTACGGCCCTGTTCACGACGGTCCTCTGGTGGGGGAACTCGATTCGTGCTGAGTCCGGACCGCAGCCTCCTTGTGGGCCGGAGCCGCTCCCGCCGTTTCCCACGCTGGATGCTTCTCCCATCGTGAAAGTATGGAACGCGTCCGATCTCGGGGCGGACTGGAAACCTCCCGCCTGTACCGGCTGGGGCGCGTCTGAATCCCCAACTATCGTCGCGGTGGCCGCGCGCTTTCGCTTCACCGCCGGCACCGATGGACTGCGCCACCGGATCGGCGCAGTATCCGAAACCAAGGGAATCCTCTATTGGTCTGCCACCCAGAAACGATGGCAGAAGTTGATTCTCGAAGCGTATGCTTCGCCGGGAGCGGACAGCAGTCAACGCCGCCCGGACTTCTCCGTGGATGAGATCGCGGCAGGGCGGACACTCTTCTTTCAGCAGGAGGACAACCTGTTCGGCAAGGCGATCTACCGAATGCGCATTCGAAGTGCTTCCACGGGACGCCTCGTGTTCGACGTCGAGAACTCGACCGCCATCCGATACTTGCTGTTCCCCCTGTTTGAACCGGGCCAAGTCCAGTCGATCTATTACCTCGAACAGGAGGCTGCGGGTCTTTGGCGGTACTACGGCATCGCGCGCACCAGCGGAAAAGCCGGAGGATTGATTGCCGGTCATGAGGCATCTGCGATCAACCGCGCGGTGGCCTTCTACCGGCATCTGGCAGGCATTCCCACGGACCAGGAACCTCCCGCGTCGCGATGACCCGCGGGCTTTCATATCCGCCGCAGCGAGAATGTTGTTCTCGTTGTGTGTAACCGCTAGCCCGAAGCCCTCTGACTCCTGACTCCTGACTTCCTCGACTCCCATATCCCGCAGGGATATCAAGGGCGAAGCCCTTGCCTCTTGACCAGCCCGGCCATGCCCCAGTCCGTCAGTTTCGTGATCCGGCCCTCGCCGCGCGGGGGACCCACTTCCCTGATTTGAAAGTCGATGCTCTTAGCATGTGCTTCGACCAGCGCGTGTCCGAAGAACCAGCCGTCTTCGTAGACTCCGGACAACCGGAGATGCCCGCCCGAACTCGCCATTGAGACATACGTGACGCCTTCGAGTTCGAGACGCACCATCTGGTGAACATGTCCGGCCACCACATACTGGACGCCGTAACGCCGGGCAAGTTGGTGCAGCGCGAAGTTTGGATTCTGCAGGGCCACGTTGAGCAACCAGGATGGCCGGTGCGAGATGATCATTTTCAACGGCTGTCCGGCATGGGCTTTCAGGTCCGCTTCAAGGAAGACCAGTTCCTCGGCCGGCAGTTCCTCGGAACGGCTATTGTCCAGGATCGTGAAATGCGCCTGCCCGTAATCGAAACTGTAGTGCGGGCTGTGCGCCGCGTACTGCCGGAATAGCCGCTCCGATGCCGTAGACCAGATGTCGTGGTTGCCGGGCGCGAGATAGAGTGGATAGCGGCGGAAAAGTTTGAGAATCTGATCGGCTTGGCGCCACTCCGCTTCTGCGCTTGCGTCGTTCATGCCCTCAATGGTGTCGCCCACACTGATCACGAATGCGGGGCTTTCGCCTGCGACTTCCTTCCACACCTGCTCGTAGACGCCCCGTTGGGCCTCTCCGGTCCGGTCGCCCAGAATCGCAAAGCGGAAGGAACCGGGCGCCGGCCTCCCCCAAATACACAGCAGGCTGGTAAGGAGCAAGCCACCAAAGATGAGGGCACGGTTGCGCCGGGCTCCGATTCGTAAGCGATCAAACATCCCTCCCCGTATTCTCGCAGGTCAGTAGTTTGGTAGGGCATGCGTTAGCACTGGCGGTCTGGTGGCGCCGGCGGTCCTGCCGCCGGTGTCTGACAGTCCTCCTGGCCTGCCCAAGGCACGCTTCAGCTTGCCCGCCTTCCACCCGCCGTCTGACCGGCCTCGACCTACAGCCGGTTACCGCCCGCTGAGAGCCAGCACCGCATACGCGGTAGCGGCATCGCTCATGAACCGGCCGGCATCCGACCCTGGGTCGCGCTGCTTGTTCATCGAAGTGCCAAGCCACGCGCCCGACTGGTCCTGATTGCGCTCCAGCCACGCCAGCCCTTTGGCGATCTGCGCTGGCGCCGGCGCGGCGCCCGAGTGTTCCAGGGCCACCACCATCAGCCCGGTGCCGTAACCATCGCTGCGCGCGTCCATGGGCGTGCCGTCCCTGCGTTGCCACTCCTTCACCACCAGCGAAGACGCGCTCCAACCGCCGTCTTCGCGCTGCTTGCCGAGGATCTCCCCGACAATCGCCGCCCGCTGCTCCGCATTCAGCAGCCGCGGCAACTTGCCCGACGCCCAAAGTGCCACGGCGCGATTCAGCGTGGACTGGCCTGGCTGCTCGCGCTGCAGGTATTCGCTCAGCAGCGCGAGGTTCTCCCGAATCTCAGCGCTATTCCGGTATTCTTCGGGCGCCATCCCCACCGCCAGTGCAGCCAGCGCCGCGCCCCAAAACGCCGAATCGTCCGCTTCCCACGGCTCGTTGTGGAAATTGAGCCAGCTCCACGAGCCGCGCTGTCCGCCGCTCTTCAGTTGCAGCGCCCACATATTGCGCAGCGCATCTTTCGCCGCCGGCGCTTGATAACGGGCCAGAATCAGCGCATTGAGCACCGCCTCCGTGCCGCGCGCTTCCGCCGTTTTCGGCGCGCCGCTCTTGGCATCGTTGTAGAACGGCTCGACCTCCGCCCACAGCGACACGCGCCTGGCCGTGTTCTCCAGGAACTTGCGTTCGTTGGCTGACGGACCCTGTTCGCCCAGCGCGGCCCGCAGCGCCGGCCGCGCCAGGGCGTATGGCAGCGAAGTGTGACACGAAACGCAGAAGGTTTCGTGATCGCGCGCCGCCGAAGGCCACCCTGCCCACCAGCCCATGCGCCCGTCCAGATAGGCGGCCGCCGCCTGCCGGTCCCATACTTTTGTGTCGCCTGGCTGAGCCTGCAAAGCGCAGCCGCACAGCATCGCCAGCAGAATGGTCTTCATGAGCGCCCCCCGTTCACCGCAAGTGTAGCGGGTTTTTCCCATCCCGAGCGACACCAGCGTCCCAAGGACGCGGCGCTCTTTGGGTCGAGAACCCGCAGGATTGCAGCTTTGCCTGTACCGGCCGGTAGACGCAGGCAGTGGGCGCGTCGAAATCGGGCGACCGGGAAGTGCGGGTCGGCGAAAGCCGAAAACAGCTCCCGGTCCTCATAAGGCCACAGCAAATCCCTGTCTGATGCCGTGGCCTTGGCCCTCCAGAAAGGCCGGCTTCGACGGTACTCGCGGTGGCGCGGAAATCAACCAAAGCTGCTCACCACGCATTCGTCAGTTCTCTGTGGGCTTCTGCTCGATATGATCGATGACGATGACCTGGGCCTGCCTCTTTTGCTTCTCCAGTTTGAGGCCGAGCTGCTTCTCGATGGCCTCGAAAATGGTGAGGCCGCCGCTGGGGTCGGAGGCCGCAACAGCTCCTGTTTGATTGGGGTCCCCGCCGCCGCGGCCCGCGACCATCGCCCTGACCGCGGCATTCGGATCGAACGACAGCGCGAAGTCCCAACCACCGGCGATCTCCGTGGCGTCTAAAATCGGCAGGGTCAGCTCGAGCGACAGGCCCCGCAACCGGTCCGCGAACTGCTCCATGGTGATGTTCTGGCAGATCAACACCCGCGAACCAGCCGGCGTACCGGCGGTCGCATTGCCGTTCTTGCACGAGGCACGGCTCTCGGGATCGGCCTTTTTCATCCTGGGCTTCACCGCAACCAGCGCGTACCCCGTGACTTGACGCTCCTCGGTGTGGTAAGTCATCTTGAAGCGATCAACCAGCAAGGCGCGGATCATCGGCCCAAGCGCTTCCATGTCTATGTTGACGCCCGAGGTAGCTCCCTCGGAGGGCGCTTTGGCAACGATATCGAAACGCTCCGTATCCGCCCACGGCGGCAGCCCCACCAGTTGGTCGCCGCTCAAGGTGTTAAACGCTCGGGTGACCAGCATTCGTAGCGTCATGCCGTCAGCGATAAACCGTCCCCCAGGCTGCATCCGGAAGCCCATGATTCTCGGCGCGCTCGGCGTCGGCGGCTCGCTGGGCTTGATGCTGGCCACCTCAAACTCCGTCGGGACCGGGATCGCAGGCAGCGCCTCCGCGGTGCCCGGCGGATTTTCGCTCGGCTTGCGGTTCACGCTATCGACGACGATCACGGGCGTTGGAACCGGCCTCTCTTCGAACTTCAGCCCAAGCTGCTTGTCGATCGCTTCGGAGATCGAGATTCTGTCGCCGGCGTCGGTCCCGGGCATCGGCGACAGTATCGAGTATCGGAGATCGAAATTGTATTTGCCCTTCAACCCCGTTTCATCCAGCACGGGGTTGGTGCCCACCGACGTGCCCATCATGCCCCGCAACGATTCGGCGAATGATTGCATGGTCATGTTGCGGCAAATGTAATGGATCGTGCCGCCGGGTCCCAGCGCGATTCTCGTCGGGACTCCCATCGAGGCCGCCACGGCGGTGCCTATCACGATCGCCGATCCCCCGGGCGCGCTGCCTCCGCCTTCGGCTTGGCATCCGGTTTCTCCCGCGCCGTCGGCCTCCTTGAGCTGAAGCTTCTTCCCGACAGTCAGGACCTTGGTAGGCTGCGGCTTGGTGTCCTTGTGAGCCACCAACTTGAAGCGATCCTCCAGCAGCGCTTGAAGCATGGCCTTCTGCGCGTCCGGCGTGGTGTTTGGCGGCTCCTGGGCGATCACGTCGAACCGATCTATTTCCAGCCAGCTCGGTCCGCCATACACCTTGTCCGCGGTGACGCCATACGCGGTCCGGATCAGATCCAACATGGTGGCGTTCTTAAATTCGTACCGGCCGCCGTGTGCTGGCACGGTGCGCGGATCCAGGCTGGTGCTCTTGGCGCTCACGTGGACATCGGCCGCTTCAAATTTAGGCAGCATTTCGCCGGACTGCCCCAATACAGCCCAGGCGCCGCAGCTCAGCAGGCAGGCGGCACCGATTGCGAGTCTCGTCCTTTGCTTCATGCTAAAGAATTAGTACTAGCGAGCGCCGATGTCAAGCCGGGCAGCCGCGCCCTTGGTTCAAGAGCTATGACGAATGGCGAGTCTCGAACCTTTAGTGGCGGCCTAGCGAGACGCTCGGTGGCAGCAGTAATATCCGGGGATATCGGTAGTCACCCCAGCGGCGTTCAGACGGCGGCCTGGTAAGGGGCGCTGCCAGACCCGATTGCCGGAGCGTAAAATTGGGGGCATGCCGGAAGTTAGAGTCATCGAGCCGGATTTGCCAAGAGTTGTCCACAAGGTAGCGGCGAAGCTCATCTCAGACGATTGGTGCCGATGCAGCACTACGGATGGGCCAGCAGCATCTTCGCCACTATAGTACGGAACTGCGATCCAAGCGGCGCGGCAACCTTCGCGGATATTTCTTCGAAACGCTGGACGGTCTGTTGTACCGTACCGGTTCAGGACCTACCCTCGCCGAGATTACGGCCCACCACTCGCAATGATCGGGGCTTGCTTGACACGGACTCGGGTCTTCGAAATTGACGACTGTCGGGTCGCGCCGCACGGCCATGCACTACCAGCGTCGCCACAGCCAAGGCGGCACAGACCGGGAGATCGAAAGTCGGGCGCCGCCGCGGCGCCCGGCGTGCCCGTGCGGTCTTCCTCAGATCGAGCAATTCATCGCGAAAAAGACCGCGCTGGCCTACTGGTAGACCTATATATTCCGAATTTTCCGAACTCTTGCATCTATACGCTTATAGCGTATAATTGAAGAAGATGCGCGCCACGCCGATGACTGTCGTTGAGACACCGTTCTTTCTTCGGAAGGCTGCGTCCCTGCTCGACGAGGAGGAACGATCTGAGCTTGTAGTGTTCCTCGGCATGAACGCCGAGGTCGGCGACGTTATCCCGGAAACCAGCGGAGTCCGCAAGGTGCGCTGGGCCGCCCAAGGAAAGGGAAAGCGCGGCGGCGTTCGAGTGATCTATTATTTTCACAACGAAACGTTCCCGGTGTTCCTCTTGACTGTTTATGCGAAGAATCAGAAGGCGAACCTCACGAAAGCGGAGCGGAGCGAATTCAAGAAACTGGTCCCTGTTCTCGTGAGGACTTACGCCAAAAGTAGGCCGTTATGAAAACACGAAACGAATCCAAGAGGAGAGCCGACGCCAGACGCACCAGCGTCGGCCAAGAAGTCATCACCAGCTTGAAGGAGGCCATAGCCTGGGCAGGCGGTGAACCGGTGCCCGTCCGGGTGACGGTTGTTAAGGTCCCCAGGACCGACGTGCGCGCTGTGCGCCGGAAACTTCGGCTGAGCCAGTCACAATTTGCCGCCAAGTTCGGTTTCCAACCCGCCACCCTCAAGAACTGGGAGCAGGGTCGAACGCGGCCGGATGGTCCAGCGCGCGTGCTTTTGGCTGTGATTGCCCGTCACCCCGAGGCTGTGGAAGATGCGCTCCGAAAGGCCGGCTCTAGCCGGTGAGGAAGTTACAGTCGACCGCCGCTCTGCGTTTCGGACCTTCTTCTTCGGGGGAATATGAAAAGAAACCTGCCCCTGCAGTTGAGCAGACGGACACTCGCTTGTCGCAAGAACGCACAATCAGGGGAAGTCGGTCAGGTCGAGGTCCTCGACTCAGCAAGGCTTGGAGGAAACCTCGCCGAGATCGAATGCGTAGGCGAGCACCTGGCTGCGGCGCGGGAGGGCATTCCATGGGGACAGGTCGTCGCTGTCCGGCGCCTCGCCGCGGTTGAGAAAGGCCTCGATAGCGGCTTGCCGATCTACCGCCGCTTCGGAGAGCCCGGGTTGGGAAGGCGCAGCCACGTAGAGATAGCCCCAGTCGATGCGGAGGTTGTCGCCCCATTTCTCGAGCACCGGCTGCTGCCGCGTGCCGACGCGGAGCACGCGCAGGTTTGGAAGCTTGAATCGCGCCCAATCCACGGGCTGGTCGGGCGTGTTTACAGCCAGGTCCGCGCCGGCATCGAAATAAACCTGAGCTTTGTGGGCTTTGCCGTCGGTGGAGCGCAGCGCCCAACTGACATAGGTGATGGGCCGGGAGAGCAGTTCCAAGTCGTGCGGCAGCGCAGCGGTCAGGAACGTGAGCGTGACGTGCACGCCCTCGCCTTCAAATTCATAAACAGTTCGCGTGGGTAACACCTGCACGTGCTGCTGCGGTAGTGGCGGCACGTCTCTCCGGCCGATGCCCATGACGCGGTAGGCCTTGCCATCCAAGCGGATCAGGCTGGTAAGGTTTTGCGGTGTCCCGGTCCAGTGGCGCGTGGCATCTTCGTTCAGCCGGTCCGATAGCGACCAGACGCTGAAGTAGGGGTCGGTGGTGACCAGAGGCACGGCCGGCGGCCGGAAGCTTGACGACTGGCACCACGCCGTCGCGGCCATCGAAAGGAAAAGAACATAGGAGCGCATATTTGATTGTCTTCGCGATGTAGATATCTTAATTCGGATTCAAGGGAAGCCGAAGCCCTAACGCTTTGCGGCACGGCAGCGGACAGCCATCGCCGGGCAATCAAATGCTGCTCCCGGCCTCCGTTCAGCCGTAAGGAATTGACCCGTCGCGTACGCGAAGTTGCTGAGCCACTCCATCAGCGACCGCGTCAGGATTGTAGAAGGCGACAATGACACTTTCGCCATCAGGTGCATCTGCGCCGTCAGGTGAAGGCCGCAAGCCATCCGGTAAACCTGGCAGGGAATCGGGGTCGGCTATCAGGGAATGTTCCAGGACCTGCTCGAGCTTAGCATCAAGCCGGTAGTGGCTAATGGTCTTGGGAATCGAGTCTATGTCGATGAGCGTGGCGCCTTCTGCATCGCGGCGCAAGAACTTGCCGTTCGAGCAGAACTGCCCGCCGAATACCGTATGCAGTCGTTGCGTGGTGGAATTGAGAAAATAGAGCGCTGCGAAGGGCTGGTTGAACTCAAGATGCTTGGTGCTCTTCCTGCGGCCTTGAGACAACCGCAGCCAGTTCAGTGCCTCCGAAGGGGTATAATTCGCGTCGTGGACCTGTTCGAGGTGATCAGGAGACGCCGATCGGTCCGGGCGTTCGCACCCGAGGCAGTGGAAGCGGAAAAGGTGGCGCAGGTGCTGGCGGCGGCAAATGCGGCGCCGTCGGCAGGAAACCTGCAAGGGTACGAGATCTTCCGGGTCACCCGGGAGAAGGAACGCACGGCGCTGGCGCGGGCGGCGCTGGACCAGTTCTTCGTCGCTCAGGCGCCCGTAGTATTGGTATTCTGTGCCAACCGGGAGCGGTCGGCTGCGCAGTACCAGGAACGGGGTGCGAGGCTGTACGCAATCCAGGACGCGACGATCGCGTGCGCGTTCGCCATGCTGGCGGCCACGGCTCTGGGCCTCGGCACGGTTTGGGTGGGAGCCTTCGACGAGGCCGCGGTGCAGCGCGTGTTGGGCTGTCACGATCTGTTGCCGGTGGCCATGCTGCCAGTTGGGTATCCGGCGGAAGAACCGGAGCCGGCGCCGCGGCGTTCGCTGGCCGATCTGGTGCACGACTAATGCATCCAGAGACGGAAGTGTGGAGATGAGCGGGGTGCCCAGATGAAGGTCGAGGTGGTCTGCTATTCCGGCTACAAAGGGGACGAGCGTCCGGTTCGTTTCCGACTGGGTGATCAGGATTACTTCGCGGAAGAACTGCTGGACCAGTGGTACGGGCCGGAGGACATCTTTTTCAAGGTCAGAGCCAACGACGGCAACGTGTACATCCTTCGCCGCTGCTCATCCGTGCCGGAAGGGGAATGGAGCCTCGAATCGTTTCGCGACATGAGGCGAGGCGGCTGAACGGAGATGCCATGGCCCGACGCGCAGTCCACTTCGGCTTGCGCACGGATGGACCTTGGTCCGCGGCCCGAGCCTGTCCGCAGCGCTTGTGCGCGAATTCATCCGCCCGCCCGTTCGCGCCTTGCCTTGCTCCATGGCGCGGCGATTGGGACCTTGCCGGATCTCGCTTCCGGCGGAAGTGGCTTCGGGTGTGGCCTCACGATGGACCATGACCAGCGGCGGGCTGGAAGTCTCGGTCACGACCGCGGGGCTCGAAGAGCATGATGTCGCGATGGAGTTGCTGCTGTGCCTCGGACAGGGCCTCTGGGAGAGACTGTCGGACGCGGAACTCCGTGCGTACTGGATGCTTCTGAACGACGAACAAAAAGTGTGGAAAGTGTCCGGGTCGGGGGATCGATTCTTGGTGCGATTCAGCTCGGGCGCCACTCCATCAGGCCGACTCCGCCCATCGCCGCTTGTGGCCACTCTACGATAAGCCACTTGTCGGGATTTGGGATGTTCCGACTGCCTTAGGCGGATAACGGCCCTATACCCTGCAGTCACGGAGCTACCGCTGGCTTTTTCTCGACTGTTCTGCGGCGGTCGATCTCCTTACTCTTCCCGCAAGGCTCTCGCCGGATCGATGCGTGCGGCATACCGTGCCGGCGCGAAACATGCGATCAGGACAACTGCGGCCAGCAGAACCGGAGCGAAACCGAAGGTTGCGGCATCCAGCTCCGTCACGCCGTACAACAGGGAACGGACATAGCGAGTGAGCGCCCAAGCGCCGCCAAGACCAACGCAAATGGCTGCCAGAACGAGAATCATCGTTTCGCCAATCACCATGCCCAGCACGTCGGCCGGCCGCGCACCCATCGCCACCCGGATGCCAATTTCGCGGGTGCGTCGCGCAACCAGATATGACATCACTCCGTATACGCCGGCGGCAGCCAGCAGCATAGCGATCGCGGCGAAACCCCCGATCACGGCGAGTTGGAACTGCTCGGGAGCCAGGGCAGTCGAACGGCGCTCGTCGATAGTCTTCACGTCGAAGATCGGCTGGTCGCGATCGACCGCGCGGACTTGTTCCTCCACGGCGCGTATCGCCGCCTTGGGTTCGCCGGCGGTGCGGACCACAAATCCCGCACGAAACAGAGAACTGCCTTCACACGCGCAGCGGTACACCATGGCGGGCGGGTCGGCGCCGAGCGCGCCGCCACGTACGTCGCCCACTACGCCGATGATCGTCCATGTTACGGAGTTCCGATCGGGTCCAAACACGACCCGCTGGCCTAGCGGATTCTCGCCCGGAAAAATCCTCCGTACAAACGCTTCGTTCACCACGACTGGCGCCGCGGAGATCATCCCATAATTGGTTACGAATGTTCCGGCGGGCTGAGCGAAATCGTGCAAATCGAAAATGCGGCCGCTCTGGAGCGGAATTTCCAAGGCGTGAAAGAACCCCGGGCTAACCACCGTGTTGCCGATGATCGGGCGTTCGACAAATGGCGTCACCGGACGCCCCAAAACGCGAATTCGCCCGCTCAAGTAAAAGTCCTCATCGCCGAGCGGAATATCCAAAAGCAAGGCTGCCGACTGGGCCATTGGCAGATCCTGAAGGCGATCGAGCACGGAATTGTAGAACTTGGAGTAGTCGCCGAAAGGACCGATTGGGCTCACTCGAAAGGTGAGTAAATGGTCGGAGCGAAACCCGAGGTTCGTGTGCGCAAGTTTGAGGAAGGTGCGGGCCAGCAGACCAGCCCCGATCAACAAGACGAGCGAAACCCCGAGCTCCGCCACTACTAGTGTTTTCCGCAGCCGGGCCGCGCCCGGCCCGCCGCTGTGCGTCATGCTGGCGGACTTCAGCGCTTCATGGATCTTGATTCCGGCGGCGGACACGGCGGGCGCCATGCCAAACAGCATGCCGGCCGCAAGCGTCATACCTAAAGTGAAGGCGAGCACGGGCAAGTTGATGGAAATCGGTGGATAGCGCGCCAGGATGGCCGGCTTGGCGCCATTGAGCAAGTGCACCGCAAGCCAGGAGATGCCAACGCCGGCGATACCGCCCGGCGCCGCGAGTACAAAGCTTTCCGTAAGCATCTGGTGCACAATACGACCGCGGCTGGCGCCGAGCGCCAGTCGAATGGCAAGCTCGCGTTTGCGGCTGCCGGCACGGGCGAGCAGCAAATTGCCGAGATTCACACACGCGATCAGCAGCACCAGTCCAGCGGCGCCGCTTAGCGCCAGCAGTGCGGGGCGCAGTTGGCCAGTCAGATGCTGTTGCAGAGGACTGGCGGCGATAACCAAGTCCCATCGGAATCTCGTAGGGAAAACTTTATATTCGTCTCGAATGAGACAGGACAGCCGATTTAGTTCCGATTCTGCTTCTTTAGTGGACACGCCAGCTTTACGGCGGGCCACGATCGAGACCGTGAATATCGGCCGATTGGGATTGATTGCCCTTTGAGACGATTCGTCGAGCGGCAAGGGCATCCAGACTTGCGTACCGCGCGGGAAGTCGAAGGCTTGCGGCATGACGCCGATGATCGTGCGTGGCAGACGATCGAGAGCCATGGTCTTTCCGATGACATGGAGATCGCTGCCCAACCGGCTCCGCCAGAAGTCGTAGCTCAGAACTACGACGGATGGCGCCTTGGTCCCTTCCTCCTCGACCGCAAGATAACGTCCCATGCTCGGCCGCATGCCCATCACGCGAAAGAACGAAGCCGAAACTTGCGCCGCATCCAGTTGCTCCGGTCTCTCCACGCCGGTCCAGTTCACATTGATCGGGTTGAACGCGGCGACCTCTTCGAAGACCCGGCTACCCTCGCGCAAGCGGTAATAATCCGGCAACGCGCCAATGTCTTCGTGATTGGGCCCCGACCGCTCGCTGATCCAGTCGATGCGCTCGGAGCCGGGATAGGGGAGCGGCCGGACCAGGACCGAGTTCCCAATGCTGAAAACGGTAGTGTTCGCGCCGATGCAAACGGCGAGCGTCAGAGTAGCGGAGATTACCAGCAAGGGATCGCGCCCCAGGTTGCGAACTGCGTACGCTACATTCCGGAAGAAACTCGCCGTCACTCGGGTCCCCTTGGCCTCACGGGTCGCTCGCCAACAGACTACATCACGACTTTGCAGATGGTCAAGGGAACGGAGGCGGCAGAGGACGATCTGCGTCCAGATTGCTCCAGCCTAGCGGCTAGGGTGCATAAGGGGAGCACCGGGGAGTTTGGAGGCATCGGGCAGAAGAACAGGCTTCGTGGAAACTCCGGTCCGACGGCATCCGAACCAGCCGTAGTTTCCAGAAATCCCTGTATGCTTCAAAATAGCTACGAAGCGAACTGACCTCCGAGCAGAACGCTGATGTGCGAGTATTGAAGCACCTGCGACCCGCTCCGAAGTGAGAAGACAACAGGGAAAGGAGAATCATTCGATGAGTGTGAAACTGACAACCCACCAGAAGGGCGAGGTGATCGTAGTCGTCGCCAGCGGAAAGCTAACGATGGGCGAAGGCACCAGCACCCTGCGCACGAAGATTCGGGAACTGGTGGCGAGCGGTTCCCGGCGGATCGTCCTGAACATGGCCGACGTTTCCTACAT
>JBEKDA010000078.1:0-23219 GCA_050014595.1 Bryobacteraceae bacterium
CCCGCGCGACGGCCGCAGGTGCGCTCCCAGGCCAGGTACGCCTGCCTGGTGATGATCCACCGCCGGCCCAGGCGGACCCCGGGAATGATCCCCTGCTCCAGCATCGAGTAGACCGCCAGGCGACCGATGCTTAACCGGCGCGGGATCTCCAGCACGGAGATGCGGCTGCCGGGCGAATCCGCCGAACCATCCGCGCTCGACTGTGCCCTCTCTGCCATTGCGTTACCCGACGTCATCCTCGTCAGTCCCCGAACTGCCGAGCCGCGCGGATATCTGCGCCGGCGTTGTCGCCGGGCCTGGTAGAGCCTTGGTGCCCGACAAGGTCAGAATCGCGGAGCGCTTGCGCGACCTGTGGCCGAGTCTGCCGCCCGTTCCAACTCCGCCAAGCGCGCTTCGAGGTCTTCCCTCTCCATGGCCATGGCCCCCCGCTCCAGGACAACCTCGGCGGCCCGCAGGCGAGCTCCTGCCGGCGCACTCGTGTCCAGCAAGATCCTCAACACGGTCGTCACGGCGGCGCCCGAAGCCTCTTGCAGCCGCGCGATGGCCTGCGAAAACACCGTGCGACGTGCCTCCCGGCACGCGGCCTCGAACTCCGGCTCCTTGGTCCACCGCAGGAGTGTGTTAGAGCTGATCCCTACCGCGCGGGCCGCCGCCTCCACGTTTCCGTGAGACAGCAGCGCGACAATCGCCTGCTCCATCTTCTGGCCGAATTTTGCGCCGTGTCCTAACATCTGCCACCATCTGCCGGGAGGCCGAATTCGCCTCCATCGCCGATCCTTCGCCAATTTGGATTCCCCTCAGAATCAGCTTGCAATTCCTGCGAACCCGAGTGATCGATGGGATCGCGGCATTCCAGAAAAAACGGCGAACAGCCAGGCCAGTGCCCCGGCCGAGGCGCCCAAGCCCGCCAAAAAGCCGCACGTTGCCGCACACAGGGCCCACGTTTCGCCGTCCCAGGCCAGGTCGGGCAAGAAGGCCACCCCGCCGAAGAAGGCCCACAAAGCCGCGAAGTCGGCCAAGTCGCCCCAGAAGGCCACCCGGGCCCGCCAGGGCAGCAAGACCGCCAAGGTCCTCGACCTGCTGAAGCGCTCCGGCGGCGCCACCGGGAAGGAGCTCATGAAAGCCACCGGCTGGCAGGCGCACTCGGTCGGTGGGTTCCTGTCCGGCGTCCTGGGCAAGAAGATGGGGCTGACGGTCACCTCCACCAAGGCCGAGGATGGGGAACGCCGGTACTCGGTCAAAGGCTGAAGTCCCACGATTCGGTTCTCTCTGGCCGCCGGGGTTCCTTCTCGGCGGCTTTTCTTTGTCCGTTCCCCGAACAGCAGCCTTCCTCCTCCCGCCGACTCTGCCAACGTGTGGCACAAGCCTCGTCGATCGGAATGCCCGCCGCGGAGCAGAACAAGAATCCCATTTGACCCGGTGCTTCATGCAACCTCCCTCCGGCGTACCCGCGCGATCTCCTCAAACGTCCGCAGATCGCCGTCCAGCACTGCCTGTTTTCCGCTGAACCGCTGCCACCTCAGCACCGCCACGTCGACATACTTCGCATCGAGATCCATGCCGTAGCAGATTCGCCCGGTGCTCTCGGCTGCAATCAAGGTGCTGCCACTTCCCAGGAACGGGTCGTAGCACGCCTCCCCCGGACGCGTGTGGTTGAGGATCGGACGGCGCATGATCTCGACGGGCTTCTGCGTGCCGTGGCCGGTGGCTTCGTTTTCCGCCGCCCCCTCCCCGCCGAACGGATTCAGGTTCGCTACCTCCCAGACGGTCGTCGCCGTGCGATTGCCGCGCCAGTGAGCGGTCTGGCCTCGTCGCACCGCATACCAGCAGGGTTCATGCCGCCAGTGATACGCGCCGCGCGAGATGGCGAAGTGCTGCTTCAGCCAGATGATCTGGGACCGGATTTGGAATCCGCAGGCCTGCAGGCCCCGCGCTACTTCGGCGGCGTAAATGCCCGCATGCCAGACGTAGGCGACGGCACCGGGGAACAGCGTCCAAGCCTCCGACCAGTCGACCCGATCGTCGTTGACGAACTTGCCGCCTTGGCGGGTCCGCGGGTTGAGGCCAGCCTGCTCGCGCCACTCCGGGTCGAGAGCAACGCCATACGGGGGATCGGCCAGCATGAGAGTCGGGAGTGGCTTGGCGGCCAGCAGGGCCCAACAACCAGAGGTCGCCGGGCCTGGTGACCGGGGCGGTGGGAACGTCCGGAACTTCGTCCTCGTCGGTGAGCCCAGCGGCCTGCTGGGCGGCCAGTTGGCGCGCCAACTCCTGGTCGTCGAAACCGAGCAGATCTAGATTGAAACCCTCGTCCTTCAGGGCTGCCAGTTGTTCGCGGAGCCTCTGCTCGTCCCAGCCTGCATTGAGCGCGAGCTGGTTATCGGCGATGGCCAGGGCGCGGCGTTGAACCGCAGACCGGTGCCCCAGCACGATCGCAGGAACTTTGCGCAAGCCCAGCGCCTGGGCCGCCCGGAGGCGCCCTTCACCAGCAACGATCACGCCGTCCGGCCCAACGAGAATTGGATTTATGAAACCGAATTCCCGGATGGAGGCGGCGATCTGCGCCACCTGCTCGGGGGTGTGAGTGCGCGGGTTAACGTCGCTCGGGATCAGTCGGTCCACGGGCCAGTGCTCGATTTGGATATCCAGATGCCTCATAAATTTGTCCCGACAGGCTTGTGGGCAGGCGCAAGGTACTCACTGGTCAGTTCCATCTAGAGCTCCATCGAAAGAAATCAACTTGAATCCGAGTGTAATCGCGTCGGTCAAAAGGACGCTGTATATTAGGTGAGTGCCGAGTTCCTTTGCAGCGCTGCCGAGTCCTACACGCGAGCAGATGGAGGAATTCGGTTCGTGGCTTTTCATTGACTTAGCTTCACGAACGGGTCAGCGCGGCCGGCAGCAGAAGAAAGCCATGACGGGTGTGTTCTCTTCACCAACATTTGGCAAGAATCCCGGGGTACCGCAGCGGGGGTCGGCCCCGCGGGTCCGATTTGTCACGGAGACGTGCGCTGTGGGTTCAAGGCTGGCATCGCGCCGGAATGACGATTCAGGGGGCGTGCGAGAAGGCTGCTGAAGAAGAGTTGATGAAGGCACGGCTTGGGACACCCAAACGGGGGCGGCGGCCGCAAATACCGGGCGAGGGAAGACAGGAGCGTGAAGAAACCATTCGCACCTGTTATTACGCGGTTCGAAATTACTGGGACCTGGATGCTATGCTAAAGGCCTATTATTACGGATCGTTCTTGGGCTGGCGACAATGGGTAAGGGCAGCGGACGCGAAAACTCTAGCGTTTGTGGCAGGGTTATACCCGAAGACTGGGCCGGTGAATGCCAAGAGCTTCCTGCGGTTCGCATACAAGATTCGAGAGAAATCTTCGTGAGCTAGGGCAGCGGGTTCCCAAAGATCCCGGCTCATTCCCATCCAAGGTGCCTGAAACCCCTTGCAGCCATACGGCAATTCGACTGCTCCCTCTGGGCCGAATTTTGCGAAAAGTCCCACATCTGCCCCCATCTGGGGGGCCGATGGCCTGGAAAACAGCGATAAGGCGGATTATCGAGCCGGACCCACGCCTTGTTGTCGGCGAAGCATTGGCCGAGTCCCGTCGTTCTTTAGGCCGAGGGGCCTTGATTTGGCCCTGATATCGGATTGCACCCTGAACCATAAGTTCAAGCGCTGCAACGACTCTAGACCTCTGTTATTCGCCTGTTTATCAGACAGAAGATGAAGACCGCGCGGCGCCGCGATAAGGCCCATTAAGAGGACTGAAATGAATGAGATAGCGATTGCGAATAGAGCGGCGGACTGGCGCAGATGCCGTGGTTTGGGTGGAGAGCAACGGCGGACGATTGGCCTCATCGCGCTTCAGTAAATAAAGCGGAAGGCCTCCAGCCGCCGAAGGCTTCCTCTAGCCAGAGCGCCACACGCAAGGCGATATCTTCGCGCCACGGAGCAGCCACCACCTGCACCGCAATCGGCAGGCCGGTGCTCGATTCGCCGCACCGCACCACCGCGCCCGGCCACCCTGCCACATTGAAGGCCATGGTGTGGCTGAAGCCGCGAAAATTGTCGTCGCGGATCGATTCGCCGTGAAGCAGCGCTACGTGGATGTAAGCCGGGCAAAGAATCACATCGAAGTTGCGAAGGAATCGGGTCATCTCCGCGCGATAAGCATCCAACTCAGCCCAGTATCCCGCCAGGCCGGCCAGATCCGTGCGATACGGCTCCAACTTGTCGAGCCAGCCAGTGAGCAGCGGATGGACTTCACTCGAGCCCAATTGACGCAAATAGTCGCGTAGACTGTCGCCGCCATCCGAACCGATCAGTTTCATCTCCAAATCGTAGGCCGCCGCCAGACAGGCCGGACGGGATTCCTCTACGGAGCGAACCGCGGAAGCAAGAGCCGCAGCCGCCGCCCGCACCACGCCGGAAACTTCTCCATCCGCCGCGGCGATTTCGTTATCGGTATAGAACGCCACCCGTAATTCGGTTAGCTTCACCTGTTGGGGATCACGGTACGGCACATCGGGAACCGTGGAATCAATGCCATCGGGACCGGTCAGCAGCCGCATGGCTTCGATGAGATCCTCCACGCGCCGGGCCATGGGACCGATCTGCCATAAGGTTTCCAGCCAGCCGCCCGCGGGTGGAAAGTGACCCGTGCGCGGCAGGCGGCCCGAGGTCGGCTTGATGGCGGCGATTCCCGAGAATGCGGCGGGCAGGCGGACGCTGCCGGCAGCGTCGCTGCCCAGACCCAAAGCAGAGCCGCACGCCGCCAGAAGGGCCGCTTCCCCCCCGCTGCTGCCGCCGGGGGTTCGGGTCACATCGTAGGGATTGTTGGTCTGTCCGAAAAGCAGGTTGGAGCTCTCGAAAGCGAACAGGAGGTCCGGCAGATTCGTCCGCGCGATGGGGATGGCGCCCGCGTTGCGCAGGCGCTCGACCAGGGTCGCATCGGCGGTGGAAGGTGGTGCGTCGCTTCTGCCCAAGGTACCGGCGGTGCACCGGCTGCCGGCCTGCTCAATCGAGTCCTTGACGCTAAACGGCACACCGTGAAAGGGCCCCCGCAGAGAGCCCGCGGCCAGTTCGCGATCGGCCGCGTCCGCATCCTCCAACGCACGTTCGGCTTGCACCTCCACGGCGGCGTGAAGTACCGGGTTGACCGCGGCGATCTGCTTCAGATGAGCGGAGATCAACTCGCGAGAGGAGATACTGCGTACCCGGACCAGGCGGGCTTGCTCCCGGGCGGAGAGCGTCAGAATGTGGTCTTCAGGGGCGCGCTTTAGAGCCAAGTATTATTCTCGCGCATCCCCGGCCGCGGCGGGCTCCAAATGCTGGCATACTGTCAGGTAGATGCGCAGCAAATGGTGGGGGTTCGTGTGGGCGGCTCTGCTGGCCGGTGTGAGCGGCGCAGGCTGGCTGGTTTTCGGCCAAAACAATTTGAACGACGCCCGGATCTGGCAGCACCGCAATCTGGGCAAGGCATTCTACGAAAACCCCACCACTCATAAAGAGGCCGTGCAGGAACTGCGGCAAGCCCTGGCCCTGGCGCCGAATTCGGTGCGCGAACAACTGAATTACGGGCTGGCCCTGCTGCGCCAGGGTGACGTCAAAGCCGCCACCGCCGAGTTGGAGCGGGTCCAGAAGCGCAGCCCCAAACTGCCTTATACCTGGTTCAACCTAGGCATTGTTTACAAGAAACAGAATGAGATCGACAAGGCCCTGGCTCAGTTCCGGGAGATGGTGAGACTGGTCCCCAATGAGCCGGTGCCGCACTACCAGTTGGGAGTGCTTTACAAGCTGAAGGACGATAACACGGCGGCCATCGCGCAATTCGAAGCCGCACGCGATCTGAACCCGCGCCTGGCTGCTCCCCGTTTCCAGCTCTATGGGTTGTACCGGCGTGGAGGCCGTCTCGATCGGGCAGCCGAAGAGTTGCGCATCTTTCAGGAATTGAAAAAACAGCAGGAGGGCGCCGCCGTTCCCGAAGACGTGGAGTGGTGCCAGTATGCCGAACTGTACGACCCGATCGATGCCTCACCTTCGGCTCCCCTGGCCGCGCCGGTGTACCGCCTGGAGAAGTTGGCGGAAGGGTTCGGTGGGCCGGGGTCGGGAGTCGCCACCCTGCCGGGGACTAATGGACGCCCCGACCTCATTGGCTGGTCGGCCAGTCACGTAGCCTTGTTCCGCAACGGCCGCACCTTGGCGGAAAACTCCGGCTTGGAGGAATTGCGCGACGTCCAATTCATCGCGCCGGGCGATTTCGATAACGACGGCCTGCCCGACCTCTGCGTGGTGACCACCAAGGGCGCCACACTCTACCACAACACTGGAACCCGGTTCGTGAAGCGCGCCGAACTGGCCACCGGCTCGTTCCGAAAGGCAGTATGGATCGATACCGATCACGATTACGACGAAGACCTGATTCTGATCGGTGACGAGTCCCGCCTGTTGCGCAACAACGGCGAAGCGGGCTTTAGCGATGAAACAAAGCGGTTCCCGTTTGTTTCGGGGCGGGCTGTGGATGCCGTGCGGTTTGATCTGGAACCCGACACACCGGGGTTCGATCTTGTGGTCTCCTATGCCGGCCGCCCCGGCGTGCTTTACCGCGACCGGTTGGGTGGAACCTACCAGGCCGTTCCGCTCAATGCATTGCCACCGGACGCCCACGGGCTAGTGGCGGCCGACGTCAATCACGATAGCTATACGGACCTGGAGTTCGAACCCGGCGGCCTGCTTCTGAATCGCGCCGGCGACCTGCAAGCGGTTCCGCGGCCGGACCACGCCGCGTTCCCTGCCGGTTCGGCCGCTGCGGACTTCATGGGCAATGGGCGGCTGGATTGGGCGCGCATCCAAGATGATGGAAGCCTAGTAATGGCTCACGACGTCACCCCGGCCTATGGCAACTGGATCGAAGTAGGGCTCACCGGGGTCAAAAATGCCAAACTCTCCGTGAATGCCAAAGTCGAAGTGAAGGCCGGCGCCAGCTACGAAAAAATGATCTACGCGGGGGTGCCCCTGGTATTTCGCCTCGGCAGCCACACCAGCGTGGACACCATCCGCATCACTTGGCCGAATGGCCTGATCCAGAACGAAATCAAACAACCGGTCAACCGCGTGTTGGTGGTGAAAGAGGCGCCGCGCCTGGCCGGTTCCTGCCCCATGATCTTCACCTGGAACGGCCAGCGCTTTCAGTTCGTCACCGACGTTTTAGGCGTAGCCCCGCTGGGCGCCAGTTCCGGCGACGGACAATACTTCCCGGTGGATCATGACGAATACGTCTCCATCCCCGCCGCCATGCTGCAGGCGCGCGAGGGAGCCTACGAAGTCCGCATGACGGAGGAACTGCGCGAGGTTTCCTATATCGACCAGATCAAGCTGCTGGCGCTGGACCACCCGGCGAACATGGAAATCGTCACCAATGAGAAGTTCAAGTCGCCGCCCTTTCCCGAGTTCCGTCTGTACGGATCGAATCGCCGGACGTACCCTGCCTCGGCGCGGGATACCCATGGAGCCGACGTGCGGGCGGCTCTGCTGGCTCGCGACCAGCACTACCCGGATGCCTTCCACCGCGACCACGCGGGCGTGGCGGAGTTGCACACTCTGGATTTGAATTTTGCCGGCGCCGCACCCGACGGAAAAGCCGTGCTGGTGCTCTACGGTTGGGTGGATTGGGCCGATGGCAGCACGTTCCTGGCCGCAGCTCAGGCGCATCGCGACCTGGTGTTTCCTTATCTTCAGGTCAAAGATGCGAAGGGGAATTGGAAAACCGTCATCGAAGATATGGGCATGCCCTCCGGCAAACCGAAGGCCATGGCGGTGGATCTCACCGGCAAGTTCCTCTCCGCGTCGCGTGAGGTGCGGATCGTGACCAATCTATGCGTCTATTGGGACGAGATCTACCTGTTCGAGAACAACGCTCCGCCCCCGGCGCATCTCACGGAAATCGCCATGTCCTCCGCCGACTTGCATTTTCGGGGCTTCTCGCGCGCCACTATCGACCCCGAACGTAAGCAGCCGGAATCATTCGATTATCAGGCCACCAGTTCCACTTCCATGTGGAACCCCACGCCCGGAAACTATACGCGCTACGGCTCCGTGCAGGACTTGTTGCGGGAGCCCGACGATCGCATGGTGATCTTAGGCTCGGGCGACGAGATCCGTATGCGCTTCGCCGCTGCCGGTCTGCCCGCGTTGCCGGCTGGCTGGATACGCGACTACCTGCTGCTGGTGGATGGCTGGGCCAAGGACGCGGACGCCAATACGGCCTTCTCGCAGTCGGTGCTGCCTCTGCCCTTCCATGGGATGAGCCGATACCCGTACCCGACCGGTGAGCACTATCCGGACGACGACGCCCACTGGGACTACATCCGCGAATATCTGACGCGTCCCGCTCTGCGGCTGCTACGACCCGTGTCGCCGAACGTACCCGCCACCGTCGCGACGGCGATCCCGATATCGTGACCAACGACTTCAACTCGGCGCCGCAGGTTCTCGTCAGCAATCTCTCCGAGCGCCGGCAGATTAGAGCAACTTGTCTACAATCAGGAAATGGTCAAAGGACGACCGATGCCCACTCGCTCCGGCATTTCGATCTTGGCGCTTCTGCTACTCGCGCTGATGTTCCTGCTGGCTGGGGGCGCCGCCCTCCGCGAGTCCGTCACCATCGATGCGGTAGCTCACATTGGCGCCGGCGTAAGCTACCTGCAAAAGCTCGATCTGCGCTACAACGAAGAGCATCCGCCCCTCGCCAAAGTGCTAGCCGCGCTGCCGCTGGTGATGCGGGGAATCCACGCCGACTACTCCGGTGTTATGTGGAGCGCCAGCCGGGACTTCTTTCCCGCTTACCTGGCGGAGTGGGTTTTCGGCGAATACGTTCTGACGCGCTGGAACAGCCCACAGAGCACGCTCGCCTGGGCCAGACTCCCCATGCTGCTTCTCACCATCGCCCTCGGCTGGGTTGTGTTCGTCTGTGCGCGGCGACTGGGCGGCGACTGGGGCGGGCTGCTCTGCCTGGGGGTCTATGCCAGCACCCCCGTGTTTCTGGTCTTCGGTCCCCTGGTGCTGACCGATATCGCCATTACCTTCTTCTCCCTGTTGGCACTTTTGGCGATGGCCCGGCTATGGGACCGTCCCGACCGGAAGAACACTCTCCTGATGGCCCTGGCGCTGGCCGGCGCGGTTCTCACCAAGTTCACTGGCGCAATTCTGTTCTTCGTCTTCATCGCCGTGGCGCTGAGTACGCGCTGGCGGCCCATCGCCGGCCAGCCCGCCGCGAAACCGGACGCACGCCAGTGGCGCCGGCTGCGCTGGCGCGCCATGCGGAAAGCCACTCTGTGGGCCGCGCTTGTGGTGTACGCGGTCTACTTCCTCCTTTCCTGGAACCAGCCGCTGAACATTCCGGGCCTTGCAGGTCATGGTTCCCTGGCCGCGCTTCTGGGACGCCTGCTGATGCCGCCATGGCTTTTTCTGTGTGGATTGGCCTTCGTAGTGATTACCGGGAACCGGGCGACCTTCATCCTCGGTCACGCCTATCCCCATGGGATCTGGTTGTCGATTCTGCTGCTGGCGCCGCTTCCGCGCCTGCTAGGGCGGATCCGGAGGATGGCTCCGAAACTAGCGTGGGCCTCCGGCGCGCTGGTGGTGTTGCTGGGCGCCAGTTGCCTGGTCACGGCCGTGCGCGCCTATCCAACCTACTTCCCCTATATCAACCCGCTCGCCTCGGGGCATCCCGCATACTGGCTGGTCAACGACTCGAATCTCGACTGGAACCAGGCACTTCCGGAGGTGGAGCGATTCGCCCGGCAACATGGTCTCAAGGATGTCCCTCTGGATATGTACGGGTTTTCCGATTCCACCGCCTTTGTGCCGCAGTCCAGGTTGTGGGATTGCCAGGCGCCCTCGGCTGCGGATGCCGGCCAATGGGCCGTGCTCTCCGCCAACATGATTCTCGACGGCCACAACTGTGAGTGGCTGATGCAGTACCCGCATGAACCGCTGGCGGGCGGCGGCATGTTCGCCGTGCAACTTCCGGCGACGATCCCGCCTGCCGGAACTCCGGGAGGGCCGCCACCCGTGGCGGCCCGGCGGATTTTCCTGGGGCTTCCGTTTGAGATGCGCCAGCTTTTTCAGGGGCTGGTGCGCCGTCCCGACGACATCCCAAAGGTTCTGGCGGACATGAGGGCAACTTTTGAGAAGCAGATGCAGGCTAAAAAGAAGTAGCTCTACCTGGGCCTGAGCTTAGGCTACGGCCGTGGCTCTCCCCGGTTGTCGAAGCGGCCGCTCGCGGCCAGTGCATCACGCAAGCGGCCCCGGTTCGGACCGGCTTTTTCCGCCGCGGCCGTCATCGCCCGTACCGCCTGCTCCAGCGCCGTGTCAACGGGCAGGCGGAATATCCAGGGGAGATTCACCGCCGTAAGGCTGGCGTCGGATGAAATCGCAATCACCGGAACGAAGGTCTTGGCAGCGAGTTGTTCCGCCAGATGGCTGGCGTTCCGGCCCACCGCGATGATGCCCAGGACACTCCCCTGGTAGAGCAGTTCCACCAACTCCGTGGACGCCTGTCCCCACGGCTTGTCCGCATCCACGGCTGACAACGAATAGCGCCCGCCCAAAGGTTCGAGTGCGGCGCGCACTTCCGGCGAAGAAGCCACCTGATCCGCCCCGGGGCCGAAAACCACGAAGCGCCGCGGACCGCTTGCCGCGTCTGCCACGGGTGGCCCGGCGTAGGCTACTCCGCCCTCGCCCACAGTGGCGTAGACTTTCTGCATCCCATAACGCCGGTACTCGATGGCGCCGTTGCGGACCGTGGCCAGGTACATGGCGACGGTGTTCTTGGAGTTGGGATCGAACGCCATTTCACCGGTGACCCCCTTGTAGCCTTCCCGGCCGGCAAGGGCGTCGCGGATGCGTCCGCGGTTCAAACCGGCGCGGCAGACGCCGTCAAGCAGGATATTCATGGTGTCGAAGGCCAGCGACGCAAACACCTCGGGTTGGCGGTCGAAGCGCCTGGCGAAACGGGCGCGAAAGCCGGTCCAGGCCGGGTCGTCGCGACTCGGATCGAAGGGAAATACCGCCTCCATTCCTTCGGCGGCAGCTCCCGCCGATAACAGCATGTCGTCGCCGATGGTCCTGAAGCTGCCGAAAACCCGCTGCTTCATCCCCAGTTCGCGCATCTGCTTGAGGATGGCCGCGGTGGGCGCCTGGTCTCCCCAGACCACGATCGCTTCCGCGTCGGAATCGGCGATAATCCCCAGCGATCGCCGGAAATCGGTTGAACCCGGCAGGAATTTCTGTTCGATGGTGACCGGATGGCCCAGTCGTTGCGCGGCCTCTTTGAACTTGAGCACACCGAACCTGCCGTAGCGGTCGTTGACGCGCAGCAGCGCCACTCGGGTCAGGCCGAGATCGGTGTAGATGCGCCGCGCCAGCGTGTAGGACTGCACCCGATCGTCCTGAATGGTAGTCAGGTACCAGGGGATGATGGTCTCGGGAATGGTGGGGTCCGTGGCCGCGGAGTTCACGATGGGCACTTCAGCCTTGAGGCTCACGCGCAGCGCGATGTGCGTGGAATCGGCGCTGATGGATCCGAGCATGGCCCAGACCTTTTCGTCGTAAGCCATTTTGACGATCTCATTGCTGGACGCGCCCCAGAGCGCCGCGTCGTTGTGCACCATGAGCCGGAATGGCTTGCCGCCGTAACCGCCGCGCGCATTGGCCTCTTCGATGGCCAGCAGCGCGCCGTTGAGCATCATCTTACCGAGGGCTTCGTCGGGATGGTTTTCGACGGGTCCCAGAAAGCCGATGCGTACCTCATCGACGTCCTGCGGTCTGAGGGTGGCCACGTCCCGCGCGGCGCCGCTGTACTCCACCTGCTTCTGATAGTACTCATAGTAGGGCACGGTGAAGTTGCCGTAAGGACGCATGTCCTCGGGCGTGCCGGCATAGGGGCGGACTTCGCGATTGCGCGGCGGGCCGGGCGGATCGGCGCCACAGGCACAGCCGCTCGAACCCTGGGCTCGCAACGCTGCGGCGAGGGCCGCGGCCAACAGCAGGCGCCGGATGGCTAGTGGCATTTCTACTCCTTTGCTTCCGTCGCGGTGTGGAAGATCGCAATCGCTTCGATTTCCACCAGCAGGTCCGGACGGCACAAGATGGCCTGGATTCCCGTTGACGCCGGCAGCGGATCGAGTTTCTGCGCCCGATAGAAAGCCGACCGCTCCTCATTGAACGCGGCGTAATCGCGCTCGATGTCGCGCAGGTAACAGGTGGTGCGCACGACGTCCTGCCAGCTCGCCCCTTCCGACTCCAGCAGGGCCGTGATGTTGGCAAACGTGCGGCGGGTCTGGGCGCGGAAATCACTTTCGTGCAGCGTTTCCCCGTTCGCACCGATGGAGGCGGTCCCAGAGATCAGCAGCACTGCCACGTTTCCGAAGTCCAGGCGCAAGCCCCGGGAAAAGGAACTGGGACGCGCGTAATCGTAGGCTTCGTTGAGTGCCCGCGGCGCGCGCACTTGTCTCTTTTTGAGGGTCACGGAGCCCATCGCTTCGGCCAGCGCTTCCGAAATGTTCATCATTTGCCTGCCTCCTTTTTCTTTATCCGAATTCCGTGGCTCAGCCCGTGCGCGGTGGCCACCCAGAGGTCGTCACCATCAAAATCCAGCCCCAAAATGTAATTGTGCGCGGGAGCCGTCGCGGTGGGAACGTGCGTGATGGCGCCCTGCGCGTCGCGCACGGTCATTTCCGGCGCGTGGGTGTCCAGTGCCGGGCGGTAGACCGCCCAACTCGCGCCGTCGTAATAAGCCAGGCCCTTATCGGTGGCGAACCAGGCGCGCGTGCCGTCCACCGCTTTCACCTGATTCAGGAAATTGCTGGGGAGGCCGCTATCCTTGTCGAGGAAGTTCTTCCAGTATCGCCCGTCGTAGCGGCTCGCGCCGAAGTAAGTGGCAACCCACAGAACGTGATCCTTCTCGGCCCAGCTTACTGAGGTGGTGATCTCATGAATCAGCCCCTGGTCCTTGAGCACTACCACTTCAGTTTCGCCGTCGGGGTCGTTGTAGTCTTTCCATCGGCCGGTCTTCACGTCATACTCGAGCACGCCGCCACCCCAGACCGCGTAGTAGACCTTTTCGGCGCCGGCGGTGACGGCGTAGGTCCAGATCTCGTACATGGGAGTGTTGCGCTCGTTGAAGTGTCTCCATTGGCCGGTCTTGATGTCGAGGCGGCCGCCGCCCGCCGCTGTGGCGACCCAAACGGCGTCGCCTTGCACGGCCACGCCGTAGACCACGTCATTGGGCAGACCGCTGTTGAGTTGGGTGTAATTGTCGAATCGTCCTGCCGAGAACCGGCTTAACCCGCCCATGGTGGCCGCCCAGACGTCGCCGGTGCGCGGGTCCACGTCGATGAAAAGCACGGCGCGATGCGCCAGCCCGTCGGCAGTGCCGTACACTTTCCAGCGGCCGTTCTGGTATAGGGCCAGACCATTCTCGGTGGCCGCCCACACCCGATTGCCGTCCACCTTCACCTGAAACACATGGTTGTCCGGCAATCCGTTTTCCGTGGTGAAGTTCTCCCACCGGAACTGCGGCATCTCAGGGGCGCCTGCCCATGCCTGGGTCGCCAAGAGTGCCGCGAAGAGGATGGATATCACCGGCCGCGTATTCATAGAGTCTTCAGGTATTCAATCAGGTCGTTCAACTCGTCTTTGGTGAGGTCGTTGGTCACGCCGTGCCGATCGTGCGGGTTAAACACCGTCCAGATCTCTTCCAGCGTGCGGGCGGAGCCGTCGTGCAGATAGGGCGCCATCATCACGACGTTGTTCAACTGAGGCACATCAACCAGCGGCGCCCGATCGGTCGGCTTCCCGGTCCCTACGTCCACTAACTGCTGGTTGGTGTGATGCGGGCCCATATGACACGTGGAGCACTGGTTGTCACTGTCGATCGGCGTTCCATTCTTGGTTCGGGTGCGCTCGAAAATGACTAAACCGCGCTCCTGCTGCGCGGTCAGTTCACCGTCCTTCCTGAGGTAGCGGTTGGGCCGCAGCGGAATCGATTTGATGAAGCTGACCAGGTCGGCCAGTTCGGCTGGCGAGTAGCTCTGGGCGCGGTAGAAGTGCTTCTCAGTCCGCGGGCCGCATTCCGTTTCCAGATCCGGGTTGCTTCCATTCCATTTGAACGGCGCGGTATCGGCGATGTCTTCCAGCAGCCGGTTCTCGACAATATCCACACCGAAACCATCCGGCTCCAGGTCCCAGTTCAACCCGTCTATGGTCGCCTCAATGTGACAGTTGGCGCACCCGAAGTGGCCCTGGAAGGCAAACCGGGCGGAAAAGAACAGGCGCTCGCCACGGCGCTCGGCTGTGAGCTTCACGGGCCGGCCGAGCGAAATGGTGGAGGCCACGCGGCGCGCCGCTGTATCCACCACCGAGATGGTGTCGTCCGTCCGGTTGGCCACGAAAAGCCGCTTGCCGTCCGGCGAGAGAGCCAGGCCCTTGGGGGCGCGGCCCACCGGGATGCGCGCCGAAACGTAGTTGGCCGAGGCCGAGAGATCGTTCGCCATGTTGCGCCGGTCATCGGGGCTGGCCGCCCGTATGAACGCCAGCAGTTTCGGAATCTCAATGACGGTCACACTGTCCGACCCGGTGGTGCTGACGAATAGTTGCTGGTCGCCCGGGGAAATCGCCAGGCCAAACGGAGGAGTGTAGTAGCGGTCCAGTTCGTCGATGGGGATCTGCACCACCTCGCCGATCGCCGCGCCGAACACCGAGAGCGAATTCCCGATCACCCATCCATGCTCCACATGGGCCAGCGGAATGAGGTTCTTGGGCCGCATCTGGGCCGCGAACACCAACCGGCCATGGTCCGCGGCCGCGGTGTGGAAGGTGCCGGCGGCGTTGCGCAAGCGTTCGCGCTCCACCACCATCTGACGGCGCGTATCGATTACTGTCACTTCCGATTCGGGCGGCGTGCGGAACGCCCCAGGCTGCGGGTAGATATGCGTGCAATAGATGCGCCGGCCATCCGAGGAAAGCGACAGGTAGGCGGCGCCGCGGCCCGCCAGCAAACGCTTGGTTTCCACGCCGCGAGCCAGATCGATCACCGAAACGTCGTTGCCGATGCGATTCGCCACGTACAGGAAACGGCCTTCCGCATCCGCCACGGCGGCGTTGGGCTCGTAGCCCGCGGGCAATTCCCGCGCCACCTTCAGGGATGCCACCTCGATTGCCGATACCGTGTCGCTCCACGAATTCGCGACGTACAAGGATCGGCCATCGGCGGAAAGCGAAATGCTTTTCGGATGCTGGCCTACGCGGACGCGCCGCAGCACCGAGCCCGCCGCGGGATCGACTTCCACGACTTCGTTGGTCCCCTCGCACACCACGTACAAGCGGCTTCCGTTGGCCGACAGGACCATTTCGATAGGTGATGGATAGGCCGGCGCCGCACTCTCCTGGGCGGGAACGCAGAGCGCCGTGGCTATGATGCACCAGGCCGCAGTGGTTCCGCGCATGGCTACTCCTCCTCGATGGTGATCACACGGTCGGCGGGCACCTTGTTGAGGGTCTGCACCGTGCCACTGGGCCAGGTCACTGTTAGGCTGTCGACGGCCGTGGCGCTGCCCAACCCGAAGTGGAGCCGTCCGTCGTCCTGCGAGAGATAGCCTGAACCGGCCGTCCGCTCGCGCTGCTGCCGCATCCCGCCGGTGGCCACTTCGACTCTCGCCCCGATTCCGTCCCGGTTGCTCCTCTTGCCCACTAGGTGGACGCCGATCCAATGACTCGCGCCAGCCGTCGTGTTGCGTAGCAGCACCGCCGGCCCGCCCAGGTTCACGATGAAAACATCCATCCTGCCGTCGTTGTCATAATCCGCGAAGGCGGCTCCCCGTCCGACCGATTTAACTCCGGTCTTGGCATCGAAAAAGGGACCGGCAGTAGCAGACACATCCGCAAACTTCCCTTTTCCGAGGTTGCGGAAGATCGAGTGTTCCTGCGGCACCATGTGAATCAACCCGCCGTGCACGATGAAGAGGTCCAGTAGGCCATCGTTGTCAAAATCCTGTGCGCCGGTTCCCCAACTCACGTACTGCGCCGCCAATTGGGAGATGCCGGCCCGCTCCGTAATGTCGTCGAACATGGTCCCGCCCAGATTTCGGTACAGGCGGTTGTACTTGGAGTCGGAGACCCAGAGATCCACCTTGCCGTCGTTGAAGAAGTCCGCGAAAACAGGCCCCATGGCCGAGGTGTTCTCGCCGTTCTGTCCGAATGCCACCCCGGCCTGGTTGGCGATCTCCTTAAAGGTCCCATCCCGCTGGTTGTGGAAGAGAAAGTTCGCGCTCTTGTCGTTGGCCACGTAGATATCGGGGTAGCCATCCCCATCGAAGTCCGCGGCCGTGACACCCATCGCGCGCCCCTTGAAACCGGCGATTCCCGCCTTGGCAGAGACGTCGCTGAAGGTACCATCGCAGTTGTTATGCAGCAGCACATTCGTTTCAGCCGGGTAGTCGAGCGGCCCGGGATAGTTGTCCGCCGGATAGTAAGCCCGATACTGCGGGTCGAATTTCACGTAGCGGCCCACCACCAGGTCCACGCAGCCGTCGCGGTCATAATCCAGCCACGCAGCCCCGATCGACCACCCCGGAATGTTGATACCAGCCTTGGCGGTGACGTCTTCGAACGTGCCATCGCCCTTGTTGCGGTAGAGGATAACGCGGCCATAGCCCGTTACCAGCAGGTCCACGTTGCCGTCGTTATCGTAGTCGGCGGCCACCGCAGCCATGCTGTATAAGCCCGAGCCTACTCCAGCGCTCTCGGTGACGTCCGTGAATGTGCCATTGCGGTTGTTCCGGTAGAGGTGATTGTGGGGCATAGGATCCGGCGCTTTGTGCAACGGGTACGGGTGCATCCCGTCCCCCAGCGGCCGTCCTGACACCACATACAGGTCCGGGTACCCGTCGTTGTTGTAGTCGAACCATACGGCACCGGCGCCGGTGCTTTCGAGCAGCGATCCCAACTGCTGCGCGCCGAAGCTGTGGGTGAACGCGATGCCCGCACTCCGCGTGACATCGGCAAAGCGGATCGGCCCTGGCGCCGGCTGCTCCGCGGCCGCCAGGAACAGAACCGAAATCAATAGGCGAAACAGCATGGAAGCTCCTGAGTTCTCTGACCGCGAGGCGTTGTGCTATTTGCGGGAAACCACTCGCTTAAAAGTTGTGAAAAAAATGATGAGATCGCCGGGTTGATAGACGGAAGCGTCTGTCCCGCCTTGGTGCGCAAGGGCTTGCGTTTTTGTGGGGCAGACGCTTTCGCCTGCCAACCAATTTCTTCACGGCTTCTTGGGGTCGTGGCTTTGATCGGGGCTGCGTCAGCTATTGGTTGCCCAGTAGCACCGAATCTCACGGTCTGTGAATTAATCACCTGGTTTTCCCATCGGCACCGGCTTCTGGGTGCGCAAAAGAACTTGCGGCGCCAGGTTCTCAGGCGCCCGTTCCGGACCGGCGTGACAGCCGACGCACACCCGCTGCTCTCCCTTTCGGGCCCAAAACCAACCCTTCTCGGCCGCGACGGTCTTGCCCGCGCGGTCCAGGAGTTCGAAACGCAGCGGCGTTTCCGATGGCGCCTGCAGGTAGAAGGAGCCGTCGGGCTCAACCGGCGCCTTACCCAAGGCCACCGCGTCGCCGCGGCCATTCTGGGCCCAGACTCGCACTTCCGCCACGGAGTCCTTCGGGATCTGCTCCGATTTCGAAACATAAGCATTCAGACAAAGCAGATTGGCTCCCTCGCGATTGCCCAGTCCGGAAGGGTGGTAGGGCGGTACCGGGCGCACGCGGATCGGCACGGGCTGAAAGGTGTTCGGCCCTACTACCTTTACGGGTTGCGCCGACGGCCTCGGCGGGAATCGGCAAATCCAGTACGCGCTTTCCGCTCTCAGGCGATACGGGGCCAGCCATTCTCCCCCTTCCACCTCTGCCACCGGTCCCAGGTATTGGCCTTTCGGCAACGCCAGTTCCAGTTGTCCGACGCGCGCTGAAGTGAACCGTGCGAGCGTGGTGCCGGTCTGAAAGATCAAGTCCCCCGTAGCCAATTCTGCCGCGGAATGGCGGTCGGGTCCGTGATCGCACCGGCGGGTTTCCACGCCGGAGCCGTCCGTGTAAACCGTGTAGAGTTCGCGGGTAGTGGAAGGCGCACTCGGAAAAGCCGCTTCGAAGAGCACGCGGCCGTCGCGCATCACGCCGTCCGGAAGGAAGTTGCCCGCCAGCCAGGTCAGGCGCAGCGGATTGTTCCCTTCGAGTGGAGCGATCTCGATCTGGAACCCGCTCGGCGTTTTGCGCGCGTAAACGACCTTCCGCTCCGCAGCGTAAAACGGACGGATGCAGTCTTCCGCACCGAACGTCACCTCCCTCGGTAGGCCGCCCGCCAATGGGACTTCCCAAATCTGCCACGGCTGGTCCGGCTTCTGCTTACCAGATACCAGAGCATATTTGGCATCCGGCGACACGGCGGCGTCGGCCGAAGTTGCCAGGGAGGGCGCGAGAGGCCGGGAAACACCGCCCGAGAACACCTTCACCACCGCTCCGCCGGGGAATCGCTGCCCCCCGACGAGCATCGCCTGAACATCATATTGCGGTGCTTCGGTATACAGAAACGCACTCGACGGTGCGGATGCTTGAGCCGTCAGCCCCAACAGAAACAAGAACAGTACAGGCACTCAGACTCCCTGAAAGCAATTACAGGATCTGATTCTCTAGAAGTGTAACATACGGGTGCAGCGGCGCAGAATAGTAGAAAGGCATTAGCCTGCGGCCTAAGAGTGGAGCCCTCAGCGACTGAGCGATTTTACTCCTCGCTCTTCCAGACACTCATAGTTGCCGGCGGGCACGTTCTTGTGTTCTTCCACCCGGCCGCTGGACCATTCAATCAGCACGCGCTCCGCCCTGTCCCGCCTGCCGATCCCGAAAATCAGGGCCAACTCCGATTGCGATAAGTAACTGGAACCGGTCTTCACCATCCTCGATTGCATTCCTTCGGGCGTGGACAGGCGGACTGCCGCGCCGATCGCCTCTCGATTGGACTTGGGCCCAATCAGCCGCATGCGAACCCCTATGGCGATGCAAAGCCGCCGCCCACATCCCTGGCGATATCGCGGAACACCCCATGGCCATTGTTGTGGAACAGGTGCGAAGCCTGCGCGTAGTCCACGTTGCCGCGGATGTTTCGAACCGTGTCATCGATATGCCCATTGGCCGCCAGCAGCAGAAGCGGTACTATGGAAATCGAACGTTGCCAAAATCAGGTCCTATGAAGTGCGCCCTGCTCGTGCTGGCATCTGCTGTGTGCCTGGCATCCGCTACCGACCGCAAGGCGGTCGACGAGGCCAACGCCGGGCTGGCGCTGGCTCGCGACGGTAAATACCAACTCGCCATTCCGCATTACCGCGCCGCCATAGCACTCGATCCGCGTCTGCCGGGCATCTTCCTGAACCTCGGTCTGGCCTATTTCAAGCTCAACAGATTCTCCGACGCGGCGGCGGCCTTCGAGCAGGCCACCAAAGCCGATCCCGCCGGCTTTCAACCCCGCGTATTGCTGGGCATGAGCTACTACGGTTGCCGCCGGTTCGATGCCGCCGCCGTCGAACTCAAGCAAGCCATGGCCGAGCAGCCGGACAACCTGGAGTTGCGATACAAGCTGGCGCAAAGCTACCTGTGGTCCAAACAGTATCAGAACGCCATCGAAGAATTCCGCGCGCTGCTGGTCAAGGATCCGGATTCCGCGCACGTTCATCTGCTGTTGGGCGAAGTGCTCGATGCGGCAAACCAGGCGGAGGCGGCCACGGCGGAGTTCGAAGCCGCGGTGAAGGCCAAAGCTCCCGAGCTCGAGGCCCACTTCGGCCTGGGATACCTCTACTGGAAGCAGAAGCGTTACCCGGATGCCGCCCGCGAGTTCCAGGCGGAACTGGCCGATCAGCCGCATCACACGCAAGCCTTAACCTATCTGGGCGATGCCGAAATGCATAACGGCGATGACAAGGCCGCCGTGGAGCATCTCCGGCTGGCGCTGCGCTTCGATGCGGCCATTCGGCTCGCACATCTCGACCTTGGCATCATTCTCTCCGCGGGCGGCGATTCCGCAGAAGCGGCGCGACACCTTCGCGAGGCCATCCGGCTCGATCTCGCACGGCCGGACGCTCACTACAGGCTGGGACGGCTGCTGCGCACGATGGGCCGCGAACAGGAAGCCCAGGCTGAGTTTGCCAAGGTGAAGGAACTGGCGAAAGAGGAACCGCCGCCGCCGTTGATCCAGGTGCCTGGCCGCAAGAACGAGCTGCAACCATGAGCAAAACACTATGCGCCGCCGCGGCCCTGGCGGCCGCCTTCTGGGTAGTTGCCGCCAGTCAGAGTACCCAGGCGCCCATCCACTTCGTTTACCGGCCGATCGATTTCCGGCTGGAGAGTTGCGAGACCGCGCGGCGCCACGCCCCCGAGACCATGGCCGGCGGTGTGGCCGTCTTCGATTACAACAACGACGGCTACCTGGACGTTTTCTTCACCAACGGCGCCGACATCCAGACCCTCAAGAAAACGTCGCCCAAATACTCCAACCGGCTCTTCGAAAACGACGGCAAGGGCAATTTCAAGGATGTCACCGAAAAGGCCGGGCTGGCCGGCCCGGGCTATGACAACAGCGTTGCCATTGGCGATTACGATAACGACGGGTTCAAAGACATCTTCGTGGGTGGCGTCCACGGGAATCATCTGTACCATAACAACGGCGACGGCACCTTCACCGATGTCACCGCGAAAGCGGGCATCGCCAAGCCGGACAGCCAGTACGGACCCTTATGGTCGGTGGGCGGGGCGTGGTTGGACGTGAACAACGACGGGCTGCTGGACCTCTTTGTGGTCAACTATCTGGCTTGGGATATCAACACCGAGCCGGCCTGCGAGGCGGGACCGGGCAAGCTCGACTACTGCCATCCGAAATTCTATAAGCCGACCCCGAATCAGTTATTCCTGAACAACGGTGACGGGACCTTCCGCGATATTTCGGCGGAATCCGGGATCCGCGCCCATCCCGGGAAGGGAATGGGCGTGGGAATCGCGGACTATGACCTGGACGGCCTGATGGATATTTTCGTCACCAACGACAAGATGGCCAATTCGTTCTTTCACAACAAGGGCGGCTCTAAATTCGAGGAGATTGCGTTCGATGTGGGCGTGGCCCTGGCGGAAGATGGGAAGTTCATCTCGGGAATGGGCGTGGACTTTCGAGACATCGATAATGATGGCTTCCCGGATATCGCTTTCGTGGCGCTCGACCATGAGACCTTTCCGTTGTTCCGGAACCTCGGGAAGCACGGTTTCACCGACATCACCGGGGCAAGCGGTTTGGCCCGGCTCAGCGTGTCGATGGCAGGATATTCGCCCACCATTGCCGATTTCGACAACGATGGCTGGAAGGATCTGTTCGTCTCGCGCGGCCACGTGCAGTCGTTAGGGTATGCCACGCACGCCGCAATCGAGCAGCCCAACACCGTCTTCCGGAATACAGGGCAGGCGAAGTTCCAGGCGCTCACCGCGGAGGCGGGTTTGACGGCGCAGCCTGCCGCCCGGCATCGCGGCTCGGCGATCGGAGATCTCAACGGCGACGGGCGTCTCGATGTGGTTGTCACGGCTCTCAGCGCTCCCGCCGAAATCTGGCTCAACGACAGCCCCGGCGGCAATCACTGGCTGGAGTTTCAGTTGGAGGGCACCAGGAGCAATCGCGATGCTATTGGGGCGCGGATCAAGCTGGTAACGGGCGGCAACGCGCAGTACAACGACGTGGTTTTCGCCGCCGGGTACGCTTCTTCGAGCGCCGGCCCCGTCCACTTCGGCTTGGGTCAAGCGAAGTCCGCCGACCTGGTGGAGATACGGTGGCCATCGGGTATCGTTCAGGAGTTGAAGAACGTATCGGCCGACAGGTTAGTCAAGGTCAAGGAACCCGCACGATGACGTTGCCCCCCGCGGAGCCCGAAATGAACTACAGGGTGGTTGCAATCGGTCTCAGAACAGCAGCTTAAGGCCAAGTTGGATGCTCCGTGGGTTGTAAGTGCTAATGACTCGACCACTGCAACGTATGCACGGAATCGGCCGGTAAATCCAAGTCCAGAGCGCTCGTACCCATGACCAGCTGGACGCGCTTCTCCGAACTGGTATTGGAGAGCACCACCACATAGCTCCCATCCGGATTGCGGAACCCAATGTGAGAGATGGGGCTCTGGGAGGTCGGCGCCGCGCTGCTGGCGCCTATGCCATCGGTCTGGAAGACCTTGGCTCCAGGCTTCACGTGCTTCGAGTAATGCGCCAGCGCCCAGAACCGCGCGCTGCGCGTTACCTTGTGGTTCGCGTTCTCCACCGTGACGACGCCGGCACCCATCCTGGGCACACGCCGCTGCTCCACTGACGGAGCGGCCATTCCCCCCGGCCCTTCCCGGATACCGATATACGGCGTGCCATACTCGTCGAGCGCGATATTCCACATGGTGATCGACCGGCACCAGTTTCTGCACACGTCGTTCGCCCATTGCGCCCACGGAGCCCAGGCCGTCATCTCGCTGTTGCCTGCTGCGGGGGCCTGTCCCGGAGCCTGCCGCGGTCCACCTTCGGTGAAGAAGGAGGACTTCTGCGGAAACGCGTTGTGTACCTGCGTCATAGCAGAAGGCTCGCCCGCATACCCGTGCCAGGCGATACCGTCGATGTACTCTTGGGCCTCCTGGTCGGCCAGTTCGGCGATCGCGCGGCCCCAGAGGGTGAAGTTGTGGTCCAGAACCCAGATCTTGGTCGGGATGTTGTTCTTGCGGAACAGGGGACCCAGGTACTTACCCACGAACAAGATCTCGTCTTCCTGCGCCCACAGGCAGGAGGCATACCGGCCGTCCACCGTGGTGTCGGTTTCGTTCTGCACCGTGATCGCATTGACCGGTACGCCTTCGGCCTTGTAGGCCTCAAGGAACTTCAGAAAGTACCGCGAATACGGCTCCAGGGTCCGCTTCTTGATCGTCCCGCCCAGCATGGAACGGTTGAACTTCATCCATCCCGGAGGGCTCCACGGCGAGGAGAACAGGAACAGGTCCGGATTCTGCTTGCGCGCTTCCTTAAGCATGGGAAGAACGTAAGCCTTGTCGTGATTGATCGAGAACTTCTTCAGCTCCGGATCGTCCTGTTCGCTATCGTCGTAGCTGAAGAGTTCC
>JBEKDA010000079.1:0-35402 GCA_050014595.1 Bryobacteraceae bacterium
GTTTACAGTGTTGGCAAATCGATAACGTTTTGCGGATTCGCCTGTCTGAAACTGGGCAGGCGGGGCGGGATCATAAACTCCGCTGGCTAGGATGCCGTAGATCCGTGGGAATCCAGGCTAGCGCGTTGACCGGCCGAGGTCGTCCTTTCCCCGGGAAACCACTCCCTCACGGTCGTGGCTCGCATCGGAGTCGTAAGCGTGAGTGAGCGATCGCGGAAAGGCACCAAACCACTCGGTCAGAGGACTAGAAGTTGGGGGTTAGAAGTCAGAATCAACACGCGCGTGTTAAGGTTCTGACTTCTGACTTCCTCGACTCCTGGCCTGTGACTCCTGCACTTGCCTTACCAGACCCGGCAGGCGTTGGGAGGAGCCATGGGCTGGCCGGGCTTGCAGGAGAAGGCCTCTCGGAACTCGGGCATGTTGCGGACTACGCCGTTGACGCGGAACTGCGCCGGCGAGTGCTCGTTGGTCTGCACTTGCAGGCGGGCGGATTCTTCCCGCTGGTTGGTGCACCAGACCTGGCCGAAGGAGAGGAACAGGCGCTGCTCGGGCGTGTAGCCGTCGATCTTGTCTTTCTTGTCGCCGATGGTGTTGAGTAGCGCCATCAGGGCGATGCGAACGCCGCCATTGTCAGCAGTGTTCTCGCCGAGTGTCAGCTTGCCGTTGACGTTGGCGCCGGGAGCGACGGAAAAGCCGCTGTACTCGTCGGCGACGCAGGCGGCGCGCTGCTGGAACTCCTCGGCGTCCTTTTTGGTCCACCAATCTTTGAGGTTGCCATGAGCGTCGAACTGGCGCCCCTGGTCGTCGAAGCCGTGGGTGAGTTCGTGGCCGATCACCATGCCGATCCCGCCGAAGTTCACGGCGTCGTCGATGTTGGTGTAGAAGAAGGGCGGCTGAAGAATGCCGGCGGGGAAATTGATATTGTTCATCTGAGGGTCGTAGTAGGCGTCGACGGTGGGCGGGGTCATGTCCCACTCGCCGCGGTCGAGGGGCTTGCCGATCTTGTCGAGCACGCGGTGGAATTCGAACTCATCGGCGCGGAGGGAATTGCCCAGGGCGTCGTCGGGCTTGATGACGACGCTGGAATAATCGCGCCAGCGATCGGGGTAGCCGATTTTGTTGGTGATCGCCTTGAGCTTGACGAGGGCCTGCTGCTTGGTGGCCTCGGTCATCCAGGGGAGCTGCTGGATATCCTGGGCGAGCGCCTTTCCGAGAGCATCGACCATGTTCAGCGTGCGCTGCTTGCCTTCGGCGCCGAAGGTGAGATCGACGTACTTGCGGCCGAGCGCTTCGCCCAGTTCGCCGTCGGTGAACTGGACGCAGCGTTTCCAACGAGGCCGCATCTCTTCCGTGCCGGCGAGGGTCTTGCCATAGAAGGCGAAGTTTTCCTGGGTGGCAGCGGTGGGCAGCAACGGCGCCTCGGAGTGCAGGACGTGCCAGGTGAGATAGGTTTTCCAGTCGGCGATCGAAGCGGCGGCGATTTGCGCGTCGATGGCCTTCACGAAATCGGGATAGGAGACGTTGATGTCGGTGAAAGCGGGCGCGGCGCTGGCGGTGAAGTACTCGTTCCAGCGGAAAGCGGGCGAGAGCGCGGCCAGTTGCCGGCGGGTCATCTTGTGATAGACCTTCTCGGGGTCGCGGCGCGAAACCAGGTCGAGCGAGCCTTTGGCCAAAGCGGTTTCGAGCTTCATGACGGTGGCGGCATCGGCGGCCGCCTGCTCGGGCTTCTCGCCGGCCAGCTCGAACATGCGCTCGACGTGAGCGACGTATTTCCGGCGCAACTCGACGGACTTGGCATCGTCCTTCAGGTAGTATTCGCGGTCGGGAAGGCCGAGACCGCCCTGGTCGAACTGGGCAATCACGGAGTTGGAATCTTTGAAGTCCTGCCCGGAATTAAATCCGAATAACGCGGCGATGCCGTGAGAGTGAAGGCGCGCGATCTCATCGGCGAGCTGCGATTTGTCCTTGAGGCCGCGGATGCGGGCCAATTCCGGTTCGACTGGCGAGAGGCCTTTGGCGTCGATGGCTTTCTCATCCATGCAGGCGGCGTAGTAGTCACCGATCTTCTGCGTGATTGGGTCGCGGCCGGGCGCGGGTTTGGCGGCTTCTTCGAGGATCTGGCGGAGGACCTCGAGATTGCGCTGCTGCAGTTCGTCGAAGCGGCCCCACTCGGCCTGATCGGACGGGATGGGATTGTTTTTGATCCACGAGCCGCAGGCGTACTGGTAGAAATCGACGCACGGATCGGCTGCCCGATCGATGGCGCCGAGATCGAACTGAATGGGCGTCGAGTTCCGCCGCGCGGGGGTCTGCGCGGAGAGGGCGCAGAGCAAGAAAGACGCAACGAGTGTGACTCTGAACAAGGCGGACTCCTCTGTTTCACTGTAGCGCAGGCGCAATCGGGCGAATAATCCGGCAGGGCACAAGTGTTATACTGCACGCTATAACTTCAACGGACACCATGGCCAGCATACTGATTCGAAAACCGCTCAGCGCGCTTCTGGAAGAAGCCGGACAGGTGGGGGAACACTCGCTCAAACGGGTACTGGGCCCGGTGAACCTGATCACGCTGGGGATCGGAGCGATCATCGGCGCGGGCATTTTCGTGCTCACGGGGACAACCGCGGCGCAGTACACCGGGCCGGCGATCGTTTACTCCTTCATCCTGGCGGGCTTGGGGTGCGCGTTCGCGGGATTGTGCTACGCGGAGTTCGCGTCGTTGATCCCGATTGCGGGATCGGCCTACACCTACGGGTACGCGACGCTGGGCGAGTTGTTTGCATGGATCATCGGGTGGGACCTGATCCTGGAATATGCCTTCGGCGCGGCGACGGTGGCCTCGGGATGGAGCGCCAACGTGATTCTGCTGCTGCAACACCTGGGCGTCCCGGTTCCTCCGCAACTGGCGGCGACGCCGGGCACCGATATGGTGCAATACGAAGGTATCTGGCGGGCGGCGAGCACGATTCCCGACAGCGTGAACCTGGCAACGCTGCCCCACGTCACGGCGGCTTTCAACCTGGTGGCGTTCGTGGCGATTTGCCTGGTGACGACGGTCCTGGTGATCGGCATTAAAGAGTCGGCCAATTTGAACACGGCGATCGTGTTCGTGAAAGTGGGGACGGTGCTGGTGTTCATCGCGGTGGCCGCGACCTACGTCTTGTCGCATCCGTCGCAGGCGTCGGCCAACTGGCACCCCTTCGTTCCGCCCAACGCGGGAGAGTTTGGCAAGTTCGGCTGGTCGGGGATCGTGCGGGGCGCGGGAGTGATTTTTTTCGCGTATATCGGGTTCGACGCGGTATCGACGGCGGCGCAGGAAGCCAAAAACCCGAAGCGGGACATGCCGATCGGCATCCTGGGCTCGCTCGCGATCTGCACGGTTCTGTACCTGGTGACCTCGTTTCTGCTGACCGGCGTGGTGAAGTACACGCACCTCAACGTGGCGGCTCCGGTGGCGGTGGGGATGGAGGCCACGGGCTTGGCGTGGGGCACGTACCTGGTGCTGGTGGGAAGCATCATGGGGCTGAGCACGGTGATGCTGGTAATGCTGCTGGGCCAATCGCGCGTGTTCTATTCCATGGCGCGCGACGGGCTGCTGCCGGAATGGGCGGGACGGATCCATCCCAAATTCCGGACGCCGTACATTTCGTCGATCACGGTGGGGATTTTCGTGGCGGTCTTCGCGGCGGTGATCCCGATCGGCATTTTAGGCGAGCTGGTGAGCATCGGGACGCTGCTGGCGTTCGTGATTGTGTGCGCCGGGGTGTGGATTCTGCGGCGCAAACAGCCGGACCTGCATCGTCCCTTCAAGACGCCGCTAGTGCCGCTGGTGCCGATTCTGGGCATCTTGATTTCGCTGGGATTGATGGCGGGCCTGCCCATCCAAACCTGGCTGCGGTTGCTCATCTGGCTGGCGATCGGGATGGCGATTTATTTCGGCTACGGGCGGCGACACAGCAAAGTGGCGCTGGCGGCGAAGCCGAAGTAAAGCCGCTCCGCCGCGCCGCTCTGGGCGCTGGATTGGCGCTTCGGAATGTTCGGCGATGACTTGCCTGGCGGTCTACGCTCGCCGCGACCTTCGCCGGGCGATCTCGTCATGGTATGCGCGCGTCAGCCGCTCGACACGGTCCAGCATGCCGGCGCAGATGACCGCAGGATTCAGCGCGCGGAGTTCCTGATCCGACAGGTCTGCAAAATGGGTTGTCCAAATAATAAGCTGCTGCTACAGCTTGTAGCCTTCCCAGCGGGCCACGACGGCGCTGGCCAGACAGTTGCCCAGGACGTTGATGCCGGTGCGGGCCATGTCGAGGACGGCGTCCACACCGAGCAGAACGGCCACGCCTTCCATGGGCAACTGAAACGTGGCGAGCGTGCCGGCCAGGATTACCAGCGCGGCGCGGGGGACGCCGGCCACGCCTTTGCTGGTGAGCATCAGGGTCAGCATGATGGCCAGTTGCTTGCCGATCGAGAGGTGCTCGCCGCCGGCTTGCGCCACGAAGATCGCAGCGAGGGAAAGATACAGCGCGCTTCCCACCAGGTTGAAGCTGTAGCCGGTGGGGATCACGAAGCCGACGATGTGCTTGGGCACGCCGAATTGTTCCATGTTCTCGAGCGCCAGCGGCAGAGCGGCCTCGCTCGATGCGGTCGAAAAGCCGATGAGGAAGGGCTCGCGCACGGCGCGGTAGAACTTGCCCAGGGGGATGCGGAAGAGGATGAGCCCGGGCAGCAGCACGAGGAGAATACAGAGGACGGCGGAGACGTACATCGCGAGGATCAGCTTGCCGAGGCCGAACAGCACACCGAGGCCCTTGCTGCCGATGGTGACGGCGATGGCGGCGCCGACGCCGAGCGGGGCGAGATACATGACGTACCTGGTGAAGCGGAACATCACCTCGGCCAGCGAGCCGCAGAATTTGACGACGGGGTCGGCCTTGGCGCCGATGGCGGCGCAGGCGGCGCCGAACAAGAAGGCGAAGACCACGATCTGAAGCGCGTCGTTGCGCGCCAGCGCGTCGAAGATACTGGTGGGAAAAACATTTTCGAGCTTGAAGGTGCTTTGCGCCGCGGGGACGGCGGCTTCCGCGGCGGTGCGTGCGATGGGGATACCCTCGCCGGGGCGCGCCAGGTTGACGATGGCGAGGCCGAGAAACAGCGCGAGAGTAGTGACGATTTCAAAATAGACGATGGCCTTGAGGCCGATGCGGCCCATCTGTTTGAGGTCGCCCGAGCCGGCGATGCCGAAGACCAGGGTGGCGAAGATCAGCGGCGCAATGATAGAGCGGATGAGGCGCAGGAAAATGTGGCTGACGGGTTCGAGATGTTGGGCGATGCCGGGCGCGACTGCGCCCACGACCACGCCGCTGGCCATGCCGATGAAGATCCAGGCAGTGAGCGAAGGGCGTTTCATCTTTCTCCCCATTTGAGCTTCTGGCGCAGCACGTCGAAGAACATCTGGCGTGGCGGACGGATGAGGTGCAGAGTGTATTGGGTGCTGTGGCAGACCAGGGTATCGTCCTGGCAGATGGGCGCACCGACCTGGCCGTCGATGGTGAGGAAGACGCTGTTATCGGGGCCGCGGGAGGTGACGCGAATGATGCTGGTTTCGGCCACCAGCACGGGCCGGTTGGTGAGCATGTGGGGACAGATGGGGGTGAGGCAGATGGTGGGGACGGAAGGGAAAATGATGGGGCCGCCGGCGGAGAGCGAATAGGCCGTGGAGCCGGTGGGCGTGGAGATAATGAGGCCGTCGGCTTTGTAGGTGCACATGAATTGCGAGTCGACGTAGACGTCGAGATCGATCATGCGGGCGATGTCGAACTTGCTGAGCACGGCGTCATTCAGGGCGTCATACGAAGAGACCACCTGGTTGCCGCGGTGGACTTCGGTGTTCAAGAGGCGGCGTTTGGCGACGCGATGCTCGCCGCGGAAGGCGCGTTCCAATTCGGGAAAGAGTTCGTCGATGGTGATGGCGGTGAGGAAACCCAGGCCGCCGAGGTTGACGGGGAAGAGGGGGGTTTCGCGGCGGCCGATGGCGCGGGCGGCGGAGAGCAGGGTGCCGTCGCCGCCGAGCACGATGACCAGGTCGCAGCCTTCGGGGACTTCCTGGCGCGGCATGCCGGGGGTGCGGGCGTAGACGGCGGTTTCCCGATCGATGCGGGCGGCGATGCCGCGCTCCCGCAGCCATTCGAGCAGCTTGGGCACCAGCTCGACGGCGGCTGGGGCGTTGGGCTTGGAGATGACTCCCACGGTCTTAATGATGGGCATAGAGGAGAAACTCCTGGTTCCCTTCGGCGCCGAGGATGGGGCTGGCCATGATAGCGGTTTGGAATCCGAATTCCCGCACGGCTTGGGTGACGCGTTCACAGGCGGCCTGGTGGAGTTGCGGCTCCCGAACGATGCCGCCCTTGCCGACCTGGCCCTTGCCGACCTCGAACTGCGGTTTGATCAGTATAACCATTTGCCCGCTGGGGCGTAAGAGAGGGACGGCGGCGGGAAGGATGAGGGTGACGGAAATGAAGCTGACGTCGCAGCACAGGAAGTCGACCGGCTCGCCGATGTCGTCGAACTGGAGATGGCGGGCGTTGATGCCTTCGTGGAGCGCGACGCGGGGATCGGTGCGGAGCTGCCAGGCGAGCTGGCCGGCGCCGACGTCGACGGCGTGGATGCGAGCGGCGCCGGCTTGGAGCAGGGCGTCGGTGAAGCCGCCGGTGGAGGCGCCGATGTCGAGACAAGTCTTGCCGGCGACGTCGATGGCGAAGTGTGCGAGCGCGGCGGCGAGCTTGAGGCCGCCACGGCTGACGAAGGGCGGGCGGGCGAGGACTTCGACGGCGGCATCTTCGGCGACGGGCTGGCCGGGCTTGGAGGCTTTCTGGCCGGCCACCAGGACTTCACCGGCCATGATGAGGGCCTGGGCCTTTTCGCGGGATTCAGCGAGGCCGCGCGAGACCAGCAGACGGTCGAGGCGGAGCTTCATGCGCCAACCGACATTACCGCCTGAGCTTGAGGCGCTTCAGATCTTCTTCCGTCCAGCATGCTTGCACTTCAAGCATACTCTTCAGTGTTTTGCGTGTGAAGGTGTCGCTCGGGGCATGAAAAGTGACGGTAACCCTGCGGCCGTCCGGATGATAGTAGACCTGGTGGGAGCCTGCCCCACGATCGAATGCGAATCCGTCGCGAATCAAAGCCGAGATGATCTCACGGGCACTCAGATTGCGCAGTTGCGCATAGTCCATAAATCAGACAGTGACCGTGATCCGCGGATCGTCCACGATCACCTCAACGTCATCAGTGGATTTATCGGGCAGAAATTCCCCGTGCTCCATCATACTGCCCACCACTAACTGGACCACTTCGCTGATGTTTCTGAGCGCCTCCGCTTCGGTTCTGCCCGAGGTAGCCGCACCCTGCCGCTCCAACGCCGGGCAGTATGCGTGCCAGGCGGGGTTGCCCTGGGCATCTTCGTCCGGTTCCACCACAACTCTAAAGCTGTATGTCTTCATGGGCTCAGCTTTGCTTTCAGTGTAGGGTGCCTCCAGCTCTTTCGTCAAACGTGTGCACTTGCACAAGTCGGCTCATGACTTGCGCTGCACGATCAGGTCGGCCAGCTCGTGCAGGCGCGTCGCGCGGTCGCCGAAGAGATCGAGCACCCGGTGCGCTCTGGCGCATTCCTCTTCGGCCATGTGGCGGGAGACTTCCAGACCGTAGACAGCGGGGAAAGTGATCTTGTGCTGCGCGGCGTCCTTGCCGGCGGTCTTGCCGAGGGCCTGGGAAGATTCTTCGACGTCGAGAATGTCGTCCACAATTTGGAAAGCCAGGCCGATGTGCTCGCCGTAGCGGGAAAGCGCGGCGTATTGCGCATCGGAGGCGCAAGCGTAAATGGCCCCCATGCGCAGGCTGGCGCGCAGCAGGGCGCCGGTCTTGGCGCGGTGGATGGTTTCGAGCAGTTGGGCGTCGGGAGGCTGGCCTTCGCCTTCGAGATCGGCCACCTGTCCGCCGATCATGCCGCCGACGGTGCCGGAAGCGGTGGAGAGCTCGGCCATGAGGCGGGTCTTGCGGTCGTCGGAGATGGGCAACTGGGCGAGCACCTGGAAAGCGATGGTGAGCAGGGCGTCGCCGGCGAGGATGGCCATGGCGTCGCCGAAGACTTTGTGGTTGGTCAGCTTGCCGCGGCGGTAGTCGTCGTTGTCAAGCGCCGGCAGGTCGTCGTGGATGAGCGAGTAGGTGTGGATGAGCTCGAGCGAACAGGCGCAGGCGGCCACTCCATCGACGGCGGGCGAAACGGTGCGCGCGGCTTCCATACATAGGATGGGACGGATGCGCTTGCCGCCGGCGAAGAGGCTGTAGCGCATGGCGCGGTGGATGGTTGCGGGCGGCGTGGTCTCCGCCGGGACCAGCCGGTCGAGTTCGCCATCCACCAGTTTCTGTTGCTGGGCGAGGTATTCGCGCAGGTTCATGCGTTCTCGGATTTTTCGGGGCTGAACGGCTCGGCGGCGATCTTGCCCTCTTTGCGGATCAGCATTTCGACGCGCGTTTCGGCCTCTTCGAGTTGCTTGCGGCAAGCGTCGCTAAGGCTTACGCCGCGCTCAAAGAGCTGGATGGAGCGCTCCAGCGAAAGGTCGCCGCCTTCAAGCTCCTTGACGACTTTTTCGAGCTCGTCGAGGGAAGTTTCGAAGGACTCGGCCGGCTTGGCGCCGGTACCTTGATCCGCCATGAAGTCATTTTAACAGGGGTCATAACAGCCTATCGCACCGGCGCGCCCGCCGGGGCGGGGATCGAAAGCTCGGCGGTAGTGGTTTGGGGGGTGAAGGATAACTGCAAGCCGGACGCGGAGCCGTAACAGATTTCCAGGCGGCGGCGGACATTTTGCAGGCCGACACCGGCGCCGGGTGTATCGTTGACACGGCCGGGCGCCGCGGGCGCCGCGCTGTTTTCCACGGTGACGCGCAGATCGCCATGCTGGAGCGCGGCGCGGATGCGGATATAGCCGGGGTCGGTCCGTTGGGCCACGCCGTGCTTGATGGCATTCTCAACCAGAGGTTGAATCGAGAGTACCGGGATGACGACCGACAGGGCGGCATCCTCGACGTGAATTTCGACCGAAAGGCGGTCGCCGAGGCGGCTCTGTTCGACTTCGAGGTAAGCGCGCACAATCTGCATCTCCTCGGCAAGCGGGACAAACGTTTTGTCGGACTGGAGGAAGTAACGGAAGATATCCGCCAGGTTCAGGACCATGCGGCGGGCGGCCGTGGATTCGCGGGGGATGGTGCCATAGAGCGTGTTCAGCGCGTTGAACAGGAAGTGGGGATTCATCTGCGATTGCAGGGCGCGCAGCTCGGCCTGGCTAACCAGGCGATTCATTTCCTGGCGGCGCAAGCTCTCGACCTGTTCGGAGATTTCGGCGGCGGCGATGGCCAGGGCGTCGAGATCCTCACCCAGGTAGCGCTGCCCGCCCTGGCGGCGGCCCAGAAGGATGAGCTTCGCATTGCCCTGGCCCAATCGCACCGGGACGACGGCTTCGGCCCAATTCCGTTGAGCGGCGGAACTCACCGCGGGCAGGCTGGCGGCGATCGCGGGGGCATGCAAAGCGAGGGCAGGGTCGGCTTCGGACTGGCCGATGGCGGCGAAGTCCTTGGTCTTGACGGCGGCCGCCATGGTGCAAACGGCCCAATCGAGGTATTGTTCCTCGCTCGAGAAAGCCGGTGCATCTTTGAGGCGCGCGGCGAGGTGCGAGACGGTGTCCTGGCGAAACACGGCGTGGGTGAGCCAGGCCTGGACGCGATTGCGCAGCCAGGCAAAGAAGATCAGGAAGAGGCAGACGCTGATGAGCAGCAGGGCTTCGGGGAGCGGCGCGGGAGAGACCCGTTCTACCAGCACCAGGCGGAAGGCGGCCTCAATCACCAGCCAGGTGAGCACGCCGGCCAGCAGCGCGTTGGCCAGAAAACGCACGAAGGCGTCCAGCAGGACGAATCGGTAATCCTGCAAGAGCACAAACAAGGCCAGGGGAATGCCGGCGTGGTGGACAATGAGTTCGCTCGACCAGGCCAGCCCCGCATGACCCGACCCGAAATGAACGAAAGAAGTCGCGAACAGCGCCAGGCACATGGAAGCGGCAATGCGCGCGCCGCCCGGCCGCCGGTGGCCGCCACGAGAAAACGCGGTATCGGCCACCGCCACCGCCGTGAGCAGCAGGAAACCGACGGTGATGATCAGCAGCGCGTCCTGGTGGAGCGTCGGGCCATTGCCGCGAATCTCCCAGAAGTGCATGCCCACGGCGACGGTGCTGAGCGCATAGCCAAAAGCCACCAGGACCGGGCGTGTGTCTTTCACCGAGACGTGCAGCAGCACCGCCGGCAGCAGGCTGAGCACGGAGAAGCTGACGGCGACGACCAGGTTGAGGGCCAGAGGCGGAAGTTTGGGACAGACCAGGACGACGAGAGAACCCAGGTTCCAGACCAGCGAGAGGACCGCGGCCAGGCCGGAAAGATAGCGGCCGCGCAGACCGGACCAGCCACGCCCGCTGAACAGCAGAAAGAGAAAAATCGCGAAGATCAACGCACCGGCGGCGTGGCCCAGAATGTTGATGAGCTGCGGCTGGTTGAGTCCGAGCATGGTCAAAGCGCGGCGGCGCGTCTGGAGACCATTGTCGCGCCAAGGCGGGCCGTTTGCCCACACACCGCGGCGAAGCGCCCGCTCGTGGGTGGATGGCGGCCGATGGTGAGAAAAGGATTGGGGCGGTGGGGGGCAGCGCGCATACTGGGCGGGTTATGCGGAGGAAGAGTCGGCTGCCGCGGATCAGCCGCGCCGCGGCTATCCGGGTGACGCTGAGCCTGGCGCTGGTTCTGGGGGCCAGTTGCCTGATTCTGCAATCGACCGTGTGGCACAATGCCGAGCCCGCGGAGGCCGACCAATACTATACGGAACTGCCGGGCGTGGATCTGAGCGGCCTCCAGCCGGCGGAAAAAGAGGCGCTGCTGAAGCGGCTCAATAAGCAGCATTGTCCCTGCGATTGCCTGCGGACCATTGCCAGTTGCCGCAACCGGCACACTTCCTGTACGGATAGCCTCGCGATCGCGCGGCAGGCGGTGGAAGCGGCGAAAAAACAGTAGCTTCACCACCTTGCCTTATGGCAGACGCAGAGAAGCTCGGGGAACCAGGCGGGCGGAGTTCAGAATAAAAGTCATCTCCGAAGTGACGTGTATGATGGCCGCGAGCAATGGGCTGAGGACGCCGACGGCAGCGAGCGCGACACCCAGAGCGTCGACGGCGAGGGTGCCGGCAAAGTTGAACAGGATGATGCGGCGGCAGCGGCGGGCGATTTGCAGCAGGCCGGCGCAATCCAGGAGGTCATTGCCGAGAAGGAGAACGCTGGCGGTCTGGCGGGCCAGGTCGGTTCCGGAGCCCATGGCGATGCCGACGGTTGCCTCGGCGAGCGCGGGGGCGTCGTTGATTCCGTCGCCGACCATGGCTACCCGTTTACCGGCACTGATGAGCTGTTGCACCCGCGCCAATTTATGTTCGGGGAGCATCTCGGCCTCGAAATTGGGGACCGCCAACTGGCGGGCTGCCTTTTCAGCGACGGCGCGGCCGTCGCCAGTGAGGAGGAGCACGTCCAGGCCCATGCTGCGGAGCACAGAGACAGCCTCCACCGCCTCGGGACGGAGCATGTCTTCGATGAGAAGAGAGCCGACGAGAAGGCCGCGATAAGCCACCAGGACGCTGCCGGGAACGGCGGGCAAGGTCCGCAGTTGCGCGTCCAGCGATTCGATGGACCGCAGCAGCCCAGCGTTGCCGACCAGAAGTTCACCGCCGTTCCAGGTGCAACGGACGCCCTGGCCGGGAAGGTATTCGAAAGTCTCGGGTTCGCGCAGTGGCAGGTCGAGTTGGGCGGCCTTCTTGAGGACGGCCTTGGCCAGCGGATGTTCCGAAGGGCGCTCGGCAATCGCGGCCAGTTCGACCACGCGCTGGTAATCCACCCCGGGACAGGGATTGACCTGCACGACGTAGGGTTCGCCAAAGGTGAGCGTGCCGGTCTTGTCGAGTACCACCGTATCGACCGTGCCCAAGGCCTCCATGTAGCGGCCTCCTTTGACGATGGCGCCGGAACGGGCGGCCCGGCCGATGGCGCCCAGGAGGGCGAGCGGCGTTCCCGCGGCGATGCCACATGCGCCGGCCACGATGATGACGGCAATGGCGGAGCGGATGTTGTGGGTGATGGCAAGGGTGAGAACCGCGGCGGCCAGCGCAAAGTAGACCAGCCAGGCGGAGAGGCGGTCGGCCAGCTTTTGGACGGGGGCGCGCGACTTTTCGGCCTTCTCAACGGCGTCTATGACGCGGCCGAAGACGGTGTCCAGGCCGAGCCGCTCGGTGCGGACATCGAGCGTGCCGGCATGATTGTTTGTGCCGGCAAACACGGTGGCGCCCGGCAGTTTATCGACCAGGATGGATTCTCCCGTGATGCTGGACTGATCGACCATGGAGCGGCCGGACACGACCACGCCGTCGACGGGGATTTCGGCAGCGGGCCGGATGACGACTATGTCGCCGGGGCAGAGCTGGGAGGTGGACACCTCTTCCACGCCGTAGCCGCGCCGGCGCCATGCGGTTTTGGGAAGCAGGTCGAGCAGGTTCTGGATGGCCCGGCGGCCACGGCTGACAGTGAGGTGTTCGAGCATTTCCGCGCCGAGGACGAAGAAGAGGATGAAAAGCGCGGTGGAAAACTCTTGGATGGCCAGGGCCGCGGCGAGGGCGAGGGTCATGGAGAGCTCCATGGTCATGCGACGGGCTGCCATATTGTCCACGGCTTCGCGGAAGACGGGGTAGCCTCCGGCCAGGGCAGCGGCGAAAGACAGCGGCTCGAGGCCGTCGAAACGAGGCGAGACGCCGGTCCAACTGGCAGCGGCGGCGCCGCCGACCAGCGCGAAACGGACCAGATCCGCTACTTCGACTGGGTGGTGCTCGGCCGAAGCCTGACTCTCCGTGGAGGCTGAGGGGGCTGAGTGCGGGGCCCCTATGATGGATTTTGCAGCAATAGCCATGGTGACCGCGATTATCGGGCAATCGTCGCAGGACCGCACGAAAAAACTCACGGGCGGGCGTGAGCCGGAAGCGAGCGGTCGGAACGGGCGGCATTCGGAACGGTAAGCCGGCGCACCGGACGGCAGGGCGATAGGCGGCCGACAAGGCCGCGCGTGCTGCTTTTCAGCCTGCTCCAGGCGGATTTCAGCCCGCTTGTGAGAAATGGCTTAGCCTTCGGGCGCCTGCCTCCCGATACTGGATGCCATGAAGAAGACTCTCGCTTTCTGTGTGTCACTTATGCTGGGTATCGGTGCGTTGGGCTATGGGCAATCCGGCGGTAGCTCCGGAACCGTGCGAGGTTCGGTTCTGGATCAATCCGGAGCAGTGATCGTGGGCGCCGCGGTGCAGATTCAGAATCCGGTGTCGCACTACGTCCGGACGGCCGTGAGCGACAGCCAGGGAAAATTTCAGTTCGACAACATCCCGTACAACAACTATCACGTCACGGCCGTCTCCCCAAAGTTCCGGCCGTCCGAGCAAGACGTGGACGTGCGAACCCCGATTCCCGTGGACGTCAAGTTAAGCATGGTGATCGGCACGTCCACCACAACCGTGGAAGTCAGGGCCGACGCGAAAGATTTGATTGAAGTCGAGCCTGTGTCGCACACGGACGTGGATCGCGGACTGTTCGATACACTGCCGCTGGAGAGTCAATCCTCGTCGCTGAGTTCGCTGGTGACACTGTCGGTGCCGGGAATCGCGGCGGATTCAAACGGTCTGTTTCACGGCATGGGCGATCACGCGGAGAATTCGTTTTCGGTGGACGGCCAGAAAATCACGGACCAGCAGAGCAAGGTTTTCTCGAACCAGATTCCCATGGACTCGGTGCAGTCGATGGAGGTGATCCAAGGCGCGCCTCCGGCCGAATACGGCGACAAGACCAGCGTGGTGATTGTGGTGACCACGCGCTCGGGTTTGGGCCAGACGCAGCCGCACGGGGAATTGACGGGCACGTTTGGCAGTTTTGCCTCGGCCGGCGGCGGGTTCAACCTGGCGACCGGCGGAAAGTCACTCGGGAATTTTATTTCCGTAAACGGAATGGATACCAGCCGGTTTCTGGACGGACCGGAATTCACCGTCATGCACGACCATGGCAACCAGCAGAACGCGTTCGACCGGATCGACTTCAAGCCTTCCGAGTCGGATACCATCAGTTTGAATCTGGGGTTTACGCGGTCCTGGTTCCAGACGCCCAATTCGTTCGACGGGCAAAACGCCACGGCCTGGGCGGGACAGGTGGTGGACAACAACGGCCTCGGCCCGAATGGCCAGGTGGTGGGCCCCACGGATCAGCGTTCCAAGATCCGGACGTATAATCTATCGGGGACCTGGACGCACTTGATCAATACCCACACGGTGTTGACGGTGGGCGGCTTCGTGCGTCAGGATCAATACAATTACTACCCCAGTGCGAACCCCTTTTCCGATCTGACGCCGAATCTGCAGGACGAAACCGTGGGCCAGAACCGTTCGCTCACCAACGCCGGAGGGCACGTGGATCTGTCGTACGTGAGCGGCATTCACAACATGAAGATGGGAATCCAGTACGACCGCACTTTCCTGACCGAGAACGACACCTTCGGGATCGTCAATCCCACGCTCAACGCGGTTTGCCTGAATCCCGACGGGAGCCCCTACACCAGCGCCTTGATCACGGATCCGGCGCAATGCTCCGGGCTGCTTTCACCGAATCCAGGATTCAATCCGCTGCTCGGCTGCTACGACCTCACCAGAACCGCAACCTTGCCCGGCTCCGACGGTTGCCCGGCGTCGCACAGTGGCCTTTACACCTTTAACGGCACGGGGGACATCCGGGAAACGGCGCTCTTCTACCAGGACAGCATTACGGTGAAGAACTGGAATTTCAATGTGGGCCTGCGGCTGGATACCTACAATGGCATCTCGCAGTCAAACATGCTGGAGCCGCGCCTCGGCGTCGCATACAACATCAAGTCCACCAACACTGTGATACGGGCTTCCTATGCCCGTGCGATGGAAACCCCGTTCAACGAGAACCTGGTTCTTTCGAGCCTGGGATGCAACGACCCGGTGGTGAGCGCGATCATGTCGACTGTGGGGGCCTGCAATGCGGTGCCGCTGGTTCCGGGACGGCGCAACGAGTTCCACGCGGGCCTGCAGCAGGCCTTTGGACGGTACCTGGTGGTGGACGCGGAATACATGTGGAAGTACACCCACCGGGCGTATGACTTCAGCGTGTTCGGCAGCACGCCGCTCACGTTTCCGATCGAGTGGAACAATTCGAAGATCCCGGGGTTTGCGATTCGCGCCAGCGTGCCGAACTATCACGGTTTTTCGGCTTTCGTGGTGATGTCGAGCGTAGCGGCGCGGTTCTTTACGCCGCAGGTGGCCGGGATTGGCTCGACACCGGGTGGCAACACGGTATTCCGTATCGATCACGACGAAGTTTTCAACCAGACCACTCACCTGCAATACCAGCCTTGGAAGAAAGGGCCATGGTTTGGCTTCAACTGGCGGTACGATAGCGGCCTGGTGGCCGGACCGGTGCCGTGCGCGGGAGGCAACTGCAACAACGGGCCGAATGGGACGGATACGATGGTGGACGTTTCGAACCTGTCTTTCGATCAGCAGGCCCAGGCCGGTCTGTTCTGCGGCAGCGTGCACGCCACGCCTACCACTCCCATCAGCCCGACGGGATTGTGCCCGGCATCGCAGTATGGGTCGACCTTGCTTAAGATACCCGCGGCCGGCACGGAAAACGACGACCACAACCCGCCGCGCGTCGCTCCGCGCAACCTGTTCGATGTCGCCGTGGGCGACGACAATCTCTTCAAGGGCGAGCGGAAGAAGGTCAGCCTGCGCCTGGCGGTGGTGAACGTGACCAACCGGACGGCGCTGTACAATTTCCTTTCCACCTTCAGCGGTACGCACTACGTGACGCCGCGGGCGGTAACAGTGACCATCGGATTCCACTTTTAGAGAGGCGGGACGCGAACTCCGGCGGGTGCTGCCTCCGATCGCATGATGTGCGGTCCTCTCGCCCGCCGGGCGGGATTCGCGGCCCAGCGCGCGTCAACCCTTGGAGTCCGGCGCTATACCACACAACTCCTACGGCTGCCGGCCTTTGCCCGCCAGCAACCGCCCTCAAGGGCCGGGATGGGTCCAATCCCACTCGAATCGGCTCTTCAGCACCAGGCCGGGACCGCGGCCGGTGAGGTCGAAGCCCGCGCCCATGTTGATCTTGAAGATCCGCGTCACCTTCCAGTCGCCGCCCGCGAACAACTGGTGTACTTCCGGCTGTGCGCGGGGGCGGACATCGATGCTTTCCACCTCGCCGTAGTATTCGAGCGATGGCGAAAAGCCCTTGCGCTTCCAGCGGACCAGCAGGGCCGGCTCGAAGTTCCAGCCGTGCTCCGTGCCGGGCCCATGCAAGGCGCGCTCGAAGACCGGATTGAAGACGAGCTGCCAACTGGTAAACTCGCGGTCTAGAATCGGCCGCAGTTCGACCCGTCGCGAGTTCTCCTCATAGCGCGTGTTCTGGAAGGAAAATTCGGAGACAAAGCCGATCCGCACCGGCAGATCCCAGGATTCCGGCAGGTATAAGTGCGGCAGCACGCGCCAGCCGGCGAATTGGGGGCTGTAGCCGGGCTCCCAGGCATTCAGGAACATGAAGCCCACGGCAAAGTCGGGGGAGACCCCAAAGGTTGGCTCCAGTGTGAGGTGCGTCTGATGGTCGGTGGGCAGCAACGTTCCATCGCGCGAAGCCGTTCCCTGGGCCCCGCAGTTTAAGTGGGCTTCCAGGCTGTACTCGCCTCGGGTGAGCGGCTCGTATTCATAGACGTGGATTTCAAATGGGTCCTGGGCGCGTGCGGAATGTGCCAACAGCAGCCCGGCTGCAAACGCCAGGAGTTTCGGCAACAAGAGACACAGCGGTCCCTTAGCTGCGGATTTCGTTGGCATGAAGGAACTCCTCGATTTCGAACTCGTGTCAACAGTCAACAGAGAGCGCAGTTCAGACTCGGGGAGGGTGCTCGATGCTGGTGGGGGCGGTCGTGGGCATGGCCGTAGCCGCGCGGAACGCAGCGTCGGGGATGCCGGGATCCAGGCCGATGACGGGAACCGCCGGCTTAAGGGCCAAACTGCAACAGAGACAAGCGCCGGCGTGACTACAGCAACACGGCGAATGCTCAGGGGAGCCGGCGTCTTTCTGCAGAAGCAACGCCTTCGCCGGACCGGCGGGAAACGCACCGTCGAGCAAGTCGCACAGACAAAAGTCCAGCCCGGCATTCAGCATAATGGCTAGAACCACAAAGCGGGCTAGACGCCGGGCAAGCATTCGTTCGATTATGTCACACCGGCAGGAGTCTGCGCGGCGATCGGGCGGTTCACCACTGGAACATTTGCTGGACATTGCGGGCCAGGCGCTTGGTCACTGTGAGCATTCTGATCCACAAGGGCGTTCCAGTAGTTCGGGCGGTTGTCCCGAGCCTCCTGACAGATTCCACGGCCGCCGTTGGAGCGCTTCTCGTCTTGCTGGCCGGTGCGCGATCAACGGGGATCACAACGATACTGCTTCCCTTCGCGACCGCAAATTTCCTGTATATTGCTTCCTCGAATCTGATGCCAGAACTGCGGAATGAAACGCGCCTCCGGCCGTCCTTGGTGCAGGATCTTCCTTTTCGGCGCCGGCTGTTCGATAATCTTCGTTTCCGGCGGCTGGTCGGCACGCCGCCGCCCTTCGCCATGTACGGCGATCAGGACCAACGGCTGCGGTGGCGGTGACTATACAACGGCTTCCAGGATGCCGTGATCGTCACAATGCGTTCCGTGTGGATGGTGCAAGTGCCCCTTCACCAGGTAGTCCACGTGATCTCCGTGCGGCACGGCTTGATGTCCGCAGTCGGGCCCATGGACGTGATCGGCCTGGTGCGCTCCGCAGTGGTGGCCCGGTGTGCATCGATCCTCGTGGCCTCTGCCTGCCTCCACCTTGTGTTCATCAACGTGGTTTCCGTGAACATGGTGCAAATGGCCGTCATGGAGATAATCGGTGTGGCCGTCGTGCTTGACGGCCGTGTGGCCACAATTGGGGCCGTGGATATGGGCGTGCGCTTCATGGATAGTACAGGTTTCCGTCATGGCAGTTCTCCTTTTGCCTGAGACCTAACTAACGCGATCGGCCAGGAGTTACCTTCTGAATGCCGCCCGTTCGAGCGCCAGGTGGGCCTTGCTGGCTTTCAGCGCAAGAGACTCGCGCGCTTCGAACTGGAACTTAGAGGACAGCAACTCCTGAACGTTACCTGGTGTCCGCCGAATGCCGGCAGGGCCGCCGACAAAAGGCAGAAAAACAGCGTTTTCATCTTGTAGCCCGAACTTCCAATCCGAACCTTTGTTCGCGATTGGCGATCCACAACCGACACCGGCTGCCTGAGGAGCAACGATTCGCCAACGAACGGACTTCCTTAAAACGCGATGCCCAGCGTCGCCCGGTATGACCGGGGCTCAACGAAGTGTGTGCCGGAGCAGGTCGAGAGAAAGTTGTACACCGCCAGTTTATTGGTGATGTTGAACGCTTCGAGCCGCAATGTCCAGCGTACCCGTTCGGTGTGAAACAGATTGTCGGTTCCGACCGCCATGTTAAAGAGATTTCGGGAGCGGACGCGCGCCGGATTCAAGTCGTCGTTTTCGGTGCCGGGCGCTGGGATCTTCACCAATTTAGCTCCCCAATTCGGATAAGCGACATTGCAGGTGGTGATCGGAGTGTAGATAGTAGCCACCTGGCTGCCGCAATAGAAGCCGATCTGGGCCTGCTGGTCAGCGGTCAGTCCGAGAGCGGCGGCCAGGTCCGGAACGGCGCTGGCCACGATGCCGCTGTCGTAGCGCCACGTGAACGACACCCATGGGCCGTTCTTCCGCGGCTGATATTGTACATTCGACGTGCTCTGGAGCCCCTGATCGTGATCGATTCGCACGACATAGTCTTTGGGAAGCTCTGTGTCGGGGAAGATCAGTCCACCGTTCTCCGGGCCGAAGACACGCGCCCGCGTGTGCCCCAGTTGCGTATAGGCGCTCAGTCCTTTGTATTGCCGAAGCAGCAGCTTGGACGAGAAGCCATCCATCTTGGAATGGGCCCATTCGATCGGGAAGAAGATCGCGGTGGTGAAGAGAGTGTCCAGGTCAAACGCGTTACGCGTGTACTTCCAGAAATAGTCGCCTTCAAACACGAAATGCGAACCGAAACCCGCGCCGGTGGCGCTGGAGAGCACCAGATTTTCATTGAGCGGAGTCTCGTAGGAGTGCGAATAGCCTATCCGCAACACCGTCTTGGTCGGCGCGATCAGGTAGGACAAACCCGCCCGGGGCTGCGGTTGGGTGCCTTTGGCGATGCCGTCGTACCGGTCCCACCGGAACCCGAGATTGAGTGTCAAGTGGCCGAAGTTGATGCTGTCCTGTCCATAGAACGCCTGCTCCCGGATGTTGGCATGACCGTAGTACCGGAACAGGGAGCCGCCCCGGGTGAGGTCGTAGGGGACGAGCCCGGGCGAGAGATCGGGATTGGCCTGAAATCCCGCTTTCGCGCACTGGGTCGGATTGACCAATGACGGATTCAGCACGGCATCGCCATTGTCGTCGAGGCAGACGGGGTTGAAGGTCGGATCGGTCAGCCCGAGGGTGAATTTCTCCGTCAGGATGGTGTCCTGGATCTGCACCCCGAACTTGGCATTGTGGCGGCCGTGCAGATAGTTAAGGTCTGTTTTTATGCCGAGGTTCGTCAAGCTCCTGATCTGGCTGAGCGTGGCCGGCTGGTCGGCAAAGGCATCGCGGCTCGGGTAGTAGTCGATCAAATCCCGCCGCACGAACACATTCGACGCCAGCGTGGTAGCGGGATTGAATACATGGATCCAACCGGGCCCAATACTGAAAGAACGCACCATCTGCTTCTGATCCTGCCCGGAAGCCACCTGGTCGTATTGATTGGGAACCTGAAACCAGGTGCGGGCGGCCAGTACGTCCAGATGGAGCATATTCGCGTTACTTGGTTGATAGTCCGACCGTGAGAACACGTTCATGTTGTTGCCGACGTCATGGAAGGGAAGATATTCGGGGGTATCCAGGAAACGGCCCGAGCGGGACCCGTTCACAGCAAAGAACTGGCCCCATTTTGCCCCGCCAAAACCGACGTCGCCCGCCTCTTCGAAGGTTCCGAAAGAGCCATACCCGGAGGAAAAACCACCGTTCGTCTTCTGGCCGAGGCCGGAGCGCGTTACGGCGGTCACCACCAGCGAAGTCTTGTCGCCGTACTCGGCTGGCGTGCCTCCATAGACCGCTTCGATGGATTCAATCGCATTCGCGGGAATCTGCGTGGAAAAGAGGCTTCCCTGCTGATCGGTAATGGGTTGGTTATCGACCGAAAGAGCCATCTGGGCGTGGTCGCCGAGCGAATGAAAAAAGCCGTCCGAGTCCGCCACCACGGCGGGAGTGGCAAGCGTGATGATGTCGCTGAGCCCGGTCGAGATCGAACTCGTCGCCAGCTTGGAAAACTGCGCGCGATCGGCGTCGGCGTGCGCGGAGGGCGAGACCTCGATCAGCGCCGCTTCCGAAGACACCGTGACTGCCTGGCGCTGCGCCGCCAGCGGCAGGCTGACCTCGAGATTCACCGGCACCGCGCTTCGAATCGCCAAATCCCGATGATGATGCTCAAAGCCCAGGGCGTTGATATCGAGGTGGTAAACGTTCGGCGGGATGTTTGCGAACTGAAACTCGCCGGCAGCCGAGGTTTTGACCTCCTGACGGTACAAGGTCAGATCGTTGGACAGGCTCACCGTTGCGTCGGCGATGACGGCGCCGCTTGGATCGGTCACCTTGCCGCGAATGGTACCGGCGGTACCGAGAGACTGGCCGTACGTCAGGCCAGATGTGAAAAACAGCAACGCCAACAACACTCGTTTCATTTCTTGTGCCTCACTGAGCGGACGGCGGCGCGCCGCAGCGGTAGTTGAGGATTCTAAGCCCCTTATGTCCTTAAATATACAGGCACTCACGCTGGTCCTCGAATGTTTCTTGCAGGCGGATTCAAGCGACGGCTAAGCGGGCGGGATAGTAGCACGAGCGGAATGGCCGTGGAGGCCTGACCGGGTTGGTTGTAGGGCGTGGGACGTGCTTGAATCGCTGACGACGTGTCGCTCAGCCCGAGGCTCAACTGCTCCGTCAGGATGGCGTCCGTGATCTGCGCCCCGCCCCTACCTCACGACCGGAGCTTCGCACTTCACCACTGGAGCATTTGCCGGACGTTGCGGGCCAGGCGCTTGCTGACGATAAACTCCTGGGCGTTCGAAAGCGTCAGGAGCCAGCGCTGGCTGCTGAGCGGCGTCATTTTGCGGACATGGTTGACGTTGACGAGCGCGCTGCGGTGGACCCTGTGAAAAACCGAACCGCGCAGGCGCTGGTCGATGGCGCGGAGCGTTTGAGTGGCCATGTAGCGTTGGCGGGCGGTGATGATCCAGACGATTTCGCGCTCGGCCTGAAAGGCCAGCACGTCATCCAGGTCGAGCAGGAAGTACTCCTGGCCGGCGCGGCCCACTACCTTGCGGCCGCGGGCGGTGGGCGGCGGCTCGGGCACTTCGCTGAGGCGAGCCAGGGATTCGGCGGTATCGCGCGGACGGGCGCGGAGGGCGCGGGCGCGGTCGAGGGCCTTTTCCAGGCGTTCCCGGCTGACCGGTTTCAGCAGGTAATCCAGAGCGCCGGCTTCAAAGGCGCGAATGGCGTACTGGTCGTAGGCGGTGACAATGATGATCACCGGCTGGACGCCCGAGGGCAGACTGCGAATGACGTCGAATCCGCCCATGCGGGGCATCTGCAAATCCAGAAAGACGAGATCGGGCTGAAGACGGGCGATGTCGCGCAGGGCGTCGTTGCCGTTGGCCGCCTCACCCACAATCTCGACGCCGGAGAAAGCCGCCAGTTCGTCGCGCAGCACTTCGCGGGCTACCGGCTCGTCATCCACGATTAGGGTGCGGAGCGGCAGAGCAGGCATCATCAAGGAGGTAACGCGAAAGCTGGCGGTGTCGCACGGAAAAGTCATGATCGGGCGAAATTCGTCTACGGCCGGACTAAATTCAGCTACCAGCGGATTTGCATCCGGTTCCCTCCCTCTATAGTACGCGCAGCGGTGTTGGGCTTTGGCGGAACGCTCCCCCTCGACCCGCTCATGGATGAACTCCGGCCGCTCACGGGTTTGTGTAGACACTCCCGATCGGTCCGCTCATGGATGAATTCCGCCCGCTCCCGCCACGATTGCGCCCGCTTGTTCGAATGAAATAGGCCGCTCCCCGCTCGCGACTCGATACTTCATATTATGAAGGTTTCTCGCTCCCGGCGCTCCAGGTTTGCCCTACCTCTGGTCTTGGTTGCTTTCGCCGGTTTGATCCACGCTCAATCAAGCAGCGGCACCTCCGGGACGGTTCGCGGTTGGGTCCTCGATCCGTCGGGCGCGGCCATCGTGGGCGCGGCGGTGGATATCCAGAATCCCGTGTCGCACTATAGCCGCAGCACGATGACCGACAGCCAGGGCAAGTTCGAGTTCGACAATGTTCCGTTCAGCCCGTATCGCGTGAATGGGAAGGCGCCCAGTTTCCAGGCGAGCGGGCAGGATGTCGATTTGCGTTCGCCGATCCCGGTGGAAATCAAACTCAGCCTGCAGATCGGCACGGCGGCCCAGAGCGTGGCGGTGTCGGCCCAGGCCGAGGCTTTGCTGGAAGTCGACCCGATTGCCCACACGGACATGGATCGTGACCTGTTCGACAAGCTGCCCTTGCAGGGTCAATCTTCGTCGCTCAGTTCGCTGGTGACCATGGCCGCGCCGGGCATCAGCGCGGATTCCAATGGCCTGTTCCACGGCTTTGGCGATCACGCGTCCAACTCGTTTTCGGTGGATGGCCAGAAGATTACCGACCAGCAGAGTAAAATCTTCTCGAACCAGATTCCGCTGGATTCGGTGCAGTCGATGGAAGTGATCCAGGGCGCGCCGCCGGCCGAATACGGCGACAAGACCAGCGTGGTGATTGTGGTGACCACGCGGTCCGGCCTGGGCGAGAACACGCCGCATGGCCAAATAGACACGTCTTATGGCGCGTTCGGCACCAAAAGCGCGGGCTTCAACCTGGCGTATGGCGGGAAGTCGTGGGGCAATTTCATCTCCGCCAACGGGATGGGCACGGACCGCTTCCTGGATGGTCCGGAATTGACCGTGATGCACGATCGGGGAAGCGAGGGAAACCTGTTCGACCGCGTCGACTTCAAGCCTTCCCAGGCCGACACCATCAATCTCAATTTGAGCTACACGCGGTCCTGGTTCCAGACGCCGAATTCCTTCGATGGGCAGGACGCCACGGCATGGTCGGGAGTCGTGGTGAATAATAACGGCCTGGGTCCCAACGTCCTGCCGGTGGGATCGCAGGACCAGCACGCCAAAATCCGCACATTTAATATCGCTCCCACGTGGACGCATCTGTTCGGCGCGCATACGCTCTTTACGCTGGGCGCCTTCGTGCGGCAGGATCAGTTCAACTATTACCCTTCCCGCGACCCGTTCGCCGATTTCACCCCAAATCTGCAGAGCGAGACGGTTGGGCAAGACCGCCGGCTCACCAACGCCGGGGCGCACGCGGATCTTGCGTATGTGAAGAGCATTCACAACATCAAGGTGGGCTTTTCGTACGATCGGACGCTGCTGGGGGAGCACGACACTTTCGGGATCGTCGATCCTACCCTCAACGCGGTTTGCCTCAACGCCGACGGCAGCCCGAACACGCTGGCGTCGCTGACGAATCCGGCGCAGTGCACGGGCTCGCTCTCGCCGAATCCGGGATTCGTGCCTCTGTTGGGATGCTATGACTTGACGCGAACCGGCAGCCTTCCGGGCTCGGACGGCTGCCCGAGTTCCAGGAGCGGCTCGTACACTTTTAACGGCAGCGGGGACATCAAAGAGATGGCGCTGTTCTTCCAGGACAACATTACGGTGAAAAACTGGAACTTCAACTTGGGAATTCGGCTGGACGGCTACAACGGCATCACGACGTCCACGCAACTGGAGCCGCGCCTGGGCGCGGCGTACAACATCAAGGCGACCCACTCGGTGGTGCGGTTCTCGTATGCCCGGACCATGGAAACGCCATTCAATGAGAACCTGGTGCTTTCGAGCCTGGGATGCAACGACCCGGTGGTCAACGCGCTGATGTCGACCCTGGGAGCGTGCAGTGCAACGCCGCTTTCACCGGGGACGCGCAATGAGTTCCACGCCGGGCTGCAACAGGCTTTTGGAAAATACCTGACGGTGGATGGCGAATATATCTGGAAGTACACGCACGGGGCCTACGATTTCAGCATCTTCGGCAGCACGCCGATCACGTTCCCGATCGAGTGGGATCATTCCAAGATCCCCGGCTATGCGGTGCGGGCCACCATGCCGAACCTGCATGGCCTTTCGGCGTTCGTGGTTTTCTCCAGCGTGGCGGCGCGCTTCTTCACGCCGCAGGTGAGCGGGATCGGTTCCACGCCGGCGGGCAGCACGGTGTTCCGCATCGACCACGACGAAGTGTTCAACCAAACGACGCACTTGCAATACCAGCCCTGGAAGAACGGGCCGTGGTTCGGCTTCACCTGGCGCTACGACAGCGGCCAGGTGGCCGGACAGGTGCCGTGCGCGGGCGGCAATTGCAACAATGGGCCGGATGGAACCGATTCCATCGTGGACGTTTCGAAACTGTCTCCCGATCAGCAATTTCAGGCGGGCCTCTTTTGCGGCAGCGTGCATGCGACGCCTACCACCCCGATCAGCGCCAGCGGCCTGTGCCCGGCAACGCAATATGGCTCGACGCTGCTCAAGATTCCGGCGGCCGGGACGGAAAACGACGACCACAATCCGCCACGCATCGCGCCGCGCAATCTCTTCGACGTGGCGGTGGGCGACGACAACCTCTTTCATGGCGAACGGTACAAGTGGAGCGCCCGGCTGGCGGTGGCCAACCTGACGAACCGGGAGGCGCTGTACAATTTCCTCTCGACCTTCAGCGGAACGCACTACGTATCGCCGCGCGCGGTGACGGCGACCATCTCTTTCCACTTTTAGGCTCGCAGATCGCTCTTTAGTTTCTTTGCCGGCCATTTTGGCAACGCCGGCGGTCTTGTGAAACGGCCGATGCGCCCGAAGTCACATCCCCCTTTCAATCCGGTCCTGGGACGAAGTTCACGATGAGGCAGAGCGGCTGGAACATTTCATCTCGGAGAAGCTGGAAGAACCTAACCCCAGAGCCCGGCGCGCTGGATTGAGGACTTTTGACTCCGCAATCAGAGCGTGCCAGAATGGCCGGTGGAGGGCTGTTTGCCATCGCAATGCGAAGCTTGATTGCGCCCATTTCCGTGGTCCTGGCGTTGGGCGCCGCGTTTGGCCAGACGGCTGGGACGCCACTCTCTTTTGAAGTAGCGTCGGTGAAGCCGGCTTCCGCGCCAATCGCTACCAAAGATGCCTATACGGAGGGTTACAACGCCGGAATGCGGGCGGCGCTGGCCGCGCAAGGATTGCGGATCGTGGGCCAACGCGTAACCGTGACCGACAACAGCCTGAAGGACCTGATCCGCCTGGCCTACCAGGTGAAAGATCATCAGATCTCGGGGCCGGCCTGGATGGCCACGGAGAAGTATGAAATCGCCGCCACCATGCCCGCGGGCGCCAGCCGCGGCCAGGTTCCCGAAATGTTACAGACACTGCTGGCGGAGCGCTTCCACCTCAAACTGCACCGGGAAATGCGGAAGATGGCGGTGTACGCGCTGGTGGCGGCCAAGGGCGGGCCGAAGCTGACGGCGGCAGCGGGGCCGGCGAGCGGCCGGGGCGGCACCGGCTGGACGAGCTCCAACGCCGGCCGTGTGTTGGCAAAGGCTGCCTCGATGGCAGCGTTCGCCGACCTGCTCTCGAAGGCTGCCGGCCGCCCGGTCATCGACATGACGAGGCTCACGGGGCTGTACGATTTCGATCTGACTTACACGCCCGAGCTGAGTGCGACGGCGGCGGACGCGGGTCCAACGCTCGCGACAGCGCTGTTGGAGCAACTGGGCTTGAAGCTGGAAAAGCGCGAGATGCAGGTGGAAGTATTGGTGATCGAGAGTGCGGACAAGGTTCCCACGGAGAACTAGTGAGAACTGCGGCCTAGAACGATCAGCAGGACGATCGCCAGGATCAACACGGCTGCGACCACGGCGATGACGATGATGAGATTCTTGCGGGATTTTTTCGGCGGCTGCATTTCCGGGTTCGGCGGTTTCGGCGCGGCCGGCTGCTGAGCGGCCTGCTGCTCATCACCCTGCTTGGCGGGAGGACCGAACATACGCGTGTACTCACCGGGTCCGGCGTCGGCGGGCTTGGATGCCGCCAGCGCCTCGGCGGCGTGCCTGGCCAGGTCCTGAGGGGTCCCGAAGATACCAGACGCGGAAGCCGTGCGGGTGGCGGTGTTGAGCGCGGGAGGCGGCGCAATGGGCGCGGGCGCGGCGGTATCGGCCGCAGCGGTGGAAGTGGGGCCGAACATGCGGGTGAATTCGCCGGCCTGCTGGAACGGCCGGCTGTCCGGCGGAGCCGATTGAGCGGCGCTGGCGTGTTCCTTTTCGATATCGATGGATTCACCGGAAAGCCGCGAACCGAACAAGCGCGTGAACTGGCCGGTTTCCAGGGAGGCGTCACTGGCCGAAGACGCCGGCCACGGGGAATCCGGGGCGGCCGGCGGGAATGAGGCGCCCGGCCGGCGGGCCACGGGCGGCGGAGCGGCCGGCGGTGAAGGCGGCTTGAGAGGCTCGCCAGAGCCCGGCGGCGCCTGAAACAGCTTGGTGAATTCGCCGCCCTGGCTTTGCGCCGACGCCGGTGGGGCGGCCGATTGCGGGGAGGGCGGGCCCTCAAAGAGTTTGCTGAACTCGCTGGCCGGGGCGGCGCTCGAAGGGGCGGGAGTCTTTGGCGGCTCGGGGTCGAAGATGCGGGTGAACTCGCCGCGCTGGTCTGCGAGCAGGCTTGGCGGCGCGGCGACTGGCGGCGATGGGATCGGAGGCGGCGGGGGCGGCCCGGCCGGCGGCGCTGACTGGTCTTTCGCCGGCGGCACCGCAACGAACATCCGCGTGAACTCTCCGGCCTGGTCCGCCAGCAGGCCCGGCGGCTCGGCGACTGGCGGCGGCGATGGAATCGGAGACGGCGGGGGCGGCGCGGCCGGCGGCATCGGCTGGTCTTTCGCCGGCGGCACCGCAACGAACATCCGCGTGAACTCTCCGGCCTGGTCCGCCAGCAGGCCCGGCGGCTCGGCGACTGGCGGCGGGGATGGAATCGGAGGCGGCGGGGGCGGCGCGGGGGTCTCGGAGACCAGCGGTGGCACGGGCGTCGCTTCCGCGGGCGCGGCTTGCGACGGCGCAATCAGCAGGGGCGACGTCTCCGCCATCTTCGGGTCGGATGTGTCGAGGTTTAAGGCGACCCACTCCCGCAAGCCGGAGAACGGCTCGATGGGCAGCGTGACGGCGTAAGTAGAGCCGGCGAATTCTCCGATCTCCAGCAGCGGCGGCACCGGTTTTCCGGGAACGCTCCCCAACTTGGACTTCAAGATCGCGAGCAACCGCTGGCCGCTGGGATTGAAAAGATGGAGGTACACCAAGCGGCCCGTCGAGTTCTCGATGGCGCGGAACGTTTTGGCTTCCCCATCCGCGATCAACCGTTGCAATTCGTATTTCTTGTAGAAACTCATGGCGGCGGCGATCGGAAACCGCTGTATTATGATGATGACACCTTGTGCGCGGATGTCAACGGCCCATAGATGCCGGAGGAAGAATAGAAGGATGAAGAGTCTCTCCAGGGTGGTCTGGTCGGAGGGTATGTACCTGGGCCCCCACCATTTCCAGGCTCAAAACCGCTACTTCGAAGATTCCATCGAGTTTTCCATAGCGAGTCTCTGGTTCCGTCCCTGCGGTTTCAGCGGTTATGAGCTGAATGGCGAAGCGCTCGGGAACGGAACCCTTTCGCTGGTCCATGCGCGCGGTCTGTTCCCCGATGGTTTGAGCTTTCACATGCCGGAATTCGACGAGCTGCCGGCGCCCCGTCACATCACGGACATTTTTCCGCCGATGCAGGACAGCCTGGATGTTTTTCTGGCCGTGCCCGAGCGGCGGCCGGACGGCTGCAACTGCGCGCTTACCGAAGAAGACGCGCGCGAAGCGGTGCGGTATCGCGCCGAAGAGAAACCCCTGCCGGACGAAAACACCGGCCGCGACGTGAAGATGATTCAACTGGGACGCAAGAATATCCGCTTCCTGGTGGGCGCGGAAAGCGCCGAAGGCATGGCGACGCTGCAGATTGCGCGCGTGCGGCGGCAAGGCACGGGGCAGTTCGTTTTCGACGAACGTTTCGTCCCGCCGCTGCTGCAAGTGAGCGCATCGCCGCCCCTGATGACGATGTTGCGGCGGCTCATCGAACTGCTGGAAGAAAAGTGCCGGACGGTGGTGCGCCCCAAGGACCTGGGAAGCACGACGGTATCGGGCTTCTCGGCCGAGGGAATCGCCAACGCCTGGTTCCTGCACTGCGTGAATTCGAGCCTGGCGCCGTTGCGCCACCTGTGCGTTTCGAAGCGCGCGCACCCGGAAGAGCTGTTCGTGGAATTATCGCGGCTGGCCGGCGCGCTGTGCACGTTCAGCTTCGATTCCCACCCGAGCGCGCTGCCAGTCTACGATCACGCGCGACTGGCCGAGTGCTTCGAGGCGCTCGACCGGCATATCCGCGCGCACCTGGAGTTGATTGTGCCCAGCAATTGCGTGCAGATCTCTTTGGCCGCGGCGGCGCGATACTTCTACGAAGGGCGGGTCGTGGACGAGCGGACGCTGAACCGCTCGCGCTGGATTTTCGGCATCCGCTGCGGGATCGGGGAGGCCGACCTGATTGAGCGCACGCCGCGGCTGGTGAAAATCTGCTCGCGGGAGTTCGTTCCGAAACTGGTGGAACGCGCCTTATACGGGCTGAAGCTGTCGCACGTCCCGGTGCCGCCGCCGTCGCTATCGCCCAAAATCGAGTTTCAGTATTTTGCGATTGACAAGTCCGGCCCCTGCTGGGAGCATTTGGTCAAAACCCGGGAGATCGGACTCTACGTGCCCGGCGAATTACCCGATCCGGAGATTGAGTTGTCGGTGATACTAGAGTCGTAAAGGATTTCTTCTGTGCCGAACCTGGAAGATGCCGCTGCTCCGCCCGTGACCGCCTGGCCCGACAATCTCGCGCTTTTTTTCCAGGAGTTGTACACGGCCATTGTGCGCCTGCGGTCGCACCGCCAGGAAGTCAACAACGCGGATGTCTTCCGCAACCAGGTAATCCAGGCCATCAAGACAGCGGACCAGAACGCCAAGACGAGAGGCTACACCGACGAAGACGTGAAGTCGGGAGTGTTCGCGCTGGTGGCGTTTCTGGACGAATCCATTCTGAACCTGCGGAAGCCGGTCTTTAACGACTGGGTGCGCAAGCCGCTGCAGGAAGAACTGTTCGGCCGTCACGTGGCGGGTGAAATGTTTTTCGAAAACCTGCAGGTGATCCTGGGCCGGCGCGATTCTCCGGAGGTGGCCGATCTGCTGGAGGTCTACTACCTTTGTCTCCTGCTCGGCTACCTGGGGCGCTACAGCATCAGTTCCAAGGGCGACTTGCGCGGATTGATGGGCCAGACCGAAGACAAGATCAAGCGCATCCGTAAATCCGGCGTGGACCTTTCGCCAGACTGGGCGTTGCCGGCCGAAACAGCCGGGCCGCTGCGCTCGGACCCGTGGATGCGCCGTCTCTTTATCGTGGCTGGAGTCTGCGCCGGAATCGCGCTGCTGCTGTATCCGGTGTATCACTTCACTTTGAGCTCCGGCGTGTCGTCTGTGAACCAGCTCTCCAGCAGGGGGCGTCCGTAACCCCGCCATGGGATTCTCCGGGTTCTACTTACTCTCGGCCGTCTTCATGGTGGTCTTCATAGCAATCTCCTGGATTGTTACGGGGCTTCTGCACCTGTCGGGCACCGCCGAAATGATCGTGCGAGTGCTCTTCATGGGGCTGGCCTTCTCGCTGTTTGGCCTGGTCTACTGGTGGCGCCAGAAGCGGCAGCGCCAGAAAGAGTCGGCCGCACAGCAAGGGCAGGTGGAGGCAGCCGCCGAAGAGCGCGAGATCGAATCGTTCGTGCGCGACGCCGAAGTGCGACTGGCGGCTTCCATGGTGGGCAAGGAAGCCAAGTTGGGCAGCATGCCGGTGTATTTTCTGATCGGCGAAACCGGCGCCGCCAAGACCAGCCTGTTCGTACACTCGGGCGTGGAGCCGGAACTGCTGGCGGGACAGGTCTATCAAGATAACAACCTGGTTCCCACGCGGCCGGTCAACATCTGGCTGGCGCAGAAGTCGGTATTCGTGGAAGCGGGCGGCCGCCTGCTGGGGGAACCGGGACGCTGGATGCGGCTGGTGAAGCGCCTGCAACCGCGGCGGCGCCGGCTGTTTTTCCGCCCGCAGCCGCCGCGCGGCGTGATCGTTTGCGTGGACAGCGAGAGCTTCCTGAAGCCGGGCGCGGACGAAGCGGTGGCATCCACGGCGCGCAATTTGCAGGCGCGGCTCGGCGAGATTTCGCACGCGTTGGGCATCCGGCTGCCGATTTACGTGTTGTTCAGCAAACTCGACCGGTTGGGTTTTTTCACCGATTTCGTCGGCAATCTGACCGAAGAGGAAGTGCACCAGACGCTCGGCGTGACACTGCCGATTCGCAACACCAGGGAGAGCCGGGGGGTTTACGCCGAAGAAGAGTCGCGCCGCCTGACCGCGGCTTTCGACGGCCTCTTCCACGCGCTGTGCGACAAGCGTCTGCCGTTTCTGGCGCGCGAGAACGACGCGTCGAAGCTGCCGGCGGTCTACGAGTTTCCCCGCGAGTACCGCAAGCTCCGCAACTCCACGGTGCGGTTTCTGGTGGACCTGGGGCGCCCCAGCCAGTTGCGCGTGAACCCGTTTTTGCGCGGCTTCTATTTTTCCGGCGTCCGGCCGGTAGTGGTGAAGGAATCGATGCCGGCCGCGCGCGTGGCATCGTCCCCTGGGGCCAAATTGAAACGCGGCGCCACCGGATTCTTCGAAGGTCTGCTGAACGACGAAGGGCCGGTCCCCTCGCCGTCGTCTTCCGTGCGCACGCGGCGCACGCCGCAGTGGTTGTTCTTGGGCCACTTATTCAGCGACGTGATTCTGCGGGATCGCGCCGCCATGGGCGCCAGCGCGCAGAGCGTGCGGGCCGAGATGATGCGGCGCATCCTGGCCGCGGCCGCGGCCGGGCTGTTCGTTATCTGGTCGATCGGGATGACGGTCTCTTACTTCCGCAACCGCGCGCTGGAATCGCGGGTGGAAGAAGCCGCGCGCGGCATCGGGCAATCCGAATCGGGCGGCGCCGCGCAGGAGTTGCCCTCCACCGATTCCCTGACGCGGCTGGACACGCTGCGCGAAAGCGTGGAACTACTCTCGCTCTACGACCGGCAAGGCGCGCCGTGGAGCCTGCGGTGGGGACTATATGTCGGCAGCGATCTCTACCCGGCCGCGCGGCGTCTCTACTTCAGCCGTTTTCAGCAGTTACTCTTCGGCTCCACGCAGACCTCGCTCCTGGAGTGGCTCCGCAAACTGCCCGCCAAACCCGGGCCGAACGACGAGTATAAGCCGACTTACGACACTCTGAAGGCCTATCTCATCACGACGTCGCACCACGAAAAGAGCACACGGGCTTTTCTCCCTCCCCTGCTCTACGAGCGCTGGGCGGCCGGACGCCAGATCGACGCCGACCGCGCCGCGCTGGCCCGCAAACAGTTCGATTTCTACGCGGACGAGCTGCTGATCGCCAACCCGTTTTCCTCGGAGAACGAAGGCGAGACAGTCGAGGCGGCGCGATCTTACCTGGCGCAGTTTAACGCCGTCGAGAGCATCTATCAGTTCATCCTGGCGGAAGCCACGCGGCAGAAGCCTGCGGTGAACTTCAACCGCCAGTTCAAGGGCTCGGCCGCATACGTGATCAACAATCACGACGTGCCCGGCGCCTTCACTATCGACGGCTGGAAGTTTGTTGACAACGCCATCTCGAACGTCAAGCAGTTTTTCGGCGGCGAAGCATGGGTGTTGGGCGAGCACGCCTTCGCCAATCTCGATCCCGTGGTCCTGGGCCCGCAGTTACGCAGCCGGTATCACAAGGATTATATCGCCAACTGGCGCGCGTACCTGGCGGCTTCCGAAGTAGTCCCATACCGCAGCATTGCCGACGCGGCTCTGAAGCTTAGTCAGTTGTCGAGTAACCAATCTTACTTACTGGGGGCGCTCTGCCTGGCTTCGATTAACACGAATCCCGCGTCGCTCGACGAGGAGACCAGCGCTCCGTACCAGCCGGTGCAATACGTGATGCCGCCGGCCTGCACGGACCGCTATATCCAGGACCACAACGGCGCTTACACCAGCGCCTTGGTCAGCCTGCAGTCGTCCATGGACCGGGTGGCCAAGAGCGGCACGGACGTAAAGGACGACCTGGTATCCCAGACCGAGGCGGATGCCACCGCCGCCTACAAGGTGACGCGGCAGATCGCTCAGAACTTCCGCATCGACCGGGAAGGCAACGTTCACGGGATGGTGCAGAAGTTCATGGAAGACCCCATCCGCCAGGCCGAAGCGATTCTCGGGCGACTGGGCCCGGCGCAGCTCAACACGGAGGGCCGGCGCTTTTGCGGGGAATTCGCCGGCCTGACGAAGAAGTATCCTTTCGACACCAACGCCAGGGTGGACGCGACGCTCGACGACATCAACGGCATCTTCCGCCCCGGTGAAGGCAAACTCGCAACCTTCTTCGACAGCACGTTGAAAAACTATGTCGAACGGCGCGGCAACGAGTATGTCCGCCGCGCAGACAGCCGCGTGCAAGTTACGGACGCCTTCCTGCGGTTCCTCAACCGCGCCACGGCGCTGGGCGAAGCGCTGTATAAGAACGGCGCCAAGGATGCGAGCCTCACTTACAATATGAAGGCCCTGCCGGCTGAAGGATTGAAGAGCGTGACCCTCAGCCTGGACGGGCAGGTTCTGACTTCGAGCGGCGCCGCCGGGGAGTCGAAAGACTTCACCTGGCCCGGGAGTTCGGTCCGCGGCGCCAAACTTTCCGGCAACCTGGGCGGCGGAGATTTCAGTTTCATCACCTACGACGGCCTGTGGGCGGCCTTCCGCTTCTTCGGCGACGCCGACCGTTTCCAGTCGAGCGGCGCCGGCTACACTCTGCAATGGGTGCCACGGCAGGGCCAATCGGGCCAGCCCATGCGGCTGGACAGCGGCAAGGCGCTCGCGCTGCCCTTCCTGCTCGACCTGAAAGGCGCCCCACCCATCTTCCAGAAGGGCTATCTTTCAGGCTTCCAGTGCGTATCGGAAGTGGCCCGCTGAGACTCGTGTTCGCAATTACGGCGACTGATTCGTGATCCCCGTGCCCTCCGCTCCCTTACGGTGGCGGCTCTGTGCGGAGCGTCTTACACAGTAGAGAGCGGCGCCGCTCGCAATCGCCGCGGCCACCACGAGTAACTGCCGCGGGTCGGAATCCGGATCGCGCAGCGTGGAGACGAGCAGGAATCCGGCACAGGCCAGCGGCGCGAGAGTTACCAAGACGACTCCGGCCCATCCGCCGGGAACGCGGAAGGGCCGTTCCATCTCCGGCTGCTTCCATCGCAAAGCAATGAGCGCGACGTACTCGAGCGAAAGCGCCGCGGAGTAGAGCAGCACGTCGATCACAACCAGCTTGCCGAAAGATAGCGCCGCAAACACGGAGGAGACCGCGCAAGAGGCAATCAGCGCGCCCACCGGCATGGCGGTGCGCTTGGAAACGGCGGCCAGCGGCGCGGGCAGCCAGCCATCGCGAGCCATGACGTAGGGCAGGCGCGAGGAGTAAAGCAACTGGCTGTTGAAGATGGACCACATGGCTACCAGCGCCGCTCCGGCCAGCAACAAACCGAACCAATGGCCGCCCGCCCGCGCCGCAATCACCGGCCAGCCCTGGGATTCGCTCCACGCGTCCGGGCTCGAGGTGACCGCCAGCCCGGCGAAAACCGGCGCCAGGTAAGCGGCGATGGTGACCAGCATCACTACGGCCAGCGCGCGCGGATAGTTGCGGCGTGCGTCATTGACTTCGCCGGCGAAAGTGGACGTGTTATCCCAGCCCATGTAATTCCATAGGACGATCGAAAAGCCCAGGGTCAGCAGTCCGGTGTTGTGATTGGTCTTCAACTCGCGTGTAACCAGGGACCAGACCTGATGCGCCGCTCCGGCGCGCTCGAACGCAACCACCACCAGCAGGGCGAACGGAAGGAGCACCAGCGCGGTGTTCCAGGCGGCACTCTGGCCGACCAGGGAAACGCCCCGCCAGTTCACCAACAACGCGCTCCCAATGACCGCCAGCGCGACGGCCCAGCGGCACAGCAAGACGCTCCAGGAGGCCGAGCCATGTTCGTCCAGCCGCAGCCAGGGATAGAAGAAGGCGAGGTAATTGACGAAAAGAACGGGATAGATGGCGACATCAATGAAGGTGTAACAGACGGTCCACCAGGCTTCCTGCACGCCCCAGAAATCGCCGAGGGCGGTTCGCACCCACACGTAGTAACCGCCGTCTTCGGGCATGGCGCTGGCAAGTTCGGCCACCATCAGGGCGATGGGCAGACTCCACACCAGCGGAGCCAGCACGATCAACGCGATGGCCCATCCGCCGCCTACCGCCGCCACGACGGGTTCCAGCCCGTAAGCCCCGCCGCACACCACAAAGAAGACTACCCCGATGAGCGGCAGCAAGTTGAGGCGCCGGGAATCCGGCAGATCGAGGGACATTCTCATTTGCGGTTGTTCTGGTGAGTATACATCCGGTACGCGGAGAAGTGTGCCGATTCGAACTATTCGGGGCCATGCAGTCGTGCGACACTCTGCTTAAGATGCGAATCTTCCCGCCATTCTTTCTGTTTGCGACGCTCGCGGTGGCGCAATTGCAAATCACCACGTCGAGCGTGCCCGTAGCCACGCAATACCAGAGCTACAGCACTACTTTGACGGCAATTGGCGGCGTTCCGCCGTACACGTGGTCGGTGGTGTCGTCGACCGGTGTCAGCCTGCCCGAGGGGATGGCGCTCAACGCGTCGACCGGCATCGTCAGCGCCGCACAAGTGAATGGACAAGGCGGGTACGCCGTTACCGTGCAGGTGGCCGACAGCAGTTCCCCCAGCCCGAGTATCGCCACCGCCACGCTGAACTTCGGCGTAAACAGCGACGGCAGCTATGGCGGTTGCCAGATGTT
>JBEKDA010000080.1:0-18119 GCA_050014595.1 Bryobacteraceae bacterium
CGGAGGCAATAAATCCAGTAGCAACTTCCAGTCCTCGTCGAGAGGTTGCATGGCCAAAGTGTAGCGCAAATATTAACATTCATCAATGCTTAAGTTAGCGCTTATGGGCCTCCCGGCCTGTCCCTGGAGTATGGGAGTCGGGAGAAGTCAGGAGTCAGAATGGCCGCGACGGCTGCGCGCGGGGTTATTCTGACTCCTGAATTCTGGCTCCTGTCTTCTTTCTATGCTACCGGTCGCAGCAGGGCTTCGTGACGATGAGCTGCGGCATGGCCGGTTTCACTTCGCCTTCGTCCATCGCGAAGTAGCGTTGTTCGGAAAGACTGCGATAGATCGCTCCCGCCACTCCCGCCGCCACCGGCCCGCTCACCGACTTGTTGATGGCCGCCAGCATCACTACCACCACCAGTTGATGCTTGCCCACGTCGTTGAACGATCCGAACCACCCCATGTGGCTCGACGAGTTGAAATCCGTGCACGTCCCCGTCTTCCCCAGGACCGGTTCGTTCGAGTCGTAGCCCGCGCGCCGCGCCGTCCCGAAATCCACCGCGCCCCGCATCCCTACTTTCACGTCGGCAATGCCGTTCGGCGCCAGTTCCAGCGGCCGCTTCACCTTCGGCGTGAAGTGGTCGATGTCTTCCGATCTTCGCGGGTATTGCAGGTAGTAGAGCGTCCCGCCGTTGGCGATCGCCGAGAGCATCGCTCCGAGTTCCAGCGGCGTCACCAGGAAGCCTTCTCCAAAACTCGTCATCATCCCCACGCCGCCGTATTTCGGAGCCTCCGGCACAATCGTCCCGGGCTGCTCGCCTTCGATATCCAGGCCCGCCCTTTCTCCCAGCCCCAGCATTTGCGCGTAGTGCGCCACGCGATCGTAGCCCAGCCGGTTGCCCAGCGTCGCGAAATACGGGTTGTTGGAATGCGCCAGCGCCGTCGTCAGGGTGAAGCTGGATACCCGGCTCAGCCGGACCACCGTGTCGCGCTCCACCACGTGCTCGCTCAGCGCGGCCAGGGCCGTCACCAGCTTGATGGTGGAACACGGCGTGAAGCCCGCCTTCAATCCCAGCTTCTGGTTGACCATGGTGAGAACCCGGCCGCTGTTCGGGTCGACGACCAGCACGCTGCCGTTGGTGGTCCCCAGCGCACTCACGGCCGCGCGCCGCACCGTCAGGTCGTCGCCGTCCACGTTGTCCCCGTCCGTCGGATCCACCGGCGGCGGCTTTCTTACGGCCTTCTTGACGGCTCTTTTCCTGGTGGTGGTCGCGGCCTTCCCGCTCCCGGAGGCACTGCTCTTCGGCGACTGGGCGGCGGCAAAGTGTCCGTTCACCAACAGGCCCGCGACTATGGCTGGCAGCAGGAATCTCTTCATCGCAGCTTCAAACGACACACGGCGAGTGTAGCCAGCCGTTCATCGTTGCGTATTTCGGACAGACTTATTATGCTTCAACCCCCAACACCCCGTCAACTCATTCCTGATTCCCCGGAAATCGGTCGATGCCCGGAGCCTTCAACTTTTCATCCGTAGCAGCAAATACAGACCCGCCAGCCCGAACACCACGTCCGGCGCCCACGCCGCCATCACCGGCGGCAACTGGCCCACTTCCCCAATCTTCTCGAACAGGGTGGAAATTCCCACGTACGAGAGCGCGATCGCGATGCTCACCCCGATCCCCGTCATGGCGCCCCGGCTCCCCACCAGAAATCCGAAGGGAATCGCGATCATCGCCATGATCAGCGCAAACAGCGGCACCGAAAACTTCCGGTAGAGTTGCACCTCCAGACCCACGGTGTCGTACCCGTAGCCGCTCTCCCGCAGGTCGCGGATGTACTGGTCGAGCTGCACGAAGTTCATCTGCGTGTCCTGCAGGTACTCCTTCAGAAAATAACCCGGCGGCTCGGTCAGCTCCTGAAAGGTCGCCGCCTGAAAGCCCGTGCGGGTGCAGTTCGTGTCGCTGTGGAAGTCGCTGCTCCAGCCGTTCTCATAGGTCCAGGTTCCCGCCCCGGCGTTCCACCGCGCCCGCTCCGCCTTGATCTGGCGCACCAACTGAAACGTGGACGGCTGCAGTTCGTAGACATTCACGTCGACCATCACTTTTTCCGTCGGGTCGAACAGACGGTAGTAATAAATGTGGAAGCCCTTGCCCATGGTCCACTTGCGGTCCGGCCGGTAATACGTCTGCACCGGCCTTCCTTTGATTTCGTCGCGCAACTTGTCCTGCTTGCGGTTGGCGTCCGGCACGTAGTAGTGATCGAACGCGAATAACCCGCCGCTCAGCAGCGTGCTGGCAATCAGAATGGGCAAGGCCATGCGGTACAGGCTCACTCCGCACGCTTTGAACGCCGTCACCTCGTTCTGCTTGCTCAGCACGGCCAGGTTCACCAGCACCGCCACCAGCACGCAGATCGGCGTTAACTCGTAGATCAGCATGGGTGAGAGGAAGAACAGGTAGGTCAGCATCTTTTTGAGCGTGATGTTGTGCCGGATCATGTCCCCGGTCAGCTCGAAAAAGTTGAACACCAGGAACATGGAAACGAACGCCGCCAGCACGATCCCGAGGTAAAACAGGAAATTCGTCAGAACGTAGGTGTCCACGATCTGCGGCAGCAGCGGAATCCTCCAGTACCGTGCCCGCTCCACGCCCTTGGCCGGCCGCGGCTTGATCCACCCGAACAGCCGCGTCATTCCCGACGTCAGGCTGGCCAGCAGATCGCGATCTCCCGGCTGCTCCATACGGACCAGAAAAATCACCCCGGCTAAACCAAATGCGATGTCCGGCAACCAGCTCGCTACCGGCACGGGCAGGGCCTTTTGTTTGGCCACGTTCACCAACGCCATGTAGGCAAGGTAGTAGCAGAAGAAGCCCAGGAACACGCCGATCACGTAGGATGCCGATTTGCCGCCCTTGCGAGTTGCGACACCCAAGGGGATACCCACGAGCGCGAGCATGATACTTGCCACGGGCAGTGAAAATCGCTGTTGCAGCTCGATGGCCGCCTCGACCCGGTCCGGCCCCTGGTAGCGCGTCAACTGTCGCGTGCTCATGGCCCGCGGTTTCTGCGCCGCCTGTTCGGGCGGTTTCGCCTGCAGCTCCTCGATGCCGTCTGGCGACGCGTAGTCGTGCGAGAACAGGTCCTTGCCCATCTCGTGCCGCGCGAAGTTGTGTAGTTCGAGCTGGATGCGGTTGTCTTTCGGTTCCGATACTGCCACGGCTTCCCGCGCCACCGTGACCATCGGCCCATCGGCTTTCTCGCCGATCCCCTTTTTCCTCTCCTCCGGTGGCGTGGTGTCCGCGATGAACACCCCGCGCCAGGGAGTCGGCGCTCCCGGTGGGGGCAGCCCCACCTCGTCCACGTACAGAATGGTATTGGGAAAGTCCTCGTCGAAAAACCGCGGCGGGATTTCCGCCGTCAGCCGGTTGGCTGCCAGCTCGTTTATGATGCGGGTGCTCTCGTTGATCGAGTACGGCGTCAGCCGCAGCGACGCCCACGCCGCCATCCCCATCCCGACCGCCGCGAATAACAAGACCGGCGCAATCACCTTGCGGCTCGAGACGCCGGCCGCGCGCATGGCCACGATCTCGCCGTCCGACGCCATCCGCCCCAATCCGACTAGAATCCCGATCAGCACTCCGAACGGAATCGTGAACGGCAACACCGGCGGCAGCACCAGCGCCAGCAGCGTCAATACGGTTCGCGGACCCGGGTTGCTCCCCACCAGCAGCTTGAACAGGGTGTCCGCGCTGTGCAGGAACATGACGAACGTCGCCAGCAGCGTGCCCAGCACCGAGCTCGTCAGGATTTCCCGGAATACGTATCGGCCAAGGAGGCGCACAGCCGCGTTACCGCTTCATGTCCGGCGCCGGTACCACCGGCAGCTTCGGCTGCTCCTCTTCCGCCGGATGCAGCTCCAGATCGTCGATCAGGATGGAAGGCGCCACCACGCAGGTTTCCGCGGTAAACGATGAGCCTCCGATCAGCGCGAATGGCGCCTCGTTGTCCAGGAACTCGAACACCGCCTGGTCGTCCCCCGCCGCCAGAATGTCTTTCAGCGCCCGCGCCGTGAATCCCCGGAATCGCAGCCCCCGCACCAGTTCCTCGCGCCCGTCCGGGAAAACTTTGTACACCAGCAGCGGCACGCTCACCGGGTGCGCCGCGCCTTGCGAGGCCTGGAGCAGCGACCGCACTTCGTCCACCGCCGCCGATGAGGGAAAATCCATCTTGCGCACAATCATCCCGTACGGCTTGTTGCGCGCCTGGATCAGCTCGATCAGTTTCTTCTTCAGCTCCGCCGCCGGCGTCGTCTCGCTCGAGCTCACAAACAGGTTGCTCATGTCCGCGTAGTTCGCCGCGCCCGCCCCCGGCAGCCGCGCCCGCCCGTTCGAGCCTTCAAAGCCCTTCACCGGCTGCCGCGTCAGCAGAAAGGCTTTCAGCACGCCCTTCTCCACCAACCGCAGCGGCTTGGGGATCACGCCTTCGCGGTCCACCTCATACGAGCCGAACAGCGGCCGGCCGCGCCATTCTTTCTGCGTCGGGTCGTCCACCACGTCGAACGTATCCGGCAGCACGCGCGCTCCCATCCGCCCTTCCAGATCGCCTGCCGGAGCGGATCCGCCGCGCCCGCCGGCCGGCCGCCGCAACGGCGCCAGGTTCTTGCCCAGCACTTCCGCGAACACCTGCGCGCCCGCCACGCCTTCGAACAGCACCGGCCCGCTGTAGTCTTCGCCCTTCGCCGCCTTGGCCAGCGCCACCACGTTCTCCGCCATGGCCGTCACGCCGCGCTCCATTTCGGTTTCCGAAGCCATGTGCGCCAGGTCCAGCGAGTGGAAAGCCACCGCGTCTCGCACCGTCATCCCATCCGGCGCCTGCGCCGTCGCCCGGGCCCGCACATACGTGACGTTCTCCACCGCCTTCACCTCCGTGCCCTCGGAGTTCACCACGTAGTAGCCGCCCTCGGCCGATTGCAGGTCCACTTCCGAGTTCTTCACTTCCGGAAACTTCGCGAAGATTCCCGACAGCGTCCGCACCCGCTTGGCCCATTCGTCCTCGTCGATCGCCAGACGGCCGAACGCCTTCACGTAGTGCACCGGCTCGGCGTGCGCGAAATCGTCGAGCTGCTCGCCCTGCTGAATGTTGCGCATCGCCGCGCGCTTGCGCGAGATGGCTTCGAGCGCCCCCTTGTACGCCGAATCCGTCTCCAGCCACAGGTACCGCCGCAACACCGGATAGGCATTCTCCACCGGGAAACTCTCCAGGTCGTAACGCGACCCGCCGAATCCGCCGCCCGCGAAATTCGTGTTGTCGAACTTGTAGTCGCCTACCCGCACGTGCACTTCCGGCTCGCGGAACACATCCCGCCGCCGCGAAACCAGCCCGCCCAGGTTCGCCGTCACCGCGAACGAGTCGGCCTCGTCCAGCACGTACTCCACGAAATACGGCGGTTCCATGTTGGGCAGGTTCAGCTTGCTCGATCGCGCCGCCTCGTCCCGCATGGCCGCAATTACCGGGTCCGCCACCGGCGCCTGGGCAATCGCCACAGCCGTCAGCGCCACCGCGCCCGCCGCCGCCAGCAGGATCCTCATTTCCCCGCTCCCTTCGGTTCCATGTCCGTCGGTTGGGGAAGCAGCGGCGGCCGGTCGTTCGACTTGGCTTTCTTCTCGATCTCAATCTCCGACACCAGGATCGCCGGCGACACTGCCGACACCGGCACGCTGCCCGATTCCGCGCCGCAATATCCGTTGAAGACTTCCGGCTTGTCCGAAGTCGCCAGAATCTTCGCGAAGCTCGCCAGAGGCGTACCCACGATGTCCGTGCCCCGCACTAATTCGTCCGGACGCCCGTCCGTGTACACCCGGTACACAATCACCGGAATCACTTTGAACGCCTGCAAGCCCGCGCGCGCCGTGGTGGTAAACCCGCCCGTGATATCGCGGAAATACAGCCCATACGGCTTGTTCTGCTTCTTCGCCTCTTCGATCAGCATCTGCCGCAGACGCGCATCCGAAACCGAATTCGACGATTCGACGATCAGGTTGGACTGCCGCGAAACCACTTCCAGCCCCGGCTGCCGCCGCCCGTGCCCGTTGGAATGGTCGAACCCCTGGATAGGCGAGCGCGACATCAGGAACGTCTTCAGCACGCCCTTGTCCACCGCCACCACCGGCCGCGCCTTCACACCTTCGTCGTCGTAGTCGTACCACCCGTTCAAATCTACGCCGCCGATCTTACGCTCGGTCGGATCGAACACCACCGACAGGAAATCCGGCAGCACTTTCGTCCCCACGCTCTTCGTAAACGTCTGCCCTTCGCTCTCGTCCTTCTGCCGGTGGCCTTCCACGCGGTGCCCGAAGATCTCGTGGAAGAACACGCCCGCCGCCCGTCCCGAAAAGATCGCCGGACCCACGAACGGCTCGGCTTCCGGCGCGTGCAGCAGCGCCACCACGTCGCCGGCTACCCGGTCGATGGCCGCAATCAGCGTCTTGTCGTCGGGCAATCCATCCGGATCCACCGCTTCAAAAGTCTCGAAGGACGACACATCGGTCCCATCCGTGGCCTTCCCGGATGCCGAAATCACCACCCGCGCGAACCCGCGGCCGTGCGCGATGCGCGACCCTTCCGTGTTCACGAAGTAGCGCGTGTCGGTCGTCGCCGAGACCGACACGTGCGACGTCAGCACGCTCGGGTAGTTCCCGAAGCGCGCCGAAAGCTTGCGCGCCCGCTCGGTCCAGCCTTCCATATCGAATTTCAGTTTGGGCAGCTTCTCCACCTCGACCGAAGGCGGCTGGCTCGAAAAATCGCCCGACGCGTCGGTCGCCGCCACCCGCACCTGCGTATTGGTCTTGATGCGGATCAGCCGCTCCGCCGCCGCCCGGTAGGCCCGATCCGTGTCCAGCCATAGCCGCCGCTTGATCGAGTCCACGTTGTCTTCGTAGGTCATGGACGAACCCGACGTGAATTGTCCCGCGTTCCCGCCGGTGCGGTGATAATTGTCGAGCTCCGGCGTTCCCACCCGTACGGAGACGTCCAGCGTGCGGTTCTTTCCGCCGTAGTTGACGTCCACGGTGCCCAGCGTCCCGGTGAGCGAATGGCTCTCCGTCTCCGTAATTTCATAGCTCAAAAAGTACGGCGCCGGCTCGGCCTTCTGCTTTAGAATAGTGAAGTTCCGGGTCAGTTCCTGGGACATGGCGTCTAACACGGCATTCGGTTGAGCCGCCGCCAAGGCCGCCGCGGAACACAATAGACACAGACGAACAAACATTGAGGGGATCAAGTTTCAGGATACCATCCGCCGCCCGCGCGCGTGTATATAACCCGCGCAAAACCGGGGGTATATACTGATCCCAGAACAGGAGGTTCACAGTGAAAACCCGCACGACGTTCCCTCTCGCCACCGTCGCCGCCGTCGCCGTCATCGCGCTCGCGCTTACTGCCTGCAGCAACTCTCATCATGATCCCCTGGAAAAATACTTCCTCGTCACCCCTAATGTGAAGTCCGCTTACTGGCAGGATGGCTGGGCCGGATTCAATCACGCCGCCTTCGTCATGGGCGCCGGCGTCCAGGCCAGCCTCCACGGTCCCGATACCTTCGATCCCCAGGCCGAAGTCCAGGAATTCCGCGCCGTGATGTCGCTCAAGCCCGCCGGCATCCTGGTCTCCGCCGGCGATGCCGCCGCCATGAAGGGCCCCATTGACGCCGCCATCGCCCAGGGCATCCCCGTCATCACCGTCGATTCCGACGTCCCCGACAGCCAACGCCTCACCTTCATCGGCACGAATAATTACCAGGCTGGCGTCATGGGCGGCCGGGTCCTGGTCGAGCGCCTTCACGGCAAGGGCGACATCGTCGTCTACACCATCGAAGGTCAGGAAAACGCCGACGAGCGCCTGCGCGGCTACAAGTCCGTTCTCGACAGCCACCCCCAAATCAAAATCGTCCGCACCGTCGACGTCAAGGGCGACCCCCGCATCGCCTTCGATACCACCGTCGAGATCGCCAAAGGTAAGTCCATCCCCGAGGGCTTCATTTGCCTGGTTGCGATCGCCTGCCCCGAAGTCGCCGACGTCCTCGATCGCAACAACATTCAGAACAAGGTGATCGTCGCTATGGACACCCCGTCCGCCACCCTCGACTGGATCAAGAAGGGCCGCATCGCCGCCACCATCTCGCAGAAGCCCTACACCATGGGCCAATACGGCCTTGTGATGCTCGACGCCCTGCACCACTACAAACTCCCCCGTCTGGATGCCAACTGGGCGCAGGACACCCACTCCCCGTTCCCGGCTTTCGTCGATACGGGGGCCACCTTGATCGACCAGACCAACCTCGACTCCTTCCGCAAAGCCCAAGGCGCCTCCGCCGGCGGAAACTGATGTAGGACATCGCCGAAGTGGTTCGTCGTGGCTTTGCTAAAGAAATGTGGGCCTACCTCCGCTGTATTTTCAGCGCCCACGCGTACTCGTTCGGCTTCTTCTCCGGCAGCGTCACCACCAGGCCAGCGGCTTCGCGCGAAAAGCCGAGCGCCCCGGTCACACCCAGCATTTCCACGCGCCCCACTTCGCGCGGATACTGCGGGCTCGCTGCCGCCAGCGTCCGGATGGTCAGCTTCCCCTCCGCCGGCCAGCCCAGAGCGAAGGCGTAGAGCGTGTCTCCCTTGGTCGTGAACCGGATGTCCTGCGCGGTGTAGGGCCGCGTACGGTTCTCGTTGAAGTTGCCCGAGCCCTCGACGTCCGGCGCGCCTTCGCCAAACACACTGAACGGCCGCGTGCCGTAAATCGCTTCCCCGTGCACCGGCATCCAGCCGGCCAGTCCGTCGAGCACCTTGCGCTCGTCATCGTCGATCGTGCCGTCGCCGCGCACCGGGATGTTCAGCATCAGGTTCCCGTTCTTGCTCACAATGTCCACAAGCGTCTTGATCACCGTCTCGGTGGTCTTGTACCGGTGGTTCTCAAACAGCGACCGCTGGTAATGCCAGTTCCCGATGCACGTATCGGTCTGCCACGGGGCCGCGAGAATATGGTCGGCCCGCCCGCGTTCGATATCCAGCACCATCGCGCCCACGTGGTCCGGCGAGAGTCCCTTCGAGGTGAGCACGGCTTCCAGGCTGCCGCGCGTTTTCATGTTGGAGTTGTAGTAATGCGCCGCGATATCCAGGCCGGCCTGTCCCAGCGGCAGCTCGGTATCGTCGAAGTACAAGAGGTCCGGCTTATACTTGTCCACCAGTTCCTGGCAGCGCAGGAACCAGCTCTCCACAAACTCGGGATGCTCGGGTGGCGGCTCTTCGGTCCATTTCCCGTCGTGCGTCCTGTGCCAGTCGCGCGCCTCCTTGATGGTGGTGAGCCCCTTGGGCAGCACCATGCTCTGTCCCACGTAGAGCTCCTGCGGATCGAGCCCGTCCCACCATTTCCCTTTGCCCTTCGCCTTGGTGAGGTACCCGTCGTAGGGAACGCCCGCCTTGGCGCCCTCCGGGTCGTATCCGTAGGCGGGCTGGAACCAGTGCCAGGCGTGCGCCGAGTGGTTCGACACGGCGAACCGCAGCCCGTGCTGGCGCGCCGTCTTCGCCCAGATTCCCACGATGTCCTTCTTCGGCCCGACCCGCACCGAGTTCCATTTGTGGTGCGTGGAATCGTAGCAATCGAAGTTGTCGTGGTGGTTGGCGAGCGCCATGAAATACTTCGCGCCGGCCTTCACGTAGAGTTGCATCAGAGCTTCCGGGTTCCAGTTCTCGGCCTTCCACAGGTGGTCGATCTCCAGGAAGCCGAACTTCGACGGGTGCCCGTAATGTTCCACGTGATACTTGTTCTGCGCTTCGCCCTGGATGTACATGTTACGCGCGTACCAGTCGCCTTGTTCCGGAACGCATTGCGCCGTCCAGTGCGCCCAGATGCCGAACTTGGCGTCGCGGAACCAATCCGGCGCCTGGTATTCCCGCAGGGATTCCCAGTCGCCCCGGAAGACTCCGGGCGCGATGGTCCGGGCGCGGCCACCCTGCGCCCGCACCCATTGCGCCGCCGGCAAACTGGCTAGCCCCTTGATTACAGCCCGTCTGGTGAGCCTCAAGCCGTACCTCCAGTAAATGCTCAGTATATCTCTCGGATCTTCCCAACCGTTCCGTGCCGCAGCGAACCTGGTCGCCTAACGGCGAAACCATCAAAGAAAGCTTTAGAATCAATCAGATGACTTCACTTGCCGGCATTTTGGCGCTCCCCTGGCAGCGCGCCGTTTGGTCAAAGAAAGTGTCTTCCCACACGTCCAGCTTGTAACCAACGGGCTAGAGGCAACGCCTACACTTGTACTATGACCAAAAAGCTGCTTTTTGTAACGACACTTCTGCTTGTGGTTGCGTTCGTCGCCGTCGCGGCCGACGTAACCGGCAAGTGGACCTATGAAACGGCCGGCCGCCAAGGTGGCCCCGCCCGTCAGACAACGATCACACTGAAGCAAGATGGCACCAAGCTGACTGGCTCCGTTCCGGCCATGATGGGCGGCCGCCGCGGTGGCGGCGACGCTCCCGCTACTCCTCCGCCCGATCAGGAAATCTCCAACGGCAAAGTGGACGGCAACAACGTCTACTTTGAAGTGAAACGGACCACTCCGAACGGGGACATCGTAACCAAGTACGAAGGCACTCTCGATGGCGACTCGCTGAAGCTGAAGATCACCACGCCTAACATGCAGGGTGGCGATCCGAGAGTCAACGAAGTCGTGGCGAAGAAAGCCACCACCTAATTCTCGATGCGAGCCGCGACCGTCAGGGAGCGGTGCTCGTCCCGTGAATGTTTCCTCAGGCAACTAGTCACCGGTTTCAACGGCAATACTCAGGCGGCCTCTTCACAGCAATGTGGGGGAGGCCGCTTTTGCTTTTACTGACCCTGCTTCACCCTCACCACTTCCACCGGTCCCAGCAAGCCCGAAGGCAGCAGCGGCGAATCCGCTTTGTAGAACGGCTGCGTCGTGTACGTGTAGGTCTTCGCTGCATCCGGCTGCTGATCGCCGATCAACCGGTTCACCCACAGGTTCGTCACCTTCACCTCGACGAGGTTGGCGCCTGGCCTGAGTGCCTCCGTTGCGTCCACCCGGAAGGGTGTCTTCCACACCACCCCCAGCGGCTTTGCGTTCACCCAAACTTCCGCCAGATTCTTCACGCTGCCCAGGTCCAGCCACAGCCGCGCGTCTTTCTGGAACCACGCGGCCGGCGCCTGGATCTTCCCGGTGTAAGTGGCCGTGCCGGAGAAATACTTCACTCCGGGGTCGCTGCTCTCACTCCATGAGCTCAGGCGGTCGATCGCAATCTTAGCGGGTGCTCCGCGGTTCGGCTGAAAGCCCAGATCCCATGCGCCTTCAGGCGCACCCAGACGCGTCTCCACCGGCTCCGGCAGCGTGCGCGAGGGCGCCCGCGCCGCGCCGCGAAACACGACGAATACGGCCTCATAAGGGTTCAGGCGCAGAGGCACGGTGGTGCGTCCATCGGCCGTCCGGTAAGACGCCGGCTCTGTCTTGCCGGTCTCGGGGCGCCACAGTTCCACGTTCTTTCCCGCCACGCGGAAGGTCGCGTCCACTTGCTCCACGCGATCCTTGCGGTTGTCCACCCAGTAGATTTCCCCATCCGGCAACGCGCGGTGTACGAACAGCAGATTGGTATCGGCCTGCGGCTTCGTATACTCGAAATCCAGCCCGGGAAGCGCTTCAGCCAGAGTCTGCCCAACGTGAATTTTGCCCTTGTCCCACAACTCATCGGCAATCGCGTGGAACTCCGCCGCGTCATCGCTCAGGCTGGGATCGTCAACCGGCTTGGCTCCCACCACCGCCGCTCCGGCGTTCGCCAGGTCGCGGATCTTGCGCAAGACCGCCAGCGACATGTGCCCGGCGCGCGGGTCGAGCGCCAACACGCGGTAACTCATACCGCTCGGCGTGATCAACTTCCCATCCTTCACTGTTAGTAAGTGGACTAAAGCATCGGCGTTGGTGTAGTCGAAGTTATAACCGGCCGGTATATCGGGCGCCTTATCGCGGAAAATCGCCGTAAGATTCGAATCTTCACCGTAGTAATAAAGGATATCGGCGACGAACTTCCCCTGTTGCAGCAAGTAGGAGCTGCGCGCCAGGTAGGTGGTCCAGGGCTTGGCCAGTTCCGCCCACGTCTCATGCCGGGTGAACCACTGGCCGTACGGCCCGAGGCCGAGCCCCGGTTTCTTGTCGTTCACCGGCTGGTGCACCGAAGTGTGGATCACGAAGCGGTTCAACCCCATCGCCAGTTCCTTGTCGGCGGTCGGCTTGAGCGTCTCGGGCGACCAGACCCAGGCCCCGTTGCCGCCGCTCGCCGTCAGCGATTCGGCGGCCACCAGGTTTTGCCCGTACAGGTGCGCCACCGAGGCCGATTCGCGAATGTCCGCGTCGTACCCGTATTGCTCCGCATCGACGCCCGGCCGCTGCGTCCACATGGCGCTCATGGGGACGGCAGCCGTGCGCTTCACCTCCATGCCGTCGGCGATAAAGGCGCGGCCGGATTCGTGCGACTCGCTGTAGCGCGCCATGCCGCGCTCGGCGAGCAGTGTCGTGAGCTGATCGTAATGGCACTCGGCCGTCAGGTCGGTGATGGTCTTGCGGAAGTCCCACAGAAAGCGGTCGCTCGATTCGGCGCTCTCCACCACGCGGCCGGTCAGCGCCGGCAGCCAAGGCCGCGGATCGTAGCCGCGCCGCCTGGTGAACTGCGCGATCATATCCTCGGTCCAATTCTCGACGCCGGCTTCCCAACTGTCGGTGATCACGTACTGCAAGCCGCGCTTGCCCATCAGCGGCCCGAGCGTTTCCTTATACATGTCCAGATAGTGATCGAAATACGCTTTGACCGAAGCGCTGCTGAGTTTGTCGACTTCGAGGCCGGTGGCTTCGGGCGATGCCGGGTTGTTGTGCGAGCCGGTCAGCGAATAGCCCATCCGCAACACCACCCAACGGCCGGGCGGCGGAGTCCAGTCCAGCCTCCCATCGGGCTGCATCCTGGCGGTGAGATCGATGGTGTCCTGCTTGCGGATGGCATCCGCAGCCGCGACGGGCGGTGTGGCGGATGTGTAAAGGTCGGGCGTCGCGGCAAAAGCGGCTTTCTCCTCGAAGCGGTTCACGCGCGCGTCGGCGTGCAGGGCCAGTTCGGCCACCTTGAAATCGGCGGGCGTCGCCGTGGCGGTGGCCGCTGTCGGAAACGTCAGGCGAAAGAATCGCGCCGTGATGGCGGGGAACGAGATGGTCCGCTCGATCCCCCGGTTCCCGGTCACCGCCGCGATGCTTCGGAACGCTGCCCCGTCATCGCCAGCCTCGAGCGCCGGGCCGCCCGTGGCCACCAGGGTGAGAGCGCGAATGGTCTGCGGGCGGGCAAATTCGAACTGGATCCAGGCCTTCTCGCCGGGCGCCGCGGCCGGAAGCGCCGTGGTCTTGGCAAGATCGCCATCGGTCAGCGCGGCGAACTCGAACCGGCCGCCGCTCGAAGTCACCTTGGGTTCGAGCTCCCCGAGCGCGATCTCGTTTTCCGGCGCCCGGAATGCCACCACCTGGCTGTCGGCATAGTATTCCGCCGGAGCGCCGTCATACATGGCCGGCTGTCCCGGGCGCGGGATGTTCTGGAACAGGCCGGTGGTGGACGGTGGCTTGGGCAGCACGCCGGTGAACGGCCGGCCGCCTTCCACGCGCGTCTCGCTCCACACCAGTTTCTTCATCGCCTGCGCCGGCGGAACCCACGGGCCGCCGCTCTCGCTCCAACCCGGCGAACCGGCGATGGCCATCTCGAGGCCCAACCGATCCGCCAGCGTGGCGGCGTAGCGGAAGGCGTCTTTCCACTCGGGTGTCATGTAGACCAGGCGATGGTCGACAATCTGCGGCGTGGAAAGCGCCGCGTCGAAGTTCTGGAAGCCGCCGATGCCCACGCGCTTCATCCACTCCAGGTCGGCCTGAATGCCCTCCTTGGTGATGTTGCCATTCATCCAGTGCCACCAGACCCGCGGTTTGGCGCTATCCGGCGGATTTTCAAAGCCGCGCCGCAGCGCGTCGCCCCCGCTCTGTGCCGTGAGCGCCCAGGCCCCCAGCACCGCGACGGTCAACGCCGTCCAATGGAGTCGCTTGTGGTGTGTGAACATAATGCCCAAGGCAATTGTAGCTCCGCCCCGAGCGAATGAAGTTAGAACGCACGCAGATACTGCGCCGGCGGCTTCACTTCCCTTCCCAGCGCCCGCGCCGCGTGCAGCGGGAAATATGGGTCGCGCAGAAATTCCCGCGCCAGCAGCACCAGGTCGGCTTGTTCCGCACCCACGATTTCCTCGGCCTGCCGCGGTGTGGTGATCATGCCGACCGCGGCGGTCGCCACACCGGCTTCTTTTCGGATGCGCGCGGCGAAGGGCACCTGGTAGCCGGGGCCCATCGCGATCTTCTGGTGCGGCACCGCGCCTCCCGAAGAGCAGTCGATCAGGTCGACGCCCACCGCGCGCAGGCGCCGCGCGAGTTCCACGGACTCATCGATGTCCCAGCCGCCCGGCGCCCAGTCGGTGGCGGAGATGCGCACGAACAGCGGCAGGGCGGCCAGCCAGACGGCACGCACCGCAGCGGCCACTTCGAGCGCCAGCCGGATGCGGTTCTCGAACGCGCCGCCATACTCGTCGGTACGCTGGTTGCTCAAAGGCGAGAGGAATTGGTGCACCAGGTATCCGTGCGCGGCGTGGATCTCCGCCACCTGGAAGCCGGCGCGGAGCGCGCGGCGGGCGGCCGCAACGAACGAATCCACAATGCCCCGGATCTCCGCTTTCGAAAGTTCCGCCGGCGCGGGCTCGCCCGGATTGAAGGGCACCGCGCTGGGCGCCACGGCCGGCCATCCTCCTTCTGCTTCGGGGATCACTCCGCTGCCATCCCACGGCCGCCTTGTCGAAGCCTTGCGCCCGGCGTGCGCCAGTTGGATGCCCGCCACCGCGCCCTGTTGCCGCACAAACGCCGCGATGCGCGCCAGAAACTCAACGTGTTCGTCTTTCCAGATACCCAGGTCTTGGGGTGAGATGCGGCCGCGCGCATCGACCGCGGCGGCTTCGGTGATCACCAGCGCGGCGCCGCCCACGGCGCGGCTGCCCAAGTGGACCAGGTGCCAGTCATTGGCAAATCCGTCCTCGCTCGAATACTGGCACATCGGCGAAACGGCGATGCGATTGCGAAACAGGATTTCACGAAGCGTAAGAGACGTCAGGAGAGCACTCATGCTACCAGTATCGCCTGCACCGGGTCTCCGGCCGGCTGGCAGCGTGGCAACTGGTAGCGCCGGCGGTCTTGCCGCCGGTGTCTTGCCAGATCGAACCAGTTTCATAGATTTTCACCGGAATATCGTGAACAAATTCGCGGCATGCCCGTCATAAAGGTAGGAGGTTGCGGCCGTCTTGGAACTACTCGTGTCGCTATGGCAGGACTTTCGCGTGGCGTTTCGCCTGCTCGCGAAGAGCCCCGGAACTACGGCGCTGTCCGTATTGTCAATGGCATTAGGAATTGGTTTGACCGCCGGCATCTTCAGTGTGGTGGACGCCGCGCTGTTGCGGCCGATCGCCGTGGATAGGCCTGCGGAACTGCTGCAGGCGATATCTCACGCGGATGACGGGCAGCCGTTTGACTCCTACGGTTGGCTGGATTACCAGGACATGGTCCGGGCGGGCGATGGCCTGGTGACCTTGGTAGCCTTCCAACGGCGCGGTACTATGTTGGGCGGCGGCGAGGAGAATTTGTTCCCTCTCACCAGCCCGGTGACTCCGAATTACTTCTCGGTGTTGGGCGTTCGGGCTGAACTCGGCGTGGCCTCGGTGGAGGCGGCCGAGGGGCGGCCCCAGGCCGTGTTGGGCCACCGTCTATGGCAGAGGCGTTTCGGCGGCGATCCGCAGATCATAGGCAAGACCATTCTGCTGAACCAGAAGGCTCTCCGGGTGGCCGGCGTGATGCCGGCCCAGTTTACGGGGCTGGGGCGCGGAGTGGTTACCGACATCTGGCTCAGCACGGACGCCTGGTTCACGGTCTTCGGCAACCGGGGCGATCAACAATCGCGGAACGGTCAATTCTACCTGGTGGCGCGACTCAAGCCGGGCGTGAGCGCTCCGCATGCCGCGGCCGTTCTGGATGCGGCCATTCGCGGCGAAGGAAAGCACAAGCCCGCGCCGGCCGGCGCCACGGGCACGTATCTGGAATCGAAGTTCGCGCTCAACTGGGCGGCTGGCCTGATGTTCGGCGGAGGCCTGCTGCTGATCCTGGGGGCCATTCTGTTTGTGGCTTGCGCCAATGTGGCGCAGTTGCGGCTGGCACAGGCCGAAGCGCGCCGGAAGGAACTGGGTGTGCGGATGGCGCTGGGCGCGAGCGGATGGAGGGTGACGCGTCAACTGTTGGTGGAGACCACGGTGTTGAGCGTCGCGGGGGCCGGACTGGGCATCGGGGTGGCGCAGGTGTTCATGAAGAAAGTCGCCCAGTTCATCGCCGCGGGCCATGTTTACGTGGATTACGGAATCGCGCTGAACATGCGCGTGCTGCTTTACACCGTGGGCGCCGTGCTGCTCTCAGTGCTGCTGGCCGGCCTGGCGCCGGCCCGGCTTGCGCTGCGGCTGAATATTTCGGAAGTGCTGAAGTCCGAACAGGGAGCCACCGGAATGCGCGGCGGATGGCAGCGGAGGGTGTTGATCGTGGGACAGGTGGCGGTCAGCGTGGCACTGACGGGCTGCGCCGTGCTGTTCGTCTCGAGCCTGCGCAACGCCGCGGCGGTCCGGCCGGGCCTCGATCCGCACAAGAACCTGCTGGTGCTTGCGGTGGTTCCGGGGCGGGGCGGGACTGCCGCCACGTGGTGCGAGCCGGCTTGCGAGCGGCTGGCTGCTCTGCCGGGAGTGCGCGGCGCGACGTACGCCAGGAGGTTGCCGCTCTCCGGCTCGGGTGGCGGGTGGTCGGTCCGCGTGGAACTCACCGGCCAGCCGCCGCTCGATGTGCTGGCAAACAATGTGGGCGGCAATTATTTCTCGTTGATGGGAACGCGCGTGATGGCGGGCCGCGGCATCGACCCGAGCGACCGGGAAGGCAGCCCGCCGGTTGTGGTCATCTCTCAGACACTGGCGCGCCAGGTGTTGCCCGGGCGGAATCCGCTGGGCCAGTGGATTTCGGTCGATGGCAAACAGCGCCAGGTGGTGGGGATTGCCGAGGACGCGCCCTCCAACCAACTGCACGAGGAGCCCTCGCCGTATCTCTTTCTGCCGTACGCCCAGATGCCGTTGGGAGACGTGACGCTCATGGTGGAGACGGCCGGCGAACCGGCGGCGCTGGAGCGCGCGGCGCGCCAGGAGCTGAAGGGCTTCGACTCGCGCAGCGTGGTGTATGAGGCCGGCACGCTGCGCCGGCAGATGGAAGAAGCGCTTTCGTGGGACAGCATGATGGCGTCGGTGGCCTCGGGGATGGGAGCGTTCGGCGTTCTGTTGACCGCGGCGGGCCTGTTCGGCGTGGTGCAGTACTCGGTGAACCGGCGGACGCGCGAACTCGGATTGCGCATGGCGCTGGGAGCGCGTCCGGGTGAGATCCAGCGGATGATCCTGGCGGAATCGCTGCGCATGGCAGCGTGGGGAGTGCCGTTGGGGCTGGGGCTGCTGGGTCTGGCGGCGCATTCCGCCCGCTCGATTGTGTTGGGTGTCTCGCCGCTCGACCCGCGCATCTATGTGATTAGTGCGGTTGCCGTGACCGCGCTCACGGTTGGGGCCGCGTGGCTGCCGGCGCGCCGGGCGACGCGCGTGGACCCGATGGAAGCGCTGCGCTGCAACTAGCCCGGGTGGTTTGGTACCGTTCCGCAACCGCTCGCTCCGTGGAAAAATCGGTTGGCAGGCGAAAGCGCCTGCCCGTGGAGTCTCTACATTTTCAAGTTCCGTTAAGACCAACTGGTAGCGCCGGCGGTCTTGCCGCCGGTGTTCGACCGGCCGGAGGCCGGTCGTTGGCAGGCGAAAGCGCCTGCCCCACAAAGACGTAACCCCTTGCGCACCAATGTGGGACATCCATGATAAGGGCTTGTCAAGGGAAAACACACCTTTCCCTGAACCTAACGGAAGATTTTTCCGAAGCGCGATAGTCGATAGGGTGACGGTTGCTCCGAATTGCCGAA
>JBEKDA010000081.1:0-17263 GCA_050014595.1 Bryobacteraceae bacterium
CAACGAAGTCAAGAACAATCTCAACGTCTGCATCGACGCCATCAGCCGGTTGGTAGGCGACGGCGTTGCACTGACGCAGTCGATGTTGGAAGGCAAGCTGGCGGCGCGGGCCGACGCGGCCAAGCACCAGGGCGATTTCCGCAAAGTGATCGAGGGTTTCAACCTGACGCTGGACAACGTCATCAAGCCGTTGAACATGTCGGCCGAATACATGGACCGCATCTCCAAGGGCGACATCCCGCCCAAGATCACCGACGCCTACAACGGCGACTTCAACGAGATCAAGAACAACCTGAACAACTGCATTGACGCCATCGCCGCGCTGGTGACTGAGACCGGTATGCTGATCAAGGCGTCGGCGGAAGGCAAACTGGCAACCCGCGGCGACGCCACCAAACACCAGGGCGACTACCGCAAGATCGTCGAGGGCGTCAACGAGATGCTGGACGCCATCCTGCTGCCCATCGGCGAAGGCAATCGCGTTCTGGCGCTAATCCGTGGCGGAAACCTGCGAGAGAGAATCGAGATTGCCTGCAAGGGCGACCACGAGAAGATGAAACAGGCCGTCAATGGTGTGCATGACTGGCTGAAGGATCTGATTGCGTATATAACGAAAACCGCCAATGGCGACATGACGGCATCGATAGCCAAGGCTTCCGATCAAGACCAGATTCACGAGTGGCTGATGCTGTTGAAGAATAACATCAACGCGCTGGCGGCCGATGCTGCGATGCTAGCCAAGGCGGCCGCCGACGGCCGGGTCGGTGTGCGCGCCGAAGCCACCAAGCACCAGGGCGACTACCGCAAGATTGTCGAGGGCGTGAACCAGACGCTCGAGGCGATCGTCGAGCCGCTCAAGGTTATGGCGCAAAACGCGGCGACGCTGGCCTCTTCCTCCGAAGAACTGACGGCGGTCAGCCAGCAGATGGCGGGCAACGCCGAGGAAACCGCCACCCAGGCCAATGTGGTGTCGGCGGCCAGTGAGCAGGTCTCGAAGAATGTCGCCTCGGTCGCTTCAGCCTCCGAGCAGATGCAAGCATCCATCCGCGAAATCGCCAAGAACGCCAACGAATCGGCCCGGGTGGCCAAGAATGCCGTCAGCGTGGCGCATTCCACGAACGAGACCGTGAGGAAGCTGGGCGAGTCCAGCCAGGAGATCGGCAACGTGATCAAGGTGATTACTTCGATCGCGCAACAGACCAACCTGCTGGCCCTCAATGCCACCATTGAGGCCGCGCGCGCCGGCGAAGCGGGTAAGGGCTTCGCGGTCGTGGCAAACGAAGTCAAGGAACTCGCCAAGCAAACCGCCAAAGCCACCGAGGAGATCGGTCAGAAGATCGAGGCGATCCAGGGCGATACCAAGGGCTCCGTCAAGGCGATCGAGGAGATCGGCACCATTATCAACCAGATCAACGACATCTCCAACAGCATCGCCTCGGCGGTGGAAGAACAGACGGTGACCACCAATGAGATCGGCCGCAGCGTGACCGAAGCAGCCAAGGGGGTCGGCGACATCGCTAAGAACATCGGCGGCGTGGCCGTGGCGGCGAAGAACACCACACAGGGCGCCAACGACACGCAGAAGGCGTCGCAAGAGTTGAGCCAGATGGCGGCCCGTCTCCAGACGGTCACCTCGAAGTTTACGTTCTGACCGGATCCACGGATAGGGACGCGGTAAGGCGGCTGGCATTCCTCCGCCAGGCCGCGTCCCTCCGCTCACCCAACGAATACAGGTGAAATGATGGCCAAAGCGCTAGTTGTGGACGATTCCAGGGCCGTTCGCATGATCCTCGCCAAGACCTTGAAGGAACTTGGGTTCGAGGTTCGCGAGGCGGCCAACGGAAGGGAAGCCCTGGAGGTGATCGAAGCCGAGAAAACCGCCGTGACGCTGGTTTTGGCGGACTGGAACATGCCCGAGATCAATGGACTGGAGCTGCTCAAGCGGTTGCGTCAGAACCCGGAACTTTCCCGCCTGGTGGTGGTCATGGTCACCACTGAGACCGAACTCGACCAGATGGCAGTGGCCCTGGAGGCGGGCGCCAACGAGTACGTCATGAAGCCATTCACAAGAGAGATCCTCGTGGAGAAGCTCCAGCTTGTAGGGATCCATCCTTGAGGAGGCAGCAGGCATGGCTGCGCTGAACAAGCGATTGCTCCAACCCGGAGAGCGGATTCGCGTGCTGGTGGTGGACGACTCCGTGGTCATCCGGCGCCTCGTCACGCATGCCCTTGAGCAGAATCCCGAACTGGAGGTTGTGGGGGCGGCATCGAACGGCGCGATCGCACTGCAACGGATCCCGCAGTTCAATCCCGACGTCCTCACGTTGGATATCGAGATGCCGGAGATGGACGGCCTGGAAACGCTGCGGCGCGTCCGGCGCGAGTATCCCCAACTGCGCGTCATCATGTTCAGCACGCTCACCGAGCGCGGCGCGGCGGTGACTCTGGAGGCATTGACCCTCGGCGCCGACGACTACGTGGCCAAAGCTTCCAACGAAGGGTCGCTCGATCGCTCGATGGTGCGCCTGCGGGAAGAGCTGGTCCCCAAAATCAAGCAGTTCTTCCACATGGCGGCGCAAAGTCGCACCGCAACCCTCCCGGAGCCGGCTCGCGTCCCGGCGGCCCAGCCGGCCTGGCAGCGTCCGCCAGTCTGGCAGAGTACCAAGGTGCGGCCCAAAGTGGTGGTGATCGGAGTCTCCACCGGAGGGCCGACCGCGCTGGGCGCCATCCTGCCCGAGTTGCCGTCCGGCCTCCCATTGCCGGTCCTGGTGGTGCAGCACATGCCGCCTCTCTTCACCCGGTTGCTCGCCGAGCGCCTTCACTCCGCCTGCCGGCTGCCAGTGGAAGAAGCGGTCCAGGGCAACCCGGTGGAAGCGGGCAAGATTCTGATTGCGCCCGGAGACTTTCATTTGAAGGTGGCCTCCAATGGCGGTGGAGTGCGCGTCTTGCTGGATCAGTCGCCGCCGCAGAACTCCTGCCGTCCCGCCGTCGACGCGCTGTTTACTTCCATCGGGGAGGTATATGGCGGCGCAGTCATCGCCGCAATCCTGACCGGCATGGGGCAGGATGGGTTGCACGGCGCGGAGATTCTCAAGGCGCAGGGAGCCAGCGTCCTGGCGCAGGATGAGGCTTCGAGTGTCGTTTGGGGAATGCCCGGCGCGGTGGTGAATGCGGGCCTCGCCGACCGCGTGCTGCCCCTCGATCAAGTCGTGCCGGAGATCCTGCGCATGGCCGGCCGAACGTAAAGGGGAACTGGATGCCTAGCCAAACACCCGTCGCGGAGATCCACTCGGAGAACTACCGGTTCCTTCAGGAGCATGTCTATTCCCAAGCGGGCATCGTGCTCGAGGAGGACAAGCATTACCTGTTCGAAAGCCGCCTCACGCCCATCGTCAGGCAACTCGGCCTCGGCTCGATCAACGACTTGTGCGCGCTCATCCAGGCCACTCGTGAGTCAGAGGTCGGCCGCCGGGTCGTTGAGGCCATGACCACCAACGAAACCTATTTCTTCCGCGATCCCGCCCATTATGAGGCCATCCGGACTGTCTTGTTGCCCCGGCTGAAGGAAAGCCGGCGGGACACCAGGAAACTGCGGTTCTGGTCGGCTGCCGCATCCACTGGGCAGGAAGCCTACAGCCTGGCCATGCTTCTCTTAGACGGCGCGCTGAGTGACTGGAACATTCAAATCCTGGGCACCGACTTTTCTTTGCAGGTCTTGGAACGCGCCCGGTCCGGCAAGTATCAGCAGATTGAGGTGAACCGGGGTTTGCCGGCGGCCCTCCTGGTGAAATATTTCCACCGTTCCGGCGTGGACTGGCAACTGAGCGAGCAGGTGCGCCAGATGGCCCGTTTCGAGACGATGGACCTGCGCAAGAGCATGCGCGCCCTCGGGCCTTTCGACCTGGTGTTCTGCCGCAATGTCCTGATCTACTTCGACGCCGGGACCAGGAAGGAAATCCTGAAGGAACTCCATGGCACGCTGTTTCGAGGCGGTTGGCTGTTGCTGGGCGGCGCCGAGACGGCGTTCGGCGTCGAGGAGTGGTTTGAAAGACAGACCGTGGGAGGCGCGACCGTCTACGTCGCCCGCTGAGAGGAAACTGATGCCCACCGAATTCAGCACGGAGACACTGACGAGCGCACTGGCGCAAATCGTGGAGTCCGTATTCGAGACCATGATGAGCCTGGAAGTGGCCGAATGTGGGACCCCATGGTTCCCCAGCGGGGATCGGTTGACATCCGCTCTCCACCTGGCCGGCGATTGGAACGGTGCGGTGCTGCTGGAGTGCGACCGGCGCCAGGCTTGCCGCTTCGCAGGCCGCTTCCTCTCCATGGATCCGCCCGGCACCGTGGACGACGTCGTGCGCGACGTGCTCGGCGAACTGGCCAACATGATCGGCGGCAACCTGAAGTGTGTGTTGACGCCGGGGATCCGGCTTTCCATGCCCTCCATAGTGGATGGCAGCGACTACCGCCTGCGCGTCTGCGGCGCCGAGGTCCGGGAGCGGCTTGCCTTTCAATGCGCCGAGGGCCCCTTTTGGATCACCATCCTGACCAGGCGATCCTGAAAGCCGAGACCCCTCTTCACATCGCCCTCCGTGCAGCCGAGGATACCCCGCAAAACTCTCCGTCAGCGGGCGGGCCGGCGGCACCGCCTGCCCTACCAACCAGTGCCTCTTAGATCACTGGCCATGCAGCCTCCCAAACTCCGCGGGCTATCATGGTTGAACAGTGGCTCGACCATCCAGAAGAAACCGCCATCCCGATTCATCGCGCAACATCCCGCCTCCGCCCGTTGCGGAGCCTCCGCAATCCTCCGCCCGCCTGCGGCCTTACATGCGTCATGCGCTCCTGCTGGCGGCCCTGTGGACGATGGCGCTTTTGGCCTACTCCAATTCTTTTACCGCGGCTCTGACCTTCGATTCCAACCGAGTTGTCCTGCAAGACACCCGCATCCGGGCCGTCACACCCGAAAACAGCCACCTGATCTGGACCCAGGACTATTGGTATCCCACCTTGGCTGGCGGCCTCTTTCGTCCGCTCACCACCTTGTCCTACCAGTGGAACTATGCCGTGCTCGGCAATGGCCCCCACCCCGCCGGCTACCACTGGATCAATCTCCTTTTGCATCTCGTCAACATCGCGCTCGTGTACCTGGTGGGCCTGCTCATCTTCGAAGCTCCTTGTCCGGCGTTCGCCATGGCGGCCCTCTGGGCTCTTCATCCGCTCCTCACCGAATCCGTCACCAACGTGGTCGGCCGCGCCGACCTGCTGGCAGCCTTCGGCGTGCTGGCGGGCCTCCTTTGCTCGACGCGCAGCGTAGCCGCAACCGGATGGCGCCAAGCCGCTTGGCTGGCGCTAGCGGCGGCGTCGAGCGCCGTCGGGATCTTCTCCAAGGAGAGCGCCATCGTCGTGCTGGCTGTGGTGCCGATCTACGACCTGGCCTTTGGACGCGTCACCACGTGGCGCTCGCGACTGCCCGGCTATGCCGCCCTGAGCCTGCCGGTTCTCGTCTATTTGCCAATGCGCAGCCATGTCATGGCGAATCTGCCTTCGGTGGTGACTTCCTTCGGCGATAACCCGCTGGTCGGCGCCGGCTTCTGGACGGCCCGTCTCACCGCCGTCAAAGTGATCGGCAAATACTTGTGGCTGCTGGTTTGGCCGGCGCATCTCTCGGCCGACTATTCCTACAACCAGGTGCCTCTCTTCCGCTGGCGCTTCGACAACCTGGAAGATGCGAAAACGCTTTTCGCCATGGCGATGTGTATCGCCGCAGCCGCTGCCGCGGTGGTGGCCTGGCGCCGCGCGAAACCGCTCTTTTTTTTCATCGCTTTCTTTTTTGCCGCGCTATCGCCCACAGCCAACCTGGTCATTCTGATCGGCACCATCATGGCGGAGCGGTTCCTATACCTGCCGTCCATCGGATTCGCCGGTTGCCTCGTATGGTTGGTGGTCGAAGCCTGCAGGCGATGGCCTACCATGCGGAGGACGGCTCCGGCCATACTGGCCCTGGCCTCGCTGGCACTGGCTGCCCGAACCTTCGCGCGCAACTCCGATTGGCGCGACGAACAGAGCCTCTGGTCCAGTTCCGTGAAGGCCTGCCCCGCGAGTTACAAGGCCCACGCGGACCTCGCGCTGGCGACCATGTCTTTACCAAACGGAACTGGACTGGATATCGCGCAAACCCAGTTGGAACGCGCCATCGCGATTCTCGGGCCGCTCCCCGACCATTTGAACCCAACGTCGGTTTGGGCCAGCGCCGGATTCTTCTATCGCCTCAAAGGAGATATGCTCGCACAAAGCGACGGATCCAAGCCGGGATACGACCCTCACAGCAACCCCTGGTATCGAAAATCGCTCGAGGTCTTCTTGCGCGGAAAACGAATCGACGAGGCCTGGAACCTTGCCATGAAGCAGCGGAATCTGCGGGACGGCAAGCCCACCATTGATTTCGGATGGCCGCCGCTGTATCTGGGACTGGGCCGGCTCTACCAGCGACTGCAGGAACCGCACCAGGCACTGGAAGCGTTACAGTACGGTCTCACGATTCGAGTGCAGCCCGAGTTCTTTGAAGAAATCTACACCACATGGCGCGCCCTGGGAGACCCCGAGAAGGCTGTGAAAGCGTTAATGGAGGGCCTGGCCGTAGATCCCACACAGACCCAGTTGGCGTCCCTCATCGTGCAGTTTTATCGCGAGACTGCTCCCATGAGTTGCGCCCTGACCTCCGCCGGCGGATCCGTGAGCCTGAACCTGGGCTGCCCGCTGGTGCATGACCACCTGTGTGGAGCGTCGCAACACCTGGTGGAGAGATACCGGCAACCCGGCCACAAGGCCGAGGCCAACGCCATCATCGCAAGCGCCGTCCGGACCTTGGGCTGTCCCGCTGAAATGTTCAAATAGGCGGTACTTTTCTAAATCGGGGCTGCTCAATTCCTCAATAGCAGGCCGATTCTCGCTCTCATTTCGCCCTGCGCCTGCCGCGCTACTTCTTCTTGCTGACCACGGGCTTCGGGCTGTTGCGGATGGCCTCGCGGATGAAATCGACTTCCTCTTGCCGGTAGGGAGTGCCGTTGCTGCGGAAAATGTCCTGAAACCACACGGCCGGCTGCCGGTCGATGTAAGGCGCCTGCCAGGAATCCCACGGCAGGAACATCTGCCTTTTCCCCGAAACCAGGCTCGCGGTCAGCGCCGCAACACTATATTTCTGCGCGATGGGGAGAATTCGCTCGATGGTGCTGCCCTGGCTGCGCGCCAGAAACCCGGTGCACAGCACCGGCCGCCCATACGCCTGCAGCCACTTGACGCGCTTCTCGAATTCCTGCGGCCCCTGGTAGTTCTGGAAGGAGATGATGTCGGAGCGATCGATCTGGATTTTCTCCGCCGGGCCCAGCTTGTCGGCACTCGACCAGTCGCCCTTCCACACGCCGCTTGTGATCGGCTGCGTGGGCAAGGCGGCGCGGGCATAATCGAAAAGCTTCGGCAGCAGCGCCAGCACCTTTTCGTTCTTATTGACCGGCTCGGATGCCCCGAACGTGCCAGGATTCAGATTGTCGGGCTCGTTCCACAGGTCCCACGCCAGAATGCGCCTATCGATCGAAAACGCGGCGATGACTTCCTTGACATAAGAGAGCAGGCGCTCCGTCTGGGCCCCGTCGGTCAGGCCCCTGGCTCCCGGGCTCTGCGCCCATAATGAATCGCGCACGCCTGGCTTTGGGTTCCGCTGCGCTCCGGCTTCGGGAAACGGATCTCCGGAGGAATCGAACAACACGAAGATCACGCGCATCTTGTGCTCGTCGGCCAGTTTGAGCAGCTTGTCCATGCGCCTCTTCAGCCCTCCCGAATCGTTCTTAAACAGCAGGTCGTGGAGGAAGACGCGCATCGTGTTCATCCCCAGGTCCTCCGCCCACTTGAATTCCATGTCGATGCGGTCCGCGTCGAAATACTGCTGTTGCCACATGTCGAACTGGTTCACCGTGTTGCTCTGAATGTAATTGCTGCCTACCAGCCAGGGCTGGCGCGCGTACCATTCGTTGGCCTCACCGGGCGTCCATTGGTGGCTCTGGGCCAGGGCGGCTGAGGTAAAAAGGACAAGGCCTGGAAGAAATAGTCTATTCATTTTCCCGAAGCAATTCGCGAGAAGGCTTGGCCCGAAGATAACGCGTTACAGGCGCAAACGTCAAGAGCGTCCCGGACCGGCAACCCGGCGATGTTATCCTGAAAGCACCACACCATTTTAACTGGACGTACGCTCCGAAAGTCGGTTTCATCCGTGAAAGTCGGTTTTATCAGTCTGGGTTGCCCCAAGAATCTCGTCGACAGCGAAGTCATGATGGGCCAACTTGTCGCCCGAGGCCACCAGTTGACGCATCAGCCCGACCAGGCCGACGTCCTGGTGGTCAACACCTGCAGTTTCATCGACCCCGCCAAGAAGGAATCGGTCGACACCATCCTCGAAATGGCCGAATACAAGAAGATTGGCCGTGCCCGCAAGCTGGTCGTCGCCGGTTGCCTGGTGGAGCGCTACCGCGGCGATATCCGCCGCGACATGCCCGAGGTGGATGCCCTCATCGGCACCAATGAGCTCGAGAGCATCGTCGCGATCTGCGAAGGCCTGGAGGCCCCCACCGGCCCTTCCGAGCCATACCTCTATCACCACCTCACGCCGCGCGTGCTGGCCACGCCCCCGCATTTCGCCTACCTCAAGATCGCCGAAGGCTGCGACCACCCCTGTACCTTCTGCGTGATCCCGCAGTACCGCGGCAATTTCCGCAGCCGCCGCTTCGAATCGGTGGTCTCCGAGGCCACCCGCCTGTTCCAGCAGGGCGTGCGCGAGATCAACCTCATCGGGCAGGACACCACCTGCTACGGCGAAGATCTGGGGCTCTCCGACGGCCTGCCGCAACTGCTGGCGCGCCTGGCCGAAATTGAAACGCCGCACGAAAAATGGATCCGCTTTCTCTACGCCTATCCCAATAAGGTGACCCAGCGCCTGCTCGACACCATCGCGGCGCACCGCCCCCTCACCAAGTACATCGATATGCCGCTGCAGCACTCCAGCGCCCGCATTCTCAAGCGCATGAAGCGCGGCTCCTCCGGCAGTCTCTTCCTGAAACTCCTCGAACGCATCCGCCGCACCATCCCCGGCGTGGCCATCCGTACCAGCATGATCGTGGGCTTCCCCGGCGAGACGGCCGAAGATTTCGACGAGCTTTGCCAGTTCGTCGAGGCCGCCCGGTTCGACAACCTGGGCGTCTTCGCCTATTCCGACGAAGATACCAGCTCCAGCTACGCTCTCGATCGCAAGGTGGACGGCCGCACCATCCACAATCGCCGCCGCCGCCTGATGGCCATTCAACGCAAGATCTCCCGCAGCCGCAACCGCGCCCTGGTGGGCGCCGCGGTACCCGTCCTCATCGAGGGGCCGTCGGAGGAGACCGACCTGCTGTGGCAGGGCCGCATGCCCACGCAGGCCCCCGAGATCGACGGCGTAACGCTGATGAACGATTTCGAAGGCGATGAACCGCGCGCGGGAGAAATCCGCCTCCTGCGGATCACCGAAGCGCACGATTACGATGTCGTCGGGACGCTGCTTCCCTCGACCGAGCCGGCTCCCCGGATGCTGCCGCCAATGGTCCAAATCGGCGTATGAATTGTCCCATCTGCAAGAAGGAAGTCAACCTCGGCGACCCGGACTTCCCGTTCTGCGGCCCGCGCTGCCGCATCATCGACCTGGGCAACTGGGCGACCGGGAAATACGCAATCCCCGCCGAGCGGCCGGAGCCGGAACAGTCGGAGCCGGAAGATGAGTAGCTCAAGAGGTGGGACAGACGATCGGTTTTTGTCGTCTGTCACCGTGAGTGGCCCACGCCCGCCCCTGACCCCGGCCACCCTTCTGTCCACCTGGTTCGGGTGCGGCTACAGCCCCAAGGCTCCCGGCACGGCCGGGTCGCTGGCTGCGTTGGCGATCGCCATCGCGCTCCACCATTACCTGGGTTTCACACCCCTACACTTCCTGCTGCTGGCCGCCATTCTCTTCCCACCGGCCGTGTGGGCCGCCGGGGTAACCGCCCGCGCCTGCGGCCTCAAAGACCCGCAATTCGTCGTGGTGGATGAAGTCATTGGCCAATGGATCGCGCTGGCCGGCGCGGCTTCCCTCAACTGGAAGAGCTTTCTGGCGGCCTTCGCGCTGTTTCGCCTCTTCGATATCTGGAAGCCGCCGCCGGTGCGCCAACTGGAATCCCTGCCCGGCGGATGGGGCATCAACCTCGACGACGTGATGGCCGGCGTTTACGCGGCGCTTGTGTTATGGGCAGCCGCACGTTTTAATCTATATTGAGACTGCGCAAAACGGGGACTGCTGCCAATTCCCGCTTTTGGAATTGCATAGCTCTGCCCGGTTTGCCCTATATTGAGATTGAGGATGACATTGCGGAAACAACCCGAAGCCCGTCCCCTGATCGCTCAAGTCAGCCCGGCGGCGGCCATCGCGGGCGGCGAATTGCAGATCCGCGGCAAAGGGTTTGCCCAAGCCCAGCGGCCGCGCGTCACCATTGGCGATGTGGGAGCCACGGTAGTGATCGGTTCCGATTCCTTCGTCATCGCCCGAGTGCCGGAAGGCGCCTTCGCCGGCGGCCTGATCGTTGAAAACGGCGCGCATTCCAGTGAATCCTGGGCCTGCGATATCGGCGTTCTCATCGCCGAAAGCCTGCACCCGGTCTCCAACCCCGCCGTCGATTCCTTCGGCAATATCTACACCACCTTCAGCGGCTCCCGCGGCCAGAAGGTGGCCGTCGCGGTCTATAAGATCGATCTCAACCTGAACACCAAGCCGTTCCTCAATGAACTCATGAATGCCACCGGCCTGGCCTTTGACGCCGCCGGCATGCTTTACGTCAGCAGCCGCTACGACGGCATGGTCTATCAGGTCACGCCCACCGGCAACATGTCCGTATTCGTGGAAGGCATGGGGGTCGCCACCGGCCTGGCCTTCGACGGCCAGCAGAACCTCTACGTCGGCGACCGCGCCGGAACCATCTTCAAGATCAGTCCCGACCGCCAGATCTTCGTCTTCGCCACCCTCGAGCAATCCATGGCGGCCTACCACCTGGCCTTCGGCCCCGACCGCTACCTCTACGTCACCGGCCCCACCACTTCGAGCTACGATTGCGTCTACCGCATCTCCGACCAAGGCGAGGTGGACGTTTTCTACCGCGGCCTCGGCCGCCCGCAAGGAATGGCCTTCGACGACCAGGGCCGTCTCTACGTCGCCGCTTCTCTCGCCGGCCGCAAAGGCGTGGTCCGCATCCGACCCGATCGCCAGGCCGAGCTTTTCCTCTCCGGCCCCGGTATCGTGGGCTTAGCCTTCACGCCTTCGCGCTCCATGATCGTCGCCACCACCAACGCGCTCTATCGCGTGGACGTCGGGATTAAGGGCCGGCCCCTCGTCTGACGAACGCTCTGATGGACGCCGAAATCATCGCAGTCGGTTCGGAAATGTTGACCGCCGAACGAGTCGACACAAACTCCCTCTACCTCACCGGCGAGTTGAACAATCTCGGCGTCGAAGTGGTCTTCAAGTGCGTCATCGGCGACCATCGCGACCGCCTGGCCGATGCCGTCCAGCGCGCCTTAGGCCGCTCGGCCATCGTCATTCTCTCCGGCGGCCTCGGCCCTACCGAAGACGACGTCACGCGCGAAGCGGTTGCCCAGGCGCTCGGCCGCCAGTTGATCTTCCGTCCGGCCATCTCCGCCGCTCTCGAGCGGCGCTTCGCCCGCGCCAAACGAAAAATGTCGGAGCTCAACAAGCGCCAGGCTTTCGTTATGGAAGGCGCCGAGGTCTTGCTCAACGACCGCGGCACGGCTCCCGGCCAATGGGTCCAGGCTTCCGGTTCCGTCGCCATCCTGCTGCCCGGCCCGCCTCACGAATTGAAATCCATGTTCGAGCGCGAATGCCTGCCTCGCCTGGCGCGGCTGGTTCCGCGCCAGGCGATCCGCACCGCGTTCCTGCGCGTCACCGGAATGCCCGAATCGGACCTCGACGCGCTCATTTCCCCGGTCTACAAGAAATACCAGAATCCAGTCACCACCATCCTGGCCGCCAATGGCGATTTGCAGGTCCACTTGCGCGCCCGCTGCTCCACCGGGACCGAAGCCGACAGCCTGCTGGCCGCGGTGACCGCGCCCATCGCAGCGCTGCTCGGCGACCGCCTCTACTCGCGCACGGGCGACCCCCTCGAAGTGGTGGTTGGCAATCTCCTGCGCAGCCAGCAGGCCACCGTTGCCGTGGCCGAAAGCTGCACCGGCGGTATGCTCGGCGCGCGCTTCACCTCGACGCCCGGTAGTTCCGATTACTTCCTCGGCGGCTTCATCACGTATTCCGACGCGCTCAAAACGGACCTGCTCGGCGTCAGCCCCGCCACGCTCAAAGAATTCGGCGCCGTCAGCCCGGAGACCGCCGAAGCCATGGCTCTAGGTGCGCGCAGCCGCACCCGCTCCACCTACGCATTAGCCGTCACCGGCATCGCCGGCCCCGCCGGCGGCACCGCGCAGAAGCCCGTCGGCCTGGTTTACGTAGCCGTGGCCGACGCCGCCCGCACCCTGGTCGTCAACCGCCAATTCCTGGGCGACCGCCAGCGCATCCGCGTCTTCACCACGCAAATGGCGCTGGACCTGCTAAGACGACGGATCGCCGGGCTGGCGTAAGTTATTACGAGTCGTCTGAATCTTCTGCCGCTGCAAAGATTTCATCGCTCTCGATAGCGGATTGGGGAAAGGCTTACCTTCTCAGTTCCTCGTTCCCGATGTCCCACATGGCTTCTAGGTCGCGCTGGCTGTACGCCCGGAAGGCGATCAAGGTGTTTGTGGCTTCGATGCCCGGTATCTTCTGGACTCGCACCGCCACTAGATCGGCCAGTTCTTCGTGATCGCGCACACGCGCTATGGCGACCAGGTCATACGACCCGGCGACGGAATAGGCCTCCGTAATGCCTGGCAGGTCGATCAGTGCCTGGGCGACCTCCGGCGTGCGTCCTTGCGTTGTGTTTATCAGAACTATCGCCGTTACCATAATCCTCCGTTTCATTCATACGGGCGCGGTGTCGCTCTTGCCCATGCCGCATGGATTTCGTAAGGGTCCAGCCGAATCCACACGCCCGAGACACCGTGTGTTGCCCTGATTCTATCAAACCGAGCACCGCGCTCTGTATTCGGGACTGCCGGCGGCAGAGCTAACGCCGAAAGAAACTTGTGCGAGAGCTGTCAAGCTGAGTCTTCTTAACTGATGCTTGTCTGACTGACCAGGGCTCACCTGGCCCGCGCCAGAACCACGGTCACGTCATCCGGTTGCTCGGCATCGCCGATCCAATCCGCCACCGAGCCTGTGATCGCATCGCCGATGCGCGAGAGCGCCTCGTGGCGATGCTCCTGGATCAGCTCGATCAGGCGTTCCTCGCCGAATTCGCCGGATTCGTTCTCCGGTTCGGTGACGCCGTCCGTGAATGCGACCAGGATATCGCCCGGTTGCATCGCGATCGTGGATTCGTCATAGGTCGAACCATCAAACAGACCGACGACCGTGCCGGAGGTTTCGAAGCGGGAAACCACGCCATCTCCCCTCAGCATAATTGGTGGCAGGTGGCCGGCATTGCAATACGTCAACTCGCGCGCTGCCGCGTCATAGCAGCCCAGGAACATGGTGGCGTATTTCGCCGCCGGGGTGCTGCGAAAAAGCTGATAGTTCAAGGTGGTCATCAACATGGCCGGAGTGAGTTGCGATTGGGTGATGCCGTCTCCCCGGTAGTACATGCGGGGATCGCCATGGGAGAATCCGCCGGCTCCCAACTTGACCGGCGTCAATACCATGTCCGGCTCCAGCGAATACGCGCGGACGAAGGCATGCACGGTGGCCATCAACAGAGCAGCCGAAATTCCTTTTCCGCTGATATCGCCCACCGCCACCACCAGCCTGTCGGTGCCGAGCGGAATGAAGTCGTAGTAGTCGCCGCTTACCGACCGCGCCGGACGGCAGACGCCATAGACCTCCAATGAGCTGAGATCCGGGAACTCGTGGGGGAAGAGCGAGTCCTGCACTTCGCGCCCGATGGCCAGTTCGCTCTCCAGCCGCTGCTTCTCTTTCTGCTCGGCAACCAGCTTGCCCAGCGATTCAGTCATGGAGTTGAACGACTGTTCCAGCGCCGCCATCTGGTCGCGGCTGCGCACCTGGATGCGATGCGTGAGGTCGCCACGATTTACATGCTCCGTGGCGCTATACAGCTCCGCCACGGACAGTGTCATGCTGCGAGACAGCCGCATGCCGATGTAGAGCGCCACCAGCTCAATCAGTCCGAAGAAAATCGCGATGCCGATCAATCCATACCGCAAGAGTCTCGCCTTGTCGCCCAGCGTGGCGAACAACGCGGCGTAAAGCATCGACGGCCGGGTGATGACACCAATCGCGCCGGTTTGCGATGTCCCGGTCTCCCAGTCGACTGCACTGAACAGCGTGTAAGAGCGAAATGCCGGGTCGAACCGGTTGGCAGGCGGCGGAACGCGCCCGGCTTCCACGCGCTGGCGTGCGGTTGGACTGGCTTCTGCCGGCGGCGGGATTTGAAACCCTTCTTCCCGATCGGGTGGAAACAAAGTCACCAGGCCCAGGCGTGCAGTGGCCGGCTGCAGCAGTTCCGGCGTGACGGGAACATTGGAGATCACGGCGAGTCCCGGGCCACGCTCATCATAGCGCTTCACCGCGCGCAGATGCAGGCTGTTCCCATCAATCACGAAACCGCTGAAATTCCCTTTGATCGCATCCGGCACTTTAGCGGGGCGAGCCTCGAGGAGCGCACCTCCCGTCGAGAGTATGAAACCCTTTTCGCCTCGCCACACGGTGACGGTCCTCTGCGGGAAATCCTCGCCCGAAACCGTGCTAAGCTGCCCGGCCATCTGTTCGTTTAGTTTGCCGGAGCGCTCCAGGTTCCTCAATTGCGCTGCCAGGGCATCGTTCGCCGCTTCCAAATGCTGCAACGCCGACTGCAAACTCGAGATCGCGATATAGGTGGCAAATTGCCCGGCAAACAGATAGCTGCCGACACCAGCCATCATCAGCAGCAGCACGATGGGGATGACACCGATGAAGATATAGGTGACCATCAGCCGATGGCGTAGCCGCCACATGAGACGCCGCCCGGCCCAACGGAAGGTAAGCCACAAGGCACAGAATGCGAAAACCACCGTAACGAACGTCGCCCAGCCACTCAGCTTCGATCCTGACGCAGAACCGGTAATCCAGCGCAGAGCGATCATGAGGACGCTCAATCCGCCCAACCCCAGAGTGGCGCGGCCCAACTTGGTGTTTGGGCGGAGCGTCCGCATCGCGCCAGCCCTGACCGCGCTGAACTCCGGAAGCCTGATCATAATAAAGTAACCGGAACTTCCACTGTACACCGCTCAATCAATCTCGCCTTGTGTGCTTCCAAACCGGGTTGCGCGCACAAGAGTGGATGCCGGCGGAATGTGGGGCCAGGCTTTCAGCCTGCCGCCGGCTTTTAGCCGGCGTTCTTCGCGATTGTCGCGAGACGTCGGGCAGAAGCCCGGCGTCAGGCGGCCGGTTTCCGGAAAACCCAGGTTCCGACCGTCCCGGCGAGGACGGCATACACAGCGCCCCGCTGCCGCAGATTCAGAAACAGGCAGGGGGCCGATGGAATTCTCCACGCCCCCTTCTGATAAGATGGAGATTCCGGTTGATTGAGGGGATGCTGTTGAGGCAATCAGCCGAATGTTGTTGTTCCCGCCAACGATGCGGTCAGCAAGGCCGCCGCTGAACTTCCAGACAGCTTCCTGTTCCATTGTGGAACCGTCCCGTGCAGGGGACGGTAGGGAATTTGGGGGAATTTATGAAAAAACAAACGATGCTGGTTTTGTTGGTCGCTTTGGGCGGTACGGGCGTCTTGGCGCACGGCCAGGCAGGCGCTGGCAAGCCATACGATGCGCGGGATCCATTTGTATGCAAGTCGAAGAAGGATCCCGCGAAAGGCGCGCCTTCGCCCAGCCAGGTGAAAGACTATATTCGATGCGCCAATGAAGGAATTACGGCGGGGCTTTTGCTGGTTGAAAACGTGCAGGTTGAAATCGGCAAATCGCGGCCGTATTCAAGCGGGTCCGACTCGGGCGGCGGAGAGATCGATCCCTCGCAGCCGGTGTACCCGGTTCGTGGCACCTGGGATTACTATACGTGCTGGATTCCCCACCCCGGGAGTACAGTGTACCCCGTCTACAACGGGGACAAAGGCAAGAACTGTAACGTGAATAAGGCGGCTGCTATTGCTGGCGCCTGTTACAAAACATCTTTCGGTGACTGGAGCTGCCGTGTGAGGCCTACCAACTTTTCCTCGACCGTGACAGCAAACCTGCCTCCCCCGAAATGAGAGGATACGACGTTGGGATGGGCTGCACCTCACCGCCGAAGCATTAGCCCGCTTTTCTCACCAGGTTTCGTCGCGAGGCGCGGGAGAAGGCCGCCATCATCGAGATGGTCACGAGGCGCGAGCCCATCAGCGCGCGCAGGCATACTTGAACAGTATGTCGAGCATGGTGAGCAAGCGCAACGAAGTAGACACGGCCTTATCGCGCGCCGCAGCGGAAAGCTGGTGAGAAATGCGGGTCAATCGCGGTGTGGGCGCACTGGGACGCTCTGAAGTGGAAACTTGTATCAATATGATCTGTTCGGCGACAGGCGCATATTCAGCTCCCGATCGAGTTTTCACAGAACAGAAAACTCGCGCGCAGGCGCTTTGAACTAGTTCTCTGACCGGCTGGTTTGGTGCGTTTGCGCAATCCATCGCTCACGCCGGTGGCCCCGCTGCGAGCCGCGACCGTGAGAAGCCGTAAAAATAATACCCCCGGCCGGAACATTTCTTTTTAAAATGTTTTCATGGCCGACCCCCCTCAGAACGCGACGTGGGCACCACGCGCGCGAAAGAGTTTACATCCGCGTTCAGGTTGCGATGCCCAAATGGCTCCAGCACTTGCCGCTGCACCAACTCGTCCAACCGCTTCGTGTCTATAGCCCGGCCGGAAGCGTCGAGCGGTCCCCGCGCGCTCACTTCCACCTCGTAGTTGTGGCCGTGCCCATAGGGATTGTTGCACTCCCCGTAGAGCCGCTGGTTCTCATCGTCGCTCAACCGCGCGGAGTGCAGCCGGTGAGACGCCGCGAACCGGTAACGCCGCGTTACTCGGAACATGGCCCATCCCCGCAATAATCCACGTAGAG
>JBEKDA010000082.1:0-15936 GCA_050014595.1 Bryobacteraceae bacterium
CAAGTCCCACCTCCGGCACCAACCGCGCCGCTTCAGTGCGGCTTGATCGTGATGGTCTGGTCGCCTTTGAAATACACTTGGTAGTGCGTGCCGGACGGAGCCAGGACGCCTTTGTCGTGTTTGCCGGGAGGTTCGATCAAGCGATCTTCCTTTGCCCCTCGGCCGGCCGCGGCGGTGGCGCGGATCCTCAGCTTGGTGCCGTCAAAGGCTTCGACATCCGTGAGCTTGAACGTCGGCCTGGTGCGCATCACCAGCAACTTTCTGCCGCCACCCCCGGCGACCACATGGCCGATCACCCTGGTGCCTTTCGCAACCACCACTACATCATCCACGCGAAAGTCTCGAGCCACTACGAAGTGCAGCTCCTGCCCGGCCGCCGGAATGGGCGGCACATCCTCGGTTAGAGCGATGCCGAGCGGCAAGTCTGCGTAGATGGTAAGCGAGCGGCTCCTGGCCGGCGTGCCCGGCGTGGACCCATCCGGCGTTGCCGCAGCCACCGTTGGCGCCGCCTCCGGCGCCCCAGCGGGCGCGGGCGCCTGCTGGGTTGGCCGTGCGGCCGCCGAACTCGAAGCGGCCTTGGGGTTGCGCATGGTTTCGATGAGTTCCGCGGTGGCGCCAGCCTTGCTTAGCCGGATAATCTCCGCGGTCGAGAGGTCGAACCTGGTGGTCTTCGACGATCTCACGTGGCTGACAATCACCGAGTTGGGGACGTTGGCCCGCAGCATGTCGAGCACGCCCTGGTTGGTCAGCACCGAATCCGCCGGTGGTGGCACAGCGGCGCTATCCGGCACGCCCGGCACGGCGGTATCCGGCGTGGCCGTCGCGGGCACGGATGCATCGTGGACGGGTGGTGGCGTCTGGTCCGCCTGCGTAACCGGCACAGGCGCGGACACAATCACGCGATGCTTCCACCACCAACCACCGGCCACCGCCAAGCCGAGCAGCAAAACGGCGGCCGCCGCCAGCGCCAGAGCTCTGAGCGGGTTCTTTGGGGCGGCGGCCATCGCGGCGCGGCTGAGCACGGCCGAATCCGCGCGCTGCTTCAGCGCCGCCAGCTCCGTCCGCATCTCCTTCATGCTCTGCCAGCGCTGACTCGGATCCTTGCGCATGGCGCGGTGCACAATCTGATCCAACTCCGCCGGGACGCCTTCTACGATCTCGGCCATGGGCTTGGGATCGTCGCGCAGGATGGCCGACAGCGTCGAGACCGTCGACCCCGCGGCGAAGGCTTTGCGCCCCGTCAGCATCTCATAGAGCACCACGCCGAATGTGAAAATGTCGGAGCGCGCATCCACCGGCCGGGCGTCGGCCTGCTCCGGCGACATGTAGCTCACCGTGCCGAGGATGGAACCTTCCACGGTCATGGGCGCGCTGAGAGGCAGCGTGGCGTCGTTCTCTTCCACCATGATGGGTGGCGCAGTCAGTTTGGCGAGCCCGAAATCCAGAATCTTGACGAGGCCCGTGCCCGTCACCATCACGTTGCCGGGCTTCAGATCGCGGTGCACGATGCCGGCCGCGTGGGCCGCCTGCAGGGCGCTGGCCATCTGCACCGCGCAGTCGAGCGTCTTCCCCACGGGCATGCCTTCTTTGGGAATCAGCGCGTCGAGCGTGGCGCCGGCAATGTACTCCATCACCATCAGGTCCATTCCGTCCTGGGAGAGCACATCATAGATGGTGATGATGTTGGGGTGGTTGAGCGCGGAAGCGGCCTGCGCCTCCTGAACGAAGCGGCGGCGGCGCTCGGGATCGCCCGAGGTGCCGCCGGAGAGAACTTTGATGGCGACGAAGCGGTTCAAGCGGGTGTCCTGCGCCTTGTAGATTTCACCCATGCCGCCGGCTCCCAGCTTTTCCAGAACCGTGTAATGGGATATCGTTTGGCCGATCATGTGCCCGCTCCGAGTTCCTTCAGTGTGTCACAATTCCCGGCTAAGGCGTCAAGGAGGGCGGGGCCGCGGCGTCGTCCGCGCCGAACTGGCGGTTGGGCCGCGGACCCATCTGAAATACCAAGGTTCCGCCGCGCGCGATGTCGGCGTGCCGGAACCAGACCTTGTGATAGGGCTTGCCGTTAAAGGTCACCGATTGGATATAGCAATCCTCCGGCGACTGGCGTTTGGCTTCCACCGTGAGCGTCGAGCCGGGGCCCATTTCGACCACGGCTCGGTTAAACAACGGGGTGCCGAAAACGTAGTTGCCGCTCACCGGATCCACCGCGTAGAATCCCAACGCGCTGATGACGTACCAGGCCGAGATCTGGCCGCAGTCTTCGTTGCCCGCCACGCCATCGGGCTCGTCCCGATACATGGTTTCGAGCAGGCTGCGCACCCGCTCCTGGGTCTTCCAGGGCGCGCCGGCATAGCAATACAGGTAGGCGATGTGGTGGCTGGGTTCGTTGCCGTGCGCATACATGCCCACCAGGCCGGCGACGTCGGGCGGCGTATCGGGCGGCAGGTCGGTGGACTGGGCGAAGAGCGCGTCCAGTTGCGCCATGAAGGCTTCGCGGCCGCCGAACAGCTCGATGTAGCCTTTCAAGTCGTGCTGGTTGGCGAAGGTGGCCTGCCAGGCATTCGATTCCGTGAAGTCGCGCCATTTTTTCATGATGCTGATCTCTTTCGGATCGAATGGCGAGGCCCACTCGCCGTTTTGCAGGCGCGGGCGCATGAAGCGGATCTTTTTGTCGAACAGATTGCGGTAGCTTTTGGAGCGCTCGGCCAGCAGGCGGGCATCCTCCTCGGCTCCCGCCGCGCGGGCGATGCGCGCCGCCGCCCAATCGTCGTAGCAGTAGTCGAGCGCCTTGCTGGCGGATTCCTCCACTAAATCGCACGGAATGTAGCCCATCTTCCGATAGAGCGCGAGGCCCTGATAGTCGTCGGCCATGACGCGCCGCTTGACCACGGGATAGACCCTCTTGAAATCGATTCCCGCAAAGCCTTTCTCGGCCGCTTCGGCGATCACCACCACGGAATGGTAGCCCGTCATGCAACTCGTCTCCACGCCCTGCAGCGGCCAGACCGGAAGACCCAGTGGGCTTTCCGTGGCCATGCGGATGAGGCAGTTCACCAGATCGGGCACGCGCTCGCGCTGGGTCAGCGTGTAGAGCGGATGCGCGGCGCGATAGGTGTCCCACAAAGAGAAGGTGCTGTAATTGTGCGCGCCCGGCGCAAGCGTTTGGAGCTTGCCGTCCATGCCGCGGTATTGCCCATCCACATCGTCGAAGAGAGTGGGCGCCAGCATGGTGTGGTAGAGCGCGGTATAGAAAATTTCGCGGTGCTTGGGGTTGGAGGTTTCGATGCGGACCCTGGAGAGCTCGCGCTGCCAGGCCTGGCGCGCCCGTTCGCGAACGCGGTCGAAATTCCAATCCGGAATCTCAGCCTCCAGGTTCTTCAATGCCCCTTCCACGCTGACGGCGGAGATGCCGGTCTTGACGTAGATGACTTCGTCCTGCGCCGTCTGGTATCGCAGCAGGCATTTCGGGCCCGGACCATCGTTCACTATATCGCCCGAGAGAAACGGCTTCGAAAACTTCATCGCGAAATAGATTTGCCGGCCTTTGGCCCACTGGTGGACGGTGCGGCCGCCGGCGATGGTATCGGGCGAAGTCACTTTCAGATCGGCGGAGCGGACCTCGCGCGGGCCGTTGCCGTAGTGATGGAACAGGTCCACGATGAAGTGGCTGGTATCGCTCTTCGGAAAAGTGTACTTGTGAATTCCGGCGCGGTCGGTGGCCGTCAATTCGGCGCGAATGGCATAATCGCGCAGGAGCACGGAATAGTAGCCGGGTGTGGCCGCTTCGTCGGCGTGGGAAAAGCGCGAGCGGTAGCCCTCTTCGGGATGCTCGCGGCTGCCGGGCAGGGTTTTCGCGGCGCCCGTACCCGGCATCACCAGCACGTCCAGCATGTCGCCGCACCCGGTGCCGCTCAAGTGCGTGTGGCTGAATCCCATGATGGAGCTGTCGCTCGCGTGGTAGCCCGAGCACCAGTCCCAGTCGTCATTAAAGGTGTCGGGGCTGAGCTGGACCATGCCGAACGGGCAGGTGGCGCCGGGGTAGGTGTGACCGTGGCCGCCGGTGCCGATCGAGATCTTCACATAGCGAGTGAGATCCTCCGCGCCGGCATCGGCGGCCTGAGCGGAATCGGTCCCGGGGCCCAGGCAATCCAGTGCCGGCAGCGCGGCAGCCGCTTGCAGCAGCCTTCGTCTGGTGATCATGGAGTTCATTACAACAGAGGGTCACGGGCAAGTAAATAAGAGACACGGATGGGGAAGCGTTGGGGGGGCGTAGCAGTCGGACGGCTGCGCCCATGCGGCGACCGCGGAGAGAGCCGCGAGCGCCAGCGAGTTCAAACGTGACTACGCAGGCAAGGGCACGACGCTCAATCTCGGTGACGTCATTCGCTACCGAGGAGTTCCTCGCCAGCCTACAGCACTGTCCTATCACACCAGCCGCGGCGCGATGGCGGAGCTTTCGCTCTATCCGCCGCCGAAATCATGAAGCTTCGTTTTCCCTCCGTTATGGGCTCGATGTGACCGCGAGGGGCTTACGCTTCTCAGGCGCTCTTGCCGTCAATGCCCAATTTGCGCATCTTGGCTTGCAGGGTGGTGCGCTTCATCCCCAGTTTGGCGGCGGCGCCTTCGGCGCCACCCACCCGGCCATCGGATTCGGCCAGGGCGCGGAGTATGGCTTCGCGCTCGGCGGCGGCCAGAGTCACGGTTCCGCCGGCGGCGCTGGAGGCCGAGGCGGAGGAGGGTTTGGGGCCTTTCAATTCGCGGATGGGGGCGTCGAGAGTGGAGCCGGGGGAGATGATGACGGCGCGCTCGATGAAGTTTTGCAGTTCGCGGATGTTGCCGGGCCAGTGGTAGCGCTCGAGCGCGTGCATGGTGGCGGCGGGGATGGCGGTGATTTTGCGGCTCATGCGGCGGGCGTATTGCTGCACGAAGTAGCGCACCAGCAGCGGGATGTCGTCGCGGCGCTCGCGCAGCGGCGGGACCGTGATGGGAAAGACGTTCAGGCGGTAATAGAGGTCGGCGCGGAACTGGCGTTCCTCCACCATCAGGGAAAGGTCGCGGTTGGTGGCGGCCACCAGGCGGGCGTCGGTGCGGATGGTGCGGGAACTGCCGAGGCGCTCGAATTCGCGCTCCTGGAGGACGCGCAGCAGCTTGGTTTGCAGCTCGAGCGGAATCTCGCCGACTTCGTCGAGGAACATGGTGCCGCGGTGCGCCAGCTCAAAGCGGCCGATGCGTTGGGCGATGGCGCCGGTGAAGGCGCCTTTTTCGTGGCCGAACATCTCGCTTTCCAGCAGGCCGGTGGGAATGGCGGCGCAGTTGAGCTTGACGAAGGTGCCCTGGCGGCGCGGGCTGAGGTCGTGGATGGCGCGGGCGAGGAGTTCCTTGCCGGTCCCGGTTTCGCCGTAAATGAGGACAGTGGAATCGGTGGGCGCGACGGTTTCCACCTGCTTCAAAACGGCATTCAGGGCGCGACTGCGGCCGACAATTTCCTCGAAGCGATGGTCGGTGCGGATTTCGTCTTCGAGGTAAACCTTCTCTTCCGCCAGACGCGCGTTGAGTTCTTCGATGCGCTGGTAGGAGAGCGCGTTTTCGAGCGCGATGGCCACCTGGGCGGCGGCCTGCGCGAAGAATTGCAGATCCTGCGCGGTGAAAAAGTTTTCGCGGCGCGAACCGAGGTTGATGGTGCCGAGGGCTTCGCCGTGCGAAAACATGGGGACACAGCAGACCGAGCGGAGGCCTTCGCGCGACATGATTTCACCGGTGGATTGGGAGATCGCGGCGGCTTCTTCCTGGCTCAAAATGCGGCCCTCGCGGGTGCGCAGGACGTAACCGGGAACGGAATCTTCGACGGGGATCACGGCGTTCTCGCGGATGGCGCCCATTCCGGTGGGGAAGTCGCACATTTCGAGGCGTAGCGCGCGGGCTTCGGCGTCGTAGATGAGGAGGCTGGCATAGTCCAGGTTGAAGGTGCGGCGGAGCGACGCGGAGATGGCTTGAAAGAGCGGCCTGGCGGAGAGGCAGCTCACTACGGCGTTGTTGATTTCGAGGAGCGCGCGGAGGCGGTCGCGTTCGCGCGCGAGCTGTTCCTCATAGGCGCGCGCGGATTCGTAGTTGAGCGCGTTATCGACGGCCACGGCCACCTGGCGGGCGACCTGCTGCATGAACTCGATGTCTTCGGGCGAGTAGGCGTTCTTGCGCAGGGAGCCGAAATTGAGGCCGCCGAGATCCCGCTGGGCAGTGAAGAGCGGCAGGGTGCAGAAGGACTCAATGCCGTTGGCGCGCAGGATGGTTTCGAGGACGGGGTACAGGTGCAGCGCGCCGGCATCGGGGGCGTAGTAAGGCTGGCGGGTCTGCAGGGCCGTGCCGGTGGGGGCCTGGTCAAACGGCACGTCGTAGGCGGGATCGCCGATCACCGTGCGGTCGGTCTGGAGAATGTGCAGGCGGAAAACCCTGGATTCGGGATCGAGGAGGGTGAGGCCGATGAAGTCAAAGGTGATGAGGCGTTGCAGGCGGAGGTTCAGATCGGCGAATAGGGTGGAGAGCTGGCGGTGGGACGCGATGGATTCGGCGACTTCCAGCAGCGCTTCATAGCGCGCCCGGGTTTCGTTTGGATGGATCCGAGGAGACGAGGACATCGGAACGCCGCGACGGCGATTCTTCAACCGTAGCATATCGAGCGGCGCGTTCGATTTCGGCGACGAGCGAGCGGATGAAGGGCGTGACGGCTTTGAGATGCACGCCGTGGCGAACCATGTCGGCCAGCAGGGCTTGACCTTCGGCGTCCACAAAATCGACTTCGCCGAGGTCGAGCGAGATGACGCGGCCCTGGGTGGTGGAAGTGGCGGTCTGCCAGCATTGGCGCAGCTCGGAAACCCACGCTCCAGCCAGCTTGCCTTCCAGGCGGAAGCGCAGTTGGCTGGGATGATCGTGCAGCGTGATCTTGAGCATGGCGACAGAATCCAGGAGCACGGCGCATGCCAGTGTGAAAACGCAAGCAGGCAAAGGAGATAGGAAGATCGGGAAGCGGCGAGGGCGGCTCATTGCCCAAATTTCGGCACTGGCGGCACACCGAGGACCCTGGGTCGAGGCCGTACACTGAAGAATGCCATGAGGCTTCGCACGGGCACCGCGCTTCTTCTGCTGGGACTGCTGGCCGTGCTGGCCTATGCGCCGTCGCTGACCATCCCGCTGATGGAAGACGATTACCCGAACCTGTCGCAAATCCTCGGCAGCGGACCGGCGACAATCCTGGCCGATCCGATTTTTCGCGTGCGCGCCACCAGTTTCTGGCTGATGTGGCTGCTCTGGCGGTGGGCGGGCCTGGCGCCGCTGGCGTATCACGCAACCAGCCTGCTGTTGCACATCGCGAACACCTGGTTGTTGTATGGCGTGTGCATGGCCTGGCCGCGGATGCGCGCGCCGGCGTTCTGGGCGGCGGGCTTTTTTGCCGTCGCGGAAGGCCACCAGGAAGCCGTGATGTGGTTTTCCGCGGTAAATGAACTGTGGCTGTTTCTGTTTGGCATGGGGGCGCTGCTGTGCTTTCTGCGGCGGCGCACTCTGCCCGGCGTGGCGCTGTTTGCGCTGGCGCTGGTCTCGAAGGAATCGGCGGCGGCCGTGCTGCCGCTGTTTCTGTTGGTAACGCCGGCGGCGGAGTGGCGGCGGAACATTGTGCGGCAAACCGTGCGGCTGGCGCCGTACGGATTGTTGGCGGCGCTGGCGGTGGCGTCCATCTTCGCGACGCGCAGCTATTCCTTCCGCTTTTCGGACGGCAGTTTTTCGCTGCACGCGCCGTTTTGGATTACGTGGCCGCACAGCTATTTCCGCGTCCTGTGGATTTGGGGGCTGCCGGCGGGCGGGGCCATTCTGGCGGCGCGGGACGGCGGGTTGCGGCGCAGCGCGCTGGTGGCGCTGGCGTGGATCGGGATGGCGCTTGCGCCGTACAGTTTTCTGACGTACTCGACCGCGATTCCGAGCCGGCAGACGTACCTCGCGAGCGCCGGGCTGGCCATGCTGTTTGGCCTGGCGATGGCCTGGTGGTGGGAGAAACTGCGGATGCGCCGGCCATTGATGGTGGCAGTGCCGGCGGCGGTGATGGTGCTGGTGGTGGCGCACAATGTGGGGTATCTCTGGTTCAGGAAGCGGCCGCAGTTCCTGGCGCGCGCGGCGCCCACCGAGCAGTTGATCGCGCTGGCGCGGCGCACGCCGGGGCCGATTTGGGTGCGGTGCTTCCCGGGGATAGATTACGGCGCGGAGGAAGCGGTACACCTGGCCGCCGGCTACCCGCCCGGCAACCTGGTTTGGACGCGGGAAGAGGCGGAACGGCGGCACGCCACGGCGGTTTTTTGCTTTGAGGAAGGCAAGCGGTATAACCCCGCGACTCGGCGCTGAACCGTAATGCGGGCGGGTGATGTGGACACAGCCATCAACCTTCACCATGGGACGGCGTCGATGGACTCGTGGCTGCCGCTCGCAAATGGTTCATCTGCTCATGGAGTTCGCGATTCTCCCGTTGCACCCGGTGATATTCAGTCAGGTGCTCGATCATTTCATGGATCACAATGCCGACGAAACAGGGCACGAAACTGACAAACGTTCCTGCCCATTGAAACGCCAGCCAGTTGATCAGAAGCGCGTAAACCGGCACGACCAGCACATGGATGAGCAGGCTCCAGGTGCGCGAAACAAAATAGAGCCCGGCCAGCAGCAGCACGGCTTGCGCGTAGCCCGCCACCATCAGCCACGCCGGCATGTCCTTCAACTCCTTATTACCGGGGAGGTTCATGTCGACGGTGTTGGCGATAATGTCCACGCCGTCCAGATAGCTGAACGGGGTAGCGTAAGCGTCGCGCGCCGCGCGGTAAGCTCCGCCCAGCAGCACGATCTTGCCGTGCAGCGGGTGGACCGCCGATGCGGGCAAATTCTTGAGTGTCTTCAGGGCGCCGATGGAAAGATGATCGAACGCATTTTTGGGTCCGCGGTAGTTGACCTTTTCCAGTTCGGAGGATTGGCTTCGATCCAGATTGGGTAAGGCCCCGCGGCACGCTTGCGGGCCTCGTTGGGACACTTCGACCAGATTAAACGCCAGCGACGGATAATACTGATGGTCTGCCCCTGCGATGAACTCTTTGTACTCGCGAACGATCCCGTCCTCATCGGGGAAGTATGCAGGCACGCCATAGCAAACCTCTTCGGTTCCGCCGAGCACTTTACCCAAAGTCAGGCTCCCGGATTCTCCCAGAGCCTCGCGCGCCCAAACGATCGGCTTTCCCGCGTATTTGGCGGGCAGGGCGGCCCAGGCGGATGTATCGAAGTCGACCCCCAACGCTTTTGGACCTCCCGCCAGAATGGCATCGATCACCTCCATGAGCTTGCCGGCGTTCAGGGGGCTGATTCCTCCGAACTCAGTTTGGTAATCGTCATCGGTGATCGAAACCACAACCACATCCTTAGACACTTTCCACTGTTTACCGGAAAACAGGGCATCCAGATTGGCCGTTTCCAGGCGTTTGACCAGCCATGTTTGATCAGCCAACTCATGAATGCCGCTGGCGAACGCCATCCAACACAGGCCAACCCCGAAATAACGCCAGAACTTTCGGCGGGCGGATCTCTTTTTCATTTCGAACCGGTTCCGACGTCAAAAAGAAGCGCGTTCAGAAAAGCATTCAGCGCCACCCGATCGAGATCCTTTGGCAGCGATTGCACTCCGGCTTCGAACGACTTGCACTTGGCGGGATAATCCGCCGCATTCGCCACCAGAACTGCCACCCTACCCAGGCTATCGCCTTCCGACGATGCCATGGTCAACTCGTAGATGCCGGGCGCCAGGGCGGGGAAGGCGGCAAACGTGAGCTCCGGTGGTTCCCAATGGACCGATCCGCTCAAGGGCCCTTGCGCGGCGGAAGGGGCAGTCTCGATGGGGCGCAGAGAGACGGTGTACGTGCCGGGATTGATCGACCCGACGGCATCCTTGAGATCCAACCGGCCCCCGTTGAACTCCAGCACCGCCTGGCGAAACGACTCCCTGTCCCTGCCGCGGCTGATGGCCGATACGGGCATGCTATCGCGGTGGCTCGAGAGTTCACCAAAAGCGCGCCCCAGCCTCGCCAGCAAGGAATCCGCAACGGGCCGAAATCCAGGAATGGTGACTGTGCAAGGGAACTTGTCACAATGATATTGATGCGGGGATTGCCCGTCTTTCAGAGCCACCACGATGGTTCCCGAGGCCCCCTGCAATTTGTCGTTGGCAAACACCGCGTCGTATTGCAGGAGCTCTTGGCCACCGCGAGTCCACTTGCCGACGGCCACCACCCACCCATCCGGGTTGCTATCGGCGGCCAAGAGTGTGCCGCCTGCCAGCAGTGCCAAACATAAGATCGTGCGGCTTCCTGCGATCAGATAGTTTTGCTTCATCGAATCATAGGGATCGTATCACAGCTTCTAAATTCCCGTCATCACGAATGCCGCCCAGTACGTGGGATGCGGGAACTTCTTGCGCACGGCCAGGATGGCCGAGCGCATGGCGGCCGCGGCTGGCTGGCCTGCTCGAAGCGATCGATAGAATCCCTCCATCAGTTCCGCGGTGGATTCATCGCTCACATCCCAAAGGCTCGCGACCACCGTGTCCGCCCCGGCGAGCAGAAGTGTGCGTGTGAATCCGGCAACCTCATCACCGCCGCGGACGCGCCCCTTTCCCGTCTGGCAGGCGCTCAAAACCACCAGGCCCGCCTGCAGCTTCAGAGCTTGAATCTCGTAGAGCCAAAGCCGCGACGATCCGTGCTCGCCGGGGCTGGTCAGGACGGCGGAAAAAAGAGGCGCATTGGAATCGACATCTCCGTGCGTCGCAAAGTGCACGACATCGTACTTGGTCAGGGCCTCACGCGCTCTATCATGCGTAAAATCCTCGCCGGTTACGCGCGTAGCGCCGGGCTCGAGTCTCGAGATCGCGTTTACCTCGGTGAGCGTGCCAGGCAGCGCCGGCGCTCCCTCGACGCTCACGTTTCCGATGGCGCCAAGAAACAGGCTGCCCAGCAAGGGCTTTCGCGCGCCGATGAATTGGAGAGCGGACGCCGACGGCAGGTAGCTGATGGTGAATGCGTCGATCATCGACCGCCCATCGGGAAGCTTCAGCGCTTCAAACGGCAGATAGTTCAGGTAGCCCGTCGGGACGATGATCAAGCGCTGGTTTTCACGAGGCAGACTCTTCGCCACCGGATCGATCAGCAGACGGGATACCGCGGCCAGCTTCGCGTTAACGTCCGCATCGGAGGAATGGTAAGCGAGCAGCGGCAGTAAGTCTTCTTTTACCTTTCGTTCCAGTTCCTTCAGATTCAACTGCCAGCGCAACTGTTTTGTGCCGGACTGCGTAACCACGAAAGCCGTGACCCCATCCCGAAGGAATGCGTATTCGAGCAAGGTGGTTTTCGCAGGCAAGAGCTTTTGCGCGGCGTCCAGAGCGATGGATCCGAGCGCGACGGATTGCCCGGCCCGGGTCTTTCCGAGAGAGGCTTGCTGGCGCGCCAGGGCAAACTGCTTCTCCAGACGGTAGAGATCCGCCTGCAAGACGTTCCGATCGCGCATGGTGCGGGTCTGAGTCGGCTCATCTTCCGATTCCAGTTCCACCTTGGCGTTGAGAACCTGCCGCTCCAGTTCGTGGATCTCCTTCAATTCGGGAGCGGCGTCCGCGGAAGCCATGCCTCTTCCGCCCAGCAGTTCGAGAAAGGATCTAGCTTTGGACCGTTCGAGGGATTGCCATGCTTCCGAAGAGTTGCCGGCGCCGGTCAGCAGGCCGGTCAGCCCGGCATAGAGATCCTGCACGATATCGTTGTCGAGCAGAGATTGCCGCCCGGCCTGCTGGCTGAGGCCGGCACGCACCTCTTCCAGCCGGGCCACCGCCGCTTTGTACCTGCCGATCGCGCCCACGCGATCGCCGGAACGCTCCGCCAGCAGTCCGAACTCATACTCAACGCGCCATCGCGCCTGGAACTGGTTGACCGCTGCGGCTTGCTGCGCGGCAGCGTCCAGATGGGTCCTGGCTTTGGCCAGGGAATCGGGAACGCCGCTTGCCGCCGTGAGGAGGTAGCGAGCATATTCCAGATGTTCCAAAAGCTCGCGGTTCGGCTCGCGCTGTTGGGAAAACGCCGCGACTGCCTGCTCATAATAGCCGGCGGAGGCTGGGACATCGCCCGCGTCCCGTTCCAGGCGCGCCAGTTGTTCGAGCACCGCTCCGCGGTCGAAGCGCACCTCGCCTGCCTTGCCTGCCAGCAGGCTCAGCAAGAGCTCTTTCGCCTCGTCTCGTTTGGACTCGAGTTCCAGAACGCGCGCCTGACCGATCAATATCTCCGCTCCGAAATACCGCATCGCGTACAGCCGGGCTCTTGCCGTGGTCAGCAGGCGAAGTTTCTCCTCCAGTTCCTGGAACATGACGCCCGCCTTGCCGAACTGGCCGGCGTCCGCGTAGGCCGACCCCAATAAGTCCAGAACGCCGAAGTACAACCCCACCATGGCGGGCTTGTCCGGAAGGCCGTTCGGCGGAAGCACGGTTCGGGTAAGATCAAGCGCCTCTTCGAGCGCTGTAATCTGGTTGTCCTGGCTGTTGAATCCCGAATAGGTCGCCGCCAGCGCCTCCAGCGCTTCTATCTGCCCGAACTTGTCGCCGGCCGCCCGAGACTGTTCCAGATTCCCCGTGAGCTGGCGAAGGACGCCATCCAGGTCCCCGGCCAGACGGCGCCGGACCAGCAGGCTCGCCTGCACCAGAGGCTCCACCAGGAAGATGTCGCCCAGTTCCGCCTGCATGCGCTTCGCCGTGGTCATGGCCTGTTCATAGTCCAACGGCCCCAGCGTTTCGGAGACAATCGTACTCGCTATGTTCGCCACTTCCAGATTGAGACTCGACATCGGATCCTGGTTGTTCACCAGCGCGTGCACCTGTTTGATCGCATCGATGGCCGGAGAGTAACGGCCTTCGGCAACCATAATGTCAGCGGACGCCATTAGCGCTCTCAGGCGAAAGGCATCCACGCCGGCTGGGGCCGCCGCCAGGAACTGGTTGGCCTCAGTGCGGGCGGCGTCCAGGTCCCTGAGTTGGATTTCGGTCTCCACAATTTTCAACCACAGCGTTGCGAACCATCCTTGGCTTGAAGCATCTGCCGCAGTTCCACCGAGTGCGGCGCCAAGGCGCTTGGCCTCCCGATACGCATCGAGCGCCTCGTTGGCCCGGCCAAGCTTTCGCAGGTCGTCTCCCATGGCGGTGTATCCAAAAGGGACCAACCCGGGCAGGTGCCCTTTCTCCATTTCGAGAACCCGCATGGCCGTTTTTAGCGCTGCATCGTAGTCGCTCTCGAGCGCGTTGTAATAGGCTTCCTGAACACTGAGGCGGGTGATCGCTCCGCCAAAGTTGCCGAGCTGGATGGCTAGTTCGGCCTGCCCCGCCACCGCCCGATGCAGGTTCGCCCAGTCGTCCAGCGTGGCATCGCCGTTCAGCCCGGCGTCGACTACCGCCTGCATCAATTGGTTGGAGCGGTCCAAACCGGTAGTCTGAAAGAGAACGGCATCGGCGGTTGGTTCGAGCTTGAGCTGCGCCACCAAGCGGCGGCCGTCATCGAGCTGTGTGGGCGGAGCGGACGTCTGCGCGTAAATGCCGGCAGCCACTGCCATAAATGCAACCCCGCCAAGGAATCGTTTGCCCATGATCAGATCTGTCGTGCCTCTCTTTTTGCTCAGTACCGCCCGTTAGTTCGATTGCGGCAGGCTCGGGATATTATAGAAGATCAGGAAGAATTGATGCCAGTGATGCCCTGTGCGGGCTGCGTGGGCACACCGGCGGTCCTGGAAGCTCCGCCCCCCGTAATGCGATAGTTGGTTGGCTGATAAGGCTTGGTGATGACGATGATTGGCGCGTTCCTGTTGAAGGAACCCGCCGGCCGGTTACAAACCGGAGGGCTGGGTGCCGGCAGCCGCTTCCAAATCGGCCGCCACGACGCATGACTTCAGCCCCGACCAAGTGTTGCGCACGCCCACCTTCTACCTGATGTGGGTGGCGTATGCGCTGGGCTGCTCGGCGGGCCTGATGGTGATCAGCCAAATGGTGTTCGGGCTGGATGTCCGACAAACTCGGCCGCATCAACGCGCTGCGCGTGATGATCGGGATTTCGATGGTGGCCATGCCGATTCTATACGCGGTGGGCGGCAACGGCGCGCTGCTCTACGCGATGGTATTCGTGGTTTACTGGTGCTACGGGACGCAGCTTTCCGTGAACGGCGCGGCTACGGCGGATTTCTGGGGCACCAAGAACGCGAGCATCAATTACGGAATGCTGTTCACCGCGTGGGGCGTGGCCGGCATCATCGGCGCACGCATCGGCGGGAAGTTGTTTGACAAGTATCACAATTACGAGGCAGCCTTTTACACCGCGGCCGTGCTGGCCGCCGTGGCCCTGGTTTGCGAATTGCTGGCCAAGCGGCCCGTGGCCAAACAGAGCACAGCTTAAACATAATCTCAGAGACATGAAAGGGTGAATTGACATGGCGGACATTCGTGAACATCGTAACGTGGTGCGTGAGACCACCGAAGCCCAGATTGCAGTCCACTGGGGGGAGGAGGAATTGTACTATCCTCCCGCTAAATTCATCAGCCAGGCGAATCTGGCCGATCCTGACGTAAACAGACGATTCAGTGAGGAGAATTTCCCGGATTGCTTCCAGGAATACGCGGAGATGCTGACGTGGGACAAGCACTGGCACACCACGCTCGACACCAGTGAACCCCCCTTCTGGAAGTGGTTTGTCGGCGGAAAGCTCAACGCCTGTTATAACTGCGTCGACCGGCACCTGGCCAAGTACAAGAACAAGGCCGCCCTGATCTGTGTGCCGGAGCCGGAAGACGAAGCGCCCATAACGATTACGTATCAGGAACTGTACGTCAGGGTGAATGAGATGGCGGCACTTCTTCGCGATTTTGCGGGGCTGAAAACGGGAGACCGCGTCACCATTCATCTGCCCATGCTCGCCGAGTTGCCGATCACCATGCTGGCGTGCGCCCGGCTTGGGGTCATCCACTCGGTGGTATTCGGCGGCTTCAGCGGAGAGGCCTGTGGAACGCGAGTTGCCGATTCCGGCAGCCGGGTCCTCATCACCATCGATGGCTACTATCGCAACGGTAAGATGGTGGACCACAAGGCCGGTGCGGATACCGCGGTTGCCATCGCCGCCCAGGAAGGCCATACCGTGGACAAGGTCCTGGTCTGGAGACGGCACCCGGGCCAGTATGCCTCCGCTTGGCCCATGGTGGAGGGCCGTGACCACTTCGTTGACGACGAGCTGCGGAAGTTCAGCGGGAAAAGAGTGGATCCCGTGTCCATGGATTCGGAAGCCCCGCTGTTTCTCATGTACACCAGCGGCAGCACCGGGAAACCCAAGGGATGCCAGCACCGTACCGGCGGATACCTGGCTTATGTGACGGGCACGTCTAAGTACATTCAGGACATCCATCCCGAGGACGTGTATTGGTGCATGGCGGACATCGGCTGGATCACGGGTCACTCCTACATTGTTTACGGACCGTTGGCCCTGGCCGCCACCAGTGTCATCTATGAAGGTGTCCCCACTTACCCCGATGCGGGACGGCCCTGGAAGATTGCCGAGCGCCTGGCCGTCAACATCTTCCATACATCACCCACGGCGATTCGCATGCTCCGCAAGGCCGGAGTCGATGAACCAAAGAAATACGACATTCACTTCAAGCACATGACCACCGTCGGAGAACCGATCGAGCCCGAGGTCTGGAGGTGGTATTACAACACAGTCGGCAAGCGCGAGGCAGTGATTGTGGATACCTGGTGGCAGACGGAAAACGGAGGATTCCTGTGTAGTACCAAGCCCGCGCTGGATCCCATGAAGCCCGGGAGTGCCGGCCCTGGCGTGCCTGGAATCTATCCG
>JBEKDA010000083.1:0-16200 GCA_050014595.1 Bryobacteraceae bacterium
GGATCCAATTCGGCAATTCGGAGCAACCGTCACCCTATCGACTATCGCGCTTCGGAAAAATCTTCCGTTAGGTTCAGGGAAAGGTGTGTTTTCCCTTGACAAGCCCTTATCATGGATGTCCCCATTCGGCCGTCCCCATTCGGCCGTCCCCATTCGGCCATTTCAGTATTCTGCACAAATCGTGGGGCGGGCAATTTTGCCCGCAGCCGCCTTTCAGGCGGCTTATTCGGGCTGAGAGAGATCCCTTGCACCCAGCAAGCGCCGGCTGAAAGCCGGCGGCAGCCAGGATTGGCTGCCTCACAAAGCGGCGAAGCCGCAACCAAACGACCGAAGAAAAGACTTCACCGCGGAGACGCGGAGAAAGGCAAAGAACAAAAGCCCAAACGGAGAGTGAAAAGGAAGCAGCACTTGCGCCTTCCCGTGGTGGAGCGCGGAGGAAGCAGAGAACGCGGAGGACGCAGATAACCGTTAGGGCAGACTGAGCGAAAATCTTCGCGAGAAGAGAAGAAATCAAAAGCATGTAGTACAGAGCGGCGGAGCCGCAACCAATGTGAGATAACGCCAAGCGTCGACACGAGTGTCGACGCGGCACGCACGAGTGCGCGCGCCACGGGAGCAACGGAATGTTCGCAGCAGTCGAAGAAACTGAGCTGTTGTGATACGAGAACGGGAGCGCTTGTTTCGTCCGTCAACCCGGCGCCTGGAGCCCTTCCCACCGCACCTTCCACGCCGCCGGAAAGGCCTTCTGCGCCGCCATCACCGCCATCGCGGCCAGCAAGGCTCCGTTCCCCGGCAGGTAAACCGGCAGATTCGCGCGCTGCCGGTTGTGTCCGTTGGGCAGCCACTCATTCTTCGGCGAGTCCATGAACAGCGCGCGCAGCGCCGTATCCGGGTCGCCCAGCCGCGCCGCGGTCATCGCCACCATCGGAAAGTCCCAGCCCCAGGTGTCCGGCCACTGCCACTCCCGCATCACGCGATGGAGCGTGCGCCGCATGGTATCGCGGTCCACGCCGTCTCCCCGCAAGACGCCGAGCGCCATCAGCATCGACGGATGGTCCCGGTTTTTCTCGGTGAACGTGGCAGGGCAGTTTTCGTCCGACAGGTACACTCCGTCCTTCACCGGAAGCGGCGAGAGCCGTTTCCGCACATCCTCCCATTGGCTGTCGCGCGCGAGGCCCAGCCGCGTCCGCCACTCTTGCGCCGTGCCCAACGCCTCGCGCCAGTACTGCAACTCGAAGGTCGGATTCCAGGTGGTGCGCGCGTCGTGGTTTTCCTGCGCCGGGATCAGGGGAGGGCCCAACACGTAGCGCCCGCCGCGCAGCACGGCGTAACCGGCCATGAACCCGGCGCTCGCCATCACCACGTCGCGATACCGCTCCAGCGTCTCGCGGTTGGGATGCGCGCGGTAGCACAACTCGGCCATGGAGATCGCGTGCGGCTGCTGCCAGATCAGCAACTCGCCGACGTTGGACGGGCTGTCGCGCCCGCTGGGCGACGTCATCTTGGGCCAGCGCGCGCCCGGATAGCCTTGCTTGCGCGCCTTCTCGCGCGCCACCGGCAGGATCCGCCCATACCACGCCAGGCTGCGCTCGACGAGCGGCGTCCGGCCCCACATGGCGAAGTGCGCCGCGTGCCACCAGTGCATCTCCAGATGGAATTTGCCGAACCAGCTATTGCAGGTGAGCCCGGTCTCCTGCGGCGGCAGCGAGCCCGCGCATTGGATGGCCGTGAGGTACTGGGAAAGCACCACGCGCCGCTCCAGTTCGGCCGCGCGCGGGTCCGGGCTGGCCGCGAAATCCATGGCTCCGCCGCTCGTCCAGAAGCGCTCCCAATACTTCGCGCTGGCCGCGAATGTCTCGCCCGCCGTCACCGCGCCGGCTGAGGATTTCGCCGCCGCGAACTCGCATGCGAATTCCAGTTGCCTGCCCCGCAGCACCGCGCGATGAGCCCCGGCGCCGGCCGCCGCCGCGTCGCCGGTCCAGTCGAGCCTCACCCAGTAGCCGTCCGCGTCCAGCCTCCGGTCGACCGTCAGGCCGTGCGCGCCGTCAGCCGCAAAGCTGGTCTCGTGCTTCGCCTCGCTCGTCCAGTCGGAAGCGTTCATCTTCGACGAACCGTACGGAAACTCCAGCGCGATCTCGAGCGCTCCGGAATTCACCAGCGGCGATTCCACCACGGCGGCCACGGCATCCCTCTGGGGATGGCAGCACGTGCGCACCCGCACCGGCAGCCCGCGCAGTTGAAACCGGCTCTCGATGGCGCCGCTCCACAGGTCGAGCCGTTGCGCAATGCCGCTCACCTCCGCGAGGTCGATCGGCCGGCCGTCGCACCGCAGCCCGATTCGCGCCAGGTTCAACCGGTGAGGATTCTCCCGCAGCCAATTGAAGAGCGGCTCCTGCCCCTGGCTGCTGGTGGCATAGCCCACTGGCCGCCCATAGGTGTCGAAGCTCTCGAGCCGCAGTTCGGCGCTCGCGAGCGGCTCCGGCATCGGCGCGCTGTGCCATCCCCACTGCGATTGCGTGCACAGCGGCAGGACACTCTCGTAGGGTTGGGGAATGGATTGCAGCCCGGTGATGTCCGCCGTAAACGCGAACTCGCCGTTGCCCACGGACAGCGGCGACCGCGCATCCAGTCGAGTCCGATACGGATTGTGCCTGGAGACCAGCGCCTGGCGGTCGATGGCTCCAACGCTTGCGGCGCACGCGAGCGACGAACCCGTCAGAAGAAGGAAATCCCGGCGAGTATGCATTCGTACTTCATACGATACTCCGATCTTCCGGCGGCCGTCTTAGCGGGCGGCGGCCACCTGCAGCTCTTCCAATTCCGCCGGCTGGGGCGCACCGTGCCCGTTGCCGCCGTTGTCCGCGGGCGCCTCGGCGGCCGCCGCCTGGATGACGCGCGAGAGGTTCTGCTGCGCCATTACCAGCAGTTCCATTCCCTTCGCCGCGCTCTCCCGTTCCACCTGCATGCGAACATCCTGAGCCGACAGTTCGCTCTGCAGCTCCGAGACCTGCTCCGTAAGGACGCGCAAGCGGTCCCGCTCGCCCGCCAGGTCCGCTTCGAGCGCGGTCCGCACCTTGCCGGCTTCCTCCGAGCGTTGCTTTAACTCCGCCGCTTCCGCCGCGAGGCGCGTCACTTGCTCCGTTAATTCCTGAATCTGGCGGCCGCCGGTTTCCACTTGGGCCTGCAACGCGGCCAATTGGCGCTGCTGTTCCTCGCTGGCCGGGTTGGGGCCTTGAGCGCCCTTGGCATCGAGTTCCGCGGCCTTCGCCTCTAACTCCCTGACCTTGGCTTCGACTTCCGCGTGGCGCGCCCTGCCGGCATCCGCTTCGGTAATCAGCTCCGCGATTCTCTGCTCCGCCGCGTTGCGATGCGCGGATTCCAGGTCTTTGGCCGCCAACGCCGCGTCCAGTTGCCGCTGCTTTTCGGCCACTTCCTCGCCGACCTTCGAAGCCCGCTCGGCAACTTCCTTCTTCAACTTCACGCCGTTGGCGATGGCCGCGTTCAAATCGAACTCCGTGGTGCGCACTTGGGTCCGCAAAGCATCCAACTCCGCCGTGTTTATCGGCCGAAGTTTGCGGTACATCAAGAAAATTCCGGTGGAAGAACCGATCAGCGCTCCGCTCATGGCGGCCAGTATCATGACAATCAGTTCCATGGAATCCTCGTTTCCTCAACAGCCAGGCGATACATTACGCATCCATGGTAGGAACATCCGCGGCCGGAATGAAATTTGCTAAAGGTTAGCCTCCAGCGTGATAACCCTTGTTAGCGTTTCGCCGGGTGTCCAGCCTGGCGCCGGGGGCCGATGCTATCCTGAACGTGAGCCGCTGTGCTTCCGCCTTTCCACCTCCGCCGGGCCGGAACCCAGGTTCTTGCCGCTTCGGCGCTCGTCACTGCCCTCTACGCCACCGCCCTCTACGCGTGGCAGAAGCCCTTCCGCGAATATCCCGGCCTGGAATACAGCCACTTCCCTGTTCCGCCCGATCCGAATGAGCTTACCGAGTGGGTCTTCGCGCGCCTGATGTATCCGCCGGTAGCGCCGCGCAACGGCGGCGTGGAGTTCTTCGCAAGCTGGAAGGAGGGCGGCACTAACTGGACCATGGACTATCCGCGCTCCGACCGCCATCTCTCGGCCGCCATCCGCCGCCTCACACGCATCCACGCGCGCGCCGCCGAAGAGCCCACCGACCTGGACGACGGCGACGTCTTCAACCGCCCCTGGCTCTACGGCGTCGAAGTCGGCCATTGGGACCTCACCGATTCCCAAGCCGCCACCATGCGCGAGTTCCTGCTGCGCGGCGGCTTCTTCATGTGCGACGATTTCCACGGCACCGTCGAATGGTCCTTCTTCGAAGCCAGCATGCACAAAGTTTTTCCCGACCGGCCGATCGTCGAGATCGAATCCAGCAACCCCATCTTCCACACGCTGTACGATCTGAGTGAGCGCTACCAGGTTCCCGGCGAGCAGTACGTCGAAACCGGCCAGGTCTGGGAGAAGGACGGCACGGTGCCCCACTGGCGCGCGATCTACGACGACCGCGGCCGCATCATGGTCGCCATGTGCTTCAACATGGATCTGGGCGATTCCTGGGAGCACGCCGATAACCCCGCGTATCCCGTCCACTTTTCCGACCTGGGAATCCGCCTCGGCGTGAACTACATTCTCTATTCGATGACGCACTGACGGAAGGAAACGAGGACCCGACCGATGAACTGGAGCGCAATCGCCGCCATCTTGCTGGCCCTGGCCGTGGGGCTGGGCGCATTCGGAGCCCACGGCTTAAAAAGCCGCCTGGACCCCGAGATGATGGACATTTACAAAAATGCGCAGATAGGTGGGGCAGGCGGTGCAGCCGGCCCACGGCCGGCCAGGAGGCCAGTCCTGCGCCGGCTACTGGATTGGTAGCGCCGGGGGTCTTCGCCGCAGGCGCCGGTCCGAAGAGTGGCGATGGTCAAGCGTTAGCAAGACACCGGCGGCAAGACCGCCGGCGCTACCAGTTGGTTTTGGCGGAGCCTTAAAATATGTGGAAACTCAAGAGCGTCGGCCGGAAAGCCGACGTTGCAGGCCAGGAGGCCTGCTCTCCACGGCTTGGTAATCGGCAGTATCAAATGCAGAAACTCCAGGGGCAGGGACTTGGCGCGGCTTTGCCCGAATGTCCAAGCTCCGGGTTCAGAGAACCCGTGCTACCCTCGGATTCTATGCATCCAGCCTCCCAACCGCACGCCCAATTCGACCTGGTGGCGCTGGCCCGCGAGGAGATGACCGCGCACGGCTTCGAGCCGGACTTTCCGGCCGATGCACAGCAACAGCTCGCCGCCATCAGCTTGCAGCCCGACCCCAGTTTGCAGGATCTGACCGGCCTGCTGTGGTCTTCGATCGACAACGACGATTCCAAGGACCTGGACCAGATCGAGTGGGCCGAGCGCGTGGCCGCGGGAATCCGCGTGCTGGTGGGAGTGGCCGATGTCGATTCGGCCGTGGCCAAAGCGACGCCGCTCGATCGTCACGCGGCTCGCGAATGCACCACGGTTTACGCCGGCGTCCACACGTACCCCATGCTGCCCGAGCGGCTCTCCACGGACCTGACCTCGCTCAACGAGGAACAGGACCGCGCCGCCGTGGTGATTGAATTCGTGGTGGCCACCGATGGCTCGCTGAGCGCGGGCAAAGTATACCGCGCCAACGTGCGCAACCGCGCGCAGCTCACTTACAGCGCCGTGGGCGCGTGGTTCGAAGCCACCGCCGGCCCACCGCCGAAGGTCGCGGCTTCAGCCGATCTCGCGGCGCAGCTCCATTTGCAGGACGAGGCCGCCCAGGCGCTGCGCGAAGCCCGCCATCGCCTGGGCGCGCTCACCTTCGACCGCACCGAAGCGCAGCCCGTCATCACCGACGGCCACGTCACCGAAATCACCGCGCGTGAGAGCAACCGCGCCGCGCACCTGATCGAAGATTTCATGATCGGCGCCAATGAAGTGATGGCGCAGACCCTGCGCGCGGCCGGCGTCTCCAACATCCGCCGCGTGGTGAAGTCTCCGGAACGCTGGGCGCGGATCGTCGAACTGGCCAAACAATACGGCGACCAGCTTCCGGCCGAGCCCGATTCCGGCGCGCTGAACCAGTTCCTGCTGCGCCGCAAACAGGCCGACGCCGTGCACTACGCCGACGTCTCGCTCAGTGTGCTCAAGCTGATGGGGCCGGGCGAATACGTGCTGCTCCGGCCAGGCGATGCCGAAATGGGCCACTTCGGCCTGGCGGTCGAGGACTACACGCACTCCACCGCGCCCAACCGGCGCTTCGCCGATCTAGTGACCCAGCGCCTGCTCAAGGCGCTTCCCGGCAAGCCCTACACGGACGACGAGCTGGACGCCATCGCGCAAAACTGCACGCTCAAGGAAGACGCCGCGCGCAAGGTGCGCCGCAACATGGATAAGCGCATGGCCGCGGTGGCGCTGCGCAGCCGCGTGGGACAGCAGTTCCAGGCGGTAGTGACGGGTGTCACACCCAAAGGTGTCTTCGTGCGCGTGCTGGGCCCGCCGGTGGAAGGCCGCCTCATGCACGGCGAGCAGGGGCTCGACGTCGGCGACCGCCTGCGCGTCACGCTGCTCTCCACCGACCCGGTGCGCGGCTTTATCGATTTCGGGAGGTCTTAATGAACGGGAAGACCGAGTTACTCCGCCACACCTTGGCCACTCTGGCGTATCGTGGCGGCAAAGCCCTGCGCGGCGCCCCGCCGGAATTCGCGGAGTTTCGCGCCGATGCCGGCTCGCGCGCTCCGGGCCAGATTCTTGCGCACATGGGCGACCTGCTGGATTGGTCTCTCGCGCTGAGCGACGGGCGTCACGACTGGCACGATTCACCGCCGCTCCCGCTGGAGCAGGGCGCGGCCCGTTTTTTCGCGGCGCTCGAAGCGCTCGACGCGCGCATCGCCACCGGCCCACCCCTAGCAACCGCGGCCGAGCGCATCTTTCAGGGCCCCATCGCCGATGCTCTGACGCACGTGGGCCAGCTTGCCATGCTGCGCCGCATGTCCGGCGCGCCCTTCCGGGGCGAGAATTACTTCAAAGCGGAGATCGTAGCCGGCCGCGTCGGCGCCGCACAAGCGCCAGCCCGGCACGAGTTCTGAAGCGCAGTGGGGGTCGCGGGGCGAAAGCGCCTGCCCCACAAGAACGCAAGCCCTTGCGCACCAAAGTGAGACGCTTCCGTCTGTCAACCCGGGAGCGCGAAACCGCGTCTGTCAGAGCCAGTTCAGGTCGGTGTACTTTTCGCCGGTGAGGTGCAGGAACAGCGACTCCAGGGTGCGGAACTCCTGGCCGTTGTAGGTGAGCGAGCCGTCGTTGGCGAGGAGCGTGACATCGCCTTCCCAGACCAGTTTGCCGGGCCTGGTGATGATGGCGATGTCGTGGCAGATGCGCTCGACGGTTTCGAGCACGTGGGTGGTCATGAAGACGGTGCGGCCCTGGTCGGCGAAGCGGCGCAGCCATTGCTTCATGAGCGCGACACCGGCGGGGTCGATGCTCTCGAAGGGTTCGTCGAGGAACAGGACTTCCGGCGAATGGATCACGGCGGCGGCGAAAGCCACGCGCTTGCGCATGCCGGTGGAATATTCGGCGAGAGTCTTGGAGGAATCGGTGAGTTCGAGCGCGTCGAGCAGTTCGGTGACGCGCTGGCGCGTGGTGACCTCGTCGAGGCCGAACATGCGGGCCACAAAGGCCAGAAACTCCTGGGCATAGAGCGGGTCGAAAAGGCCGAGCGTTTCCGGCATGACGCCGATGCGCTTCTTGATGGCGGCATTTTCGGAATCGAAGACCTCGCCGAGCAGTTCGACGGTTCCGGAGGTGGGATCGAGCAGGCCGGTGAGACAGCCGATGGTGGTGCTCTTGCCGGAGCCGTTGGGCCCGAGGAATCCGAAGATGCGCCCCGATCGCACGGAGAGCGAGAGGTTTTCGACGGCGGTTACGGCGCCGTAGTGCTTCACGAGGTTGGTAATCCGTATGGCGTCCATCAGCTTTTTCCTTCCAGCAAGACCATGAGCGATTCGCGCTTGACCCGAAACAGCGCGGTGGCAAAGTGGAGCGAGGTGAAATAGAAGACCGCAGCCAGCAGGGCGGCCAGGATCGCGACTAACCAGTAGTCCGGGGTGATTGCGTTGGGCCATTGTTTAGCGGCCACTTGCGGCAGGAACAACAGCGAGAGCATGCCGCCGACGACCACGATGTTGCCTGCAAAGGAAAGGTCGTTGCCGAAGCTCTGGTTGTAATTGCCGCGGCGCGGGCCGAGCAGCGAGGTCCAGAGCCCAATGCCGTGAAACAGGAAAAGGCTAAAGACGCTGGCCGCCACAAGCATTACGATGGCACGGGGGTCGAAGCGGGCGGGCATGAACAGGCTCCAGAGAACGGCCGCAGGCAGAATGAGCGCGGCGCTCAACATGATGAACATGTAGCTGCCGGCGCGGAAGGCGGCGGCGGCGCCGGTGGGCAGCAGGAGAAACCGGCGGAATCCGCCGCCGACGTATCCAAACTGGTTGACGGCGAACTGCCCGGTGCCAATAAAGCCGAGGATCAGGAAGACCGACAGGGAAATGGGGAACGAACCTGCCGAACCGAGACGCCGGCCGAGGAAGAACTGGAGGAAGGCGGCGAGCGGAAGCGCCAACGGATAGATGGTGCGGAAGCGGTTGTGGCGGGAATAGAAGCGCAGCCAGTGCGCGACGAGCGGACCGGTTTGGGGTCCGAAGATTGCGCCGATGCGATCGAAAGGGGTTTCCCAAGCGACCTTGGAGGCTTGGGCGACGCGGGTTTTGGGCGGACGGCGTTCGAGCACGACCAGGACGGCGAGGAGCGCCGCCATCCACAGGAGGATCAGGCCCAGGCCGGACAAGGCTGCGAGATTCGATTGGGTCATGGCGACGGCTGCGCCGGCCGGCGGCGTGCTCTGCCACAAGCGGGCCACGGCGTCCAGGATGCGGGGATGGCGGCGGATCACCGGGCCGAGCGTGGCCGGCAAGAAGCCGAGCAGCATCATGCAAACGAGCATGATGGCGGAGCCGCCCTTCTTCATCATGAGGCGGTCGACGAGCATACCAAGCACGCGCGCGGCGACGTAGTTGGAGCAGAAGAGCAGCAGCACGGCGGCTAAGCCGAACCAGAACGAACCGGCGCCAAAGAGGTAGAGGCCAAGAGCGATCCCCAGGTCCAAGGCCAGGAACAAGAGCCAGTAGGGATCGACGATACCGATGAAGTGGCGGGTGAGGCGGCGCTCGAGCGCGCGCACGGGGTAGCGGCGCAGTTCGGTCTCGGAAAAGATGGCGGTCATGCCGAAGCCCAGCACCACGCTGGCGACGATGGCCTGCGCGTAGATGCCACCCAGCAGGGCGCCGGCGATGAGCGTGCCTTTGCCGCTGCGGACGGCGGTCATGCCGGCGCCGACGCCGCCGGCGGCGAGCAGCGAGATGACCATGACGAGCAGCAGGTAGCCGGCGAAGAACAGGGCGATCTTGCCATTGCGCGTGCGGGTTTTGGCCCAGAGCAGGCGATAGCGCAGGCGGATGAGGACTCCGATGAGTTGGAAGTTCATAGAGCAGCGGTTAGTTGCGCGGGCGGATCACTTCCTCATTGAGAAAGGGGCGGAGCGCTTCGGGAACGACCACCGAGCCGTCTTTCTGCTGGAAGTTTTCGACGATGGCCACCCAGGTGCGGCCGACGGCAAGCGCGCTGCCGTTGAGGGTGTGGGCGTACTCGGCCTTCTTGCCGGTGCGCATGCGGATACCGGCGCGGCGAGCCTGGAAGGCTTCGTAGTTCGAACAGGAGGAGATCTCCTTGTAGGCATTCTGGCCGGGGAGCCAGACTTCGATGTCGTAGGTTTTGGCGTTGGAGAAGCCCAGGTCGCCGGTGGAGAGGACCACGGTGCGGAATGGCAGGCCGAGGCGGCGCAGGATGTCTTCGGCATCGGCGGTGAGCTTGTCGAGCTCGTCGTAGCTCTGGTCGGGGCGCGCGAACTTCACGAGTTCGACCTTCTGGAACTGGTGCTGGCGGATGATGCCGCGGACGTCGCGGCCGTAAGAGCCGGCCTCGCTGCGGAAGCACGGGGTGTAGGCGCAGAGCTTGATGGGCAGCGACTCGGCCTCCAGGGTCTCGTCGCGAAAGATGTTGGTGACGGGGACTTCGGCGGTGGGGATGAGCCAGAGATCGTAACCCTCGCACTTGAAGAGGTCTTCCTTGAATTTGGGCAACTGGCCGGTGCCGAAAAGGCTGGCGGAATTCACCAGGAACGGCGGTAGCACTTCGGTGTAGCCGTGGTGGCGGGTGTGGATGTCGAGCATGAAGTTGATGAGGGCGCGTTCGAGCTTTGCGCCGAGGTCCCAGTAGAGAGCGAAGCGGGCGCCGGTGATTTTGGCGGCGCGTTCGAAATCGAGAATGCCGAGCTCGGGGCCGAGATCCCAGTGGGCCTTGGGCTCGAAATCGAAGCGGGGCGGAGAGCCCACGCGGCGCACCTCGACGTTATCTTCGGCGGTCTTGCCAACGGGCACGGATTCGTGCGGGACGTTGGGGATCGAGGCGAGCAGCTCCTGAAATCGCGCGTCGAGGGATTGGACCCGCTCATCGAGCGCTGCGATCTCGGCCTTCATGGCGCGCACCTGCTCCTGTTGCAGGGTGGTATCGGCGCCCTCACGCCGCCGCTTGCCGATCTCGGCGCTTTGCTCATTGACGCGGGCCTTCAACTGCTCGGCTTTGGTGATAGCCGCGCGGCGCGGCTGGTCGAGCTCGCGAAACTGGTCCAGGCCGGCTACGTTGCCGCGCGTGGCAAGGCGTTCGGCGATGCGCTCGAAGTTGGCGCGGAAGTAGGAGAGGTCGTGCATTCCCTCCATGCTAACGCATGAAGGGAAGGAGGGGCCGGCAAGGCAGGAAACTGGTTCAGACGCCGACGCCCAAGAGAGTGACGCGCTCGCACTCAAGGCGTGGGCGCGAAGGAGCCGCGTGAAAGGCGGCTGCGGCCAGGATTGGCCTCCCCACAACGAAGTTCCTGGAGTTGCGCGTTGAGGTGGCCGAGCGAGGCGTATGGACGGGCCCAGGACGGCGGACGTGCGACGCGGCGCGGGGAGAAATCGCTGCGGCGGAACAGATCGGAGGCGGAGATCACGGCGGCGCCCATGGGGCGGTATTCGTAAGCGCCTTGCGCCCAGGCGAGGTCGCCTTCCAACCAGAGATAGAAGCCCACGGGCTCTATTTTACGACGGTCAGGGACTGCACGGCTTCCACCAGTTCGCCGTTGGAGAAGGGCTTGCGCAGCGCGCGAGCCGATGGGAAGCGGGCGATGAGCGACGGATCGGGCATGGCTGCCAGATAAAGGAGGTGAAGCCTGTCAGCGACGGGCAGGAATACCTGGGGAGTATTGGTGATGACCAGATCCGCTTGCAATTCGCCGGTCTCGATCAGTCCGAGCGCACGCTCCGCAGCGGCGTTCACGACTTCATAACCGTGGCGGTGCAACAGGGTTCGAACAAAGGCCGCGATAAAGGGATCCTCCGCGATCAACACCGTTGTCGAGATTTGCCGGCACATGGGAAAACTCGCAATCTCGTTCTCTAAAACCGTGGGTGCTGTTTACAATTGTGGGGTCCAATGGGTTTCGGCACAATCCCCCCAATGGGGTTGGTGGAGGGGGTAAATGAGGGGAAGGCTACAGTGAACCGGTCCATCTGCCGAATATGAGGCTAGACAGCACAGCGAGGTGAGGCGCATTGTGGTGGGGGTCGATGGGGGCGGGCAGTTCGCGGACGTCGCCGCAGTTTTCGTCCTGAAGCTGCCAATCGGCGATCATGGCGGGAGTGACTTCGAGGTGGAACTGGAAGCCGTAGATGTGGGGGCCGGCGCGGAAGGCCTGGTTGGGACAGGCGTCGGAGGAGGCCAGTAGGGTGGCACCGGGTGGGAGGTCCCAGGTGTCGGAGTGCCAATGGAAGATGGATTCGGGCGCGGCGAGAGAGGAGAAAAGCGGGTCGGTCGAGGCGGCGGGAGTGAAGCGGACATCAAACCATCCAATTTCCTTGACGGGGTTGCGGTGGACATCGGCGCCGAGAGCGCGGGCGATGAGTTGCGATCCGAGGCAGATGCCGAGGAGCGGCTGGCGGGCGGCGATGGCCTGGGAGATGAGCTGACGTTCGAGATCGAGGAACGGTAGAGGATCGTTGGCGGACATAGGGCCGCCGAGCGAGATGAGACCGTCGTAGGAGGCGATGGAAGGAGCGGGCGCGGCGGGGCAGTAGAGGTCGGCGTAGTCGAGGGAGATGCCGCGTTCTTCGAGGGCCGCAGCGATGAGGCCGGCACCTTCAAAGGGGGCGTGACGGAAAGCCAGGATCTTCACGGACGGGCCGCGACCTGGAAGTGGCTGAGGCCAGTGGCGTAGCGCTCGATGCCTTTGTAGAGGGCTTCAGCGAGTTTGTCACGGTAGTCGGACTTTTTGAGGAGAGCCTCTTCGCGGGGGTTGCTGAGGAAGCCGATTTCGGCGAGGACGGAGGGCATATTGGCCCCGATCAAGACGATGAAGGGGGCGCTCTTGACGCCGCGGTCTTTGGATGCCGGGATGTTTTTGGCGGAGAAGGAGAAGAGCGCGGCCTGGATGCGCTTGGCGAATTCGAGGGACTCTTCGGACTTGTCATGAAGGGTGATCTTCTTGATGATGTCCTGGAGCTCAAAGATGGACGTTTGGGCGCTGGCGTTTTCGCGAGCGGCGAGGTCGAGGGCGTCGCGCGTGCCGGTGATGTTGAGGTAGAAGGTTTCGACGCCGGCGATTTTAGAGATGGACGATGAGTTGGCGTGGATGGAGAGGAAGAGGTCGGCCTTCTTCTCATTGGCAAGAGCGGTGCGGCCTTCGAGGGGGACGAAGGTGTCGTCGGTGCGGGTATAGATGACTTCGGCAGCCATGCGGTCTTCGATGAGCCTGCCGAGGCGCTGGGAAACGTCGAGGACAAGGTCCTTTTCGAGGAGGCCTTTGGGGCCTTCGGTGCCGTTATCGTGGCCGCCGTGGCCGGGGTCGATGACGACGCGGTTGATTTTGAGGCCGAGGGCGCGGATGAGAGAGTTCTGCCCGGAGCTGGTATGGCGGGCGGCGCTGGCGATCTCCTCGGGCCCCATCGGTGCGGCGGCCGGCGGGGCGGTAACAGGGGGCTTGGCAGCGGGCGGCTTGGCGGCAGGCAGCGTGGCAGGGGACGGTGTTGCAGCGGACGGCTTGGCAGCGGGCGGTGTGGTAGCAGGCGGTGTGGGCCCGGGAGTGGCGGGCACGAGCGAGGCGACCGGTTTGACGGTGGACGGCGGGGACTGGATGGCGATGGGCGGAGCGGAGGCGAGCGGCGCCGGTGAAGCGGCGGCGGACGTTTCGGTTGGGGCGGCAATGAGAGTGGGAGCGGAAGTGGGTGTGGAACCGGGCGCGTGGCGCAATTCCACAATCAGACGGTTGGGGTTGGTGAGGGTGGAAGAGGTGGGCTCGACGTTGTCGCCGAGATCAAGCACAACGCGGGTGACGCCTTTGGCGGTCTCGGCAATGCGGATGCGGAGGAGCAGTTTGTCGTCAACGGCTTCGGAGTACAAGCGCCGGCCTTTGATGCGCGGGATGGAGTTGAGAATGTCGTAATAGACGCGCTCGGGATTGTGGAGGCGGTCGGTGCGGAATTCAAAAGAGCCGCTGACTTCGATGGCGACGCGGGTGGCGTCATGAAGGATGAAATGGCGGACGGCGACGACGGAGAGCGGCGCGGGCGCGGGGTTTTGCGCGAGGAGCAGCGAAACCGGAACCGTGAGCGCCGCGATCAGCTTCATAAGTTCATCGAGTGACGTACCGGACGATGCCGTCGGCGCCGACGATCTCCTGGATGTGGGGCGGCTCACCGGGCGTGGGCTCGGCGGGCGGCGCGGGTTGGGAAGCGGCCGCGGGCGCTTTCTGCGCCTTGCGGGAGAGCTCGATGGCGCGCCGCACCTGGCCCACGTAGTTTTGTGTTTCCGGGAACGGCGGCACGCTGCCATATTTTTCGACAGCGGCTTCGCCGGCGTTGTAAGCGGCCAGTGCGAGAGTGTAATCGCCGTTATAAAGATCGAGCAAGTAGTGCAGGTACCTGGCACCACCCTGCATGTTATCGAAGGCGTTGAAAACATCGGCCACGCCGAAGCGGCGGGCGGTTTCAGGCATGAGTTGCATGAGGCCCAAGGCGCCTTTGGGAGAAACGGCGAAGGGATTGTAGTTGCTCTCGACTTTGATCACGGAGTGGATCAAGAGCGCGGGGATGGCTTCCTGCGCGGCGATGCGCTCGATGGCGTCATTGAAGGAGGCAACTGGGAAGGAGCCGCCGGGGAAAGAGGTGACGGGCGGAGCGGGGACAGCAGCGAGGGCGGGACCGGAAGCGGCGCGCAACGGGACGGCGCCGGCTGCAACGGCCAGGGCCGCGACGGGTTTAGAAGTGACCATCATCCTTCTCACAAGCTTGCCGGTGCGCGGGTCGGCCCGAACCACCCGGGTAATCTGCTGCGGCCGATCGGGAAGGCCGGCGGCGGATATGACAGTTGCCGCCAAGGTCGCGCCCAGTCCCAGTCTAAAACATAAATGCGTCAAAATGTTTTGCTCCTCAGTATAAGGCATTCCCTCGATTTTTCCAAGGGAACAGATGCGGACCGGCCTCCTAAAAGCGATGGTATCATTTTGCTGTGAGCAGCCGGGCGGGGTACGTTCTGGTGGGGGGCCGGAGTCGGCGGATGGGCAGCGACAAGGCGCTGCTGCGGTACCGCGGGGCCGCGCTGGTGGAGACGGTGGCGGAGGCAGTGAGCCAAGGCGTCGGACACCCGCTGCTGGTCGGCAACAGAGACCGGTATGACGGTTTGGGATACGAAGTGATACCCGATCTTTATCCGGGCGAAGGGCCCCTGGGCGGCGTTCTGACCTCCCTGCAAAATTCGGGTGCGGAGTGGAACCTGATTGTTGCCTGCGACATGCCGGAGTTGACGGGCGGGTTCCTGGGCGGGTTGATGGAGGCGGCGGAGGGACGGGACTGCGAGGTGCTGGCACCGGTGGGGCCAGACGGAAACATCGAGCCGCTTTGTGCGGTTTATCGCAGAAGCGCGCGGCCGGGGTTGCAAGGGGCTTTCGAGCGCGGGGTGCGGCAGATGAGAGCGGCCCTGGAAGAGGTGCGGATTGTAACTCATTTTGTGCCGGAGCTGGCGCATTTTCAAAACGTTAATACTCCTGGAGACTGGGCACGGTATGCAGGCTGATTCGTACCCACACTACATCGAGTTCCGGCATGTCTATAAGACGTTCGACAAGCCGGTTTTAGTCGATGTCAATTTCTACGTAAATCCGGGCGAGACGGTGGCGATCATCGGGCGGAGCGGGGTGGGAAAGTCGGTGACTCTGGCCCACATCATGGGGTTCCTGCGGCCGGACGCGGGACGCGTAATTGTGGCGCACGAGGACATCACGGATTTTCCGGAGGCGGAGATGCGGCGCATCCGCAAGAAGGTCACCATGGTGTTCCAGTCGGGGGCGCTGTTCGATTCGATGACCGTGGGGGAAAACGTGTTGTTCTCGCTCGAGCTGCGCCAGGATTACGACGCGCAGAACAAAGAAGACGTGGTGGACGGGCTGCTGCAGATGGTGGACATCGCGGAGGCAAAGGACGCTTACCCTTCCGACTTATCGACGGGGTATAAGCGCGCGGTGGCGATTGCGCGGGCGCTGGCGGCGCAACCGCAATGCGTTCTCTACGACGAGCCGACGACCATGGTGGACCCGATCATGTCGGACCACCTGGGCGACCTGATGCTGCGGTTGAAGCGGCAGTTGAAACTGACCTCGGTGGTGGTGACTCACGATCTGGACCTGATGAATAAGGTGGCGGACCGGGTGGTATTTCTGTATGAGGGAGGCGTGATTTACTTCGGCCCGGTGGATGGGCTGGAGAAATCGGAGCATCCGCACATCCAGGAATTTCTGGCGATGGATCGGGTGGTGCGGGCGTAGGGGCGGGTGTCGGGGGAGCTGAAGCGGGGGCACGCGGGCGGGATGGAGCGGGGGAACTGGGGGGGATGGGCGTTAGGTGGTGGAGTGAACCCCAAAACTGAGACAGAAAGTTAAGGACCAAATACATTGAATGGAGTGAGGAAATGGATTTGGCCCGATCAGTTTACAGTCGCGATCTGAAGATCGCCGTGATGCGCGCA
>JBEKDA010000084.1:0-14635 GCA_050014595.1 Bryobacteraceae bacterium
ACGCCACACCAAGAAGATCATCGTTAAGCCGTGTGCGGGAAAACCGCAAGCACGGTTTGAAAGGGGGTTGATGGAAACGGGTCGGTGCTAAAACGCTGAAACCGCGCCATAATCTACCAATGCACGGCGCGCACAGCGGCAGCCCGGAGCGGGGCGATACAGTCGACAGCCGGCGCGCCGGCGGCGCCGAACTGCTATACGGTCTCGACGACAAGCCTCCACTACGCGAGACGCTGTTCGTAGCCTTGCAGCACGTATTTGCCGTGTTCGTGGGCATCATCACCCCGCCGTTGCTCATTTGCAATGCGCTCAAGCTGGACCGCGCCTCGACCGTGTTCCTGGTCAGCATGTCGCTGTTTGTATCGGGCCTCGCCACGCTAATCCAGACGCGCCGGATCGGTCCGGTGGGATCGGGCCTGCTGAGCATACAGGGGACCAGTTTCGTTTTCCTGGGGCCGATTATCTCGACTGCCGGGCTGAGCATGGCGGCCGGCGCATCGGCCACGCGCGCCCTGGGGATGATCTTCGGGCTCTGCCTGGCGGGTTCGCTGGTGGCCATTACCATGAGCCAGTTCATCCGCCTGGCCACCCGCTTAATCGCGCCGCTGGTCACCGGCACGGTGGTGACGCTGATCGGGCTGACGCTCATCGAAGTGGGAATCACCAGCATGGGAGGCGGCTTCGACGCGCGACGCGACGGCTCCTTCGGCAGCCCGCAGAATCTCCTGCTGGCCGCTATCGTGGTGGTGGTGATCGTCGCGCTCAACAGTAGCTCCATTCCGCGGTTGCGGATGACCTCGGTAGTCATCGGGCTGGGGCGGGTTACCTGGCGGCCTTCCTCATGGGAAGGGTGGATCTGCGGGGCCTCCGGGGGTTGCCGCCTATCGCCGTGCCCGTGCCGCTGCGTTATGGCCTCGGATTCAACCCCGGGGCCTGCCTGCCGTTCGCGTTTTTGTACCTGATCACGGTGATCGAATCCATCGGCGACCCGGCGAGAGGTCGTAACGTCCAAAAACTCGCCCGCGTATTCCGTGAAGACCGCTCCCTCGGAGCCGTGAAAAAACCGGTTGGCAGGCGAAAGCGCCTGCCCCACAAAAACGCAGGCCCTCGCGGAGCAAAGTGGGACATTCAAACAGACGCTCCCGTCTGTCAACCCGGTGATCTCAGGGATTTTTTCAGCTCTCAGGGTCCGGCAATACGTAAACGAACTTCTGAAACCACGGACTTACTTAGCGCGCAGACCGTGCTCCCGCTTCAGTGCGTCGATGTAGGGGTACGTCTCCACAGTATCTTCCCCCCGAGCCGATTCGCGGCAGATCCGCGCATTGCCCGCCGATTGCGCCCTCGCCCGGCGCGCCAGGGTTCTCTCCGAAGGTAGCCGGCACTCGCCCGTAATCAACCCGGCCACCCATCGGGCCTGCTCTTCGATCACCGGCCACACCGGGCCGAGCACTGCGGCGTGGCCGACAAAGTATAGCCCTGGCTCCGCCGGCGCCACCACGCGGAAGTAGCGGTCCCGGAAACCGCCATTCCGCTCCAGCATCTCGTCCGAAAAAAAAGGAAACGACGTGCTGAAGCCAGTCGCGGCGATGAGCACGTCCGCCTCCACCACGCTTCCGTCCGCAAACCGCACCCGCGAACCCGCCAGCTCCACAATCTCGGGCCGCACCTGAATCGCGTCCGAATCAATCAGCCCGGCGATTCGATCGTTAATCACCGGCGGCTTCGCTCGGAACACCGCCCTCGCCTCCAGCGCCTCCACCACTTTCGGCGACAGCCCGCGTTTCGGCAGCAACCGCCGCGCCAGTTCGCGCCGCAACAGCCTCGGCAGGCGATGAGTCCACTTCCTCCGCAACAGGTCCGCCGGCTTCCCGCCCCGCGAGTAGCGCAACGAGAGGAATCCGCCGCCGCGGCTCGACAGGATCACCTCGCGGGCGCAGGACGCCGCGTCCACCGCGATGTCCGCGCCCGTGTTCCCGAACCCGGCCACCACGACGCGCTGGTCTTTCAGGATCTCCGGCGTCTTGTAGGCGAGGGAATGCAGGAAGCGTCCTGAGAACTCGCCGCGGAACTTCGGGACCACCGGGCACCAGTTGCGGCCGTTGGCGACCACCACCGAGCCGTACTCCCGCGACCCGGCCGCGCCCGACCGGGAGCGCGTGGTCGCCGTGAAACCCGCGTTCGCTCTGACCACCGAAGTTACCGCGGTTCCCGGCGTCAGCAACTCGCGCAGCCCGGTCCGCTCCAGAAACCAGTCCAGATATTCCATGGCCTCATCGTGCCGCAAATACCTCTCGCCGAGCGAGGGCTTGTCGTGGTCGAACAGCCGCATGTTCGGCGCCGACGTGTTGGTGATGAGCGAAGCGTACACCGCTGACTTGCCATTGTCGTTCTGGTAGCGCCACAAACCTCCCGGCTGCGAACCATCATCGAACCAGTCGAACGGCACTTTCGCTCGGGACAGGGCGTAAGCGGTGGAAATCCCCGCAACGCCTGCGCCGACGATGCAGACGGGTTTCATCCCCTCGGTGAAACCACAGTGTTGACGTCTCATGACCCCCAAAGAGATATTGTGGTGGCTTTTACCCGCCAGATATCGTAGCACGCCAAACGGATCTGACGGACGGGGAAAAGCGACTGTACGAGCGTAGTGTGCGTTGGGCCGGCACCAATGGCGTCTTCTGGCGCTCCTTCCAGAGGATGGCCATCGAACTGGGCAAGTCTGCCCGCCAGGTGAAGCGCGACATGGCGGAACTTGAGAAGCGCGGCCTAATCCAACATGAACGCCGCGGACACCTCAGTACCCGGTTGCCGCGCTTGCGTCGCACCCAAAGTTTTAGGGTCTTGGCCTTTCTCGTCAATCTCATGATGATAGACCCGGTAGCCCGGCCAGCCCAGGATCTTGGTGAACTCGTTGTCGGTCAGCAAACGCCAAAATCTACCGAATGGCGCTCGTGTCGCGAAATGCCCTCAAATCCGGGGCCTCTACAGATTCCTGCTCAGAGCCGTTTTACCCAGATTCCGCTAATTGCTCACTGTCCTTGAATTATCGCGGAGCAATCCGCCGCCGAGCAGAATTCCCAGGACCGAAGCAGCGACGTTAGCCGCGAGAGGTCCAAAGAAGAGGTTAGCCACGAGAGGTCCAACGGTAAGGATAAACGGTCCGAAGAGCAGCAGGTCCATAAGAAGGATCGAACCGGCAAACAGAAGTACTACGCCTGTTTGTTGGTCGCGATGAACTTGTGATATCCGAATCGCTGGCGGATGTCGTTGAGCACAAATTTGCCAGCGGGCGACCAGCCAGCCACACATTGCCCCGACTATGAGAGGCAACGCGACTGCGAATACAAAGGAGAAAGGCCGGTGAAAGCTTGCTGGACCAAGTACCGGCATCCACATGAAGCTCCACGCAGTGCCGATTGGGTGGCGCGGTTCAAAGTCGAAGCCCACGTTGGTCCCGAAGAAGACGAGAGGGAAGATCGATATGCCGCCAAGAATCCACATGACCCAACCTGTCAGAAGCGCTCTGGCGGCGATCCGCTTGTGTCCTCTAATTTCCTTGAAGAAGCTCACCGGAATGGCTTTCATTGCCTGACGCCAGTACCACATCGCGCTGTCCTTCTGCAGGTACTGTTCGGCAAGATCGCCGAGGATCGCGTCATTGTTGGGGCCGGACCCAAAATGTTTCAGCATCCACGTTGCAATTCTGGGGGGTTGTTTCGACGTCATGCTTTCTCTCCTTTTAGTTCTGGCAAACCTTTCCACAAGTTCATCAGGGATCGTCGGGCATCACGGACCTCGCGTATTCCAGCCGTAGTAATATGAAAATAGCGTTTTGCTCGGCCGCCACGTTCGGGAGTGGAGTCGCCCAGACTTGAAGTAACCAGGCCGCGTTCCTGAAGACGCTCCAATGTTGCGTAGACACTCGCGACGACGACTTCGCGGCCTGTCTGTTCTTCAAGCTCCTGGGCGATCGTCACTCCATAAGCATCCTCGCCCAAACGCAGAAGTGCCAGCAGCAGCATGAGGTCAAAGTTTCCGAGATAAGCGCCCTTTCGCATTTATTCATAATACTGAAGAAAGGGAGTCATGGCAAGTGTCGCTTTCACAATTATTTCCTGGTTGGGAGAAACATCCTCCGACCCGCCAGCATCGAAGAACTCCTGTCTTGCACGTCGGCGTTCCCATCAACACCACTGTGGAATCGGACTAACACGATTGGCCTCGTGCCCACGACTCCGGATCGTGGACAGGAGTCACTGCCTACTACTCCAACTCGGTTCGTCAACACGGTTCAGGACGTACGCTTACCACAACTCCGTATCGAGTTCGGCAACTGAACGTAAAACGGCTACACGGCAAAGTGATCGGGCGGCGGTCGCATTAGCGGGAAGGGACTCGCCGCGACGATTACTCCTCTGTAACGCCGTAGCGTTTACGGAACCCCCGTCGGGACGCGCCCATGGCAAGTTCCTCGAAAGTGGGCTTCTCTTCCCTTGGGCCGTTCAGGGGGAAGCCCCTGTCGGTTTCTTTCGCCCTCCTCCGCGTGGGGCTTGATGTTCAGGAAGTACGAACCATCCGGCGCGAGGACCGCGGCGATGTTTGCGGCGACCACCCGGAACCAGTCGCAGTAAGCTTCCGGCGGTACGGGTGTGAATCCACTTTCAGGGTCGTATTCGCGCTGTGCCGCGTACGGCGGAGATGTGAACACGTCACTCCACCCGCAGCAACACCGACTCCGGCGTGGCAGCGACCTGTTGCACACCCCATCCTGCGCAATCGCCGCCAAACGGCGCCCGGTTCCAGGCCTCGCGGCTCGTCTCGATGAATCGAATTCCCGAGCGCTTGAGCGCTTGGGTGGCGTCTTTGCGGAGGTCTGGCGCCGGCTCCGAGTGCCACCAGGATCGAATGGCAGGCTGCCACTCGCCGTTCCCCGTAAGGACGGAAGCGGCCATGCTGCTCTCCCATTGCGGGTCATAGCTGACGATATCGACCCTGTCGATGGTTGCCGGACGATCGAACCGAGCGCCGATCGACATTCCGGGGCGTAGAGCCTCCCAGGATCTCCAACGCGTTGCCTCGGACCCGTCGAATGCCAGCGCGATGTCCCACGGGTTCGGATTCGCACGCAGTTGCCAGAGCGGCGAACCAGGCACTGGCTCGCCTTGGGACCAACAGCGAATTTCGTTGACGCTCCACATCGCCTCTCCGTCGCCATGGCCTGTTTGAGTAATCCGCAGTTCGTTAGCTATGGTCTTCGGAAAAATGGCGCTCCATGTGCGGGCCCCGTTGTCGGGAGCGGAGCCCGCCGCCGTGAGCAAATCGCTCATCCGCTCGGCGAATGCGGATTCCCAGGCTATTAGTATCGGCCGTAGGGTATACGACTGCGCCACCGAAGCGTTGAGCGACAGCACCGGTTCGCCGGCCGGAACCTGGGCTTCGATCAGACGCGCCATAACGTACTCGCCCGATCTTCGTCGGAGATATTGGTCTTCGGGTTGCACGCGCAGCGCGTCTCGCCACGAGACGTGATAGACGATGCGCCAGCCCGTCGAGATGTGCAGACGGTTGTTGATGGACGGCCACGACACGACCAGATGCGCCAGGGCAATTCCGCCGGCGAGCAACGAAGCGCGAGGGAAGCGGCCGATTACGAAAGCCGCGGCCATTGCCAGGAGCGGAACGGCGGGCAGGAGCAGGCGCGCGCTCTTGAAACCCGCGAACGGCAGCGCCGCGGCCAAAGCCGCCAAGACCAGGAAGCGGGTGCGGGGCCACGCGAGGCCAATCAGCGCCAGAGGCAGCAGGACGAAGAGGGGACCGAAGGATTCCTGGATCTTGGGGCCGCCCAGCGTCAGCTCACGCGGCACCTCGCTCCAGGTGACTCCGTTGGGATGGGCCTCGCTTTGAACGAGGGACTTCTCGAAGGAGATGTGAAACCAGCGGTTCGGGAAGATCGCATTGCCGAAGTGAGCAATCGGGTTCTGAAACCAGATGGCATTGCGAACGATGTACGGGGCTGAGACGGCCGCTATGATCGCGACGGCCAGGAGGAGGGTTCGCGCCGCCAGCCGCCTGGATGATCGGAGCAATTCCCACGCCACCGACGCGACCACGACCACAACCAGGAGTGTCGCCGTGGTTTTCACCGCCAGGGCGAAGCCCGCCAGCAGGCTTGTGGCCAGCAGCAAACCGAAGGTGTGCTCCTGTCTCCAGATGTCGAACAGGAACACGCAGGCGAACACCACCGTGGCCAGCGCAACATCATTGTAGGCGGAGGTACCATCCACACCGGTCAGTGGACTCGCGAAAACCAGGATTGCCGCCAGTACCGCCGCACCGTTCGGCCAGCCGAAGCGGCAGCCGTAGAGCACCATGAGCCACGGCAACAGCATCAGAAAGCTGAAATGGACCAGCGCGGCAGCCGAATGCCGCCCGAGGGCGAATGCAAACAGAAACAGCATCTCGACGCCCTCTGACTTGGTGGCTTGCGTGCTTATGTTGCGCGCAAGGCCATGTGCATGGTTCCACAGGTTGACGAGACCGAGGTGGTATCCCATGCCATCGGGGCTCATCTCCGGAGAAAGCGCCTGGCGGAAATAAAGAATGCCGTAGGCCACGATGGCCGCGTAGAACAGCAACCGGAGCGTCAGTGGGATGTTGGAGAGGACCGCCGGCTTCAGATTGCGGAGCCAATGCCGATGGCGCCACAGAACGATTGCGGAAAAGGCTGCCAGCGCGAGAAACACGCCCTCCCACGCGAGCCAGAGGACGGCAAGCACGAGAGTAACGGTGCTGGTGAGAGCGCTGCCGACCACATATCCCAGGCCGATAGCTTCGGCCCGGCGCAGATCGAGCCGGAGCATGCGAACGAGGGTGATGCCGGAAGCCAGCGACGTCACGGCACAAGCGAGAAATCCGAGCAGGATCTCGAGGACAGCCATGAGATATCCATGGTACTATCCTGCGGCTCTTTTGATGTTCAAGCTCAGCCAGAAGACGTGGTACGCCTCGTGGAGCAGTATGCGTTTTGAACCGGCCCTACTCAAAACACCGCCATCGCGCCGAGGACCTGCATCACCACGCCTGCTGCTTCGCGCATCAACCACAGCCACGGTCTTGGCGCTTCGCACGCCAGCACCGTTTCGCCAGCGGCTCAATGCGCGGGCAGCGTCAAAGTGTGCGGTTTGGCGTCGGTCGGGAGCCGGACCTCGGTCACCGGGCCAAACTTGTCGGTGGTCTCGAACCAGCCAGGCGCGGTGGAGGCGCGAAACGCACTCTCCGAAGGGGACTTCTTCAGCCGGCTGCCATTGCTCGTCACGCTCTCGCTCGATTGATGCACCCGGAACAGGTAACTCGGAAATTGTGCCTGATAGGTACCCGCCGCGGCACTAACCGCCACCTCCGTCGTCCTGCCGGACCGCCTAACCGCAATCTCCTGCCGGAAGTATTCCCCTTTCTCGTATCCATAGGTGTGGCCGTCGTCGTCGTACGCCACGAACTTCGCCACCCGCGCGGTCGCCGGAAATACGTCCAGCACCAGAGGGGTCTTGGGACTTAGTTCGTTCCCCTGCGTGGCGGGCTGCGTGGCCACGATGGATCCGTCGCGCGCGTAGATCGGAATATCCTGCCACGTCTTCGCATCCGTGGAAACAGCCATATCGCGCCCACCCTGAACCGGTTTGCCGCTGCTATAGTCGAACCATTGACCCTGCGGCAGGTAGAAACGATGGGTCGCCTCTCCCATTTCAACAATCGGCGACACCAGCAGGGCGTCTCCGAACATCCACGCGCTGGTCTCGTCGGAACACCGCGCGTCATCGGGAAATACCCAGAACAACGGTCTGGCCACACCGATTCCCGTCTCGCTCGCCAACCGCGCGTTGGAATATATATAAGGCATCAGGTCGTAGCGCAGACGCATGGCCCGCTTCGCCGCCGCCTCCGCTACCGGCCCATACACCCACGGCTGCCGCTTTTCGTTGTTGCCGCCGTGCACGCGGAACACTGGCACAAACGCCCCGAACTCCATCCACCGGGCGTAGTTCTCCGGGGTCGGATGGCCACTGAACCCTCCCGTATCCATGCTCCACGCCGACTCCCCCAGATCCAGCGTCGATATCATCCGCCGGCGCTGATACGCCATGCTCTGGAACCCCGTGCTGATATCCCCCGACCACTCCGCGTAGCTGTATCGAACCGCCCCGACATAGTAGTTCCGATTGATGGACCAGGCGCGCTCGTTAGAAATGGAACGCTGGCCTTCGTATAGTGACCGGGCCATGTTCATGAACTGGAAGTTATTAAACAGGGCCCTCCCGTTCTCGTCCGCCTCGTCATTCCACCACCCCGCCATCCCCGTCCGAAACGCGGGTACCAGATGGTCCCAAAACCACTTCCGCGCCTCGGGATTGCCGAAATCGATGTTCGCCGCCGGCCGGTGGGTGAAATAGTCGTCGCCCCGGACTTCGTTCGGGTACCACAGATTGTGCTCCGTGGCATACGCGGCCGCCTCCGTCGGCTGCCCGTCGATTCGCGTGAGCAGAATTCGCGGCTTCAGAATGCCGGCCAGATGAATCCCGTGCTGCAGCATCTCCGCAGCGAACTTGCCGGAAGCCCCGTCGGGGAACGTATTCGGACTGTGGCTGCCTTCCCCCGAGGTGCTGTTCCAGCGCCACTCGCCATAATTATCCTCGCCCCAGGCCTTCCAATCGAAATCGAAGATATAGCCGCTGACCGGAATGCCTTTCTCCTCATACGTGTTCGTGATCTGCCGCCACTCCTGCTCCGTGGATCCCCACTGCGAGTTCAGAAAACCCAGCGTCCACTTGGGCGGCATGGGAGGATTCCCGGTGAGCGTGGCTAACCCCGCCATACTCTTCATGGGCGGCCCCACGATAACGAAGTATTCCGTGTCGGGCCGGGAGCCGCGAGAAAACCTTATGGCATCATCGCGCGTCTGGAAGGAGCCGCCGTCGGAATCCACCATCACCGCGTAGCGCGTGGTGAAGAAGAAGGGCCCGCCGGCATTGCCCTGAGCCCCCGCGGCCACCGTCCCGCCCGCAGTCCGCAGAATTCCCGTGCCCACATCGGCAATATCCAACCCATGGATCCCATACAGATCCTCGTTCGCGTCATGTTGCAGCACAGTGCTGCCGGACCGGGACCGCGGGCCGGAATCGTTCTTCAGGGTCACCAGAGCCTTCCCCGCCGGATCCTGCACTTCCACCGAGAAAGTGGGGGTGTCGTTCACCACCACCTTCATTTCGGGGGATGTGAGCGTCTGGATGGCGCCGTTCTTTTCGCGATGCACCGCGCTGGTGTCCACCGGTTGAAAGGAGGGGTCCATCACCAGGGTCCGGGGCGTGACCTTTCCATCCGGCTCCAGATGGATCCGGACGATGTTGGGGGCCACGGCCTGGACTTCCACCACGTCGGAACCGTGAAGCAGGCGTATTTGCGGTTCTTGCGCTGACGCGCGAAGGGAGGCAGCCGCCCAACAAACGATGATTGCAGGCAACGCTACTTGGAAAAGAACCTGGCGGACCTTTGAGAGAAGAGACGACATGGAATCACAGACCTCGTATAAAATATTCAGGATTTGAATGCTCGCGCCCTGGAGTCACGGATGAACGCCGCTCGCCGGGTCGTTTGGGCGACGCTACCCCACAGTCAGAATTGAAGTGGGCATAGTGCTCTGCCTCAGTGTAGCGAAAAAAAAGGCGCAAGGGGTCAGCCCATTGCTTCGGCGAGCAGAAGGGCGGGGATCTCTGGGGTCGGCTCGCCGTGCACTACACGCCGAAACACGGAAGTTGGCTCGATCAGGCAGAGATCGAACTCAGCATGTTCTCGCGGCAATGTCTGGGCACGCGGAGGATCCCGGATCTGACAACGCTGAAGCGGGAAACCAAGGCCTGGAACCGGAAGGCCAACCAGCAACGGACCAAGATCAACTGGCGGCTCACGCGAAAGAAGGCCAGGAAGCTGTTCAAGTACGAGCCGCCCGGCCGCAGTGGCTAAAAACCGACCACGCACCGAGACAACCTAACAGGCTCATAAGCAACGAAGCTTGGGCGAGTTGCGCTCAAGAACCACCACACCTCAAGCGGTCAAAGACCTAGCGGCGCGCCCCGGGCGCCCGATGGTGATCGCCCACAACGCGGACTTCGGGCCAGTGTCGGGCCACTTTCCGGAGCCGGTTTCACGGCCCCGATCTTGGCGGGAACACCCCGCAGCCCTATCGGCACACGGTACGCGATTGCCGGCGCAATTCCCGAAACTTGGGCCAACTACACCGAGTAGGCGACTATCCAGTCCTGATCGCCGCTCCATGCAAACTGGTTGGCGTCCGGGCAACTACGCCTTACCACCGCCAACCTTGAAGCGGCGTTCGCACTCCGTTCTTAGGGCGTGCAGGCCCTTCTCCAACGAAGATGCAAGCATCCGTCGCATCGGCCCCGCAAAAAGCCGTACAACCAGCCCATCAAAAGATTCTTCCGTCCGAACCAGTACACCACCCTGTTGTTCCGCGAATGTCCAGACGTGGACTGCACGGATGCCCAACGTTCGTCCGGTCCATGCGATTCGTCGCTCGGGCTCAATTTCCCGTATTGTGGACACGATAGAAGTTCCACCGGATTTCCAGCGAAATTCGGTTCCGAGCGCGAGCGGCCCGCGCAAATCAACGTAGGAGACCTCGGGATTCCATCGGTTCCACTCACCGATATTCGTCTGGACAGACCATACGAGGTTCAACGGTGCCGCGATCAACGCTTCAGAGGCCGCAGCTGCCGGGGCATCACGATTGCTATCCATTTTGGGGAACCTGTCACCGAAAATTATGCCACAGCCGAAGTGACGGTCCTCCAGAATCGGTCTTCCCGCCCGCCTTGGCGTTCACCAGTGTCCTCCCCCTTGACCGAAATGGGCTTAGCTTCCATCGGGCCGCAGGTGGTGGAACCCGGCAGTCCAGTCTCCAAAAGGATGGTTTTCTTGCCCCGATCTAAACCACTTCCGTGGGCTTGTTACGGCTCTCTGTGGGGTACATACTCTACCTGGAGGCTCGTGTGAAACTTCGGTTGGCGCTGCTGGCTCGCGCACTGGCGCTGTTGTGGGCCGGATTCTGGATGTTTTTCTTCGTGGCAGAGTCGTGGGAGTGGCACACGCCTGTGGTCGTAGCGTTGCCCTGGGTGGGCGTAGGCCTGCTTTTTGTTTTTCTGGCGTTGGTACCGTGGCGCTGGGAACGGACAGGAGGGCTTGTGCTTGTGATCGTCGGATTGTCCGCCGGAGTGGCTTACGCGATCTGGTCGCCGCCGCGGTTGCCTGCCGCCAGCCGCGCGCTCGCGACCCTCGCTTTCAGTGGACCGCCCCTCGTGGCAGGGATTCTCTTCCTGAAGACCGCCGGATTGCGACCGTGAAGTGGACTCGTCCATTGGGCTGGGGACGGGGCACGACTCCCGGGCCACTGTACGAGTCCTCATCTGGGAAGCGGGGCCCAGCGGGTCTTGCCCCCTCCGATGCCCGACTTGATTCCTCGATGTCGCCGAACCTATCGCCGATTTGCCACGAACGCGGCCGTGAAGAGTTTGGACTCCAAATGGACTCCAAAGAGGCACTTTCCCAGAGTCCAATGTCACCGGGAAGCGCCCACAACTCCATGAAACCGGGAAGGTTAGAACTGGTGGCCAGGGACGGACTTGAACCGCCGACGCCAGCCTTTTCAGGGCTGCGCTCTACCAACTGAGCTACCTGGCCGGGAGAAGTTTCAGTGTACCAACCCGGTTACACTTTCTGCAACGTTTCCAATTGCTCTCCAGTCGCCTTCTCGACCGCGGCATGCAGGCTGTGGCCCTGAGAATCCATCGTCACGATCGCGACGAAACCTTTGACTTTCAAGTGCCACATCGCTTCGGGAATTCCGAATTCCATCAGGTGCACACCCAATACCTGCTCGACGGTCCGGGCGTAATACTGCGCGGCGCCTCCAATGGCGTTCAGGTAGACGGCGCCACACTCTTTCATCGCGGCCAGGGTCTTCGCGCCCATGCCGCCTTTGCCGATCACCGCGCGCACGCCGTATCGCCGGATCACGTCGGCCTCGTAGGGTTCCTCGCGGCTGCTGGTCGTGGGACCGGCGGCTTTCACCCTCCAGCGCTCGCCTTCCTTCAACATCACCGGGCCGCAATGGTAGAGCACGGCGCCGTGCAGGTCGACGGGCGGCGGGTTCTTCATGAGGTAGGCGTGCACGTTGTCGCGGCCGGTGAACATTTCGCCCGAGATCAGCACCACGTCGCCCACTTTGAGCGCGCGCACCTGGGCTTCGGTGAGCGGCGAGTTGAGCATCACTTCGCGGCCGGTGAGCTGGAAACCTTCGCCCGCGGTCATGCGCTCGACGGGGCGGTTGGGGTCGCGATACAGCCATTGGGTGATGGCGCCGGTCGCGGCGTCGAGCCGTACGCCCAGGCGGCGGTAGGCCCAGCAATCGTATGCCACCGAGACAAAGAAGCTGGCGGGCAGGCGGTTGGCCGCGGTGATCTTGCAGCCGATCAGCGAGGCTTTGCCGCCGAATCCCATGGCGCCGACGCCCAGCTTGTTGGCCTCCTCGACGATCTCGGCTTCGAGTTTGGCGAGGGCCGGATCGGGGTTGACGTCATCCAGCGTGCGGAAGAGTTGGCCCTTGGCGAGTTCGTAGCCATGGGCACGGTCGCTGCCGATGCAGACGCCCAGAGCGCCGGGCGCGCAACCGTGGCCTTGCGCCTGCCAGACGGCGTGCAGCAGGCACTTGCGCACGCCTTCCAGGTTGCGGTCGGCGCGGCCCAGGTGGTCGAGCTCGCACGGGACGGAATACTGGATGTTCTTGTTTTCGCAGCCGCCGCCTTTGAGGATGAGCTTGATTTCGATCTCGTCCTCTTCCCACTGTTCGAAGTGGAAGACCGGGGTTTCGACGCCCAGGTTGTTGCCGCTGTTCTTGCCGGTGATGGAATCCACCGAGTTGGGCCGCAGTTTGCCGCGGCGTGTGGCCTCCGCGACGGCTTCCTGGATCGCCTCGCGAATGCGGATCTGGTTCACCCCGACGGGCGTATGGATCAGGAACGTGGGCATGCCGGTGTCCTGGCAGATGGCGCCTTCGTCCTCCTTGGCCATATCGATGTTCGAGAGGATGATGCCGAGCGCCTGCGAGGACTGCGTCCCGGGCGTTTCTGAACCGGCCGCCACGGACATGGCGGCGCGGACATCCGGCGGAAGGTTGGTGGAAGTCTGAACGATCAGTTCCAATAGGCTGGCGGATAGGAATTCCATAAAGTATGTCCCGAAAGCTTATTGTAAGCCGCGGCAGTCTGAAATGCCGCGCCTTGGTGGGCTTGGTGCGGCAGGCCCTGCTCGCCTGCCCGCATACCCCGGTTAACGCGCCGCTGCTAACCACTGTGCACTTTTAATCCCCACGCGCCGATTCCTATAACAAGGGTATGAAGCTCGCGCAACCCCTGTTGGTCCTCCTGCTCGCCGTCCGCGCGGTTCCTGCCGCGGACCGAAGCCTGACTGATTTCTTCCCGGCTGGAACCAAGGTCGTGTTCGGGATCAACGTGCGAAAAGTCGCGGAATCGCCGCTGGCGCAGGCCGGTTTGACGCAGGCCAAGGCGCAGATGCAGTCTCAGGCCGCTGCTGCGGACTGGCTCAAACTAGCGGCGCTGGCCGGCTTCGATCCGCTGCGGGATATCGACGAAGTGCTGGTGGCCACCAATGGCGAAGGCCAGAATCCGCCCGCATTGATCGTGGCCACCGGGCGGTTCGACGTGGCGCGACTGGCGCAAGGAGCCAATCGCTACCTCGATGTGCCGTTACTGGGTGGCGACAAACCCACCGATGGCGTGGTGGCCCTGCTGAACGCGTCGACGGCGCTGGCGGGCGACCGTCCCACCGTGCTCGCCACCCTCGACCACCTGGGCAACGGTGCGCGGATCGACGCCGCGCTTGTGCGGCGCATCGCGGCGGCTCGCGGGCGCTACGACATTTGGGGGTTGGGCGACCGGCCCGAGGGATTCGTTGCGCCGGCGCCGCAAGCCAGCGGGCTGGAATCCATCGACCGGTTTCAATTCGGCGTGTCGGTGAGCCACGGGCTGGAGCTGGGAGCCGAGATCCACGCGCGTTCGCCCAAAGACGCGGAACAGATCGTCGCCATGATGGGAATGGTGCAGGCCATGATCCAGGCGAAGCAGCCCACCGCCGGCAGCGCGAAGTTCGAAGTACATGCGGAAGAGGGCACCATCAAACTGTCGATGAGGATTTCGGAAGCGGAAGTGCTGAAAGCCATGCAGACACAGACCGGCGCGCCGGCACAGGCCGCGGCCGCGAAGCCGGCCGTGCGGACGGCTCCGGTGATCTCGATGTCTCCTGTGGTTGCGGTAACGCCGGCGGCTTCCCCGGTTCCCGCGAAAGAGCCGGCCAAGCCGGCGCCACCAGCCATGGTATTCGACAAGGACGGCAACACCGTCATCCTGACGCTGCCCGGCGGCAAAAAGTAGGACATCCATGATAAGGGCTTGTCAAGGGAAAACACACCTTTCCCTGAACCTAACGGAAGATTTTTCCGAAGCGCGATAGTCGATAGGGTGACGGTTGCTCCGAATTGCCGAATTGG
>JBEKDA010000085.1:0-14102 GCA_050014595.1 Bryobacteraceae bacterium
GGGTCAATGCTTTTGTGAGAAACGAGACGCAAAATCCTCAGGATTTATCTCTCTTGTTTCGAATGGGTTACATGGCTCCGGCAGTGGATCTTGTGTGGATAAAACAAGAGCCGCACGTCTTGTTCTATTGCTTCAGCTTCAGAATCATGCCTGTATTCGTCGCCAGCCAGATATTCTCATCGTCCGGCGCCGCCAGGAACGTCTGCAGCGCTTCCGCCCGGTAGTCCACTTCCATCGGATCCCATTTCGCGAGGTCCTTACTGACCAGCACCTGCACCCGGCCGGGAATGATGCCGCCCAGTTGGCCTTGTGGCACATTACCAGCAAGGTACGCCGTCCCGTCCGCTGTCAGCCAAATATCGCTGACCGCAAACTTCGTGTCGTGATAAAGCGACCGGCTCTTGCCAGTGGTCCAATCGAGCGCGTACGCCTCGCTCGGATAGCGGAACCCGGGTCCGTACTCGAGCAGCCCCAAACCACCGCCATTGCCCTTCATACGAATCCGCGACACCGTGCCGAAGAGCGACACCGAGTTTTGAATCCACGTCTTGCCCCCGTCTCGCGTGGACAGGGTATAGGAAAGATGCGGCGTTTCCCGCCGGTGAAGCGCCGCCTGCGGATCCACCCAATCGGGCCGCTCATAAAACGCGTTCCGCGGTGGAATGTTCCATCCCGTAATCACGCCCATCTGCGGCGTGGCGAAGGCAATCCAAGTGTAGGCGCTGTAGTGCACGTCCCCCGGCTGTTGCGTGGCCACCACCACTGGAGCCCATTTTTGGCCGCCATCGTGAGTTTCGAGCACGGTTTTCTTCGGCCCCACCGCCCATCCATTCTTGTCATCGGTGAAGTAGACGCGGTAGATCTCGCCCGGCGGCTTGGGCAGCTTGGTCCAGGTCTTGCCCATCTCGAGCGTCTGCCACACGCCCTTGGCCGTCACCAGCCAGCCCACGCTCTCGTTGAGGAAGAACAGCGAAACCGGCGTCTCCTTCAACGGCATCACCTGCCAGTGCGCGCCGCCATCGCTCGTCACCACTGAAGTCGGCTGCTGCTCGTGTTTGCCCCCTACGATCACCCCCACCGCCACGCCGCGCGTGGCCGACGGAAACTGCAAGTCCACAATCTCCAGATGCGACTTGTCCTGATCGTAAAAGTATTGGATCTGCCAGCGTTGCGCTTCGAGCGGCGTCGCGCACACCGCCAGCACGGAAACAGCCCAAACCGTCCGAGCAAATGCCGGAATCACCGTGCTCCTATTGTTTCATGGGAATCGGTCCGGAGGAAAGCACCAACTCCACATGATTGGCTGTCTCCACCGCCGTCGGCGCCATTCGCGCCAACACCAGCACGCAGCCGATCTGCTCCCCGACGGTCGTCAGCACTTCCAGTTCGCCGCCGGTGTGCTGGTGCGGCAGCCGGTGCTGCACATTGATGACGCCCACCACCCGGTTGCGCGCGATCACCGGAGCCGAAAGAAATGCCTCGAAGTTATCTTCTTCCAGCTCGCCGAATTTCTTGAACCGCGCATCCTTGTACGCCTCGCGCGAGATCCCCACCAGCCGCCGTTCCCGCGCTACCCATCCCGTCAAGCCTTCATTCCAGCGCATCCGCAGCTTGCCGATGGTCGAGGGGTGCGGCGTATTCGACGCGCACAGCACCAGATCGTCGCCGTCCTGCAGGTAGATCAGGCACGAATCGCACTGCGTGAACTCCACCACCAGCGAGACCACGCCCTGCAATACATCTTGCAGGCTCAGGTCCTTGACCATGAAGCGGCTGATCTTTTGAAACAGCCGCAACTGCTGCTCGGTCCGTTGCAGACGCACTTCCAGCTCTTTGGCTTTTGCCACGACTCTATTATAGCTTCGGCCCGGTCCCGGCCCGGGTAACAATAGTTAGATTCCGGAAAGCCTGATAAACTGGAATCCGGATGAGAACTTTTTCTACTTCGTTGATGGCGCTGCTGGTGGTCGCAGCCCTCTTCTTTGGAAACTGCTTCTCCTGCCCGCAGATGCTGCTGGCCAGGCGCTCGCATCAGCCGCAGCACAACTGCTGTCCCGGCCCGCAACCGGTCTCCGCAAGCTGCCAAACCCAAGGCATGCAGCATTTCGTCAAAGCCGATAGCGCCGCGCAACCGGTCATTCTTCCGGTGGTTGCCGAACTCACCGAAGCCCCCGCCTCGACCGTTCTTCCGAACGCTCCCTTCGCTGTTCCAATCGCCGCCGAGCACGCCCCGCCCGGCATTCTCTCCCTCCGCATCTAAACCTTTCCTCTGACCGCGCAAGAGTGGGGCAGGCGCTTCCGCCTGCCAAACCCCATTTGACGGGTATGCTTCGACTCTTTCAGGTGAAAGGAAATGACTCTAAAAACTTGTCTCTGTCTTTTGGCTTTCCCCGCGCTGGCTGCCGCGCAACCCCTGCCGACGCTGGTAGACGAAGCCCTGCGCAACAACCGCGAGATCCTGGCCGCGCAGAAGAAATACGAAGCTGCCCGCCAGCGGCCCACCCAGGCTAGTTCCCTGCCCGAGCCCACCGTCTCGCTCGGCTACACCTCCAGCGGCGCTCCCTACCCGGTAGCCGGCATTGGCATCTCGGCCATCGCCAACGCCGGCGTCATGATCTCGCAGGAAATGCCCTTCCCGGGCAAACAAAAACTGCGCGGTGAGATTGCCGCCAAAGAGGCCGATGCCGAATTCCAGCAGTATCTCTCCGTCCGCCTGAGCGTCATCGCCCGCCTCAAGCAGACCTACCACGAACTGCATCACGCCAGCGTCGCCATCACCTTCACCAAGCGCTACCAGGAGCTTCTGCAATCCATCCTGCGTATCTCCGAAGGCCGTTACGCCGCCGGGCGCGCCGCCCAGCAGGACATCTTCAAGGCGCAAACGCAGTTTTCGATCTTCGAGGCGCAGTTGCTCCGCTACCAGCAGGAGCAGAACAGCAAGGAAATCGAAATTAACGCTCTGCTCAACCGTCCACAGGGCGGACATATCGATGTCCCCGTTGACATGGCCCCGGGTGAAATGCCCGCCCCGCTCGACGAGCTGCTGGCCCAAGCCCGCACCGCTCCCGCGTTGGTTGGCCCGCGGCAGATGATCCAGCGCGCCGAGCTGGCCGCCAACCTCGCGCGCAAGGACTACTACCCCGATTACACGCTCTCGGGCGGCTATTTCAACCAGGGCGCCATGCCCCCGATGTGGCAGTTCCGCGTCGACTTCAAACTCCCCGCATGGTTCTGGCGCAGCCAGCGCGCCGCAGTCAACGAGCGGGAATTCAGCGCGGCGGAATCGCGCCATGACTACGAGGCGGCGAGCGTCGAAGTGCAATCGCGCATCCGCGAACAGTACACCATCGCCACAACCGCCCGCCGCCTGGTGGACCTCTACGACAAGTCCGTCGTGCCGGAAGCCAAGCTGGCGCTGGAATCGTCCCTGGCCGGGTACCAGACGGGAGCTGCCGATTTTGTGACGGTCTTCTCGAATTTCATGAACGTGGTGGACAACCAGCTCATGGCCCACGAAGAAATCATGCAGTTCCACGTGGCGCTGGCGCGCCTGGAAGAGCTCACCGGAAGGGAGTTATTGCCGTGAAAAAATTTGCCGTCGTTTTCCTGATTGCCGCCGCCTTCGCCGGCGGATACGTTTACGCGCGGTGGTTCGGCAAGGCCGCCGTGGCCGGCACGCCCGCGCGCAAGATCCTCTACTGGGTGGACCCCATGCACCCGCAATACAAATCCGACAAGCCGGGCATCGCGCCCGATTGCGGCATGAAGCTGGTGCCGGTCTACGCCGGCGCCGCGCCGGCTGCCGGGCCCGCGGCGCTTCCGCCCGGCACCGTCCAGATCACGCCGGAAGAGCAGCAGCTCATCGGCGTGGCCTACGGCACCGCCGAATTCGAAACCGTGACCGATTCCATCCGCGCCGCGGCACGCGTGACGCTCGACGAGACCCACATTTCGAAAGTCCAAAGCCGTTTGGAAGGTTGGATCGACAAAGTTTTCGCCGATTTCACGGGCCGGCAGGTTCACAAAGGCGATCCGCTGCTCACCATCTACAGTCCCGAAGCGCTGGCCACGCAGCAGGAATATCTGCTCGCCCTCCGCGCGCAGCGCACCATGAGCGACAACCCCCTGCACGAGATGCTGGAGAGCACCGACAACCTGGTGGCCGCGGCGCGGAAGCGGCTGGAACTCTTCGACGTCGATGGCCGCCAGCTCGACGAAATCGCGCGCACCGGGCAGTTCGTCGAGAACCTCACGCTGGAAGCGCCGTTCTCCGGCTTCGTCATGGAGCGCAACGCCTTCCCCAAGCAGCACGTCACTCCCGAAACGGTGCTCTATACGGTGGCCGATCTGTCGACCGTCTGGGTGGTGGCCGACGTCTACGAATACGAAGCCGCCGCCGTGCACCTCAATCAGCCGGCCACCCTGACGCTCGCGTACGCGCCCGGCCGCGTATTTCGCGGCCGCGTCAGCTACATTCTGCCGCAGGTCGACCCGGCCACGCGCACGCTCAAAGTGCGGCTGGCGTTCGACAACCCCGGTCTCGCACTCAAGCCCGATATGTACGGTGAGGTGCAGTTCCAGACAGGCGGCGCGCGGCGCCTGGTGGTGCCGCAATCGGCGGTGCTCAATGCCGGCGACCGCCAGGTGGTGTTTCTCGACCGCGGCAACGGCACCTTCGAACCGCGCACCGTCAAGATCGGCGCGCAGTCGGGCGACCGTATCGAAATCCTCAGCGGCCTCCAGCCCGGCGAGCGCATCGTGACTTCCGGCAACTTTCTGATCGATTCGGAGAGCCAGCTTAAAACGGCGGCGGGCATGGCCGGGATGCCAGGAATGGCCGGCGGCGCCGTGGACACACCGAAGGGAAAACGAGAAGAGTCTGGTGCGAAGGAAATGCCCGACATGCCGGGGATGGGAGCGAAAAAACGATGATCAACCGCATCATCGAACTCTCCGCGCGCAACCGGCTGCTGGTCCTCCTGCTGGCCTCCGCAGCGGCCGTGGCCGGGTGGTGGTCGCTGCGCACCATTCCACTGGATGCCATCCCCGACCTCAGCGACACCCAGGTGATTGTCTATTCACGCTGGGACCGCAGCCCCGATATCATGGAGGACCAGGTCACCTACCCCATCGTCAGCGCCATGCTCGGCGCGCCCAAGGTGAAAGACATTCGCGGCTTTTCCGACTTCGGCTACTCATACGTGTACATCATTTTCGAAGATGGCACGGACATCTACTGGGCCCGCTCGCGCACGCTGGAGTACCTTTCGAAGATTCTGCCCCGCCTGCCGAATGACGTGAAGACCGAGCTCGGGCCCGATGCCACCGGCGTCGGCTGGGTCTTTCAGTACGCCCTGGTGGATCAAACGGGGCGCCGCGATCTCGCGGAACTGCGCTCGCTCGAGGACTGGTTTCTGCGCTACCAGTTGCAGGCCGTGGCCGGAGTGGCCGAGGTCGCGCCGCTCGGCGGCTTCGTGCGCCAGTATCAGGTGAACGTCGATCCGAACCGGCTGGCAGCCTTCGGCATACCAATATCCAAGGTGGTGGCCGCGGTGCGCGGCGGCAACAACGACGCCGGCGGCCGGCTGGTGGAGTTCACGGGCCGCGAGTACATGGTGCGCGGCCGCGGATACGCCCGCTCGACCGGCGACCTGGCCAATATCGTCCTCGAAACCAATTCCACTGGCGCGCCCGTGCTGATCCGCGACGTAGGCACGGTCACGCTGGGCCCCGATATTCGCCGCGGCATCGCCGATCTCGATGGCAAGGGCGAGGTCGTCTCGGGCATCGTCGTCATCCGGCAGAATGAGAACGCGCTCCGCGTCATCGAGCGGGTGAAAGCCAAGCTTCGGGAAATCGAGCCCAGCCTGCCGGCGGGCGTCAAAGTGGTGACGGTTTACGACCGGTCCGAGCTGATCCTGGCCTCCGTAGAGAACCTCAAGCACACTTTGATCGAAGAGCTGATCGTGGTGGCCATCGTCATCCTCATCTTCCTGTGGCACGTGCCCAGCGCGGTCATCCCCATTCTCACGATCCCGGTTACCGTGCTGATCGCCTTCGTGCCAATGCGCCTCATGGGAATGAGCTCGAACATCATGTCGCTGGGCGGCATCGCCATCGCCGTGGGCGCGATGGTGGACGCCGCGATCGTCGTGGTGGAACAGACCCACAAGAAACTCGAAAACGCCGGCGAGAGCTGGACCCCCGCCGATTACCGCAACGCCATCGTCTCGGCGGTCAAGGAAGTCGGTGGCCCGAGCTTCTTCGCGCTGCTGGTGATTGCCGTGTCGTTCCTGCCGGTGCTCACACTCGAGGCGCAGGAAGGCCGCCTCTTCAAACCGCTGGCCTATACCAAGACCTTCGCCATGATTGTCGCCGCGGTACTGGCCATCACGCTCGACCCAGCCCTGCGGCTGCTGTTCTTCCGCAAAGAGAAGTTCCGCCTGAAGCCGCGCTTCCTGTCGCGCATCGTCAACGGGATGCTGGTGGGCACCATCCACTCGGAGGAAAAGCACCCGATCAGCCGCGTGCTGATGCGTCTCTATGAGCCGGTGGTGGCCTGGAGTCTCCGCTGGAAGTGGGCCGTGATCCTCGGTGCCGTGGCGCTGGTGGTCCTGACGGTGCCGGTGTATCAGCGCCTGGGCTCCGAGTTCATGCCACCGCTCGACGAAGGTGTGCTGCTCTTCATGCCGTCCACGCTTCCCGGCATCTCGGTCACCGAAGCGCAGAAGCTCATGCAGGTGCAGGACCGCATCCTCATGAGCTTCCCGGAGGTGGCCCGCGTGCTCGGCAAGTCCGGCCGGGCCGAAACCTCCACCGACCCGGCGCCCTTTTCGATGATGGAAACTATCATCGAGCTCAAGCCCAAATCGCAGTGGCGCAACGTGCCGACCTGGTACGACAAGTGGCCGCCATGGACCAAACGCTTCTGCGCCCGAATCACGCCCGATCATATTTCCACCGACGCGCTGGTGGATGAGATGAACCAGGCGTTGCGCCTCCCGGGCGTTTCCAACGCCTGGACCATGCCCATCAAGAACCGCATCGACATGCTGACGACCGGCGTGCGGACGCCGGTGGGCGTGAAAGTCTTCGGCCCCGACCTGTCGCAAATCGAACGCATCGGCACCGACATCGAACGCGTGCTGCCGCAGGTCGCGGGCACGCGCAGCGTCTTCGCCGAGCGAGTGGGCGGCGGGTACTTCCTGGATTTCGACCTCAAGCGCGACCAGCTCGCGCGCTACGGCCTGAGCGTCGACGACGCGCAGATGGTGATCATGAATGCGATTGGCGGCGACAACGTCTCCACCGCCATCGAAGGCCGCGAGCGCTACCCCATCAACGTGCGCTACTACCGCGATTCCCGCAGTTCGCTCGACCGGCTCGGCCGCGCGCTGGTCCCCGCCATGGATGGCAAAATGCAAATCCCACTCGCCGAGATCGCAACCCTCAAAGTGACCACCGGCCCTTCCATGCTGCGCAATGAAAACGGCATGTTGAACGGCTACGTTTATGTCGACGTGGCGGGCCGCGACATCGGCAGCTACGTGACGGAAGCCAAGCGCGTGGTGCGCGACCAGGTGCCGCTGCCGCCGGGCTACACGCTCGCCTGGAGCGGGCAGTATGAAGCCATGGAGCGCGTGCGGGAACGCCTGAAAATCGTCCTGCCGCTCACACTGTTCCTGATCTTTCTGCTGCTGTACCTCAACACCAGGTCGGCGGCCAAGACGCTGCTGGTGCTGCTGGCGGTGCCGTTCTCGGCGGTGGGGGCCGTCTGGCTGCTCTACGCGCTGGGCTACAACATGAGCATCGGCGTATGGGTCGGACTGATCGCGCTGATGGGCGTCGATGCCGAAACCGGGGTCTTCATGCTGCTGTATCTCGATCTGGCCTTCGAAGAGCGCCGTCTGGCGGGCCGCATGCGCCACGCCGCCGACCTGCAGGAAGCCATCATTCATGGCGCCGTGAAGCGCATTCGTCCGAAGTTTATGACCGTCGCAACCATGTTTGTCGGTCTCGCCCCCATCATGTGGTCCGCGGGCGCCGGCGCCGATGTCATGAAGCGCATCGCCGCTCCTATGATCGGCGGCATCTTCACATCGTTCTTACTCGAGCTGCTGGTTTACCCGGCTCTCTACGAGGTATGGAAATGGCATTCCGTAAAATCGCAATCTGCTTGACGCTGGCGGCCGCCGCGCACGCCGCGCAGTTCCCGGTGACCTACAAGAAGCACGCTGGCGTTCTAACCGTGGATGAAACCGGTGTCTCCTACGCCGGCGCGAAAGCTCAGAATTGGAGTTGGAAATACCAGGGCATCCAGCGGCTCACGCTATCGCCGGACCACGTCACTGTGCTGACCTATGAAGATAGCCGCTATTTCTTTGGCGCCGACCTCAGTTATGAGTTCACGGGCAAGATTCCCGCGGTGGAACTTTACGACTTACTCAAAGGGCGGCTGGACCAACGCTTGGTAGCGGCGTTGGCGGAAACTTCCTGGCCGGTTCAATACTCCGTTCCGGCGAAGCACCTGCTCCGCGGCGTTTTCCAAAATCGGGGCAGCCAGGGCACGCTGTCGTTTGGCGCGGATGCGATTGCCTGGTCGACCGCGAGCACGGACGATTCCCGCACCTGGCGTTACCGGGACATTGCCACCATCAGCAGCAGCGGCCCGTTTGACTTCACCATCACGACCCTGGAAAAGACTTTCCACTTCCAGCTCAAGCAGGTGCTCGCCGAATCGCAATATAACGAGCTGTGGATCGAGATCGAAAAAAAGAACGGCAGGATTCAGTAAGACTGCCGTGTTTGCCGCTCCGTTGGGCGGCCAATCATGGCCGTTGCGGGCCGGACGGGACGGCCGTGGTAGGCTGTTGAGAATATGAAGGGCCACCTCAAAGCATCCACTCCCGCCGAATACCTGGCCCAGCTCGACGAGCCGCGCAAGAGCGAAGAGAACTACGCCGCAGGCGGGTTCATGAGCAGGCGCTTCTCGATCTCTAGAAGGCGGTGTTCCATGACGCTCATCCGCTCTTTGATAGCCTGCACGCTATTTTCCTGTGTTGATTTCGAGCTCGCGGAATTGAATCTTGACACCCTGTTGCCAGGGAAGAAAGGCCTTGAGCACCGCGGTCTGCATATCGCGCATCTGCTCGGAGAGCCTCTCTTCGAGAGCATGCATCTTCCCGGACACCCTGTCTTCTAGAGCATGCATCTGCGCGGACACACTGCGTTCAACGGCCGCCAGGTCTTTCTTCGTCGCCGGGGCGTTCTCGTCGTCAGCCATATATCCCTATCCTACTCCGCCACGGCTTTCGACCCAATCAGCGCGCGGATGCCGGCCAGGAACTCTTCCAGCGTCTTCACGCCCTGGTCGCCGTGTTTGCGGTTGCGCACGGCCACCTGGTTGTTCTGCTGCTCGCGGTCGCCCACCACCAGCATGAACGGGATCTTCTGCAACTGCGCTTCGCGGATCTTGAAGTTCACTTTCTCGCTGCGCTCGTCGACGGTGGTGCGGATGCCGGCGGCCTCCAGTTGCTTCTGCAAACCGCGCGCGTATTCGGTCTGGCGGTCGGTGATGGGCAGCACGATGGCCTGCACGGGGGCGAGCCATACCGGGAACGCGCCGGCGTAGAGCTCAATCAGGTAGGCGATCATGCGCTCCATGGTGCTGACCACGGCGCGGTGGATGATCACCGGACGATGCTCCTTACCGTCCGCCCCCACATATTTCAACTCGAACTGGTTCGGAAGGTGAAAATCCACCTGGACAGTCGAATAGGTCTCTTCGTGCCCCATCACATCGGCAAGCTGGATATCCAGCTTGGGCCCATAAAAGGCGGCTTCGCCGCGCGCTTCCACATAGGGCAGTCCGAGCGAATCCATGGCCTCCCGGAGAACCTGTTCTCCCAACTCCCACATGGCGTCGTTATCGACGTACTTTTCCTTGTCGGCCTTGTCGCCGAGCGACAAGCGGTACCGGTATTGCGTAATGCCCAAGTCGCGGTAGGCCTGCTCCACCATTCTCATCACGCTGGAAAACTCTTCCTTGATCTGGTCCGGCGTGCAGAAGATGTGAGCATCGTTGAGCGTCATCGCGCGCACGCGGCTCAAGCCACTCAACGCGCCCGAGCGCTCGTAGCGGTACATGGTGCCCAGCTCGGCGATGCGCACGGGCAGGTCCCGGTAACTGCGCTGCTTCGATTCGTACACCAGAATATGATGCGGGCAGTTCATGGGGCGCAAGACCATCTGCTCGGTTTCCAGGTCCATTGGCGGGAACATGCTGCTCTGATAATGGGCCCAATGGCCCGACCGCTGGTACAGTTCGACCTTCGCCAGGTCGGGGGTGTACACGTGCTGGTATCCTCCGGCGCGTTCCTTCTCAAGAATGTATTCTTCGAGCAACCGCCGCACCGTCGCGCCTTTTGGCAGCCATAGCGGCAGACCCGCGCCCACGGCCTCGTTCACCGTGAACAGTTCGAGTTCTTTTCCCAGCCGCCGGTGGTCCCGCCGCTTGGCTTCCTCCAGACGGTTGAGGTACTCTTCCAGGTCTTTCTGGCTGAAGAAAGCCGTGCCGTAGATGCGCTGCAACTGCTTGTTGTGCTCGTCGCCTTTCCAGTAGGCGCCGGCGATGGAGAGCAGCTTGAAGGCTTTTAGCTTGGAGGTGTCGGGCACGTGGGGGCCGCGGCAGAAGTCGATGAAGTAAGGGCCGAGGGTGTACTCGCTGAAGACGTCGCCGGCGCGTTCGCTGATGAGCTCGCATTTCATCCAGGCGTCGCCGTATTTTTTGAGGCCGTCTTCCTTTTTGGTGTAGACGCGCTCGTAAGGGAGATGGCGCTTCTGAATCTCCCACATTTTCTTTTCGATCTTCTCGAGGTCCTCGGGCGTGAAGGGCGTGGCGCGGTCGAAATCGTAGTAGAAACCGTTTTCGATGGGCGGCCCGATTCCCAGCTTGGTTTCGGGATACAGTTCGAGCACGGCGGCCGCCAGCAGGTGCGCGGTGGAATGGCGGTAGACCTGGAGCGCCTCGGGATCTTTGTTGGTGAGGATCTGCAAGGCGGCGTCGGCTTCGATGGGACGCGTGAGATCGTACAACTCGCCGTTGAGGCGGGCGACGATGGCGGCGTCCGCGAGGCGCGGGCTGATCGACCTGGCAATATCGATGGGACGAATACCCGTCTCCACCGACCGCTGGCTGCCGTCGGGCAGGGTAATTTCAATGTTGCTCATAGGGGAATTTCAGCGTAACACGTCGAGACAGCCGTCACGGAGAGGGCTTGCGATATGATGGTGACGGTGGCCATGCCCGTTTCAAGCCAAGCCGGAGTCGATGAATCGACCCTTGTGGCGCAGTCCCGCCAAGGCGATAGCGTGTCGTTCGGGGAACTGGTGCGGCGGTACGAAGCGAAGATCTTCCGGCTGGCCCAGCACGTCACGCAAAATCGCGAGGACGCCGAAGACGTGCTGCAGGAAACCTTCATGAAGGCGTACGAGCACCTCGACCAGTTCCAGGGGAATTCCAAATTCTATACCTGGATCGTGCGCATCGCGGTGAACCAGGCGCTGATGAAACTGCGGCGCCGGAAGACCGACAAATCGGTGTCGCTCGACGAGACTATCGACACCGGCGAAGACACCATTGTGCGCGAGATTGCGGCCTGGGATGAGAACCCGGAGCAACGCTTCTCGCGGGAAGAACTCGGCGGGATTCTGGATACGGCCGTGGAGAGTCTGGAACCGCCTTACCGTTCGGTATTCGTGCTGCGCGACATCGAAGAGTTGTCCACCGAAGAGACCGCGGATGCGCTGGGCCTCTCCATACCGGCGGTGAAGAGCAGGCTCCTGCGGGCCCGTTTGCAGTTGCGCGAGAAGTTGACCCGCTACTTCAAACGCAAGGGGGACGACGCCTTTGCTTACATGTAAAGACTTCCTGAGCGAGCTGAGCGACTACCTGGACGAAACCGTCGACAAGGAAGTGCTGGCCAAGCTGGAGCATCACATCACCGAGTGCCCGAATTGCTGGGTGATCGCCGACACAACGCGGAAGACCATCCAGGTTTATAAAGGGATGGATCCGCACCCGCTGCCCAGCGATGTGGAATCGCGGCTGATGCGGGCGCTGGAAAAGAAGATCGCCGCCGGGAAGAGCCCGCGAACTACTTGACGGCCAGCGTGACCTTCCCCTGAGTGGTCACTGCCGTGTTACCGGTTCCCAGCGTCACGACCACCAATGCGTTTCCCGAACTGACGCCCGAGGGCACCGGCACGTTCACTTGCATGAGGCCGGGCACGGACCCGAGAGGCGCCTGGGCAACCGCGCCGGGGGCCGGCAGTCCGCCGATGGTGACGGCCACCGCCAGTTTCGGCGAGACGTTCCCGCTGATGAGGTTGACCACAGTGGCGTTGGTATTGCAAGGGCTGGCTGGCGTGGGGCCGCTCGCCGGGATATCGACGCAATTGGTCAGGCCGTAGCCGGTGAGATAGAGCACGGCAATGGTGGTGCCTTTGATGGCCGGGTTGGCGGTGCTGTTGATGGAGTAATTGAGAGCTGTCGGATCGTAATTCAGGATAGCGCCCTGGCCGGTTCCCGAGGCGTCCATGGTGAACAGGCCGGGATTAGCATCCACCACGTTGACACTTTTCGGACTGACCACCGGGATGGAGTTATAGGTGACGGCCAGGTTCACCGGTTTGCCGCTCTTCGCCGCCACGCTGAAGGGCACGATGCAACTGATCTCGTCCACGCTGGTGTAGAGCAGGGGCGCGGGAGTGCCATCGATGGAGACGGACGTCTGGGCCGCGCCGCTGGGCGGCAGGCTGGTCGAAAGCGGGTCCTGCACGGTTAAGGGGAAAAGGCTGGAAGGTCCCAGGCCCAACCCGTAAATCGTGATGATCTCTCCCGGAGCGACGTTGCCCGCCACATAGCTGGCGGCATCGGTGACGGCCATCACCTGGGGCCCCGGCACATAGACAGTGAAGGTGGAGCCAGCCGTGGTGGCGGAGGACGCGGCTGCCGTGAGAGTGCTGATGGTGATCGGCAAGGGGCCGGCAGCGGTCATCTGGGCGGCCGGAATGGTAACCAGCATGGCAGTCGAGCTGATGAAATTGGGCGCTGCCAGCTTGACCGATCCGATGGCCGCGGTGGAGTTGCTGAAGAAGTTCGACCCGCTGACCGTAACCACCATGTTGGGCGAATTGATCAGGGCGCCGGGTGGCCACAGGCCGGTCACGACAGGCGTCCCCGCGTTGACGCTCAAAGTGACCGCGACGGTGATAGCGGCGATGGCGGTATCGGACGGCGTAATTTTGACGGTTCCGGAGTAACTGCCGGGAACGAGTCCCGCGGGGTTCACGTTCACGTTGATGGTGGAGGGAATCCCCACGATCGAAATGCTGCCGCTGTACTGCGCCGAGAGCCACGTGCCTCCCGAGACCGCGATGGCGGCCGAGATGGCCGCCCCCGTGCTGGTGAGCACCAGGGGCTGAGCCGGCGGAACCGCTTTATCGGTGTAATACGTAAATGCCATGGTCGTCGGGCTGAGCAAAAGCGAGGGCGGCGGGTCACTCACTTCCAGGGTGACGATATACGTCTGCGCGGTTGTGTTGGCCTGCGGCGCATTCACCGTGATGGTGGCTTGCTGCCCCCCGGATGGCAGGGACGTGGGATTGACATAAACCTTGATACTCGCCGGCGTCGTGCCGGCATAGGCCGAGAGACTGATCCAGGGCGACGCAATCGGCGAAATCGTGAAGTTCAGCGCGGTCCCGGTGCTCTTGATCTGCAGGGTTTGCGCCGCGGGCAAGGGGTTGCCTATGGTGTACTTGAAGTCGATGGTCGCCGGAGAAAAGGCCACATCCGGAGTGGTTGCATATGCGAGATTCACGCCCTGCGGAAGCAGAATTGCCAACAGTGCGAGATGGCGGAGACGCATCACCCAACTGTGATTGCAGTTCATTGGTTTCACCAGCCTGTGCCGCATAGGGACATCCATGATAAGGGCTTGTCAAGGGAAAACACACCTTTCCCTGAACCTAACGGAAGATTTTTCCGAAGCGCGATAGTCGATAGGGTGACGGTTGCTCCGAATTGCCGAATTGGATCC
>JBEKDA010000086.1:0-14097 GCA_050014595.1 Bryobacteraceae bacterium
TTGCCCTATCCTCCGCTCAGGTTCTTCCAGAGTGGACAACATCAACCTCGCCGTGCAATGATTTCTCATCGAACGGCGTTTACCCCCTTAACTTCGTGTCTCACTCCAGGGGTTCACTTCACCGACTGGGGCGGGTTCCAGAAGAGAGACGCGCAGAGACCGAAGTCCTTGAAGGCATTACGCGAGTTCGGAGGGTTGAGGCGTCAACCAACGGGCAGGCAAATCAGAGCAAGGAAAGGAATGGCTCCCCGAGAGCGACACTACAAGAAATAGAAATTGGTATGCGCGACCGGAGAGTCTGTAAGCCGTTGATTCAAAAACCACCTCGGCAAAACCGGTGGCATGGAAACAGGAGCGTCCGTGGGCCGACGATTCTCTGTTTCGATGTCCTGCTCGGGCACCCGAGTGCGAGATGTACTTGGCGCGCATCGCCGCTGGCGGGCGGTAGCATTCCATCGAGGACGCGAACGATGCACTGATAGGGGCGGAGGCTGGCTGGTATATACTCAATCGCAGAGACGAGACCAACAGAAATTCCGGTCGATGTCGAGGGTCCTATGAGCAGCGGCCGTCATTTTCCCATTCGGTCTCTTGTCGGGTCCGTGGTGCTGGTCGCAGTCACCGCCGCCAGCGTGTATCTCCCAGCACCGCCGGGGACTATCTGAACATCCGTCAAACGCCGCATCGCTTATTGACCTACGGCGCGCACGGAAGTAAATGCTCCGTTGTTGGCACGAATGCCCAGCACAAAGACGGCCCCATTCGGCGAGTCGAATTCCACTACTCCCTTCAGTTCGGCAGCCCCGTTCAAGTTCACCGGCAGCACGAAAGAGGTGTGCTGATGTCGCGGCAGCGAAATCGATTGTGGCGGATTATTCGGAATCGGATTCCCAGTCTCGTCCCGCAGCGTGTAGGTAATGGTGGCGTCCTGTGTCAGGCTGGGATTGGCTAACGCCACGCCCAACGCGAACCCCGACCCGACGTCGAATGGCAGCATCAGTTTCGTCCCTCCGGTAGTCAGCAGAGGCACTGCGGCTTCCTGGCCGCTGCTCGCCAAGCGGAAAACGGCCGTTCCGCCGATCGACTGGCTGCTCAACACCTCGGCCCATCCTGTTGTAGTCTGGCTTGCCACATCGGCTGTTTCGATCGTATAGGCGCCACCCACCGGGATGACGCCCGAGATAACGGACTGCGCGGAAGAACCCACGAGTTGTACCGCGAATGGGGTCCCGTAGTCCTGCCAAAGATTGACCGTGAACGTCGCTGCCACAGTATCCGTGTTCACCAGAATGATGGTCGTCTGCCACGACCCACCATTGGCGGCTGTGCCACCATCGGCGATGTGGGAGATGATTTTGGTCGCCGCCGGCTGGCTCGTCACGGCTTCCACTGAAGTGAAGGCGCCACTGTTGGATCGAATCCCCAAACCAAAGATGGGGCCGTTTTGGGAATCGAACTCCGCTACTCCGCGCAGGTTGGCCGATAGTGCAGAATCGATTGGCAGCACCAATGCCGTATGGCCGAATGGCGGCAATGTCACCGGCTGCTCGGGTGAGGAAGTAAGGTTCTGCCCGGCCTGGTTGCGTTGCCGCCAGGAGACCGTAGTCATAATGTTGTTGTCCGGAGCCGCCAGCGCGACACCGGTAGCCAGGTTCGCATTGTTGTCGAAGGGGAAGAGCAGTGTGGTACTGCCGGCCGTGAGCAGCGGGACGGCGGCTTCCTGATAGGGAACAGCCGAGCCCTTCGGCTGCGCCGACCGGAAAATCGCCGTACCACCGATCGATTGAGCGCTCGTCACCCGTGCCCAGCCCTCGGTGAGATTTGCGGCAGTTCCATCGGTTGAAATGATCTTCGACCCTCCTACCGGAATCGTCCCGGCTGTCGAAAGCATCCCGAGCCCCGTCGAAGAAGGAGCAATCGCGGCTCCCTTGTCGCCTGTAACCTGCAGCGTATACGACGCTGGCTGGGCGCCGGTATTGACCAGAATGATGCTCGTCGACCAGCCGGCGCCGTCGGCAATGTGCGAAATCGTCTGGACCGTCTGGGTTGCGACGGGGGCGATGGTCAGCGTGACAAGATAGACGGCGGCCACACCATATAGGGTGCCCGACTGGTCGGTGTACAGGCCAGTGATAGCGACAGTTCCCTGGTATTGCCCGGCAGGAAGTGAGCCGGGTGAGGCCGTAAGTATCAAATTGGCGGGCGTGACGGCGGTAGTCGGGCTGACCGACAGCCAGTTGTTTTGATCGCTCCCAGCACCGGCCAATACCGAAATCGGGACGCCGTTGCTGGTGATCGGCACCGACACCGGAGCCGGCAAGGCGCCGCCGATCTGATAGTTGAACGCGAAGGTGTTGTCCGGAGCTGCCTTTACCCACAAAGTCACGGAGACCTGGTAGGTTGTCGTAGTGATAAGGTTGACGTATCCGACGTAAGTACCGGCCGAGAGACCGCTCGGCTGCACGGAGACGGTGAGGTTCGTGGGCGCGGTGGCGCTTGCCGGCGACACCGACAGCCATTGGGAAGGCGGCAGCGGAGTCGGATACTGAATCTGGGTGCTGAACGAGACGGTGCCGGCGGACGTGCTGACCGGGAGAGTCTGGACGGGCGGCCCGGGTGCGTTGATCAGCGCGGCAAAGACCATGACGCTCTGGGTGAGCACCAGGTAGTTCTGCACCACGCTCATGGTGACCGCTGCCTTCATCACCTGTGTCCCGGAGGTGATGTTCACGCTGGCCGTGTAGGTGCCGGTGGGAAAGGTGGTGACGACGGGGAGGATGGAGATCGCCGTGGTGCCGGGACTGCCGGGGCTGGCCGATCCGCTCGTAGGCGAGGCGCTGATCCAGTTGGCAGGGGCGGAGTTTGTGAGCACTGTGGCGGCATTCCACGAAAGCGTTCCCGAAGTGCTGGTGATGGTGAGGTTCTGCGGCGGCGGCACTACTCCCGAGGTGACGCTGTAGGACAAGGAGGCCGGCTGGACTCCGAGCGTGCCGTTGGGTGGATTCACGGTCAAAGTCACCGAGACCTGGTGGGCTGTCGTGCTGCCCGTAGCCGTAAGGTTCACGTATCCGACGTAAGTGCCCGCCGAGAGACCGCTCGGCTGCACGGAGACGGTGAGGCTCGTGGGCGCGGAAGTGCTTGCCGGCGACACCGACAGCCATTGGGAAGGAGGCTGGGTCTGATACGTAAGCTGCGTGCCGAACGAGAGGGCGCCGCCAGTGAGGGTGCTGACGGTGAGAGTCTGGCCGGGCGGCGCGGGTGAGTTAACCACTGCGGCAAAGACCATGACGGTCGGGTTGAGCACAAGGTCGTTTTGCACCACGGCCATACTGACCGCTGCCGTTTTTATCTGCCCCCCGGAGCTGATGTTCACGTTGGCCGTGTAGGTGCCGGTGGGAAAGGTGGTGACGATGGGGAGGATGGAAATCGCCGTGTTGCCGGGACTGCCGGGGCTCGCCGTTCCGCCCGTAGGCGAGGCGCTGATCCAGTTGGCAGGCGCGGAGGATGTGAGCGCTGTAGCGGCATTCCACGAAAGCGTTCCCGAAGTGCTGGTGATGGTGAGGTTCTGCGGCGGCGGCACTACTCCCGAGGTGACGCTGTAGGACAAGGAGGTCGGCTGGACTCCGAGCGTGCCGGTGGGGGTCGAAACATTGATGGTAACCGTGGTTGAAGCCGTTGGAACCGGTAACGTGCCAGGATAGCCGGTCGCGGTCACGGTCACGCTATAAGAGTTGGGAGGAGGGCTGGGCACGGTTCCGCTGAGGGTACAGGTGGAAGAGAGCATGGAGCTGATCTGTAGCCAGGGGGGCAAGGCCGAAAAAGTCCAACTGACCGGCGCCATCTCTCCCGAGACCGTACAGGTGGTCGAGTACTGTTGCCCCGCGGTGTAAGTGCCGCTCTGCGGGTTGCAGGTGACGGCGGCTGCCGGAAGGATGATTGTCGAATCCGTCGTGCTCGCGCTTCCTGATCCGCCACCCGACACGCTCACGGCGTTCACCTGCGGCGAAGTGGCGCTAGTTGTCACATTCACCGTCACCGTGATCGCGGGGTAGGTGGAGCCCGCCGCCAGAACGTCGCTCCGCGCGCAGGCATTGGCCGCACATGTCCATCCCGACCCCGCCATCGACACCAAAGTCAGGCCCGGCGGTGGCGTCTCGGTCACCGTCACCGTGCCATTGGTCGGGGCCGCGCCGAGGTGGTTCGAGACCGTGACTGTGTACGTCGCGCCGGTCTGTCCCTGCGTGAAGTTCCCCGCATGCGCCTTGCTGATGCTCAGCACCGGGGCCGTCGCGCCAGCCGCGGCCTGATTGATCGTAAAAGTTGCAGCGTTTGGCTGGGAAACGGTAAGGATCGCGCTGCGGGCAGCTCCGCTGTTGGCGGAAACCGTGTAGGAGATGGTAGAAGCAGAGTAAGGCGGGCCGCTGCCGGCCGGAGCGGTGGTGAGCGTCACCCACGACACCGGGCTGTTGGGGTAGTCCCACCATCCACAGCCCGGTGCGTTTTCGGTGAACGAGCCGCTCCCACCAGAGGCAGGGATGTTCACCGACGTGGGAGAAAACGAAACCGTGCACGCACTTCCGTCCTGGGAAACCGTTTGGCTCCCTGCTTGTGCTCCATTCACAGTGGCTGTGATCGTTCCGATTTGACCTTCGCCGCTAAACACCCCAACAGTAAATGGAATCGTTACAGACGTGCTGGTGTTGGAACCCGATGTCGGCCCCGAGATTGTTATGAATGAAGTCGCTGACACGCTCCACGTGCAGCCAGAAGAAGTAGTGAAATTAATTGAAACGGATCCACTGCCGCCGCTTGAAGGAAAGGTATACTCGTTGCTACCACTGTTATTGGTGAAGCTGGAGAAAGCGCATACTAAGCTCGCCTTCGCGGCCGGAGCAGCATAGGCACACAGGAACGCAACCACAATGATGAAATGCAGCCGCCGGCCGGCTCCCGATTCGTTCGTTGTCATCCCCCGGTCCTTACCAAGTCCATCGCATTCCTTTCGGGCGGCTCTTTCCGGATCAAGCTTCATTTGGCCCTCCACTACGAATTGAGGCGGCGCATCCGCCACGGACAGCACCGAGTAGCGTCGGCCGGAACCTCGCACAAAGATCGTGTTCATGGTCGTGATACCTCCCTGGTAGACGCCGCTGCAAGCACCGTCTGCAGCCCGGAGTCCCCCCGGTCAGAAGCCATGCGGAGGGACCTCATACCAATCCAAAAACGATTCCTGTTCATTTCACTCCTCCCAGGACCAACGTGATTCACAGTTCCGAAGAACCTCCTAACGCTGCAGTTTCCTTCGAATTCTTTTCTTCATCGCGCTCTCGGTGGCGTACCGCAGCGCTTTCGTGTAGGCCTCGGCTGCCGCCGGGCTATTCCCTTTCGCCGACTGCAAATCTCCAATCTGTTCGTACACCGACGCGTCTTCCGGCTCCAGCCGCGCGGCCTCGGTGAACTGTTCGAGCGCGGCGTCACGGTTACCCAGCTTGATTTCGAGACTTCCCAACGCCACCCGGGCCGCGGCATACTCGGGCTTCTGATTCACCAAAACCCGGAACTCGCCGGCCGCATCGGCATTACGGCCTTCGCGGGCCAGCGCTTTCGCCAGAGCCAGGCGCGACAGCGTGTAGTCGGGATGCTGCTGGAGGATCTCGCGCCAGAACTGGAAGGCCTCCGCGCGACGCTTCGGAATGGTGTCGAGCAGGACCGCGTAGTTGTGCCGGGCTATCACCAGTGCGGCGTCCTTCGCCAGCGCGGTCTTGTAGAAAGCCTCGGCCTCGCCGGGCTTCTTCTCGAAGAACTTCAAATAGCCCAGCGCATTGTAAGTCTGCGCGTCGGGACGGAGCGCGAGCGCTTTGCGGTACATCGACTCGGCGTCTTTGGAGCGGTTCAGGCGCTGATACACCAGGCCCAGGTTGTAAGGAAGATAGGCGTACTGCGGCGCCATGCGGATGGCTTGCTGGTAAGTGGCGATGGCCGCGCTGTAGTCGCCCTTTTGAAAATAGGCCAGCGCCATGTTGTGAAGCGGGTAGGCCCAATATGGCGCGCGGCTCACGGCGTCACGGAAAGCCAGCATGGCGCGGTCGTATTCGGCCTTCTCCAAAAGCGCAATGCCCAGGGCGTTGTAGGAGTAGGCGTGGCCGGGGTCGAGACGGATGGCGCGCTCCAGCAGATCGGTGCCGGCGCCGTACTCCTTGCCGAATACCTTGACGCGGCCCTCGCAGAAGACCTTGCGGGCTTCCAGGAAAACGGAATCGCGCGCCAGCAACTCGGCGGCTTCGAAATATTGGGCGCCGGCGAAGAAATCGGAGGAGCCTGGAGCGTCCTGCTCGCCGGCCAGGTAACGGACCAGCAGATTCTGCCCCTGGTCCTCGAGCGCGACTTTCAGCTTTTCGGCCTCCGCCTGGTAATCCGGGTCCTGCAAGCGCACTTTGAGCACGGCCAGGAATTTGAAGGCGCCGTTGTCCTCGGCGGGGAGGATTCGGTCTTCGCGAATCGCCTTCTCATAGTCCGCTAGAACCAGCGCGATATCCCGGTCATATTTGAGCTGGGTGGAACTCATTTCGGGCGTGGCTGCCGGGCTGGCGGCAGCGCGTGTAGCTGCCATGCCCCGGTCGCCGCGGGCCGCCATCACGATGGGGCCCGTGTAACCGGCAAGCGCAATTCCGTCCAGGGCGGTGTAGGCCATGACCCGCCGTTCATCCACCTCGCCGATGGCTTTTGGAATCTGGCGGCTGCCGGTGCTCTCGGCAACCTTGTCGTGGACGTAGTCCACCAGCTCATCCATGGTGACGCGGCCATCGTGGTTGAGGTCGGCATCGCCGTTGAGCGCCTTTATCAGAAAGTAGCTGAAGGCTCCGTGCCCGCCGCCGTAGTTGATGCCTTCAACGGCCGATTGGCCTTGCTGGGCGGCCAGCATGCCGAAGAAGTTGTCGCCGGTTTCCAGGCGCTGCGTGACTCGGTTGGTGGCACGGTAGTCGGGCGTGATCTGGCCGATCTTGCCGGCGCGGCATACGTCTACGTAGAGAATCAGCCGGCGCACGCCGGCAAGCTGCTTTTCGAAAAGCTGCCGGATGTCCTCCATGTCGATAGCAGTGGATGCGACGTCCTGCGGATTGGTGTCCCACGCGATGATGTAGCCGCGGTTATCGATGACCGTTCCGTGCGACGCGACGAACAGCAGAACAGTGTCATTGGTGTGGCGGCCCTTGAGTTGCGAGTCGAAGGCGGAACGGATGGCGGCGGCGGTGGCCTGCCCGTTGGTCAGCAACTTGATGTTTTCCGGGGGCAGACCGCCACCGCGCGGGCTGAGCAGCAGATTCCGCACTTCGATGGCGTCGGCATGAGCGAATTCGAGGGAGCGGATCTGATCGCTCTGGAACGAAGAAATCCCGATCAGAAGAGCGAAGACATTCTTGCCGGACTCCTTCTCATCGGGCAGGGAAGGCTGTGCGACCACGATGCCCCTGGACTCCAGCAAGAACAGACGGCTTCGCGCCCAACCGGCGTCGGGCCATTGCGAGACGACGGTGCGCATCTCGCCGGCGGCATCCAGGGGAAGGCCGTGCGTTTCGAGAGCGGCGGCCTTCGCCAGATGCAGAACGGGATCGGCGGCGGAGGCCAGGCCACGATCGATGGGCTCCAGTTCCGCCTGAAGAGCCTGCCGCTCGGCGGGGGCAAGCGCCTGGATTCGCTCGTCGAGAGAGCCGGTCTGCGAAGCCTCAAGCGCGCGCGAAGCTTCGGCGCCGCCATCCTGCCGGTCCGTAGCGATCAAGCGGTCCATCGGAGGCAGCGCGCAGCCGGATGCCGGCCTGGAAGCGGCCAGCGCGCCGGCCCGGACCTTCAACTGGCGCGCTTCGAAGTAGATTTCCGCGGCTCCCGAGATCTCCTGCGACGTGTGGTCGGGACAGAACAGGAAGCGCGCCGAACCGTCTTGCGATTTCAAGCCGTCGCCCGCGAACAGGATATCGCCCGGCTTGGCCGTGAGCGGAAGACTAAACCCTTCCCGGAGCAGGGCCACGTTGGTTGCGGAGACGACCAGCCCAAGCGGCGGTTCCTGTTGGGGATAGCCAATAACGGCAATGCAACCCAGAAGCAGGAGCCGGAGAGGACAAAAGGATCGGAAACCCCTTTGCACTGGGAGGCCTTTGCCTATACCTCACTTCGGATGGGGTAAGGCAACTGATTCTACCATAGGCCCGTCAGGAGTCAATGTTGATTTTTTGGACATATTGCTTTTCTATCTGCGTGCGGACATACTTCTTATTTCTTGCTATTTTTTGCCACGAGATGCCGGTCCGATATATCCTGTAGAAACTTTGCATGCCGCGGGATCGGACCCACCATACGAACCGTCTTCGTCGCAGCCAGTCTGCTTTTCCTGCACTCCGCGCTGCGCGGGCAGACCACGCAGGGACTGATCACGGGAAGGGTCGTGAACTTGCGGTCGGCGCGGCCGGTGGTGGGTGCGAAGGTGAAGTACGAGAGCCGCGCGGGGGCGATCGGCGGGCAGGCAGTGACGGGCACGGCGGGGTATTTCAACCTGCCGCTACTCTCTCCGGGCTTCTATCACCTGCATGTGGAGGCCGCCGGATTTCAACCGCAGGAACTGGAGGAGGTGGAACTGGCGGTGGCGGGGAGGCTGGATTTTAACTTCCGACTGCGGCCACTCAGCGACGTTTGGGAGGCCGGCCAGTATCGCAGCCTGCTGTTCCCGGGCAGCGACGCTGCGGTCACATTTTTCGGCCCCGACGTGGATATCAGCCGTTCCGGCGCATTCGACGCCACGCGCGGGACCGAGACGGCGCTGGACGCGTCGCTTTCCACGGTCATCGACCAGCAACTCATCGCCAATCTTCCCCTGAATGGCCGGGATGTCTACACGCTGCTCGCGACCCAGCCCGGAGTTACAGCCGACACCACGACGGCGCGCGGTCTTGGTTTGGCGATTAATGGCCAGCGGCCCTCGGTATCCAACTTTCTACTGGACGGCATTGAGAACAATAACTACCTGGTTACCGGGCCTCTAACTCAGTTATCGCCCGAAGCTATCGAAGAGTATCGGATCTCAACTACGAATTACTCGGCAGAATATGGACGCACTTCCGGCTTCGTGGCCAACGCCATTACCCGGGCCGCTGGAACCAGTTGGCATGGCTTGGTCTATGACTACCAGAAGACCGACAAACTGAACGCCAACGGCTTTCAGGAAAACGCGAACGCTGTTGCGCGGCTGCCGCTTAAGGGGACCGATCCGGGCTTCTTCCTGGGCGGGCCGATTCTGCGGAACCGGCTGTTCGTATCGGCGGCATTCGAGGTGAATCGCTTCCGCACGAAACAGGATCCAGAAACCATTACGCTGCCCACCACTACTTTTGTGCAAACCAGAACTACCGGCGCCGCCCACCAGTTGTTGCAGCAGTACGCTCCGCCGCCGGAAACGAATGGCGCTTCCGATCTCGCTGACCTTACGGTCGAGGCGCCCGTTGCCACGGACCAATTGCTGGCATCGCCGCGCATCGACTATCTGACGCACAATGGCGCCAGCCGGTTTCTGTTCCGCTCCAGCGTTTCGCGGGAAGACCAGCCCGATTTCGGATGGACTCCCTACAGCGAATTCATCACGCCTTTCGTATCCAACTCGTTGAGCCTGGGCGGAGCGTGGCTGTGGAACTGGAGCCCCAGCCTTTCCAACGAAGCCCGGGCAGGCCTGTCCACCGATGAAGCGCATTTCAACCGGCCGCACCCGGAAGTTCCGATTCTGGCGACGGGCGATGGCACCGTGCTCCCGGGCAGTCCCCTGCCGTACTCCTACCGGAATCACGGGCGCAACATCGAGGTGGTCGACAACTTGAGCCGGACCAGTGGGCGCCACACGATCAAGTTCGGCGGGGGCTTTTTGACCCGGACCATCACGGCTTATGTGACCGCGGGCCAGGATGGATACTTTGGTTTCGCCGACGCCTCGGCATTCGCGCAAGACCAGCCTGTGTCGTTTTACATCGCGCGTTTGCGCCAACAGCCGAATTCGAACGTCACTCCCAATTACGATCGCGGATACCGGCAGACGCAGTTCTCTGGTTTTGCGCAGGACAGTGTAAGGGTGACGCCACGGCTGGCAGTGAACTTCGGCGTGCGCTACGAGAATTTCGGCGCACCCACCAACACCGGGAGCATCAAGGACGCGCTGTTTCAGTTGGGAGACGGCAACAGTCTGGAGCAAAGAATTGCCGCCGCGCAGATGGTGTATCCCGGACGGGGCAACGAAACGCTCTACGACGCGGACAACCGCGGGATTGCAGTGCGCGCCGGCTTTTCCTACGGCTTGGGCCGCGATTCCAACACCGTGATGCGCGGTGGCTTTGGAATCTTCTACGACCGGCCGTTCGACAATCTCTGGGAGACGCTGCAAGTCAACAATCTGGTCTTGGAGGCGCCGGCGCCGGCTCAGTCGGTTCCGTTTCTGTTGCCGGTGGCGCAGGCGGCCGCCGCCGTTTCATTGCAACCCGTGCCTGACTTCCCGTACTTGACGCTCTTTCAGCCGGGGCTTCGCAATGCCTATGCGGAGAACGGCTTCTGGGGCATTGAGCGGCGGGCGACCGAGCGTCTGGTGGCCCAAGCGAATCTGGTCGGGTCCTTCGGTCGGGAGCTGGTTACGACCGACCTGGTGAACCGGCCGCTGAGCGTACCGATCGTTCCCGGCGATTTTACGAACCCGTTCGGAATGTCCAACCCGAATTTCCCGCTGGTGGCATATCGCGCCAACCAGGGGTTATCCGATTACTATGGCGTTCAGGCGGTGGCGCGATACCGCAGTTCGCACCTCCAGTTTCAAGCCTCTTACACGTGGAGCCATACCATCGACAACCAGAGCGAGCCGCTGGCAGGGGAGTTCTTCGACTTCAACTTCACCGGCAACACCGGGGCGCCGAGCGCCGCATTTACCCGCCAGTTCGACAGCAGCGCCGACCGGGCCGACTCCGATTTCGACCAACGGCACAATGTAGTAGCTTACGGCGTCTGGGAGATTCCGGCCGCGTTCGCGGCAACGAAGGCCGCGCGAGTGTTCCGCAACTGGACGTTTGCAGGCTTAACCGCCATCCGTTCGGGATTCCCGTACAGTCCTCTGGCCGCGACGCCCTTCAATGGGACGGGGCAGTACTATGTGAATAACCGCGCCATCCTGGTGAATCCCGCGCAAGCGGTGATCAACACGCCGGTGACGGGTGGTGTACAGATTCTGAACCCCGCGGCGTTCACGGCGCCTGCGTCAGGCCAACTGAGTAATTTGGGACGCAACGCATTTCGCGGCCCGGGCTTGTACAATGCCGACGTTTCGCTCAGCCGGCGGTTCCGGCTGGCGAGACTGGGCGAGACGGGCCGCCTCACGCTGCGCGCGGACGCCTTCAATCTGTTGAACCACGCCAACCTGAATAACCCGGTGACGATACTCGGCTCGCAGGCGCCCAATGCATTCGGATCGGCCCTTTACGGCCGTCAAGGCTATGACCCGGGTTTCCCCACCAGCGCCCCGTTGAACGAAGCACCGCGCCAGATTCAGATCATGGTGCGGTTTGAGTTCTGAGTAGCGTTACCGCTGAATCGAAAGAGATAAGCTACACCCCGCGCAGGAGTTTCTTGCCGTATCCGAGGTTTTTCGTAGCCTGCGTTCACATCGCGTTCGGTCCGGCTCTTCAGCGGCGTGTCCTCCTGGTAGCAGCAGGCGAGCAGGAGGATTTTCGCCAGTTCTTCGTCTCACGACATCTGAGGGCAGGCTTGGGCCTCTTCCCTGTCCGAAAAGGGTCAGGGCACATTTTGCGTCGGCCCCCGCCGGTTCGCCCAGCGGACTCCAAGGCCGTTTTCCTCCTGTTCGCCTGCTGCACCAGGAGGAGGATCGTTATTTGCTAGGACCGTATCGGAAGCGATCCGGCGGCGCCAGCGGCAGGGGCCGCGATTGTCCGGCTCTGCCGGGTGGGAGCTGCAACAGCCTTAAGATATCCATATGACCCTACGTCCCTGGCTGCTAGGAACGCTGTTCTTCGGCGTGTCCTACGCGGCACCATCCATCACGAAAGTGGAGCCGCCGAACTGGTGGGTCCATCATACCCGGAACCCGATCCAGGTGCTTCTGACCGGGACCGAATTGAAGGACGCTGTGGTGACAGGTCCTAAAGGGTTTCGCATTGAAATTCGCCGGACCTCGGATAACGGCCACTATCTATTTGCTTATTTGACAATTGGTCCCTCTACGAAGGCGGGGGCATACCGTTTTCAAGTAAAGAGCGCCACAGGTAGCGCCGAGTTCTTATTCCGGCTGGACATACCCCTCGATTCGAGCGGCCGTTTTCAGGGTTTCTCGGCGGACGATGTGATCTACCTGATGATGCCAGACCGCTTCGCGAATGGTGACCCTTCGAACGACAGCCCACCCGAGCTGGGGCGGCCGGCCGACCGAACTGTGGTCGGCGCGACCCACGGCGGCGATCTGCGCGGTATTCGCGATCACTTGGACTACCTTAAAGATCTGGGCGTGACGGGAATCTGGGTAACCCCAATCTACAAGAACTCGCTGCCCGGAGTGTCCTCTTACCACGGGTATTCGTCCGTCGATTTCTATGCCGTCGAGCCGCGATTCGGCACCATGCAGGATTTCCGGGAGCTGGTTGACGCAGCTCATCAGATGGGACTGAAAGTTGTCCAGGACCAAGTGGCAAATCACAGTGGTCCGCGCCATCCATTCGTTGCAGATCCGCCGACACCCACGTGGTTTAACGACCTCGGCCGAACCCCACGACTGCGCAATAACTTCGATATCGCCGCTCTTTCGGACCCATATGCCCGGCCCAAGCGGCGCGACATACCGCTGAAAGGGTGGTTTGCCGGGAGCCTTCCAGATTTCGACCAGACCGACCCTTTGGTGTGCGACTACCTGATTCAGAATGCGCTCTGGTGGATTGGGATGAGCGGGATTGACGGGGTCCGTCAGGATACATATCCCTATGTGGATCGCCCGTTCTGGGAGAAATGGCAATCGGCGATCGATCTGCAGTATCCCAAGTTCGTCGTCACCGGCGAAATTACGGCGCCGACACCCGCGGTGCTCTCGTACTTTCAGGGGGGCGTCCGAAGGTTCGGCACGGATACAAAGCTGAAGTCTATTCTGGACTTTCCGCTTGAGGGCGCCCTGAAAAGCGTTTTTGGGCAGGGCCAGCCGATGACAGTCCTGACGGACATTCTGGCACAGGATTCGCTCTACCAACGGCCCGAGGATCTGGTAGTGTTCGCCGGCAATCACGACCAGCCTCGGTTCCTCACCGTCGCAGGCGGCGATATTTCGAAGCTCCTGATGGCTGAGACGTTCGTATTGACCACGCGGCGAATCCCCCACCTGTACTATGGCGACGAGATCGCCATGGGGGCCGGAACCGACAGGACCGATCGCTCCATCCGAGCTGACTTCCCCGGCGGGTTCCCCGGCGATCCCGTAAACGCGTTCCTACCGGCAGGGCGTACCGGTGACGCCGCCGTCGTGTTCGACTGGATGCGCGATCTATTGCACTTCCGGCTCGATCATCCAGCCCTTCGCCGAGGCCAATTGGTCGAGTTGACCTGTGACAAAGACCAATACGTTTTTCTGCGGAGCACGCCGGAAGAGCGCGTGCTGGTTGCCCTCAATCGCGCCGGGGCGGCGAAGCCGATTGAAGTTGAGGTTGATGACTTGCACCTCACTGAGGGCCTTCTGTTCAAGCCATTCTCCCAAGGACAGCCTGCTGTCGCCGTGAGTCAAGGAAAGCTCGTCATTCAAGACCCAAAGGCGATCAACATTTATTGGGCGCCGGTGGCTCATGGGCAATAGTTGGAGCTGTGGCGCCGCGATTCTGACGGACAAAGCCACTGAAGTTCAGCGAGCCGTGCAGGGTAACAGCGCGCCGTCCGCTGACGTTCACGGTCCCGGCAGGAATGCTTCAGGCGGGCGTTAAGGCGCGATATCGGCAGCGCTCTCACGAGCAAGGTCCGCCGGAACAGCGGGCCTTGTCAGCGAGTTCCCGGCTTCGGCTATACTTACCAACGGGCCGGAGCGGAGAGGATGGCTGT
>JBEKDA010000087.1:0-13880 GCA_050014595.1 Bryobacteraceae bacterium
TGGTCGATGAAATCGAAGGAGGTCAGCTTGGCATCGCTGGCCGCGGCGCCTCCGGATCGCCAGAGATTGCAGTTCCAGCTCACCTCGTCCGCGGCCAGCGTGTCGTGGCAACTGCCGGCGGCAGAGGCCATGCGCGGCGAAATCACCATGGTGTCTTCGAACGCGTCGGCCAGAAAGGCCGCGGCCAACGAGGAGCGGAAGTAGTTGTCGGCATCGCGATTGGCGCCGTGGATCACCACCAGCGCGCGGGTGATCTTGTCGTTTTTGGCGGCGAGGGAGAAGGTGCGGTAGATCAGCGCGCGCGACTCGCCTTCGCCCAGCGTGACGAATTCGGTGCAGGCGGGCGTGGCCGAGACGCAGGGTGCGGCGGCATGGGCCGCGGCGGAAAAAAGAAAAAAGAGGATGGCACGAGTCATTGCATACTTTGTAGCATAGCCGGGGCTGCGCGCGAAGTCCGGCTATTGAACCGTCACGTAGACCTGGTCGTGGAAGGCGTTGGGAGTGTTGATGGCCAGCGGAACGGGACCGGTTACCGAAATCGCCGTGGGGATCGCGAAGTTCATCTGGTAGAGACCGGGATATCCGGGGGCCGTGCCCGCGTAGATCGGGGTCACGGAGACGTCGGCCACGTAGACGGAGAGCGGACTCGCATTGATGTTACTGGCGCCGGGAATGGCGCCATCCGCCACGGCTGGCGTCACCGCTCCCATGCCGGTGAGATACACCAGCACGGTTTCTCCGGGGACGGCCGGGTTGGCGGCGTTGACGACGGAGTAATTGGCGTGGAGGACGGCCCCCGCGCCGGTGCCGCTCTGATCGAGCGCGAAGACGCCGGGAGCCGTGGCGGCCACCGGCACCGTGACCGTGTTCGAACTGGCGGTGCCGTTTTGCACCACGATGGTGGCTGTTGGTCCCTGAGTCGAATACGGCACCAGCGCATTGATCTGCGTGGCGCTGACGTAATCGAGCGGCGCCTGCTTCCCGTTGATCAGCACAGTGACGCCGTTCAAGTTGAGGGGATAGGGGGGCGCGGCCACCTTCGCGCTGGCGGCCATGCCGGCGCCGAAGAGCGTGATGAATTCGCCGGGCGCGATCGGATTGCCGGCGGGCGCGTAGCTGGCGCCGTTCAACACGCGTTGCGGATTGAGAAAGACGCCGGAGCCGCTGAGCGAGACCATCTGCACGCCGAAGAAAATTTCGAAGCCCGGGTCGCTGGAGCTGAGGACGACGCCATTGAATGCCTTACCGCCGGCGCCCAGCGCGACGGAGCCAAGGCCGGCGGTGCCGGAGCCATCGGCAGTGAGGTTGTAGGTGTTGCACCCGGTAAAGTCGTACGCACCGGCGCCCACCTCTTTAAAGCGTTTGGTCCAGGTAAGGTTGCCGAGACCGCGCGCGGAGACCGCGGCGGCGTAACCGAGCGCCACGGGTTGCCCCGCATCGTTGGGATCCACGCGCAGGCCGGCGCCGAAATAGTCGGCGTTCCAGGTGGTGTTGGTGGCGCCGGAGAGCGGCTTCACGGCGAAGAGAAAATCGTGGGAGCCGGCGGCCGTGTTGCCGCCCAGCAGAATGTTGCCGTCGGCCGAAACGTAGATCGTGCGGCCGCCGCTGAGGAGCTGGGCATTGGAAGCCGCGCCGAAAGAGAAGCTGCCGGTTCCGTCGGGCGCCAAGGTATAGGTGGCGTTGCTCACCTGCTGGGTAGTGGGAAGGCCGCTGGAAAGGTTGGCGGCGTGGCCGTTCACGGTGATGGTTGCGAACTGGCCCTGCACGGTCGAACCGAGGTTGAACTGGGTGCTGCGCGCGTTGGCGTAGGCGCCGCCCGGCAGTTCCAGGGAGACAGCCCAATAAGGTCCGGGCAGCGTGCCGCCCACGGAAGTCGTGGGCGCCTGGACTGCGGCGAACAAATCGTAAGTGTTGTCGGTGGATTCGGTGGTTGAGCCCACGACGATCGACGGGCCGAAGCGGGCGTTGATTTTGGCGCCGCTGCGCAGGGGGCTGTCGAGCGAAACGAAGCCGGCGGGGTCCACCGAATATTTCCCGGAACCGGTTTGGGAGGCGGCGGCCGCGGCTCCGGCCACCTGCTGGCCGCTGTATGAATAGCTACCATTTCCATCGAAGGTCATGGTGCCCATAAGGCTGCGGGGATCGGTAAGATTGCCCGATCCATCGAGGCCCAGCGATACGTGGCGGAAGAAATACTTCCCGGTTAACGATTGATTACTAAGGGTTTGTGCTGAAGCCGGCAGGATCACAGCCAGCACGGAAAGCATTACCCAAACGAATCCCCGCCGATGTCCCATATCGAAATGGTAAACCCTGCGGAGCCAATTTAGTCCCGGTGCGGAGCGACATTATCCAAATTGTCCAAAAATAGTGGAACTCTGCCAGATTATGCGTGTTGGAAGGACTATAATGACGGCAGCGTCTGAGGAGGGGGAGAATGAATACGCCTCGTTGGGTGCCGGTCCTTGCGATCGGCGCTCTTCCGATTTTCTGTGGGGCATTGATCACCAAAGCACAGGATGGGCCAGCGGTTTCCGCTTCGGGCCAGATGACCATGGTCCACGCGGATTGCAGCTTCTTTGGTCCGGACCGCGATAAGTTTGCGTACACCGGGTTGAATGGCGGGACGTCGGTTTCGCGGCACGGGCGCGCTTTGAGTGGATTGACCAGCCTGGTGGGCAGGATGGTGGCCTCACCGCCGCCGGGCAGTTCCACCTCGACCTTCGGTTTGACGCACCAGGCAGGCTCGATCGACTCCTACCTCCAGGCGGATTGGAAAGCCAACGGCATCACGCCGGCGCCCATGACCACGGACTGGGAATTCATCCGCCGCGTGACGTTGGATCTGACGGGGCGCATCCCGGATCCGGCGCGAGTCCTCAGCTTCGTGGCTGACACCACGCCGGCCAAGCGCGCGGCGCTGATCGAGGAACTGCTGGCCAAACCGGAGTGGGTGGACAAGTGGACCATGTACTTCGGCGACCTGTTCCAGAATACCGTGACCAAGAATACCAGCGGGGTGAACCGGCTGGCTTCGGGGCGCAACGCTTTCTATCTATGGATCCACAATTCCCTCGAGAACAGCGTGCCCTATAACCAGATGGCCTCGCAATTGATTTCGGTGGCCTCCACTAACACGTTTCAGGATGGCGCCGCCAACTTTCTGGTGGGCGGGTTTATCGGCACCGGCCCCAGCCAGGATGCCATGGACCAGATGACGGCCAACGTGTTCGACACGTTTATGGGCATCGCGCACGTGAACTGCCTGCTCTGCCACAACGGCCGCGGCCATCTGGACACCCTGAGCCTGTGGGCTTCCAGCACGACGCGCTACCAGGCGTGGCAACTGTCATCGTTCCTTTCCCATACGCAGGCGGCGCAAACCAAGGACTCCAATAACAACCCGAGTTACTGGACGATCGAGGACAATCCCAAGGGTTACACGGTGGATTACACGCTGAACACCACTACGGGTAACCGGCCGGCGCGCGTGGCGCCGGCTGGATGCAAGTCGGGCCAACCATGTTACTATGTGCCGCCGCAATATATCTTCAACGGATCCACGCCGGCCGCCGGGACGGAATACCGGGTGGCGCTGGCCGGCGATATCACGAATGATTTCCAATTCGCCCGCGCCGCGGTGAATTTCATCTGGGCACAGTTTTTCGGTATGGGGATCGTCGACCCGCCGGACACATTCGACCCGGCGCGGCTCGACCCGGGCAATCCACCGCCGGCGCCTTGGACGCTGCAGCCATCCGATGCCAACCTCCTGAACGCGCTCGCCATGCACTTTGTTCAGAACGGGTACAGTATGAAGGCGCTGATGCGGGAAATCGTGAATTCGCAAGCCTACCAGCTCTCCAGCCGCTATAACGGCGCCTGGAACGTGGCATGGGAGCCTCTCTTCGCCCGCAAGAACGTGCGGCGGCTGTGGAGCGAGGAAGTCCACGACGCGGTGGCGCAATCGAGCGGCGCTTTCCCGAGTTATACGATGACGGGCTTCACCGACCAGGGCGGGTATTACCCCGCCAAGATCAGTTACACGATGCAGTTGCCCGACGTGATCAACGCGCCCACCTCGGACGGCAATGCCAGTAACCTTTTGGACAGCTTCCTGCGCGGCAACCGCGACGACCAGCCGCGCAAGGAAGACGGCTCGATCTTGCAGGCGCTCAACCTGATGAACAGCCCGTTTGTGGAAGCGCGCATCCAGTACACGGGCTCCGCGCCCAGCCAGCTCATCTCGACGAACCTGACCCTGGGCAACACCGCCCTGATCAACACTCTATATCTGGCCATCCTCTCACGCTACCCCACAAGCGATGAAATGACTAAGTCGACGACGGCACTCACAAGTGCCGGTAACCGCTCCCAGGCGGTGCAGGACCTGGTGTGGTCCTTGTATAACAAGGTCGATTTCGTTTTCAATTACTAGCGGAGGAGGATGCCATGACGGAACAGGAAAAATTCAATTGTTACTGCAAGAAGTATGGTTATAACAACAAGACGTTCTTCAACCGCCCGCACTGGACGCGCCGGCGCTTCTTCCAGATGGCCGGCGCTGGCGTCACCGGGGCGTTTCTAGCGCAAAAATACGCCAAGGCCGACGCGGTAGTGACTAATTCCGGGGCCACCACCAAGAACACGGCAACCAACTGCATCTTCATTCTGTTGGCCGGAGCGCCCAGCCACAGCGACACCTTCGATCTGAAGTTCATCAACGGCGTCACGCCCACCAGTTTCGCCCCCACCACCATCAACGGGATTCTGTTTCCGGCTGGCTTGATGCCCGGCCTGGCGGCGCAGGTGCAGGATTTCGCGCTGATCCGCTCCATGCAGTCGCATGCCCTGGTGCACTCCCTGGCGCAGACGTGGACGCAGATCGGGCGCAATCCGTCGGCCGCGCTGGGTAATATCGCGCCGAATATCGGCAGCATCGTGGCAATCGAGAAGGATCCCCAGCGGCAGCCGGGACAAGTGTTCCCAACGTTCGTGGGGCTCAATTCCCCCTCCGGAGTGGGGAACGGCTATCTGGCGGCGACTTACGCGCCGTTCAAAGTTGTTCCGAGCTCGAGCGGCATCACTTACACCACCAATCCGGACGGGCAGTCACGTTTCAATAACCGCTACAACCTGATGCAGTCGCTCGACGGCGGCCTGCGCGTGAATTCGCCCTACGGGCAGCCGATGGACGACTACCAGGATTTCTACGCCGCAGCCAACGGCATGGTGTACAACCCGGTGGTGACGCAGGCATTCGGCTTCGCGTCGGCGGACAGCGTGCGTTACGGCTCAAGCGGCACGGGCAACGCCATGCTGGTGGCCAGCCAGGTGTTGAAAGCCAACCAGGGCACGCGTTTCATCCAGATCACCTCCAACGACGGCTGGGATATGCACCAGAATATCTACTCCGCCGCCAATCTTCCGGCCAAGGGCAAGTTGCTGGACGCCGGGCTTTCCGCCCTGATCACCGATCTCAAGGCCAACGGTCTGTTCGACACTACCTTGATCGTGATGGTGGGAGAGTTCGGCCGCACGGTGGGGCCGCTCACCGCCGCGGCGGGCCGCGATCACTTGGTTCAGCAGTTCGCCTTTTTTGCGGGCGGCGGCATCAAGGGCGGCACGGTGGTGGGCGCGACCAACGCCGACGGCTCCGACACCGCTGTTTACGGCTGGTCGCAAAGCCGCTACGTGTACCCCGAGGATATCGAGGCCACGATTTACTCCGCGCTGGGAATCGATTGGACCAGCGTCCGGCACGACGACCCGCTGGGACGCGGCTTCGAGTATGTTCCGACCACCGGCCCGGTGCAGTATTACCCCGTGAACGAACTCTGGGGATAGTATTCCACCCTGTCAACCCTGCGATCTCAGCGATTGTCTCGCGGCTCGCGCTGACATCGTCACTTGCCGGCGAGTATCCTGGTACAGAGCGATGACGGCAATGACGTCGCCGTGCGCTGCAATTTTCGGTTCGGCATAAAGTGAAGACTTATTTTCATGTCGACATGGATGCCTTCTTTGTGTCGGTGGAAGAGCTTTACGATCCATCGCTGAAGGGCAAGCCGGTGGTGGTGGGCGGGCGTCCCAACGAGCGCGGCGTGGTTTCGGCGGCATCCTATGCCGCGCGGGCGTTCGGCGTCCATTCCGCCATGCCCCTGCGGACGGCGTACAAGCTTTGCCCACAGGCCATCTTCGTGGACGGTCACCCGGAGCGGTATCGGGAGTGCTCGCACCAGGTGTATGACGTGCTGCGCTCGTTTTCGCCGCTGGTCGAGATGGCGTCGATTGACGAAGCGTACCTGGATATGACGGGGACTGAGCGTCTGCACGGGCCGCCGATGCGCGCCGCCCACCGGCTGCACCAGAAGATGAAGGACCAGACCAAGCTGAACTGCTCGGTGGGGATCGCGGCGTCGCGGCTGGTCGCCAAGATCAGCTCCGACCAGGCCAAACCGAACGGCGTGCTATGGGTGATTCCGGGGCAGGAGGCTGCGTTCCTGGCGCCGCTCGACGTGCGCAAGGTGCCGGGCGTGGGGAAAGTGACCGAGAAAAACCTGCATACGCTGGGCATCCGCAAGGTGGGCGACCTGGCGCTCCTCGATGACGCATTCCTCGAACAGCGTTTCGGCAAGTGGGGGATGGCGCTGGCCGGGAAATCGCGCGGCCTGGACTCGGGCGGCTGGTTCGACAGCGAGATCGGCGCCGGGGAGGGACCCAAGTCCATCAGCCACGAACACACCTTTAACGAGGACACGGCGGACATGGCACAGATCGAACCAACCCTGGCAAGGCTCTGCGAGATGGTGGGGCGCCGTTTGCGCGAACACGGCCTGCATGCCCGCACGGTCCAGCTCAAGCTGCGATATTCGGACTTTTCCACGATCACGCGCGCGCATTCCCTTTCGCGCGCCACCGAGCTCGATACGGAGCTGTTCGAGCGAATACGCGAACTGTTCCGCCGCAATTGGAAGGCGGGTGCGGCCGTGCGGCTGCTGGGAGTCCACGTTTCGGGATGGGCCGATGGCGAACGACAGTTGGATCTGATGGACGAAGGCCGCCACGAGAAGTGGAAGCAGGCGCTGGCCGCGGCCGACCGAATGCGCGACCGCTTCGGAGAATCGGCGGTCTCGCTGGCGGCCGGCCTGCGCGGCAACTTCCGCGAACGTACCCACGAGAACCCGGCGGGGCTGCCAGGAAAGAAGAAATAGCCCTTCCGGCAGGTAACAGCACGTATTCGAAAGTTAACAGGACCTTCCGTACTGAATGGCCGAACGGTCACTGGCGGGAAGCCGGCGCCCCGACTTACCATCGAAGAGCAGAGGGAGTCTGCTTTCCGGAAAGACAAGAATATGACTTCTCTTTTGAATTTGTGGCGTGACGAAGAAGGCCAGGACCTGATCGAGTATTCGTTGCTGATGGCCTTCGTCGCGATTGCCGTGGTTGGATTGTTTGCGGGGGCCGGCAGCAGCGTGAATCGCGTCTGGACCAGCGGCAATAACCAACTGGCACTGGCCAAAAATGCGGCTTCGTAGTCCTGCGGCGGCAATCCTACCGCATGGGGCCATAGCGCCACGCAAAAAAGCCGATGATGGTCTTAGCGTCGTCGATGTCGCCTGCACGGATCAGCCTGGCAACTTCCGGTGCGGTGAACCAGCGGGCTTCGATGCGTTCGTCCTCCATGGGCGTAGCTTTGCCTGCAGTGAGGTTGGTAGCCAGGTAAATGGTCATGCGTTCCGCCACATAACCGGGGCTGACCAAAAACGAAGCCAGCTCGCGCCAGGTGCGGGCGCGATAGCCGGTCTCTTCAATCAGCTCGCGGCGGGCCGTTTGGAGCGGCTTCTCGCCAGGGTCCAGTTTCCCAGCCGGCAGCTCCCACAAGTACTTGGCTGCCGGTAGACGGTATTGCCTCACCAGCAGGATGCGCTTCCGCTCGTCCACGGCCATCATGACGGCCGAGCCGACGTGTCGCACCACCGAACGTTTGATCTCGAATCCGGTCTTGGGATCGACGGCGCGATCTTCGGTGACGTGGAAGAGCCTGCATCGATACACTTCGCGTGAAGAAGTAATTTTCATGGTCTTGTGCGTAGCGCGGCGGCGAATTGATCGGCCGGCAATGTGTTCCGAATGTCGCCGGGCCCCAGCCATCCGCGGCGCGCCGTCACCACCCCGTAGCGCATGTGGGCCAGGTGCTTGGGATGGTGCGCGTCGGTGGAAATGGTGAAGGCTGCGCCCTTGGCTTTGGCGGCGCGGATCAGCGGCCCGTGCAAATCCAGGCGCTCGGGGCCGGCGTTGATTTCGAGCCACACGCCGCGGCGCGCGGCTTCCGCGGCCACGCGGTCGAAATCGAAGGGAAAGGCATCGCGCTCCAGCAGCAGGCGGCCGGTGGGGTGGCCCATGATCCGCAGGTGCGGGCATTCGAGCGCGCGCAACAGGCGGTCGGTCATCTCCGCGCTTTCCTGGTTCATGTGGCTGTGGACGCTGCCGATGACGAGGTCGAGCTCGGCCAGCGCGTCGTCGGCAAGGTCCATGGCGCCGTCCTTGAGAATGTCGCACTCGATGCCGGAGAAGACGCGGATGCCGATGCCTTCGCGGTTGATCTCGCGCACCTGGCGCGCCAAGGCCACCACGCGTTTTTCGTCCAGGCCGTTGGCCATGGCGAGCGCCTTGGAGTGATCGGTGATGGCAACGTATTCGTAGCCTTGAGCGCGCGCGGCTTCGGCCATTTCCAGGAGCGTGGCGCGGCCGTCGGTTTCGGTGGTGTGCATGTGCAGGTCGCCGCGAATCTGGCCGAGCTCCACTAGCTCCGGCAGCCGTCCTTCGGAGGCGGCTTCGATTTCGCCGGTGTTCTCGCGCAACTCCGGCGGAATCCACGGCAGGCCCAGCGCCTCGTAGACACCGGCTTCGGTCGCGCCCGCTACTTTAGCATCATCCTCCACGCGGAACAGGCCGTACTCGCTGAGCTTGAAGCCCATCTTCACGGCGCGCGTGCGGATGGCGACGTTGTGATCCTTGCTGCCGGTGAAGTATTGCAGGGCGGCGCCGAAGCTTTCCGGCGCGAGCGCGCGGACGTCCACCTGCATGCCGTCACGGCCCACTTTGGCGCTGGCTTTGTTCTCTCCGTGGCCGAGCACTTCCTGGACGCGCGGATCGGAGACGAAACGGTCGAGAGCATCGCGCGCCGAAGGGCCGGTGACCAGCAAGTCGAGATCGCCCACGGTTTCACGGCCGCGCCGCAGGCTGCCGGCGGGCGTCACCGCGTCGACGCCCGGCGCCTGCGACAGCGTTTCGGCCAGCGACTGCGCCATGCTGTCCGCATAACTGAGCAAGTAGCGGCCGGTGCGCTGGCGGTATTGCGCGATGGAGCGCAGCACCTTCTCTTCGAGCTTCGCGCCCATGCGCGGCAGCACGCGCAGCTTCTGCTCCTGGCAGAGGCGCTCCAGATCGTCGATGGAAGTGATGCGGTAGTGCTCCAGGATGAGCGCGATTCCCTTCGGGCCGAGCCCCTGAATCTTGAGAAACTCGAGGGTGGCGCGCGGAAACTTTTCGAGCAGAGCGTCGCGGCGCTCACAGGAGCCGTGGTCCACGATCTCGCCCAGCACCGCCGCCAGACCTTTGCCGATCCCCGGAATGTCCGTCACCTTGCGCTCCGGATTGCGGAGGATGTCTTCGATCCGTTCGGGGTAGCCTTCGACGGCGGTGGCTCCGTTGCGATAACTGCGGATGCGGAAGGAATCTTCCGCCGCGATCTCCATCAGGTCGGCGGTCTCGGAAAGCACGCGCGCGATTTCTTTATTTTCCAAAGCAGAATCCTTGTACTGATTGTAGCGAGAGCGGCTTGGTCGGTTTTCTCGCTGTCAGGCCCCCGATGTGAGAGTGATTGCGTTAACCTGAAGACGCAGGGCCACAATTATGACTGTTACACTCAATCTTCCACCGGAAAAGGAAGCTGCGTTCAAGGCCGAAGCGCACGCCCGCGGCTTGAGTCTTGAGCAGTGGATGCTGGAAGTCGCCGACCAGCATGTGCAGCCAGTTTCCATTGCCCACTTGCAGAAAACCAATCCCCAGGAGTGGGCCCGGCAATTTCGCGCCTGGGCTGACAGCCATGACCCTAACACACCGGTTCTCTCCGACGAGGCCATGAGCCGGGAGAGCATCTATCCCGACCTCACATAGGGTTCCTTGTAAGCAAGGGCGATGATCACTTTCATCGGCATGTTGTACATCGTGAGCCTGTCGCCCTTGGTATTCGCCGAGGTACGCTCTCCGGAAGTGTTTACCTTGACCGACGCCACCTCAAAGGCCGGGGCGCTTGTGGTGACTTGGCTGTAGCTCAGGCCGGAAAAGAACACGCCAAGACCGACGATCGCGAATCTTCGTATCATGTTCCGAATCTCCTATCCAATGCTGCGCGGACTGCGCGTGTCCCCTCCCTAAGTCCTCTCTGCTGTGTCGATCTGCGGACGGCGAATGTTCTAAAACCTGAAAATGTATAAGGCCTGATTCACGCATTTTCATCGCGATTCCTCTGGCACCGGTCCGCCCCCTTCATTCGGCACGAACGATATCGCCGGGCTGGATGCGGAGCACGCGGCTCGCCGGCTGCGCCGCTGCTGCGATTGCAGCGGCGATCACGATTGCTGAGCTGAGCACCACCGCAGGCGCAGACCAGGCTGAGAAGCCATGCACCTGCGACGCCATCAAGAGCCCGCCAGGAATTGCGATCCCGAGGCCGATCGCCAACCCGCAGGCGGCAAGCCTCAGGCCGCTCGCCAGCACCGACCCCATGATCTGGCGGGGAGCCGCTCCCAGCGCAAGCCGAATGGCAAATTCTCTGGATCGCCGCGCGAACAGGGCACTGGTGATTCCATGCAGTCCCGTGATGGTGAGCAGCAGCGCCAGCAGGCCCAATCCATAGAACATCTTTGTGGCCGTACGTTCCAGGAATAGCGAGTCCTGATAGTGTTGCCATAGCGTCTTGGAGGAAGCCACCGTCGACCCCGGTTGGGCCGCGGCCAACTCGCTGTGGAGAGCGCCTATATACGCGTCCGGATTGGCGTGGACTTCGACCGCGAACGTAGTGTCCCCGCCGGAGCGCGCCGGGGTGAGTGAAATCACGCGCGGCCGGGGCGGATCGTAGACCGAGTTCAACTTTGTATCCTGAATCACGCCCACGATTTGCCGGATGGCGCCATCGAGGCGAATCTCCCGCCCTACGGCATTGCCCGTCGGATCGAGTTGCCGGGCCAGAGTCGCGTTCACCAGGACCGCTTGCTGGTCGGCAGCCTGCAGATCACGCCCGGAAAGAATCCGCACACCGAGGGTCGAAAGGAAGCCCGGTCCGGCGGAGCCCCCTCGCACCTCGTGCGGTTCCTGCCCGGGCACTTCCAGCTTGAGCGTCGGCCCGCTCATTCCGGAGAGTGGGACGCTCCGGCCGTAGGCCACGCGGCGAACACCGGCGATGCGCGCCAGGCGGGCGCGAACCGCTTCACAATCCACTTGGCGCAAACTTCCGTCTTCTCCCGTCCCCACCAGCACGGCCAGAGCGACCGGACGACGAGGATCGAACCCCGGATCCAGCCGCCACACCGCCGAGACCGTTTCCAGCACCATGCCCGCGCTAAACAAGAGGATTTCCGCCGCCGCGACCTGCATCACGATCAGCAGGCTGCGTATGGGGACACGCACGCGCAGGATGCTGACGGCGGAGTCCCGGCGCAAACCGGCAAGCACGTCCGGCCGGGAGCCTCGCCAGGCGGGAACCAGTCCGAAAGTGAGCGCCGAGGTGAATATCAGGGACACCGCATAGAGCCAGACCCGGGGACCGAAGGAAAACTCGAAGTGGATGGGGATCAGGGTGGAAGGCAGCAAGCCGGGGAGGAGATTCATCAGCACCCTGGCGCCCGCCAGGCCCAGCGCGGCGGCCAACGAAGAGAGCACCGCGCTTTCCACCATCCATTCCCGTATAAGCCGGCCGCGTGAGGCGCCCAACGCCTGTCGGATGGCCGTTTCATGGCGGCGCTCCTCGGCGCGGGCCAGCAGAATGCCGGCTACATTGGCGCAAGCCACGGCCAGCAGAATGCCGAGCAGGATCACGGGAATGGCGGTGAGGGTAATGCCGCCTTTTTCGCGCCCGGCTAAGGGAGCCCAGATGTAGCCGTCCAGGTATTGGTTAGTTGCCGGCCACTGTTTCGCCAATTCGCGGCTGGCACTGTCCACCTCGGCTGCCGCCTGGGCCGGTGAAACACCGGGCCGTAACCGCGCCCAGAGCGTTCCGTCGTGGACGTCGCGCCGTTCGCTCAAAGCGCGGAATTCCGGCAGCACTTGAATCCAGGTCTCGATAGGGATCCAGAGGTCGGGAGCGAGGAAACGGTCGGTACCGCGGAATTCGGGAGCCGCTACGCCGTCGATCGTAAAGGTGAAGCCATCCACCAGCAGGGTCCGGCCGATGATATCGGGTCGGCGTTCGAATTCGCGCGTCCAAAAGCCGTAACTGACAACGAGGCTGGGACGGTTCTTCAGGAAGCCTGGCCCCAACTGAATCGGCGCGCCCAGGACGCTGAAGTAGTCGTCGCTCACCACGTGGACCCCGACGGTCGAGCGGAGGCCATGGAGCGCAACTATAGCCCCTTGACCGAATTGGTAGGTCAGGCCGGAGAAAGACCGCAACTGGCGGCGAAAATCCTGAAAGTCGGGATAAGAGATCTGCACATTTGGTTGGTGCGCATTCGAGCGCGTGTCCCGAAACTGAATCTCGAACATCTCGCCGGGAGCCTTGATCGGAAGCGGCGTCAGGAACAGCCGGTCCATCATCGAGAACACCGTGACGCTGGGAGCAAAGGCCAGGGCCAGCGAGAGAACCGGGAGCGCGGCGGTGCCCGGCGACCGCCGCATTCTCCGGAATGCCTGCCGCACGTCGGCGTACCACGTGTCGAGCGCGGCCCAGGCCCAAACGTTTCTGGTGTCTTCTTTTACGCGGGCGACATTCCCGAACTTCCGCAAGGCGGCGTAGCGCGCTTCCGCCGGAGACATCCCCCGGGCGATGTTGTCCTCCGTCTCCATGGCAATGTGATCGGCGATGTCACGCTCCAGTTCCTCCTCCCATGCGGTTGCGCCACCTCATAGATCGGCCTCCTGTTTCGCGGGACGCATGATCCGGGCGATGGCGCCGGCGAATTTCTCCCACCGGCTGTTCTCGATGGCGAGTTGCTTTCTACCTTTTGCCGTGAGGCGATAGAACTTCGCTCGACGGTTGTTCTCCGACAATCCCTCTTCCGCCTGAATCCACCCGCGCCTAATCAAGCGGTGCAGTGCAGGGTACAACGACCCCTGCTCGACCTGAAGAACGTCGTCGGAGTTTCGCTCAATCGCGTGGGCGATGGCGTGGCCGTGCGCCGGTCCGAGGAGCAGGGTCCGCAGGACCAGCATGTCCAGGGTACCCTGCAAGAACTCAATGCGCTCCTTTTCGTCACCAGTAGACATCCTAGGTGAACGGTATAGCAAGTCGCCTGGAATGTCAAGGGGGCCTGTTTATCTGATTATTCTCTCTTGCGGACCGTGCTCGGTCCCGGCACCTTACTGCCAACCCTCTCCGGGAATGCTTGAAAATACGCGGTCACAAAAATCTTGCAACTCAATTTGCCTTGTTATCATCCACTTGCAGTTTTTCTCCCCCGGAATGGTGCTCGCCCCCATGCTACTTTTGAATCGGATTAGGAGCTTGCGTTCGTCGCGAGCTTTCGAATCCACTTGCTGGCCAGGAAGCGTTGCTTTTCAGGTGGTACTGATACTTCTCGGCGGCTGTTAAGGCCTTGCGGCACTCACCGGGCTTTGCCTGATGGGGACCGACGGAAGAAACGTGGAATCGATTTCGC
>JBEKDA010000088.1:0-13365 GCA_050014595.1 Bryobacteraceae bacterium
GAGGGTGCACGCCGCCGCGCCAGCGGCTTACTTCTAACGCCCTTATCCGAAGTGCCCGGCCCCAGCTTGGCGCGCTCCGCCCGGCTTCTGTCCGCCGGGCACTTCCGATAAGGTCCTAGCGTGCTGCGCGGATCGTCGAACTGGCCGCCCGGCAAGACCGGCGTAAAATTGGAATCCTTCAGTATGAGAGGCGCGTTCTCCGGCACCGGGCGGATGGAAACAACGTCGAATTTGGGCGCCGCGTGCTGCCCCGTGAGCGCGGCAACAAGCAATAGGATTGGGCCTGCAATCCGTACTGGTGAGATCATCTTTCCTCCGCTTCAGATCTCCCGCGGCACCGCGGCCGGTGCCGACCGCAACGCGTCCCAAGGCGGGGCGCAGGCGGCAATTCGCGCGTCCAACTCCGCGAAATCACAAGCGAATCGGGAGTTGTCCGTCAGACTGGGATTCTCATTCTAGACTCCCAGCGCAGTTAAGTATACACCCAAGCCTTCATCTTTTGATGCTCCGGGCTGCGAGTCTCTGCGAGCTGCTTTCGGCTCCAAGAACCGCCCCCTTTCGCGCTGCCACAAGGCGCGAGGGACGCCGGCGACCGCTTCCACGAACAGGTGGATGCCGGACAGTACGGCGCGGTCTGCGGCGGCCTGCTGCGCCACCTGGCCAGAGCCGGCCGGCGTCTCTGAGCATCGCCTTCAACCAGCCCGCTGCTGCGTGGACTTCGAGGGAGAACCCCACCCCGTGGGGCGCCTCGCCAGCCATGAGATGTGGATGGCGTTCTTCCGCGACCCCGACCGCAATTTGCTGGCACTCATGAGCGAAGCGCCGGTGTAGCCCGTACTGGGCGCTTTTACAAGCTGGGCGTTTTGCGTCAAGAGTGACGGTGCTGCGACTAGGAATTCAGTTGACAGGTGTAAGGCAACGGGCTACAGTATGCTCAGTGTTGACTATGAAGACTATCATTGAGGAGAAAGCCATGCGTATGCTGAACCCTGTTCATCCCGGCCGTTTTCTGCGGACCGAGGTTATCGAGGCTCACGGCCTTTCTGTGACGGATGCAGCGAAGATTCTTCGCGTTTCCCGCCCAACTCTTTCCAGTCTTTTAAACACGAAGGCCGATCTCTCCGGCGACATGGCTCTGCGCTTCGAGAAGGCGTTCGGCGTGGATATGGATACCCTCATGAGGATGCAAAATTCCTACGACATCGCCCGCACGCGGCGCCGCGAGAAGAAGATTCGCGTATTGCGGTACAAGCCGAGGCCTGCGGCGTAGGTTCTTGCGTGCTGGGAAAAGTCCGATGGTCAGGCGCCAAGACACCGGCGGCAAGACCGCCGGCGCTACCAGTTGCCTTGCAGCGACTATTGACTTTTCCCCCGCTCCAATCGAGCGAGCAACTCCGAAAGCCGCGGCGCCACTTCCGTCCGCCCTCCGAACCGCAGCGCGTTATAAGCCGAAGTAAACTCCACCACCGCCTCGCCCAGCGGCGTGCCCCCCAGCGAACGCGCGAATTCCACCGGCGTAAACCAGGCCGGCTTCTGAAATCCATGGCGCTTGAGCACGCGCAGCATGCGCGCATAGAGCAGCGTGGCATCAGCCCCTTGCGCTTCCCCGCGCCGCAATCGCTGCACGCGGCGGCGCAGCCGCACCAGGCGTACCAGGCGCGGCGCCACCAGCCAGAACCACAGCCCCGCTGCCGCCACCAACCCGGCCGAAGGGCCATAGCGCTTCAACCAAGCCTTCCCGCGAACATCCCAATCGGATGCCGTCACCGAAAGCCCATCCAGCCAGCGAATGCTCAGAACCCGGTCCGCCAGCGTGCCCTGCCGGCTGGGATCGTAGCCCACCACCCATTTCTGCCAGAAGGTTTCGGCGGCATCGAAGTATAGCCCCATCTTGGATAACAGCGTGGGACCGTGCCGGCTGGGATCGGCCGGCGTCGGGTCGAACGTCGTCCAGCCATAACCGGGAATCCAGGCTTCCACCCAACTGTGGGCGTCGGAGGCGCGCACCAGCCACAGGTCCGAGAGCGGGTTGTACACGCCGCTCTGGAATCCCGTGGCCATACGCGCGGGAATTCCCAGGCTGCGCAGCATCACCGCCATGGCCGACGCAAAATACTCGCAGTGGCCTTTCTTGCGCGTGAACAGGAAGTAAGCCAGCGGGTCGGCCACGGTGTGATTGGGAAGGTGCAGCGTATAGCCGTAATCGGAGCGCAGATGGCTTTCGACGGCGCGGGCGCGGCCCAGGTCGGTGGCGGCTCCTTCAGCCATGTTGCGCGCCAGAAGAGGGATGCGCGGATCGAGGCGCGGCAATTGCAAGTCTTGCGCGCGGCTGGCGAGATCCAGGATGGGCGGGGGATTTGGCGCGACGGCCGTCTCGGGAGGCTCTTCCACCAGGCTGTAGGCTTCGTAGCGGAAGCCCGGCGGAGGAGTGTGCAATAGCCGGAAGCAGCCGGTCCGGGTCTCTTTGACGGAGGCGTCCGGCAGGCCGGCCACGCGCTCCGGCGCGCCCGCGAAGAACAACGCGGGAGAATCCAGCTCCTCTAATTCCACGCCGTAGCTGAGGCGGCGCGCTCCCGGCTGCGCCGTGGGCGGCCGCAGCACGGCTTGGCCGTTCTCCACGGGCAGCAGTTTCGGGATGCCTTCCGGATCGAACCAGGCTATGCCGTCGAATTCCGTCATGGCGCCGCCGCGCCATTTGAGCGGCGCGGCCGACTGGTTCACGTACATGGAAACGTGCATCACCGTTCGCGAACTGGTCTTGAGTTCCCCAATCTCACCCAACGTGACCTCGCCGGACAACCCCGGAATGAAAATGCGGTGCGAGATCAGGCGCGAAAACGCCGCGTCGGCCGTGCGCGGCAGCAGGAAGAACATCCCCGCCGTCAGAACCAGAATGCCCGCCGTGGCCCACACGGTGAGCAGCGCCAGTCTCCCGTAGAAGCCGTTCATCCCGCGGCGCGCCGTGGCCGCCGAGCGCTCCACCGACCGCCGGATCTCCGAACTGGTCAGCGTGGCGATGGCGAACGTCAGGTAGAGAGCCAGGAAGACGAAGAAATTGAAATTGATCGAGAGAATCGCCGCGGCCAGCAATTCCAGGAACGCGATCGAAGCGACGAAAAGATAGTCGCGGTTGGTGCGCGCCGTCAGGATCTTGACCACCGCCAGGAAAAAGACCAGGTGCACCGTCGCGAAGAGGAAATCCCGCGAGAGCAGGAAATAGTCCACCGCAAAGAACGTGGCGTATCCCAGGCCGATGAGCGTGGCCATCCGTCCGCTGAGATTCAGCCGCACCCAGCCGCAGACCATCAGCCCGCGTAACACCAGGCCGGCCGCCGTCAGCGCGATGGTCGGCCTATCCAGGTATCCCGAGCCCGCCACCGCCAGGTATCCGCTGGCCACCAGCCCCAACAGCGCGAACTGGAAAAAGCGTTCGATGGATTGGAGCCCGCGGAGCCCGGCGCCCGCGTCCGGCCGCATCATGCAACCATTTTACAGCCGATGCCGGTCCGCTATACTACGGCAGGAATGCTCGCTGCCCCCGAGGTGACGCATCTGGGTCCGGTGTTCGAAGCCTCTCGAGCGCTCGACCATTGGATCGCCATTCATTGTCCGGACTCTCTCTACGCCGGCACTTTCTGGGCGCTGTGTCTCAGCCCGCTGGTGCTCGCGATCCTGGCCGTAGCGCTCGGTCCCGCCCGCCCACGCGGCCGCGGGCGGCCGCCTCTGTTCCTGGCTCTGATTCTGGGAGCCCTCCTGCTCGCCCGCCTGCCGTTGCTGTGCTACGACCGCTTCAATCCCGATGAAGCATTCCTCCTGGCCTCCGCCATGCGCGTGCCCCTCGATCCGGTGGCCTACCGCTCCTTCGATGCCATGACCAGCGGTCCGCTCAATGTCTATGCGCAATCGATTCCGGCCTGGTTCGGCGCGCCGTTGACCTACATTACGTCGCGCCTCACCGGCACGCTGCTGGTCTTTGGCACCCTGGCCTCTCTTTGGCTCGCCTACCGGCGCTTCCTCGGCGAACGGGCCGCCTGCATCGCGCTGATGCCGTCGTTCTGCTTTTACGTCTTCGCCTGGGATGCCGATTTTACACACTGTTCGAGCGAACACGTGGCCATCTTCCTCGGCGCCGCGGCCCTCTGTCTGCTGGCGGGCGAGTATCGGGCCGCGAGCGCGCCCGGCCTGTGGCGCATCGCGCTGGCCGGAATTGGGGCCGGCTCCATGATGTTCGCGAAGTTGCAGGCGCTGCCGGTCGAAGCCGCCATTCTCGCCATCGCGGCGGTTGTCGCCTGGCGCAAATCGCGGCGGGCGGCGGCCCTGGCCGCGCTCGCCGGCGGCGCCGCGCTCGTTCCGGCCGCTTTTCTGGCGATGTTTCTGCAATGCGGCGTGCTGCCCTATTTCTGGATTTCCTACTTTCGCAAGAACGCCGCCTACACCGGCGCGGCGGCGTTATCGCCCTTCGGCAGAATCGAAAGCGCATGGAGCCTGCTGTTTCACGTCAGCAATCTGGGAGCCTACCAGCTAGGCATGCTGGTGGTCTGGGCAGCCGGATTGGCCGCCGCCGCGGCTTTGGCCATGCGCGCGACGCGCCGCGGTCTTGGCGAACCAGCCGAATTGGCTCTGGCATCGGTGTTGCTCCTCGCGGCCGGCTTCACGGCGGTGGCCGCGCCGGGCCGGGGGTTCATGCACTATGAGCTCTTTCTCGTCGTGCCCTCCGGGCTCGTCACCGCCTCGTCTTTCTTATGGATGCGCACCTGGCTCCAAACCCTTGCGCCGCGCACCGCCGTTCGGCTGGAACGCCTCACGATCGCCTGCTTCGTCCTGCTCACCTGCCTCGTGCCGACGGCCCTGCGCGAGCACATCGACGACGCCTGGGACGCCGAATCCTTTTCCCCCGCGGATCCCTTGTCCACCGCCATCCGGCGCTACGCATCGGGCCGCGACACGGTCGTGGTCTGGGGATGGCGTTCGGGCTTGTACATCGCGAGCCGCCGCGTTCCCGGCACGCGCTTCGCCGATTCGGTACTGCAGATCGAACCCGCGGCCTACCGGCAGTATTACCGCGACGTGTATCTGAGCGATTTCCGGCGCTCCCAACCGGCCGTCTTCGTGGACGCCGTGGGCCCCGGCGGCTTCACTTACACCGATCGTTCCGAGGCCGGATACGAAACCTTCGAGGAGCTGCGCCAGGCCGTCGCCCGCGACTACCGGCAAGCCGCCGAGATCGATGGCGCGCGCCTCTTCATTCGGAACGACCGCCAGCCGGCCGCGGATCATTAGCCCAGACTGGGGACCGGGACTCTTCAGGCGGGAATAATCTAATCCATCCGCCGCGCCGTACCCCGCCGCACCCGGGCTGCGGCGCGGCGCATGGCGGCAACGTATGTGTCGCTCTCGGCTACGCGGCGCCGGCACGCCTCGCAGACCAAAAGGTGATCTTCGATTTGTTCCGCCTCTTCGTCGGAAAACGTACCCATCGAGTACCGCTCGGACGCTTCTTCGTCGAAGTGGCAATCGGATTCCGCTGCCATGACCAACCTCTATTGTGAACCAGTCGGTCCTCTACGTAAAGGTGCCTTGGCGGTGGGAAAAGTCTCAAATTCCTGGACGGCGGAATGGACCTTTGTCAGTCCCGCAGCCGGAATCCACGGTGGCGCTCCAGCCGCGCCCGCCCTAGTTTGCCGAACCGCACCTTGGCGCGGGACTTGGTGAGCCGGAACTGCGTCGCGCTTAGATCCATCTCCCGGCAAATCTCGGCGGGGGACTGCTCCTTCAGGTAGAAACGAACCAGCACTTCGCGGTCGCGCCGCGGAAGACTCTGGAGCACGCGGTACGCCACAGCGGTCTGCTCCCGCTCAATCGCCTGGCGCTCGGGGTTCGGCTGATGATCGCAAACCACCGCCCCCAGGCTGGGGTCGATCTGCCGGCGGCGCTGCTCCACCACGGCCTCGATCTGCGCCGCCACCTGCCGCCGCACTACGGTCCGCACGTAACCCATCAACCGCTCCGGCTCGCGCAGTTCGCCCTTGCGGATGGATTGGGTGATCGCAACAAAGGCCTCATGCACCCGGTCATCCAGATCCTGCGGCCCCAGTTGCCGGCAAAGATAGAAGCGGATTCCCGTGGTGAAGACGCCATACATCTCCTCCATCGCGGAGGCATCGCCCGATTGGATTCGTTTCACGAGGCGGGACCAGGACTGCCCCGCCGACGGCGCATCGGCCTGTACCGAGGAATCAGAATCAGATAGTTGCGCGTTCATCATGAGTTTGCAGCCAAGACGCGTTCTTTGCTGTCAGGCTGGCGCTCTGTGGAACCAGTGGCGTCGGCCGAAATTCGGTGGCAGCAGCGCAGCGTCGGCGGCCGAGAAATGCCACTTTAGGAATACTCTTTGGGAGAACTATCCTCTGATGAATACTACCAGGATTGCCAGGACAATCAATCCCCCCAAAAAGTGGGTATTGCAGCATAACTCGTGTGGGCGTGGAGCATTGCAACAGGTCGGTGCATGCCAGCCTATGAAAAGACCCAGCTCGAATTCTTTTCGGCGTCTGTTTGCCAGAATTCTGCCGCGTGACCGGAATTTGGCGCGACGCCGTGGCCCCGCACACTGATTCCACGGCGCTTCCGCATGGCAGCCGAGCTGCTATTGGGACGAATAGCATGCTCGATCGGCTGGCCGGACAACTCGAACGCTACATGGATCTGCTGAGCGCGCGGCAGAAACTGGTGGCTTCCAACATTGCCAACGCCGACACGCCCGGCTACCACGCCCGCGATATCGACTTCCAATCGGAGTTCCAGAGCGCCCTCGGTGGGGCGCCGCAGACGGTGGAAGTGACTGGCCTGCGAATGAAGAACGACGGCAACAACGTCGATCTGGACCGCGAGTCGCGGCTTCTAGCGGAAAACGCGCTGCGCTTCAGCGTGGCGTCGAGCCTGATGAAGAGCCAGATTCAGACGGTACGCTCGGCCATCAAGGAAGGGCAGAGCTCATGAGCCTCTTTGCGGCGTTGTCGGTGGGAGCCTCGGGAATGGCGGCGCAGCGCGCGCGCGCCGAGCTGCTGGTGGAGAACCTAGCCAACTCGGAGACCACGCGCACGCCCGAAGGCGGCCCCTATCGCCGCAAGGACGCCGTGTTTGAAAGCACCACCGTGGATTCGCCGTTTTCATCGGTCTTCGACGCGCAACTGCAATCGGTCGGCGGCGTAGCGGTTGCCGATGTGATCACCGACACCAGCGAACCGGAGCTCCGCTATCAGCCCGGCCACCCGGACGCGAACAAAGACGGCTACGTCGCGTATCCCCATGTCAATCCGGCCGAGGACATGGTGGATTTGATGGGCGCGGCGCGGGGCTATGAGGCGAACGTGGCGGCCATCGGCGCCGTGAAGGACATGATCCAGCGGTCCATCGACCTGCTGCACTGACGGTAAGCTATGCCAGCACCCATTCTTCCGGTCTCATCGACAACCATCGCGGACACCATCCGCCCGGCCGGCGGATCGAGCGGGAGCGGCGGCTTCAAGGACGTATTCGCCAGCGCCATCAACCAGGTAGAGAGCATGGGGCAGGAGGCTTCGGCTTCCGTGGAGCGCTTTCTCTCGGGCGAAGGCGAGGAGTTGCACACCACGGTTCTGGCCACCGAACGCGCGGAGCTGGCCTTCGAGATGTTCCTGCAGGCGCGCAATAAAGTGGTGAGCGCCTACCAGGAAATCATGCGCATGCAGGTGTGAGCGGCTCAGGCTTTGGGCGCCTGTCGCCGATGTAACGGGAGAGCGAAGCAACTCGCGGCACTGTAAAGCGCCATGAAGAGAATTCTGGCCAACCTGTCGCTGCGCCAGCGGATCACCATTGCGTTGGTGATCGCGCTGGCCGGCGTGGGTGTCTACGAACTGATCCAATACCAGCAGGAAGCCGATTTCCGGCCGCTCTTCACAGGCGTCGCGCCCGAAGACGCCGGCGGGATCGTACAGAAGCTCAAAGAGAGCGGCGTGGAATACCGTCTGGGCGAGCGCAACGGCTCCATCCTGGTGCCCTCGGCGCGGCTGGCCGAACTGCGGATCATGATGGCCTCCGCCGGGTTGCCCAAGACCGGCCGCATCGGCTTCGAACTCTTCGACAAGGTCAACCTCGGCGCCACCGAGTTCACCGAGCACGTCAACTACCGGCGCGCCATCGAAGGCGAGCTGGAGCGCTCCGTGATGTCCCTCGAAGAGGTGGAACAGGCCCGCGTCCACATCACCTTCCCGAAAGACTCCGTCTTCCTGGATGCCCAGCAGCCGGCCAAGGCCAGCGTGCTGGTGAAACTGCGTCCGCAGGCCCGCCTCGCACCGCAAAATGTGCTAGCCATCAACCACCTGGTGGCCGCCGCCGTGGAAGGTCTGTCGCCCGACGCCATCTCCGTCCTGGACATGAACGGCAATCTCCTGGGACGTCCCAAAACGGCCGGGCCATTGGACGGCCCGGAACCCTCCGGAGCCGCCCTGGAGTACCGCCACCAGGTGGAAACGGATCTGCTCTCCAAGATCAACTCCACCCTCGAGCCGCTGCTTGGGGCCGAAAAATTCCGCGCCGGCGTGTCGGTGGAATGCGACTTCACGGGCGGAGAGCAGAGCGAGGAGATCTTCGACCCGGCGCGTTCCGTCATGACCAGTTCGCAGCGCACCGAGGACTCGACCGGGGCCGCCAACTCGAGCGGCGTGCCGGGCACCGCGTCCACTCTGCCGCGCCCCACGTCGCGGCCCTCGGGCAGCTCCAATCGTGTCTCGCGCACCACCGAGAACATCAACTACCAATCCAGCCGCACGGTGAAGAAGACCCGCATGCCTGCGGGCATCGTGAAGAAGATGTCGGTGGCGGTGCTGGTGGACCAGGCGGTCACCTGGGAGAAAGACCAGAAGGGCTACAAAAAAGTGCTGGTGCCGCCCGCGCCGGATACGCTGAAAATCATCCGCGAACAGGTAGCGGGGGTCACCGGCTTCAGCCCGGACCGGGGCGACCAACTGACCATCGACACGCTGCCGTTTGAAAACACCCTGCTGCTGGAACCCCCGGATGCCTTGGCTCCCGGGCCCGCGGCGCCGGCGGCGCCCGGCGGATTCGTCCTGAAGTGGGACCGCAAGACCGTGATGATGGGTGGCGGCGCGCTGGCCGGGGTGCTGGTGCTCGGATTCGTGCTGCTCCTCCTAACGCGGCGCGGCAATACCGCCGGCCCGGTTGAGGTCACCGGCCCGGCTGAGCTGCCGCGGGGCGCCGCCGCTCCGGCCGGCCTGCCGGGAACCAACATCGAGCAGCAACTGGAGTCGCAGTTGGCGGAGCGCGACGCCCTGCAGCAGAAGATGGACGCTCAGGCGCTGACCTCCCTGAAGCTCGCGCCGGTGATCACCAAGAAGGCCGAAGTGCTTGCCAAGCACCTGCGTGAAAAGATCACCAAGGATCCGGACATCTCGGCGCAAATCCTGCGCACGTGGATCCGTGAGGAAGAGTCGTGATGCCCGGGGATCGCGTGCCATGATTCTCAACACCACCAAGGAAGAAGCCATTCCCGGCTTGCGCAAGGCTGCCATGCTGCTGGTTGTGCTGGGTGAGCAGTCGAGCGCCGAACTCCTTCAGCAACTTTCTGAAGAGGACGTCCAGAAGGTCAGCCGGGAGGTGGCCCGCATCACGGCCATTTCTGGAGACCAATCCGAAGTCGTCCTGCAGGAGTTTCATCACCTGGCGACGGCCGGGGACTACGTGGCGCGCGGCGGCGTCGACTACGCCCGCAAATTGCTGATGCGCGCTTTCAACCCGGACGTCGCCAAGCGGCTCCTGGACCGCCTCACCAAGGCCCTGGGCTCGGAGGCGGCCTCCTTCGATGCCATCCAGAAGGCCGATCCGCAACAACTCGCCAAGTTCATTCACAACGAACATCCGCAGACCATCGCCCTGGTACTCTCTCACTTGAACTCCACGCAGGCCGCCGCGCTACTGAATTCCCTGCCGCCCGGTCTCCGCTCGGACGTGGCCCAGCGCATGGCCAGCCTGGACCAGATTTCGCCGGAAGTGATTCTGAAGATCGCCGGCGTGATCGGCCAGAAGCTCAAGACCTTGGGCGAATTCAGCCGCGAATCCTACGGCGGCGTGCGCGCCGTGGCGGAGATGCTGAACCGGCTGGATTCGGCTTCCAGCCGCGAGATCCTCACCCATATAGACCAGCAGGACTCCACCCTGGCGGAGACCATCCGGCACCTGATGTTCGTCTTCGAAGACCTATTGCTGATCGATCCGCTGGGTCTGAAGGAAGTGCTGGCCAAAGTGGACCGCAAGGTGCTCACGGTGGCGCTCAAGGGCACCAGCGAACAGCTCCGCACGCAGATCCTGGGCTCCATGTCGCAGCGCGGGGCGGACATGTTGCGTGAAGACATGGAAGCCCTGGGCCCGGTCAAGATCAAGGACGTGGAGGCGGCGCAACAGCAGATCATTGCGGTGGTCCGGCAGTTGGAATCGGAAGGCGTCTTGAGCCTCAAGGGCACGGTCGGGGAACAATATGTCGTCTAAGATCGTGCTGGCTGATGCCTCTCCGGCGGCGAGCCCGGTAGTCTGGCGGCAGGTCCAGCCGGGAGGGCCGGCGGGCGGTGGCGAAGCGGCCGGTCAACTGGCGCAAATCGAACGGCAAATCGAGGAACGAGTGCGCGAAGCCCGCGCCGCGGGCCTGCGGGAAGGAGAAGCCGCCGCACGCAACCGCGCCGCGGCGGAGCTCCAGCGAACCCTCGATCGTGTGGCGCAGAGCATCCAGGAGCTGGCGGGATGGCGCGCCCGGCTGCGGCGCGAGGCCGAAGCCGACCTGGTGCGGCTGGCGCTCGAGATCGCGCGCCGCGTGGTGCGGCGGGAAATCGCCGTCGATCCGGATGCGCTTCGCGGCCTGGTGACGGCCGCCCTCGAAAAACTGCAGGGGCAGGACATCTCGCGCGTCAAGGTTCATCCGTCGCACGCCGCCTTGTTGGCAGCCTGTCTGAAACAGGGGCCCGGCGGAAGCACGGTGGAAGTGGTGGCGGATTCCTCGCGCGAGCCGGGCACCGTGATCTTTGAGACCGCGCGCGGCAATCTCGACGCCTCCGTCGACGCCCAGTTGCAGGAGATCGAACGGGGACTCGTGGACCGTCTGCGGAAACAGCCATGAACCAAAGCATCTCGCTGGCTCCCTATCTCGCCGAACTGGATCGCATCGCTCCGTTCCGCTTTACCGGGCAGGTGACCGAAGTGGTCGGGTTGCTCATCGAATCGCGCGGGCCGAGCGCCGCGATCGGCGATTTTTGCGAAGTCCTCCTCTCCGCCGGACGACGCATCCGCACCCAGGTGATCGGATTCCGCGACGGCCGCGTGCTCTCCATGCCGCTCGAGGAGACCGACGGCCTGCAATTGGGCGACGCCGTCACCGCGCGCAGCGAAGACGCCCGTGTGGAAGTCGGCCCCGGCCTGCTGGGCCGCGTCATCGACGGCTTCGGCCGGCCCATCGACGGCGGCCCCGCGCTCGAAGTCCGCGACACCTACAGCCTCTACGGCGAGCCCACCAATCCGCTCCACCGCGAGCACATCACCCAGCCGCTGGTCACCGGCATCCGCGCCATTGACGGCTTGCTGCCCTGCGGAAAAGGACAGCGCATCGGCATCTTCGGCGGCAGCGGCGTCGGCAAAAGCACCCTGCTCGCCTCCATGTCGCGCCACAATTCCGCCGACGTCACCGTCATCGGCATGATCGGCGAGCGCAACCGCGAAGTGCGCGGCTTCCTCGAAAACGAACTGGGGCCGGAAGGCCGTAAGCGCTCCGTGGTGGTATGCGCCACCTCGGAGCGGCCGGCGCCGCTGCGCGTGCGGGCCTGTTTTGTGGCGCTGGCGGTGGCCGAATACTTCCGCGACCAGGGCGCGAGCGTCTTGCTGGTGATGGATTCGGTCACGCGCCTGGCCATGGCCCAGCGCGAAATCGGCCTGGCCGGCGGCGAGCCTCCCAGCCAGAAGGGCTACACCCCCTCGGTCTTCAACCTGTTGCCTCGCGTGCTCGAACGCGCCGGCAACTTCCGGCGCGGCTCCATCACCGGCTTCTTCACCGTGCTGGTGGAGGGAGACGACTTCAACGAGCCCATCTCCGACGCCGTGCGCGCCATCCTCGACGGCCACATCATCCTCTCGCGCCAGCTCGCGGCCCAGGGCCACTATCCGGCTATCGACATTCTGCACTCCGTAAGCCGCCTCACGTCGGCCATTTCAACTCCCCAACAGAAGGCCGGCGCGCAGCGCCTGCACCAGGCGCTCTCCGCCTACCGCGACGCCGAAGACCTGATCCAGTTGGGCGCTTACGTGGCCGGCTCCAACCCCGTGCTGGATGCCGGCATCCGGCTGCGTCCGGAGTTGTTGGACTTCCTGCGGCAGGACCATATGGCCACTTCGCCCATTCAAGAGACCCTGGCGCGGCTGGCCGATCTGGCGGCGCGGCTGGAGCCCGGCGCCCAGAACCTTCCCGCCAAAACCGATTCCAAGCGATGACCACCTTTCGATTCCCTTTACAAAAGGTTCTGGATTGGCGCCAGACCCAGCTCGAACTGGCGGAAGCCAGGCTCCAGCGCCAGATCGCCGCGCTGGCGGCCATCGACCGCGCCTACGCCGAAATGGAAGCCTCGGGGATTCGCGCGGAGGTGGAAGTGCGCCGCTGGGACCCGCTGGCGGGCCGCGACCTGGCCGCCCTGGGCCGCTTCCGGTTGCTGGTCCAGTCGCGCGAAAAGCAGATCGCCCTCCAGCGCGTCGAGTGCCAGCGGGAATTGGCCATTCGCAAGTCGGCCATGCTGGAAGCGCGCCGCCGCTGCCGCCTGCTGGAGCGGCTCAAAGAGCGCCGCCTGGCCGAATGGACGTCGGCGCGCGACCGGGAACTGGAAGCGCTGGCGTCGGAGTCCTACCTGGCGCGATGGGCCCGGCGGCGGGCGTAGCACGCGGCTGCGTCCCCATAATGGAGCTTGCTTAAGAAAGCCAAAGCATGGCTGGCCGCCGATGAACCCCGATAAACTGGATTGAAAGAATGGTAACGGGGCAATTTGGCCCGGAGGCCAGGGGGTTTGCTGAATGCTGCGCGACTGATCGGGCGGAATCGGCCGATGCGGATATTGAGATGACCAGGCGCAAAGCATTTCCGGCCATACGACTACGGGGCCGTAGCTACAGAAAACCGATTGAGTAAGTGCAGTGGAAGGCCCTTAGGGCTTTGCGGACTGCGGCTGCCAGAGCTCAATCTTATTCCCATCCAGGTCATAGATCCAGGCAAAGCGACCGTAGGATTCATCCATTCGTTTGGCGTCAATCTTTACTCCCTCTTGTTTTAAGCGGTCGAGCAAA
>JBEKDA010000089.1:0-13324 GCA_050014595.1 Bryobacteraceae bacterium
AGCCGGCTTCGACAAGACGGACCTGCCGATCCCGTGGCTCGACGGCAAACGCCTTCGTCTGGTTTTCGGATGACAGGCCGCTCTCGTTAGGTCACGAAACTTGCGTGGGAATCCAGGCTAGCAAACGTGTCACGGCACGCTCGGATTACTGTGCCACCGGGCAGACAAACAGGCTCTTGTCGAACCTCACCGGACGGCACCTCTCCCCGACGGCTCCGGCCTGGCTCAATGGACGAGAAGCCCACATATCCCAAGCGGGCGGTACAACACCGGACCAACTCCGGGGGGCGACACGCGAAATCGAAATAGGCCGCCCACGATGTGTGCTGTTAAACTTCGGAAAGGAGCTTGCCATGATCTCTACGTCGTTCTTGGCATCTTTCGCCCGATCAGGTCGAGGCTCTCCGTTACGGGCTGGTGCCCTGGCCGGCGTCACCGCGCCGCTCGTCGTCGCCGCCGTTTTCGCTCAGTCTGCAGAGCGGCCTAAGTTCGAAGTGGCGTCTGTTAAGCTCTTCGCGGATCGGAGCCCCATGGCCGTCCGTCCCATGCCAGGAGGCCGCCTAGTCGCCACTGCTCCCGTCAAGCTGCTTATCATGAACGCATATGGTTTCCAGCGTTCGGAGATCGTGGGCGGGCCCGACTGGATCGACACCGACTGGTATGAAATCGACGCGAAGGCCGCGGACAATGCTGACCGGGCGCGTGTAATGCTGATGCTGCAAAGCCTGCTGGAAGACCGTTTTCAAATGAGGGTTCATCGCGAGACTCGCGAAACTCCGGTCTACGCCCTGGTTGTCGACAAGAACGGCCCCAAGCTGGCCGCGCCCAAGGACGGGGAGTGCCCTACAACCGAGGCTGCCGCACCCCCGTGCGGACAGATGAGAATCTCGCCATCGCCCGCGGCAGTACGCATGGAAGGCAGCCGTGTCCCCATTTCGGAACTGGTCCGGGTCCTTGCCGTCGCAGCGCGTCAGCCTGTACTCGACAGAACGGCCCTGTCTGGCCTATTCGACATCCGGCTCCAATTCATCGACGAGCCCCCCGGTGCGCCCCCATCCGAGTCTCCGGGCCCCTCGGTGTTCGCCGCGGTCCAGGAGCAGCTCGGCCTCAAGCTCGAATCCGCCAAAGGCCCCGTTGAATTCCTGGTCATCGACCACGTCGAGCGCCCGACTGCCAACTGAAAGTCCTGTGTGGTCCCCGTCGCGTCCGCGCCGGTTCCCAGGCCTTCGGCTCATTAGTATCTTCGCGGTGCTGCACCCGCTAGGGCGCGGCAAATGAACGATGGCCGAGGCAAGCTTGACGCCGTCTTTTTCCGATAACGGCTGTGAAACAGGTTTTTCGGAAACTTGCCGGATCGCGAGGCCAAGAGCCCGGACACGGAATGCCGCGCGTTCCTCCCGTCAGACGCCCTCCTGTTCGCCGGCCGCGTGGGCGCTCGTCCAACGCTCGGATCAAACTGCCCCACACACTTGCGCTACCATGACAAAAACACCGTGGTCGGACAGACCGTTGCGAACTACCGGATCGTCGAAGAGCTGGGCGCCGGCGGCATGGGCGTGGTCTACAAGGCCCAGGATACCCGTCTGAACCGATACCTCGCGCTCAAATTCCTCAAGCCCGAACGCCTCACCGAAGACTACAAGCGCCGTTTCTTCCAGGAAGCCCGCTCGGCGTCCGCACTCAACCACCCTGGCATCATCCACATCTATGACATCGGCCAATGGGAAGGCGCCGATTTCATCGCCATGGAATTCGTGGAAGGCTCCACGCTCTTCCAGGTGTTGCGCGCCCGCAAGCTGCCCCTGGAAGAAGCGCTGCGCATCGCCGTGCAGGTGGCCGGCGCCCTCATGGCCGCCCACGCCGCCGGCATCGTGCACCGCGACCTGAAGCCCGGCAACGTCATGGTCACGCCCGGCGGCCTGGTCAAGGTGCTCGATTTCGGTCTCGCGAAATTGAACGAGCCGGCCCCCGCCGTCTCCGCCTATACCGAATCGGCCTCCACCCAAACGCTGGCATACACCGACAGCCACACCGAACCCGGCATGGTTTTCGGCAGCCCGCCCTATATGTCTCCCGAGCAGGCCCTCGGCCATGCGGTCGACCCGCGCTCCGATATCTTCGCCTTCGGCCTGCTGCTCTACGAGTTGCTCACCGGCCACCCGGCTTTCAAAGGCCGGACCAAAATCGAAGTGCTCTCGGCGGTTCTCCACGTCGATCCTCCGCCACCCGGCAAATCCAACCGGCAGGTGTCCAAGGCCCTCGACGCCGTGGTGGCCCGCTGCCTGCGCAAGAATCCCGAAGAGCGCTTCCAGAGCATGGCGGAAGTGAAACAGGCCCTCGAAAGCGTGGGGCGCCGTCCCGCCACGGCGCGCTGGCTTTTGCACTCGGCCGTCGCAGCCGCGCTCATCGCCACTGTCGCCGTAATCTTCCTGGCCGTACGCGGCCGCCATATCTTCGCCCCCGCGGAACAACCGCCCGCCGAGACCATTCGCTTAACCAACGATCCCGGCCTCAACATCGACCCCGCCATCTCGCCCGACGGCACCCTGCTGGCCTATGCCTCCGATCGCAGCGGCGAAGGCAACCTCGATATCTGGGTCAAACAGGTAGCCGGCGGCGAGCCCCTGCGCCTTACCAACGACCCTGGCAACGATTCCGAGCCCGACTTCTCTCCCGACGGAACCCAGATCGTCTTTCGCTCGACGCGCGATGGCGGAGGCCTCTACATGGTCCCCGCCATGGGCGGCCGCGAGCGCAAGATCGCCGGCAACGGCAGGCGCCCCAGGTTCTCGCCCGACGGCTCCAAGATCGCCTGGTGGGCCGGTGTCGCCCAGCCGTTCCCTCTGCGCGCCGGAAACGGCAAGGTTTTCATTTTCGATCTGGCCACTTCCACCGCGCGCGAACTGCGGCCCGACTTCGCCGCCGCCGTGCATCCGGTCTGGAGCCCCGATGGCAAGCAGATTCTCTTCGTCGGATTGAAGGACGCCAACAATTTCAATACCGGCGACTGGTGGATTGCCCCGGTGGCTGGCGGTGCGCCGGTGCGCTGTCCAACCATGCCTTCAGACGGCAGCATGCTGGATCCCTTCGCGTGGCGCGGCGATCGCGTTTACTTCGCTTCAGAGACGCGGGACATCCCAACCATCGGCGAAATCCGCATCGATCCCAAAACCGGCAGCGTGCTCGCGCCTCCCCGCCGTTCCACTACCGGAACCTCCGATGAAGCGTCGCCGGCCGTCTCCAAAGCCGGCCTGGTGGTTTTTTCCAGTCTTGCCAGCAAGAGAAACGTGTACCGCGTTCCGCTGGATCCCAACACCGGTAAGCTCACCGGCGAGCGCCGCGCTTTGACCGAGGGAATCTCCAATACCGTCATAGAATCCGTTTCGGCGGATGGAAAAAGAATCGCAATTCTGTCCAACCGCACCGGCCAATGGGAAGTCTGGGTCAAAGATTTGTCCAATGGGCGCGAGTTGCAGTTGACCGCCAGCGGCAAGAGCAAGACCGACGCCCGCATCACTCCGGACGGAAACGCAGTCGCGTGGAGAGAAGACGACAGCAACAGCCCCGGCGGCTTCCTCACCAACTTCGATGGTAGTTCCACGCGCCGCCTCTGTTCCGACTGCGTGTTCCGGTTCTGGTCGCCGGATGGCAAGTTGGGCCTGATCACGCGCAAGTCCACCCGCGTCTCCATCGGTATCCTGGATGCCGCCTCCGGTGAGGAATGGGACTGCCTTGCCGCTCCGGACCTGGACTACCTCCCGCGGTCGATTTCTTCGGACGGCAAGTGGCTGGCTTTCAGCGCCCATCGCACCGCCACCGATTTCACGATCTACGTGGCTCCGTTCGCTCCTCACCTCCCACCGCCCCAATCCGAGTGGATTCGCGTGCTCGCATCGCCGGATGTCCATCCCAATCCCCACTGGTCGCCCGACGGCGCCCTGCTCTATTTCAGCTCCGACCGCGACGGCCACAACTGCGTGTGGGCGCAGAAACTGGACCGCAGCACCAAGCGGCCCATCGGCCCTCCCTTCGCTGTCGCGCATTTCCACGCTCGCTCCGCCGCCATGACCTCCCCTTCCGCCTGGCTCCCCGTTGTCCTGGCCCCCGATGCGCTGCTGGTCACGCTTCTGGAACGCTCCGGCCAAATCTGGATGCTGAAGCCCTCCACCGGCAAACCATGAGCTTCTTTCTTTCCCCGGCCATCGACCCGGTTTGTCTTTTGCCCGCGCCTCTGGTAGTCTGTTTGAACCCGAAGGAGGGTCGCCGCAGTGGCTGCTGAATTGTTGGAAGGCGAGATTCTCGAAGAGTATCGAAGTGTGGTCGATGCCGTAGAGCCGAGAAGAAGAAAAAGGCGCGTGTCGCCGGCTGGTTCGATCCGCCGGTTGCGTAAATCTTCCGCCCAGGTAGCCCCCCTAGCACCCCTCGCGGGTTTGTGTTTTCCCCGCGATTCTGATAGTCTGTTTGAACCCTAAAGGAGGGTCGTCGCAGTGGCTGCTGAATTGTTGGAAGGCGAAATTCTCGAGCAGTATCGAAGCGTGGTCGACGCCGTAGAGCCGGAAAAGAAGAAAAAGAAAAAGAAGAAGGAGGAGCAGACCGAGGCGCCGCAGTGCTCCTTTGTGGACGTCTGTTCGCAGGGTTGCACCGGCGTCACCACCGATCAAAAAAAGAAGAAGAAACAGGCGCGTGTCGCCGGGTGGTTCGATCCGCCGGTTGCGTAAGTCTTCCGCCCCATGTTCCTGACGGAGGCGAACGTTCTCCATTACCTGGTCGAGCGGAATTTCGCCGGCCTGGAAGCGGTGGTGGACGGCCAGTTCACCGTCCGCAATCTGAGCTATCGCAACTACAACTTTGGCGTCACTTGCGGATCGCGCGAGTATCTCGTCAAGCAACCCAAGAAGTGGACGCCGGCGGGACGCGAATCCATCGACAGCGAGGCCTCTTTCTACTGGCACGTGCGCACCGACCCGCGCTTCCTGCCGCTGCGCCCCCTGGTGCCCGAATCCTACGGCTACGATCCGCTCCATTCCGTCCTCATCCTGAAATTCCTTCCTCACCAGACCACTCTGCATCATGCGCCCGACCGCTTTTCCCCCGAAACCGCGCGCCTGGCCGCCACCGCCATGGCCGCGCTGCATCGCGAAACGCGCTCCCCGGAAATCAGCCAACTTTTTCCCGCGGCGGTTTCCTGGTTCTTCTCGATCCACGAAGCCGACCCCGACAAGCTGGAAGACGCCACCGAAGGACAGCGCGAGCTGGTGAGGTTGGTGCGCAACTACCCGGCTTTCGGACGCGCGCTCGAATCGCTCGCCAGCCAATGGCGCGCGCGGGCCCTGATTCACGGTGATTGGAAACTTTCCAATTGCCTGGTCTCCGCCGCGCGCGACCGCCTGTCGATGGTGGACTGGGAATTCGCTTGCTGGGGCGACCCGCTCTGGGACGCCGGCACGGTACTGCAATCCTATTTGAGCTTCTGGGTGCGTTCCCCCGAGGAACATCCCATCGAAGAAATCCGGCCGGCCTTGTCGGCCTTCCTGGCAACCTACGCGCACGAAACCGGCGTCGCCGTCTCCGATATCCTCGTGCCGGTGATTCGCTGGGCCGGCGCCCGCATGGTGCAGACCGCCTATGAAGCTTTAATCCGAGCCGACGAGATTACCGCCGGCGCCGTCCGTCTGGCGCAGGCCAGCCTGAACATCCTGACGCGCCCCGAGCGCGCCGCCGGGGACTTGCTGGGGGCCAAAACATGCGCCGCGAGCTAGAAGCCATCATGGCCGCCGAATGGCCGCGGATAGAGGACACCGCCAAACTCGCCCGGCTGCTCTGCGATCGCTGCTATAACCACTCGATGCTCGATCCGCCACCACCCACAATCGCCGGGAGCGAAGACATCCTCCCCGCCTTGATCGCCGCCAACCAAAGCCGCCCCGCGTGGGAGCAAGGCTGGACCATCGACCAGCGCCTGGAAGACGGCCTGGTGCTCGCGCGCAAAGGCCGCGCCGCCCGCTCGTTCCTCCCGGGCGAGTACGTCACCACCCGCGGCCTCGACCGCGGACCCGATCCCGACGATGCCATCACCGTCTTCATCGCACCCGGCAGTCCCGATTTGCAAAAAGCCTTCTACTTCGCGTTCGGCGAAGCCCTCGAAGAACTTGGCGCCAACGTTCCCACCCTGCGCATTTATTGGAATATCGCGCCCCAGGGCGTGACCCTCCTGATGGAGACGCTCACGCGGGAATTCAACCGCTTCCAGGTGCCGTTCCGGTTCAAGTGCCTCCGCCACGTGGCGCACTACTCGCGGCGCGATCCGGCCATTCTCTACGTCAGCCGGCGATCCTACCCCATCGTGGCGATGCTCATCGAGAAGATCTATCCCACGGTCCGCCCGTGGCTGCGCGGCACGGTGCCGCTGTTTACCAAACCGGTGGCCCACGGGCTCGGGTTCGCCGAAGACCCAGGCGACAGTTTCGGCAGCCATCGCTCCCGCATCCTGGCGGAGGCCGTCACTCGCTCGCACGGCCAGCCCGTGGCACAACGGTTGGACGAATTGCGCCGCCAGTTCGAACAGCGCGGGATTTCGCTCGACACGCCGTGGCTCGGCCCCGCATCGCCCGAAACCTACGAGTTCCCTTTTCCCGCCGCATGAGAGCTTCCTACCTCGAGGTCGCGGAACGGATCGGCGCGCGCCTGTGCCGCGATGCGCTTTGGAGCCGCGGGCGCTGCAACTGGACCGCCGACCGCGCCGAGGGCCGCGCCACGGTCCACGCCTCTCTCGGCCCGCTTCTCTACGATGGAACGGCCGGCATCGCGCTCTCGTTGTGGCGGCTCGCCGAAGTCACCGGCGAGCGCATCTTCCGCCTCACCGCCGAAGCCGCCCTGCGCCATGCGCTCTCCAAACTGCCGGTCGCTGGTTCGGGTTTGTACGCCGGCGCTCCCGGAATCCTCTTCGCCGCCTCGCAAATGGGCCGCGAGATCGACGAGACCCAGGCCCTCGAAGCCGCCGCGCTACGCCCGGAGATGTTCGATCTCATCGGCGGCAGCGCCGGCGCCATCATCGTCTTACTCTGCCTTTACCGCGCCGGCGGCAATGCCCGCTTGCTCGAAACCGCGGTCTGCCACGGCGACCTGCTGCTCTCCCAAGCCACCCGCGCCGAGGAAGGTTGGAGTTGGAAAACCATCCGCGCCGTGCGCAACTGTACCGGCATCTCGCACGGAGCCGCCGGCATCGCCTGGGCGCTGCTCGAACTCTGGCAGATCATCCGCGAAGAGCGCTTCCGCGCCGCCGCCCTGGAAGCCTTCCGCTATGAGCGAACCTGCTTCGATCCGCACCGGCAAGCCTGGCCCGACTTCCGCGAAGAGCCCACGCAATATCCCGCGCTCTGGTGTCACGGCGCGGTCGGCATCGGCTTCTCCCGCCTGCGCGCCTGGCAGATCCTGAAAGACGACCAGTGCCTGACCGAAGCCCGCATCGCCCTCGCTCGCACGACCGACCCCGCGATGGCGCCCGCCAATTACTCGCTCTGCCACGGCAAGCTGGGAAACGCCGATTTCCTCATCCACGCTTCCCAAGTCTTAGGGGAAGAAACCTGGCTCGCCACTGCCGAGCGAGTCGCGCAAGAAGCCATCGACCTCTTCGAACGCCGCCGCCTACCCTGGCCCTGCGGCCTCCCCGCCGCCAACGAAACCCCCGACCTGATGCTTGGTCTGGCCGGCATCGCCTATTTCTACTTGCGCCTCTCCGACCCCTCACGCATTCCCACCGTGCTGCTATCGCAAGTGTGCTGTGCGGCGGACCCCCTGGTCCGCGCGGGTCCCCCTGGACCCGCATCCTCACACTGAACTCGACCTCATTCAACAGCCAGCAGGTCGGCCAGGGGGCCGACCGCGGACCTGGGGTCCGCCCCACCCCTCCGGTCCTACTGCCCCGCCCTCAACCAGCTATTCAGAATCCCTGACTGCGCGTTTGTGACTCCCGCCATCGGAGCCAGGCTGTATGTCTTCTTGACGTTGCCCACCAGGGTTGCCTCGATCTGCTGCTCCGGCCCGCCGCGCGAGATCCGCAGCTTGATCTTGTCCCCGGCTTTCTTCGCCGTCAGCGCATCGTTCAACACCGCCGCCGTAGCCGCCGCCGACCCATCCACTTCCAGAATCAGGTCCCCGGCCTTCAGCCCCGCCGCTTCCGCCGGCGATCCCGCCGCCACATCCGTCACCGCCAACTGCGTCATCGGCACGCCCCCGCGGCCTCGTCCGCCGCCACCGCCGCCGCGCGCTGCGCCACCGGCAGCCGCCCCAATCGCCTGCCCGGCTCTTCCGCCGCCCGCGGCGCCGCGCCCGCCACCCACCGGCACCGCGCTCGGCGGCAGCTCCTGCGTGTGCGTATCCACTCCCAGGTACGCGCCCGGCTCTTCCGCCGCCGTCGAGTCCAGCTTCAGCCCCGCCAGCGCGAAGTACTTTGCGTAATCCACTTCCTTGGTAGTGGCCGCGTACTCGAACACTTCCGCCATGCCGCCGCCCGCCGCGCTCTCGCACTCCTGCCGGAATTCGGCGTCCGTAAAGCCCCGCTTCTTTTCCAAATAGTATTTCTTGTACAGCCCTCGCATGACATCGTCGAGCGACTTCCGATTCTGGCTGCCGGCGCGGATCTTCAGATCCAGCATGGCGCCCAACATCGCCCCGTTGTTGTAATAGGAGATCGTGGTATTCCGGTCGCCGCCGATTCCCGATCCCGTGCTCCAGGTGTTCCAGCTCGATTCCGTGGCCGACTGGTAATGGTGTCCCGAGGCATTCTCGAACGAACCGATCGCCGCCGCCATCTTGTCCAGATATTGCTCCTTGGTCATCAACCCCGCCCGCACCAGCACCAGGTCCTGGTAATACACCGACAGTCCTTCCGACACCCACAGCATATTCGTGAGGTTCTCCTGGTCGTAATCGAACGGCCCCAGGGCAATCGGCCGTATGCGCTTCACGTTGAAGTTATGGAAGTACTCGTGACAGATGAAGCTCAACCAACGCAGGTACCCGGTCGGCGTGCTCAGACTGTTGCCGTCGAACTGATTCGACGACGAATTCGAATGCTCGATCCCGCCGCCCCCGCGTCCCATCATGAGGAAGGTGTAGTGCTGATATGGCACGTCGCCGATCAACTGCGTGGCCGCCGTCACCATGGCCTTCAGGTCCGCCAACATTTTCGTCCGGTCCACGTCTTCTTTCACGTTCTCGATGGCCACGTAGTGCGGCACGCCCTTCACCGCGAACTGCAAATACTCCTGGTTGCCCATCAGGATCGGGCAATCGTACAACACGTCGAAGTTCGCCGCCGCAAACAACCCCGGCTTGCCTTTCACCGGTTCGAGACCCGTCGCGATTTGCTTCCAAATCGACGGTAGTTGAATGGTCACCGTCACGGGGTGCTGGACCTCGCCCGCCACGTGTACGAACACTCCCGATGGCGAAAGATACGCGCGGTCTTCGCCCACATAGGTGTTTGCCGCGAACGAAGTGGCGCCGAACACGTCGTAGTTCAGCACGACCACAGGCGCGTTCGCCGCCACCACGCGCCATGTATTCTTCGCCGTCTTCTCAAACGGCAGCGCATGTCCGGCGCCATCCTCCGCGCGGAAGTTCGATACGTTGCGCGAGTAGTCGCCGATCCCGTAATATCCCGGCGACCACGCCGGCATTTTGAAATCCTGCAACTCGCCCTTCAACCCTTCGCAGCGAAAAGTCACATGCAGCGTATGGGTGGCCGGCTGCGGCATGGAAACCGTAAACGCCATGGTGTCCGCCGCGGCATGCGCCAGCCCCGCCGAAACGGCGGCAGCCAGCGCGAGAGTGAGAAAAGTTCGACGTCGCATCACGTGCGGAGTCTACCACGGCGACGCCAGGGCCGGGACACGGGTCTACTCTGGCTCTATTGGTTAAGAGATACACTATGTCCGAGGGCATATGAAAATCTCACGTGTCGATGAGGTCGTCGTCAGGGACCGGGACATATTGGGTGGGACTCCCGTGTTCCGAGGCACGCGTGTCCCGTTCCAGGCCCTGCTGGACTATTTGGAAGGCGGACAGACGCTGGATGAGTTCCTCGATGACTTTCCCACCGTGTCCAAGGAATCCGCCGTCGCCGCGCTGGAATACGCCAAGTCGCTGCTCGTTGGCCAACTGGGATGAAGGTCCTTGTGGACGAGTGTCTCCCCCGAAAGCTCAAGTACGCACTCCCCGAATTTGAATGCCACACCGTGCCAGAGGCCGGGCTTGCCGGCAGGAAGAACGGGGCCTTGCTCTCGTTGGCCGAGGACGGAGGATTCGAAGTCTTCCTGACGATGGACAAAGGCCTCGAATACGAGCAGAACCTCACAGGCAGGAAAATCGCGGTCATCATTTTTCGCGCCAAGTCAAACCGGCTTGTGGACCTGATGCCTCTAGTCCCAAGTTGCATCGTCAGCATTCAGGCAATCGAGCCGGGTCGATTGGTGCGCGTTGACCGTTAGCGGGCCAGAAAGGCCGTTCGAAACTGCGTCCCCTTTTCGCCCGAAGACCCACCACGCGAGCCGAGCAAGCACCACCCGCCCCGCCGTTGGCATATACTCTCTCTAACGAGTGCACTCAGAGGAGGGTAAGCTGTGCCAGCAGTCAAGTTCACCTTAAACGGCAAACCGCAGTCCGTGGACGCCGTCTCCGCCATGCCGCTGCTTTGGGTCTTGCGTGACTCGCTCGGCATGACCGGCACCAAGTTCGGGTGCGGCATGTCGCTGTGCGGCGCCTGCACCGTCCATATCGACGGCCAGCCCGTGCGATCGTGCGTGACCCCCATTTCCGCCGTCGCCGGCAAGAAAATCACCACCATCGAGGGCCTTTCGCCCGACCGCAGCCATCCAATCCAGCGGGCCTGGATCGAGGAGGACGTTCCGCAGTGCGGCTACTGCCAATCCGGCCAGATCATGACCGCAGCCGCGCTGCTTTCCAAAACCGGGAACCCCACCGACGCCGATATCGACGAAGCCATGCGCAACAACATCTGCCGCTGCGGGACCTATGAAGAAATACGCCGCGCTATCCACCGCGCGGCCGACATCAAACGCGCCGCGGGAGGTGCCCGATGAACGCCGCCCTCAATCGCCGCAGCTTCCTCCGCACCAGCGCTGCCGCGGCCGGCGGGCTGCTGGTGGGCTTCTACATCCCGGAGCGCAACAAGGCCGCCGCCGGCGCCTCCACCGATTCCAAGCTCAACGCCTGGGTGCACGTCGGCTCCGACGACAGAGTGACGCTCTTCATCCACAAGGCCGAAATGGGGCAGGGCACCGTCACATCGCTTTCCATGCTACTCGCCGAAGAGCTCGAATGCGATTGGACCAAAATCCGCACCGAGTTCCCCGGCGTCAGCCGCGAGTACGGCGCCAACCAGGGCGTGGTCGGCAGCCAGAGCATTCGCTCTTCGTGGACCACTCTGCGCCAGGCCGGCGCCGGCGCGCGCGAAATGCTCGTCCAGGCCGCCGCGCAACAGTGGGGCGTCGATAAATCCCAGTGCCGCGCCGAATCGAGCGTGGTCGTCAACACCGCTACCAACGCGCGCCTCAGCTATGGCAGCCTCGCCGACGCCGCTTCCAAGCTTCCGGTCCCCACCGGCGTCGCGCTCAAGGACCCGTCGCAGTTCAAGATCATCGGCAAGCCCACCAAGCGCCTCGATACGCCGTCCAAAGTGGATGGCTCCGCGACTTTCGGCCTCGACGTCCGCCTGCCCGGCATGCTCTACGCGGTGATCGAGCGCTGCCCCGTTTTCGGCGGCAAGGTCGCGAGCTTCGACGCCACCAAAGCCAAAGCCGTCCCCGGCGTAAAGGACGTGGTGCAGATTTCGAGCGGCGTCGCCGTCGTGGCCGAGAATACCTGGGCCGCCATGGAAGGCCGCCGCAAGCTCACGGTGCAGTTTAACGAAGGCGGAGTGGCCGCCTTCAGCACCCCCGGCATCACCAAGTCGTTCATCGACGCCGTCGAGCAAGGCGGCGGCGCGTCCATGCGCAAGGACGGCGATCCGGCCGCCGCGCTCGCCACCGCCGCCAAAAAACTGGAGGCCGTCTACCAGACGCCTTACCTCGCCCACGCGCCCATGGAGCCGCTCAACTGCACCGCCTGGGTGAAGCCCGATTCCTGCGAAATCTGGGCCTCCACGCAGGGCCAGAGCACCGCCCGCGCTGTCGGCGCGCGCAGGACCGGCCTGCCGCCCGACAAGGTCACGGTCTACACCGAATACATGGGCGGCGGTTTCGGCCGCCGCGCCCGCGAGGATTACATGGGCGAAGCCGTCGAAATCTCCAAAGCTATCGGCGGTCCCGTCAAACTCACCTGGACCCGCGAAGACGACATGCAGCAGGACGCCTATCGTCCCGCGTCTTACTGCAAATTCGCCGCCGGCCTGGACGCCGAGGGCTGGCCCTCCGTCTGGACCACCGCCATCGCCTGCACCATGTTTGGCGGCAACGGCACAGCGGTCGAAGGCATTCACAACGGCCCCTACACGCTGCCCAACATGCAGGTGGACTATCACAACGTCGATCCCGGCATTCCCGTCAGCTACTGGCGCTCCGTCGGCTACTCGCAGAACGTGTTCTTCGGCGAATCGTTCATCGACGAAATGGCTCACGCCGGCGGAAAAGATCCCGTTGAACTGCGCCGCCGCCTGCTCGCCAAATCGCCGCGCACGCTGGCCGCGCTCGAATTGGCCGTCGAAAAAGCCGGCTGGGCGAAACCGCTTCCCGCCGGACACTCGCTCGGCATATCCGTCGCCAACAACATCGGCAGCAACACCGTTCAGATCGCCGAGGTCTCGGTGGTCAAGGGCAAACTCAAAATCCACCGCGTAGTCTGCGCCGTCGATTGCGGCCAGGTGGTGAACCCCGCCGGCGTGGCGCAGCAGATCGAAAGCGGAATCACTTTTGGACTTTCCGCCGCGTTGAAGGGCGGCATCACCATCAAGAACGGCCGTGTCGAGCAAAGCAACTTCTTCGACTACGACGTGGTCCGCATCGATGAGATGCCCCGAGTGGAAGTCCACCTGGTTCCCAGCACCGCGGCACCCGGCGGCATCGGCGAAGCCAGTACGCCCGGCATCGCCCCCGCCGTGTGCAATGCCATCTTCGCCGCCACCGGCAAGCGCATCCGCCAACTGCCCATTCGCGCGGAAGATTTGGCGTAGCCCCAATACGGTTTACTGAAGTGGGACATCCATGATAAGGGCTTGTCAAGGGAAAACACACCTTTCCCTGAACCTAACGGAAGATTTTTCCGAAGCGCGATAGTCGATAGGGTGACGGTTGCTCCGAATTGCCGA
>JBEKDA010000090.1:0-13032 GCA_050014595.1 Bryobacteraceae bacterium
GCACGCGCGTCCAGAAGCGAGATATTCACTTCTCGCCGCGAAAAGGCGCCGTAAAGCACGGGCAGGTAAGAGATGACAATGGCGAGGAAGCCGAAGCCTGTTCCTGATTCAAGCACGGTAATAAACCGCGCCGCCCGGGTGTGCGGGGTGATGTCGCCGAGACCAAGCGTGAAGAAGGTCGTCCCGCTCATGTACAAGTCAGTCCAAAAGGTGGACGATTCGCGGAACGAAACCTCTGCGGACCCGGCGGCCCAGTGGAGCAAGGCGAAGCTGAAGATCAATCCCACCGCCCACATGAAAAAGAGCAGCAAAAGAGAGAGCGGCCCGTAAATGCTGAGAAATGTTTCCCGGCGTTTTCCGGGCTTCATCCACCTGGCCACAGCCGACCAGGGAATCCAGGTGCAGCGATAGAAAAGCCTCGTCAGCCGTACACGGCGCGTGACCCGCCGGGGCAAAATGATAGTCTCGAACCCGTCCCACAGGATAACCACGAGCAGGGAAATACCGGCGATGGCTGCGATGTATCGCATTCGTCTTCTCTAGGCAACTAGCGAGGGCCGTCAAGCTCGGAGAAGGATAGAATTTTACATCGCCTCTCGACTCAATGGTGAGAAGATTTTCGGCAGTCGGTCAGTTTCCGGCAAGGGCGTTATCCGGCCCAGCGAACCCCTGCTGCTCAGAGAGTGACAAGATTTCTTCCGAGCACGCCGTCGCTCGCCCAGAACTTCCGATTACCCCTGTGGATTCGTCGATAAACCCTAGGCGACTACTCATTACCGATGCGACGCCGGTAGAAGCCTGGCCCGCCTTCAACGTGCAGCCGCCCCATTTTCCAGGAAGGGCGTTTTTCGTTCCCGATCCGGCGGACTACCCACTCAGCATAGTTTCCGAGTCCGCCGTCAACCGCCCACAATCCGAAGCGGTGTGTGGTGATGGCTCGGGGCCACGTTACGGCAGCGCCCTCCCACACACGGGATTCGGGCGCCCGCTTCTGACCGCTGCCGCCGCCCGGAGCTTCTCCAACAACCCCAACGGCTGGGGCTCGATGTCTCCACCATCGCAGCCCATCCCCGGGCGGCCTGTGCCCTTGAGCGATTCCTTAAGAATCGTAGCCGGGGCCGCCAGGCGACCCGCACTCTTTCCACAGCTTTTCCCAATTCCAGATCCCGTACGCCACCTCGTTCGGCAACGGGAATCCGAGCTGATCCGCGAGCATACACACCTGCCCGCGATGGTGGGCTTCGTGAGAAAGCATGTAGCACAGCATTTCCAGGCCAACCGGCCAAGGCGCAGCCCAGCCGTCTCTGCGAAACTTCTCGACGCGGCCCCCGCAACCGCCGAGCGCTTCGGCGAGCATCTCCGCGCAGCGAGCGGCGCTCTCGGCCAATCCCGCACGGGCCTGCTGCGGCGTGCAGTGCGCGCGGTTGAGCTGTGGTGGCACCTTCAGGTGCGGAGCTGTAAGCCTGACCCACTTGGAGCGGACATTGTGCATGTGCGTGAAGATCGCCGCAATGGTGCGGGCCTTGCCGGGCGGTTTGGCTCTCCAGGCGGTAGGGTCAAGATGTTCGATAAGAACCTGGTTCATGCGATCATTGGCGGCAAAGATCCGGACTGCGGCTCGGCCGAGTTGAATACGAGCCTCGACGTTAGCCGCAATGCTCATGCCAAGCCTCCAAAACCGCCTCCAGGTTGAGTGCTATCTGGGCACGGATCTGATTCAATTCTCGCCCGGAAAAACCATCGTTGCGGCCCAGCACCAGGGGCTTGAGCCAGTATTGGCGGACCTTGTTCTCACGTTGAACGTGTACATGCCCGGGCTCATTGCAGTCGAAGCTGTAAAAGAAAAACCGGTACAGTCCGGGAATGTTCTTGATGGTCGGCATTCTGCGTCTTCATGGCCGCACAGGATTCAGCGTATCGCAACACCATGCCCTGATGTTAGGGCCATCGCGACGAAGCCCGGCGAGCGGAGCCCCTACGCCGTGCCGCCCCGCAGCAGCGAGGCCGCCGTGGGCGCCGCCGCGCCCGCCAGCCGCGGCCGCGCCGCATCTTCCGGCACGCTGTCGCCTTCGCCCGGCGCCAAAAACAGGTTGGCGTCGATGCCGTGCTGGCGCGTGTACAAATCGTAGTACCGGCCGTGCGCCGCGTACAGCGTTTCGTGCGTGCCCCGTTCCAGAATCCGGCCGGACTCCACCACCAGGATCTGGTCCGCGCGCCGGATCGTCGAGAGCCGGTGCGCAATCACAAACGTCGTGCGGCCCTTCATCAAATACGACAGCCCTGCTTGAATGGCGGCTTCCGATTCCGAATCCAGGCTCGAAGTGGCTTCGTCCAGAATCAGGATGCGCGGGTCCGCCAGGATCGCGCGCGCGATGGAAACGCGCTGCCGCTGCCCGCCGGAAAGCTTCACGCCGCGCTCCCCCACCACGGTTTCGTATTTCTTATCGAACTTCTCCGCGAACTCGTGCACGTGTGCGATCCGGCAGGCCTCCAGAATTTCGGCTTCGGTGGCCCGCGGCCGCGCGAAACCCACGTTTTCGCGAATCGTGCCGTCGAACAGGAAGGTGTCCTGCAGCACTACGCCCAGTTGCGTGCGGTAGGCGTACAACTGCGCGGTGGATAGGTCCGTGCCATCCACCCGGATCACTCCTTCGGTTGGCTCGTGAAACGCCGCGATCAGGCTGATGATGGTCGATTTGCCCGATCCCGACGGCCCCACCAGCGCCGTGACCGTTCCGGGCTGCGATTCAAAGCTCACATCGTACAGCACCGGCTTCCCGGGATCGTAGGAGAAGTTGACGTGCTCGAAAGCAATGTCGCCGCGGATCGTGCCCACCGGTTGGGTTCGGTGCGGGTCTTCGTTTTCCGGCTTCTCGTGCAGCACTTCCTGGGTTCGGTCCAGGCCCGCCAGCGCCTCGGTCAACTGCGTCCCGATGCCCACCACCTGGAACATGGGCGCAACCAACATGGCCAGGAACATGGTGAACGACATGAATTCGCCGATGGTCAGGGTGTGGGCCATGATCTGCCGCGCCCCCACGTACATCACGGTGCCGCCCACGATCCCCATCAGCGAAGTGGCCGAAAGGCTCATCAGGGAGATGGCGGTGAGCGACTTCAGCACGTTGTCGAGCAGCCGCTGCACTCCGCCCGAAAACACGCTGGCCTCTTCGGCCTCGGCGTGATATCCCTTTACCACGCGGACGCCGGCGAGAGATTCGGTGAGGCGTCCCTGCACTTCGGCGTTGATTTTTCCGCGTTCGCGGAAGATTGGCCGGATCTTCTTGAAAGCCGTCTGCAGCGTCAACGAAAAAACCGCGATGAAGAACAACGCCAGTCCCGTCATTAAAGCGCTGATGCGCAGCAGGATCACCAAAGACACCAGGGCTTTCAGGATTCCGCCGACGAAATCCACCAGGCCCGTGCCAATCAGGTTCCGCACCCCTTCCACGTCGCTCATGATGCGCGAAACCAGCGCCCCGCTCTTGTTCGAGTCGTAGTAGGCCACCGGCAGCCGGCCCACGTGCTCCTGCACCTGGCGCCGCAATTGCGCGATCAGCCGCTGCCCCTCTTTGGAGAGCAACTGCGTGAGCGAGAACGAAGTGACCCCTTGAATGATGGTGGCCCCAAAAACTATCAGCACCAGGGGCGTCAGCAGATAGTGCTGGCCCTTGGCGATGATATTGTCGAGCAGATACCTGGGCGCTCCGGGCAGCACCACGCTCATGGCGATGTTGATCAACATCAGGCCGAAGCCCAGCGCCAGTTTGCCGCGCCGCGGGCGCACCAGATCCATCAGGAGTGGACGGACGCTGCGAAACGTCTCGGCCGCTTTTTTCTTGGGCTTGGCAGGAGACACTTCTCTTAGCGTACCAGTTGCCGGCCGCTCCGCTCTCAGCTTGGGCACTTTGAGAGCCTCCGTCCGACCACCTCCGGTACCTCTGCGGGATGGTTAATCTGTAGCACCTTAAAGCCGGCCGCTCGCCCGCTGGCCAGTCCGGCCTCGGAATCCTCCACTACCAGCGGCGCGCGCGAGCCCAGGCGTTCGGCGGCCAGCAGGTAAGGGTCGGGCGCCGGTTTGTAGCGCTTCACGCTCTCCGCGCCCACGATGGTCGCGAAGTATGGGCGCAATCCCCCGGCTGCCAGCATGGGCTCGATCTCCGCCGAGGAACTGGAACTCACCACCGCCATTTTGTACCGCCCGTGCAAGCCCTCCAGAAAGCCGGCGAGCGCAGGGTCGAACGGCGGATTCCTGGTCATGCGCGCCAGGAACAACCGCTTTTTCGCCGGATAGAGCTTCCACAGGTCGTCCCAATTGTGCGGCGGGTCGGACTGCGTGGCCAGCATGCGCAGCATGTCGCGGTCGTCGATGCCGACGCACTGCCGGCGGTAAAACTCCCAGGTCAGCGTGACTCCCACGGTGGCCAGCACCTCCGCCCAGCAGGCGCAATGCACCGGTTCGGTGTCGGCCAGCACGCCGTCAAAATCGAAAAGGATGGAATCGAACGAGGGCATGGCGAAGAGAATGGCAAAGAGAATTTCAGCCTAACACGTCCCGGTGTGGTATCACTGAAATAAAGCCATGTCCTCTGAAGAAGAATTGAAAGCCGAAGTCGAACGCTTGCGCGCCGAAAACGAAGCGTTGAAGCGGCCCGCGCGCGGGCAGATGTCTCTGAAAGTCAGCGAGAAAGGCGGTCTCTCCGTATACGGCCTCGGCCGTTTTCCCGTCACGCTCTATCGCGAGCAATGGGACAAGCTGCTGGGACTGGCCGACAGCATCCGCCAGTTCATTCAGGAGAACGATCACCTCCTCAAGAAAAAGGAATAGCCCGGCGGCCGTGGAGAGCCCTTTCGAACAAAACCTTGTCCGCGGCGTGCTCCACCAACCGGCCCAGCCCACCGGACAGGCGCTGGCTCTGACCCACGGCGCCGGCTCAAACTGCCATGCCCCGCTGCTGGTCCTGCTGGCCCGAGCCTTCGCCCAGGCCGGTTTCCTGGTGCTGCGGTACGATCTCCCTTTCCGCCAGCAACGCCCCAAGGGTCCGCCGTTCCCCGCCGCCGCGGCGCGCGATCGCCAGGGCATCGCCAGCGCGGTCTCCGCACTCAAGGAATTGCGCGCGGACCGCGTTTGCGCCGGCGGCCACTCCTACGGCGGCCGCCAGACCGCCATGGCCGCCGCGGAGCATCCGGCGCTCGCCGACGCCCTGCTGTTGCTCTCCTATCCGCTCCACCCGCCCGCCAGGCCCGATCAGCCGCGCACCGCCTTTTTCCCCGATCTACGCGCTCCTGCGCTATTCGTCCACGGATCCGCCGACCCCTTCGGCTCGCTCGTTGAGATACGCGCCGCGCTCGCGCTCATCCCGTCCCGTACCGGCCTGCTCGCCATACCGGGCGCGGGCCACGACCTCAAACGCGCGCCCGCGGCTTTCCCGGACCTGCTGACACGGCTGCGCGCCCTGATGTTAGCCTGAACTGTTCATGGCCGATGAGACCTTCGAGCAATTACTCGACCGCGCCGCTGCCGCCTGTGGAATCGAGCCCGGCTACTGGGATATCTGGGGCAAGTATCATGAAACCACCGTTGCGGTCCGCCAGTCCATCCTGGCGACGCTGGGAGTCCCTGCCGCCAATGCCGGAGAACTGCGTAGTTCGCTCGCCGCGCTGACGCGCCACGAATGGGAGCGCCTCTTGCCCCCCGCCGTGGTCCTGTCCGAATCGGCTGCCCCGGAACTCCCTATTAACGTGCCCGCCGAATCGCTCGGCGATCGGGCCCGCCTGCTGGTTCGCCAGGAGGATGGCCACACCGCCGAGTTGGAACTGAACCTCTGGGAACTCGCACAGGCCGCCCACATCGAAATGGATGGGCGCACCTGGGTGCGCAAGCAGGCCCGCCTGCCGCTGACCCTGCCGCTTGGCTATCACCAGGTCACCCTGACGCTGGGCGCCGCTACCGCCTCCACCCGCCTTATCGTCACACCGGACCACGCATTCGTCTCGCCGCACCTGGGCCAGGGCGGCCGCGCCGCCGGTCTCGCCGTCAGCCTCTATGGCGTGCGCTCCGCGCGAAACTGGGGCTGCGGCGATTTCCGCGATCTCCTCGGCGTCATCGATTTCGTCGCCGAAGATCTGGAAGCCGGCTTCGTGGCTCTCAACCCGCTTCACGCCATCCACAACCGCCGCCCGTTCAACACCAGCCCTTACCTCCCCAACTCCACCTTCTATCAGAACTACCTCTATCTCGATGTCGAAGCGCTGGAAGATTTCCCGCGCTGCCGCCGCGCCCGCGAGTTGTGGCAGTCGGCCACCGTGCAGAACTCGCTCGATTCCCTCCGCGCCGCCCCGTTTGTCGAATATGAACGCGTGGCCGAGCTCAAGCTGCGCTTCCTCAAGCTGATGTTCCTGGACTTCCTGCGGCGCGAGTGGCGCACCGCCTCGCCGCGCGCCCGCCGCTTCCAGGCCTTCCTCCACCGTGAAGGCGCACTGCTCGAGAACTTCGCCGTCTATTGCGCTCTCGATGAACACATCCGTCGCCAGGATCCGCAAGCCTGGAACTGGCCCCACTGGCCTGCCGCCGATCGGGACCCCGCTTCCGCCGAAGTGGCCGCGTACCGCAAAAAATATTGGCGCCGCGTCCTGTTCTACCAGTTTCTCCAGTGGCAGATCGACATCCAGTTGAGCCGCGCCCAGAGCCACGCGCGCGACCGCCATCTCTCCATCGGGCTGTACCACGATCTGGCTCTCGCCACCGACAGCTTCGGCTCGGACCTGTGGGCCCACCGCCCCTTCTACGCCGCCGGCTGCCGCGTCGGCGCGCCCCCCGACGACTTCTCTCCCAAGGGCCAGGACTGGGGCTTTCCTCCGCCCAACGTCCGCCATCACCGCGAAGACGGATATCGCCTGTTCGCCGAATCCATCCGCAAGAACTGCCGTCACGGCGGCGCCCTGCGCATCGACCACGTCATGCGCTTTTTCCGCCTCTACTGGATTCCCGACGGTTCCGATGCCACCCAAGGCGCTTACGTCCGCGAAAGTTCCGAGGATTTCGTCCGTATCCTGGCGCTCGAAAGCGTCCGCAACCAGGTGGTCGTAATCGGCGAGGACCTCGGAACCGTAGAGCCGTCCGTGCGCGAAACGCTGGCGCGCTTCGGCATCCTCAGTTACCGCCTGTTCTATTTCGAGAAGAACGAGCGCGGCGAATTCCGCCGCCACGAAGAGTACCCGCGGCAGGCGCTGGTCTCCTCCACCACCCACGACTTGCCGACGCTGGCCGGCTACTGGGCCGGGGCCGATATCGCGGCGCGCCGCGCCGCCTCGACCATCGGCGATGCCGAGTTCCGCCGCCAGTCCGCCACCCGCGCCGCCGAGAAGCAGAAGATGCTCGACCTGTTATTCGCGCAGGAACTGTTGCCGCCCAACGCTCCGCGCGCCGCCGCCGCCTGGCCGGAATTGAGCGGCCCGCTGCACCACGCCATCGTCGGTTTCCTTGCCCTGACCCCTTCGCAACTGCTGGCGATTAACCAGGAAGACCTCACCAAGGAACTTCACCAGCAGAACCTCCCCGCCACCACCTGGCAATATCCCAACTGGGGAAGGAAGATGCGTTTCGCCGTCGAACAGCTTCGCACCGACCCCGAAGCCCGCGCTTACGCCGCCATGTTCCGCGACTGGATCGTGCGCTCGGGAAGGCGCAATCGCGCGTAGCGTGTCGCGCCGGTCCTCTTGCACATTTGATAGCGTAGTCCACAAGCACCACTGCCAACCCAATCCTCGAAACCACGCTAAATCGATCGTACTAAAACACATTCAGGTCAAGCGAAAAATCACTTCACCACCTTCAGGTCACCCATCTTCACCGAAGGCTTCCCATTCGTGGGGCTGACGGGCAGCACCCCGTTTGCCTTACGGCACAATAATCGTTTGCGTAAACTGCGCCTCGTTGTCCGCGGACGCCGTGATCACGAAGCTGAACGACGTGGTGAAACTGGTAGATCCGTTGACCACGAACAGCAGGTTGAAGCCGCCGTGCGCCCCTGTAGGAACACTGGCCCCTCCGGGCACCAGGACGGGAAGCGTGAAGAACGCCGGGTCATATACGATCGTCGACGGCGTGATGTTGGTGATCGATATGATCTTCACGTTGGTCGCCGTCGTGGCTCCTGTATTGGATACATCCATCGACAAATTGCCGCCGGCGCGCGACGTCAGCGAGAACACCACATTCGGCGGCTGTGCGAAGTTCGCCGTGACCGTGGTTGCTCCGTTCACGGTAACGGTGGCCGTGTTGCCGGTTCCGGTGGCGCCGGTCCAGCTCTGGAGCACGTTCCCGTTGGCGCCGGCCGCCGTGAGAATCACGACCGTGCCCGGCGCGTAGCAGTTCGATGGTAACCCGCTCAAGCCGCCGGTCGCCGGGTTGACACTCACCGTTCCACTGCCCGCGGGCAGCACGTTGACCGTCAGCGCGTAACAGGCAACCACGAAGTTAGCGGTGGCCGTGAAGTTCGAGGCCGGCTGCACCGTCGTGGTAGCGGTCGAGCCACCTGTGGACCAGCCGCTGAAACTGTAGCCGATGCCGGTGGCGGTGACGAACTGCGGCGTCGTCACGCTGATGGTCTGCGTCTGATTCGCCGGCACCTGTTGGCTGATCGGAGCCGCCGCATACGAGCCGGTGGTTCCGATGCGCGCCTGGAGGCCGGTGGGATTCGTCGCCACGGTGAGCGTCACGTTCACTGGCGCGACGCAGGTCGCCGTGATGGTGACCGGGCCGGTCAGCGGGTTGATCGTGACGCCGCTTGACGCCACGGTCGCGTTGGTGGCCGGGACCGCCACGATGCTCTGGAACACGTTGGGCGAAATCGCCGAAACAATCACGTTCACCAGCGAGTTGGCCGCCACAAAGACGGGATTGCCAGGGGCCAGCCCCGTCACGTTTTCGTTTCCGACGGCGCAACCGTTCAGCACCAGCGTCACCTTGTACGCGGTGTTGAAATTCGCCGTATAAGTCGACGGGGTAGCCGGCGCCGACGCCACGGCCCCGGCGGAAGTGATGATTCCCACGGTCGCGGTCCACGGTGTGACCGTGCTGAGCGTATATTGCGTGTCACCGGCCCCGTTGAGCTGCGGCGTTGGCGCTCCCAGCGCGTGGCTGCTGGCCGGAACCCAGCTCACCGTCTGCGGCGCGGTCACCTGCGGCCCGCCGTCGATGGTCACCTGCAGATTCGCCGGAATTGTCGTGACCGTATCCGTCACCGTCGCCGCCGCGGGCTTGCACTTCCCGAACGCCCCCGCTGCGAAGATCTGCCCCACCTCGGCGCCGGATAGCGCGCGATTGAAAATCTCCACCTCGTCAATGGCGCCGTTGAACAGGAAGGGAAACTGGTTTCCTCCGATTACCAGCGGCGCGGAATTGGATCAGGAACCGGCATCCACCGTCGGATCGAACACTAGTATTGGAACGCCGTCCACGTACAGCGTTCCGCCCGAGGTGTTGGAGCGGGCGACGGTCACAGCCACGTGGTGCCACTTTCCGTCCGCCATGAATGTCGGGCCACTATTGTAAGTAAACGCCCACGACGGATCGGTCCAACCCCCGGAAGTCGACCCGCTGCTCAGGCCTATGAAATAGAGATACCCGGAATAGGTGCCCAAGGCGTACCCCCCCGTTCCGCTAGTGGGTTCTTTCTGGATTATAGATTCACCGTTTCCGTAGTTCGTGATGTCTGTTGTCTTGATCCAGGCGTCGGCGGACATATCTCCCGTCCCGATGTCGCCTTCAGAGGCATTTACCGCTTGAACCCACTGGTTCTTGCCGTTGAACGACAGCGCCCCGGCGACCTCTCCCGCGACCGGCGTGGGGTTACCCACCCACGTGCCGTTCGCTCCGCCGCCGCCCGCCGCGATGTCGTGCGCCGGCGACGTCGTCTCATCCAGCGAATACCACGCGATCATCCCCGAAGGCGGCGCCACGCAAGCCGCGAGCGGCGCGGGCGCGGGACACTGCACCGTTACGGTCTGGGGACCGTCCATCGTAACCGTGGAGCCATTGGTGACGGCGATCGATCCGTTGGCGTTGGTTAGCCGTGGCTGGCTGATCAGCAGACCCCGCGGGGTCGCGCCCCCGGGGCAGGATCCCGTCACCGTCACGGTAGTTCCCGCGGCGTAGTATCCGCCGGAACCCGGAACACTCACGGTCGCCGTGCCATTGATCGTGAGCAGATAGCTTGCCTGGAAATTGGCCGTGTAGACCGTGTTTCCCGGCGGGACCGTTAACGTCTGCGACCGGTTCCCCCCCTGGCTCCAGCCGGTGAAGGCATACTGCACTCCTGCGCCCGGCGTCTGCGGGTCCGGCGGAACGTTCAGCGGAACCTGGGTTCCCGAATTGAACGTCAGCAGCCCGGTGCCGCCTGTGATGAGCTGGCCGTTGACGTTGAACTGCGCATCCGGATAGTTGGCATCCACCGAGATAGTCGCGATGGACAGTGTCGAGTTCGTCACGAAGCTTGCGAATGCCGTGGCTGGCCCGATATCGGCGCCCGCCATGATCTGCATGGGCAGGCTCGCCACACTGCCACTTGGCGTAGTGGGGTCGGGCGCGGGCGTGCTGGTGACGGTGAAGTTGATCTGGGCCAAACTGACGGAGCCCGGCGTGAAACCGGCGTAGAGTACGGTCTGAAGTTGGCCGCCGATCGTCACCGTCACCGGCGTCGCCAAAGCGGGCAAGAGCACGAGCGGCGCTGCGGAGCCGGCCGTGACGGGCGGGCTCGACTGACCCAGTCCATTCACGTACGCCACCAGGGTGTCGCCCACTTTGGCCGGATTCGCCGCCGACACGATCGATCCGTCGGCCGTCTTGACCAGAATCGCCGTGGTTCCGCCAAAAGCAAATGCGGCCGGGTTGGCGTCGCCCATCATGATCGTCAGGCCTCCGGAAAGGATGCCGTTGTACATCACCCAGACCTCGTGCGCGCCTGGCAGCAGATCTGCCGGCAGGACGCCGTTCACCTGAGTGGCGCTGACGAAATAGATCGGCGCCAGCTCGCCATCGATATATACCTGGAGCCCGCTCAGCGACGTGCCCAGCGGCACTACCGGCGCGCTGATCGTGGCAAGGCCCGGAAACTCGCCGAACAGCGAGAAGATCTCCAATGGCGATGTCGCCACGCCCTCGAAGCTCGCGGCGCTCACCATGCCGCCGTCGGTGAGAATCGGGGCCGCGGGGTCAAATTCGTAATTGACCGGCATCGACACCGATCCGATCAGATCGTTTCCCCCCAGCGGATTGGCTGCCTCGACGGCGATGGTCAGGCTTGTGCCGGCAGGCCCGGGTGGGATGTAGGAGCAGCACGGTGAAGAGAACACGGCCAGGCTACCGCTTATGCCCTTGGTGGAGACCGCCCGGCTATTCGTCGAAGGCACCACCGCGAGCAGATTCTGCTGGGAACCGTTGCCGATGCTCACGCTCGTGGTGAATTCCGGATATGCGTTGCCGCAGTTATCGTAAGCCCACAGGCTCACATTGTTCGGGTATCCGGCTCTGGCAACCGAATAGATTTGGTCCACCACCGGCAGCAACCCCGTGGGTGTGCAGCTTCCCCCTGCGTTCGCGCCCAGCGCCACGTTCCATACGTGCGCCACCGCGCCGCTTGACGCTGTGATCAGGTAACCAAGCGATGTCGCGGAAGCGGCCTGAACGGCCTGGCTCTGTCCCGGTTGCAGCGTGAATTGCGCCGGCACGATGGTCGCGGCGCTGGCGGAGCCGCTGGCCGGGTCCACCTTAAACGTGTAGGTCTGGGGGAAAGCGTCCTGGTTGGTCACCGTGAACGTCGCCGGCGTCAGCGCGCCGCCGGATGGCGGATAGGTTGCGATCATCACATGATCGGTTCCGATGCTCCCGTCCGTCGCTCCTGACGCGCCGGGCGCGTGTACCACCAGCGTCGCTGCGAAAGTGTCCTCCAATTCGTTGTTGACCCGGGCATCCTGAGGAGCGGGACCTGATGCCCCAGGCGTCTGCCCGGTGATCGTGAGCAAGGCGTGGTACGTCCCGGCTGCCAGGCCTGTCACCACGGGCTGCACCATGACACCCGCGGACGAGGCCGCGCTAACACTCCCCGAAGCCGGAGAAAGATTCACCGTCCACTGGCTTCCCAGGGTCTGAACCGAAGCGCTATATGACACGGCGCCCGTGCTGTTATTCAGGATCCAAACCGGCTGCGCGAGCGGCGCAGCCCCGCCCGCGACCGCGTAGAACATCAAGTGGTTCGTATTGGTGGTCACGGGCGAGTCTTCGTAGAATTGACCGGCAAAATGGACCGCCCCGCTGACCGTGATGTCCACGGAAAAAATCTGTTCCTGTCCGGGACCGGTTGAACCAGCGGCTATCAGAAAAGTGCCGTTCAGGTTCGCTCCCGTGACCAATGGTCCCGCCGCAGCCGTTCCGGTGGAAGTGAAGAACCCCTTCAGGGTTAGGGCAACGGCTGTGGCTGGAGCGTTGCTTTGCGAGGCCACGATGGTGTAGTCGCCGGCAGCGGGGATATCGAAGCGGAGCCGGCCGCTACCGTCGGAATTGGTATTGACAACGAAACCGTCCGCGGGGTGCTTGGGACGCTTCGTAATGCGGATGTCAATACCTCGAATCGGATCACCGGCAGCCGCCCAAAGCATCCCGCCACAGACCAGAAAACCAGCCAAAGCCCGTATCATAACGATCCCCCTCGAATGTCCCAGAATTTCCTTTTTGAGCAACCCGGTGGAGTCATCCTACGCTTGCCGGGCACGCGAAGCAAGGTAAAAGCAATTTGAGATGTAGGATCTCCCAAGAATCTTGTGGATATTCTCCACAACGTCGTTTTCCGCCCCGCGCCCTGCCCCTGGAGCTTGGACATTCTGGCGAAGCCGCGCCAAGTGGGACCGGCCCCCTGGCCCATAAGCGCTAACTTAAGCATTGATGAATGTTAATATTTGCGCTACACTTTGGCCATGCAACCTCTCGACGAGGACTGGAAGTTGCTACTGGATTTATTGCCTCCGGGTTGGGAA
>JBEKDA010000091.1:0-12707 GCA_050014595.1 Bryobacteraceae bacterium
GCAATAAATCCAGTAGCAACTTCCAGTCCTCGTCGAGAGGTTGCATGGCCAAAGTGTAGCGCAAATATTAACATTCATCAATGCTTAAGTTAGCGCTTATGGGCCAGGAGGCCTGTCCTACTCTGCTGAACGGCACCAGGCGCGCCACATCTCCCGAAAGGCCTCTTCCACGGCGCGCACCGTGCCGGCTTCATCCATGAGCGGCGAGCATTTGAGCGCCTGACGCACATTGCGGCGCAGATCGGGAATCCGGGGCACAATGCCGGCCAGAAAGACGGCGGCTTCGCGGTAGCGCCGGGGCGTTTCCGTCACCATGTCCCCAAGCCCCACGGCCGAGAGAATGGTGGCGCCGTCGCGCTGCACCCCGAGGCGGCCGGCCAACGTCACGACGGGTACACCCATGTAGAGCGTGTCCAGCGTGGTGGTATCGCCATTGTGGGGAAACGGATCGAGCGCAATATCCACTTCGCTAAATGCCGCCATGTATTCCACTACCGGGCTCGGGCCGGCGAAGCGCAACCGCTCGGGCGCGATGCCATCGGCGGCGAACCAATCGCGGAAACGCTGCTCGACGGGAGCCATCTGCATGCCCGTATATTTCAGCAGCAGTTGGCTCCCCGGCGCCGCGCGCAAAATTTCCGCCCACAACCCTGCCGTTTCGCGCGTGATCTTGCGGGGACTGTTGAAACAGCCGAAAGTGACGTAGCCCCGCTCGCGGCACGGCGCCGGACCCAGCGGAACTTCGGCCAGCGACCGGTAACAATACCGCGGGCGCGGCAGGCGATAGACCTTCTCGCTGAACAGGTGTTCGGTTCCCGGGCATGGCATGTGGGTATCGCCGAGGAAGTAGTCCATGGTGGAGAGCCCGGTGGTGGCTTCCGTTCCCATCCAGGAAACCTGCACCGGCGCGGGCTTCCAGGCAAACGCCAGCAGCATCTCCGGGTCCATGGTATGGCCCGCCAGGTCGACCAGGATGTCGATGCCGTCGGCGCGCACGCGGGCCGCCAGTTCCCCCGCGGTTCCGCGGAACGCGATGAAGTGGTCGGCGGCCGAACGGACCCGGTCCGTGATCTGGTCTGGCCGGCCGCCAACGGCGTAGACATACACTTCGAAGCTCGCGCGGTCGTGACGCTCGAACACCGGCGGCAGGAACTTCATGATGGCGTGATTCACCAGGTCGGGAGAAACATAGCCGATGCGCAAACGGCGCTCCGGGTCGCGAGAGTTGGCGTGGGGCCGGATGTGCCGGGCGAGCGGCGCGGCGTAAAGCCGGTCCCAGCGGCGGGCTTCGGCGTAGAGCGCTTCGGGGGTAGTCGAGGCGGCGAAGTTCATCCCCATCAGCAACGAGCTGTGGAAGCGCGCGTCGGGCGCGATTTCGACTGCCCGGCGGAAACCCTCGACGGCCTCTTCGGCGCGGCCGAGCGTAGCGCAAGCCAGCGCGCGGATGGCGTGCGCCAATAGATTGGCGCCGTCGGCCGCGAGCGAGCGGTCGGCGGCAGCCACCGCCTCGGGCAGCCGCCCTTCGCGCCAGTTCAGCCGCGCGAAGACCGACTGCGCGCTGGCTTCGAGCGACCCGTCCGCTGCGAGCGCCTGTTTAAGCGTGTCGCGGGCGGCCCCGTAATCGCCGAGTTCTTCGAGCGCGCAGCCTCGGTTGTACAGCTTGAGGACTAAGGCGTCCATCTTACAGTGGATTCATCGGCGGATTGGGCGCCCGGCTGTAGGTCTACACTGGAAACGCCGGGCGGCCGATCTAAAAGGGGTGCTGAAAAAGTCCGAAAAAAGCATACTGAGCCGCCGATGAACACCGATAGACCAATGCTCTTCAATCCGCGTTCATCGGTGTTCATCGGCGGCCAGCCACGCTTTGACTTTTCTCAGCAGCCTCCTAGGGGATGCATGTATAGCGCGAGGACCGGATGCTGATCACGTCACGCCGCCAGGGCGAGGCTTTTCTCATCGGCGAAGAGATCGAGATCCTGATCGTGCGGGTCGGCCGTTCGCGGGTCCGGGTGGGGATTCGGGCGCCACGCGAATGCCGCGTCCTTCCTGGAGAAGATCTCGCTCAGCCCGTGGCCGTCTCCGAGAGCGGCCGCCAAGATTTCGTCACGCGCTAAGATTTTGTCACTTCGAGTCGAAGAGGGAAGTGTCTGGCAAGATGCCGGAACTCAAAACCCGAAGGACTTCACATGCTTTCCATTCAAACCAACGTAAACTCCCTGATCGCTCAGGAAAACCTCAACGTCAATAATGAATTTCAAAGCAGGACCATCCAGCAGTTGACCTCCGGCTACCGCATCAACTCCTCCGGCGACGATGCCGCCGGCCTGGCAGTCGCCAACCAGTACCGCAATTCCGTGGCGGAGTTGACCCAGGGCGTATCCAACGGCAACGACGGCGTCGCCCAGCTCCAGATCATGGACGGCGGCATGAGCAACATTTCGCAGATCCTCGACCGGCTGAAGACCCTGGCAACGGAGGCGGCTTCCGGCACCTTCACAGGGAACCTCGGCGTGTTGAACCAGGAATTCCAGACCGATATCGGCGAAATCGACCGGCAGGCGCAGACCATCGGCTTGAATACCGGCGGCAGTTTCGCCAAGAGCCTGGGCGTCTACCTGGGCGGCGGCGCCGGCAGTACAGCCGCAAGCGCTTTGCAAAACGGCGTGGTGACGGTCAATCTGAGCAATTCCACCGTGGATTCGCAAAGCCTGGGGCTGACCGGCGTGCAGTCCGGCAACACCGGCTATGACCTCTCGACCAGCAACATCGTGGCCATCAAGGGCAACGGCAGCAACACCACGGTTTCTCCCGGCACCACCCAGTTCCAGATCTACGGACCGGGATTCGGCAGTGGCGTGGACGTCAACGTAGCCACTTCCGCCATCACCGACGGCGCCAGCCTGGTGACGGCCATCAATCAGGCCATCGCCTCGGCGGGCGTTTCCAACACGGCTTTCGCGAGCGCCGGCATCACAGCGTCGATGACCACCGATGCCACCACCCAACACCAGGTGCTCAGCTTCTCTTCGGCCGGCTCGGCGTTCCAGGTGCGGGCCGGAGACCGCATGGCCAATGCCTTCCTGGGCAACACGGGCGCGAACGGCTTGGGAACCGCGCTCGCCGCCACCTTGACCGGCAATGCCTACAACGGCACTACGTTCACTGCCGGCGACTCGCTCAACATCACGGTGCAAGGGGCGGGCCTGTCAGCGCCCGTAAGCTTTAGTCAGACTGCCAATACCGGCGCCGGATCGGCCGCTTCCACGGCGGTTCTGATTCAGAACGATGTGGCTGCGAACACGGCGCTGGCAGCGGCGGGCATCACCGTCAGCAACACCGCCGGCCACCTGGATTTCACCAGTGCCAGCGGCGGGGCGGTAAGCGTGATGATCACCGGCGACACCCAGAATGTCCTGGGCTACGGCAGTTTCGTGGGGACCGCGCCGGCCACATCGATTACCGCCGGCGGCGCCTTCGCGCAGTCTTCGGCCGATGGCACCGTGGATCTCGACCTGTCCTTGGGCGACGGAAGCCAAAACTCGGTCTACACTCTAACCACCCTCGCCATATCGATGCCCTCCGCTTCGAATGCCACCGCGGACCAGGCCGTCGGCACCATCAACGCGCAGATTGCCGGGCTGGCTTCAAATAATGCCTTCAAACAGGCCGGCATCATGGCCGTAAACAACGGCGGCTCCATCGAACTGACTTCGACCAACGGTACGGACTTCCGGCTGGGTGTGCGCAACGACGGCACCAACACCAGTGCCTTGGGCTTCTATGCAGCCGCCGCCCGCAACGCCAGTGGGCTGGCCGCCGCTTACTCGGCGCCCGCCACGCCCACGGCGAGCTTCGTCAACCAGGACGCCAAAGGCGAGTACCAGTTGGGCACGACCAACGCCGGAGTCGGCACGGCCGCGCCGCTCAGCTTCACGCCTGTGATCTTTGGCGACGACACGCAGTCGCTGACGGTCTCGGCCGCCGACGCTTCGGGCGCATCCCACAGCGTGGTGGTTTCGCTCAACCAGGCCAACGGCCAGAACATCGACCAGGCCATCAGCGCCATCAACTCGGCCATCCATGGCTCCGGCGATTCCACGCTGATGCAGATCAACGCCGTCAAAGTGAATGTGACCGGCACCCAGAAGATCGAGTTCGAGAGCACCGTTCCGAACTTCAGCGTGAACGTCGGCTCCACCACCAACGGAAGCGGGGTCGGCTCGCAGGGGAGCACCCTGAGTTCCGTCAAGGTCGGCACGGGTGGTGCGGCGGACATCAGCACGCTCGCCGGCGCGCAGGCCGCGGTCACGGCCGTCACCGCCGCGGTGGCCGCCTTGGGCGTGGCGCAAGCCGCCGTCGGAAAGGGCGAGAATCAGCTCAATTACGCGGTCGCCCTGGCGCAGTCGCAGATCAGCAACCTTTCTTCGGCGGAATCCAACATTCGTGACGCCGACGTGGCGCAACAGGCGGCCAACCTGACCAAGGCGCAAGTCTTGCAGCAGGCCTCGATTGCGGCCATGGCGCAGGCCAACTCGGCTCCCCAGGCGGTCTTGTCCTTGCTGAAGACCTAAATCGAAACCGCTAACCCGGCGGGGCGGCTCGACTGAGGGCCGCCCCGCCGGCCCCTACCGTAGGTACTACAGGCTCCGGCGGATCGGCCGGGGCCATGACATTTCGCGATCGGGCTCGCGTGAACGTTCGCGCGCGAGGCGTCCGGCGGCTAAGGTTTTGGCCGCAAGGGACGATGAGTGGTTTGTCCGGCAAGATGCCAGAGACCACCCCGAAAGGAATTTCAGAAATGCTCTCCATCCAAACGAACGTAAACTCCCTGGTCGCTCAGGAAAACCTCAACATCAATAACGAGTTTCAAAGCAAGACCATCCAACAGTTGACCTCCGGCTACCGCATCAATTCGTCCGGCGACGATGCGGCCGGCCTGGCAGTCGCCAACCAGTACCGCAATTCCGTCTCGGAGTTGACCCAGGGCGTTGCCAACGGCAATGACGGCGTGGCCCAGCTCCAGATCATGGATGGCGGCATCAGCAACATCTCCCAGATCCTCGACCGCTTGAAGACCCTGGCCTCGCAATCCTCTTCCGGCACGTTCACCGGCGACCGCAATGTGTTGAACAACGAGTTCCAGACGGATATCACCGAAATCGACCGGCAGGCCCAGTCCATCGGCTTGAACACCGGCGGTGGTTTCGCCAAGAGCCTGGGCATTTATATGGGCGGCGGCGGCGGCTCCACGGCTGCGAGCGTGCTGGCCAATGGCGTGGTGACGGTCGATCTGAGCAATTCCACCGTGGATTCCCAAAGCCTGGGGTTGACCGGCATGCAGACCGGCAACACCGGATATGACCTCTCGACCAGCAACATCGCGGCCATCGTGAACAATGGAAGCAACACCACGGTGTCTCCGGGCGCCACTCAATTCCTGCTCTACGGGCCGGGCTTCGGCCAGGGCGTGGCCGTCAACGTGGCCACCGCCGCCATCACCGATGGCGCCAGCCTGGTGACGGCCGTCAATCAGGCCATCACCTCGGCGGGCGTTTCCAACACTGCTTTAGCCAACGCCGGCATTACGGCCTCCATGACCACCGACCCCACCACCCAACGCCAGGTGCTGACGTTTTCCAGCGGCCAAAGCGCGTTCCAGGTGCGCGCCGGAGACCGCATGGCCAATGCCTTCCTGGGCAACACCGGCGCGAACGGTCTGGGCAACTCGCTCTCCAGCCCCCTGGCCGGCAATGCCTTTAACGGTAACTTCGCCACCGCCGACTCGCTCACCGTCACGGTGGAAGGCGCCGGCCTGACGTCGCCCGTAAATCTGAACGTGACAGCCTACACGGGCGCCGGCTCGGCCGTTTTCACCGCGGATCTGATTCAGACCGTGGTGGCCGCGAACCCGGCCCTGGCAGCCGCGGGCATCACCGTCTCGGATACCAACGGCCCGCTGAATTTCACCTCCGCCCAGGGCGGAGCGGTGAAGGTCTCGATCACCGGCGACAGCCAGAACGTGCTGGGCTACGGCAGCTTCACGGGGACTGCTGCGGCCACCTCGGCGACGGCCGGCAGCGTCTTCGCCCAGTCGACGGCCGATGGCACGGTAGATCTCGACCTGTCGCTGGACGGCGAATCCTCGACCACCCTCGCCGTATCCATGCCTTCCGCCTCGAATGCCACGGCGGCCCAGGCCGCCGCCACCATCAACGCCGCGATTGCCGCGGCCGGAACCGGGTCGGCCTTCAACAAGGCCGGCATCATCGCCGAGGACAACGGCCTCGGCCACGTCGAGCTGATTTCGACCAACAATACGGACTTCCGGCTGGGTGTGCGCAATGACGGCGTCAACACCAGTTCCTTGGGCTTCTATGCCCCCGCCGCCCGCAACGCGGCTGGGCTGGCCGCCGGTTACACGGCGCCTGCCACGCCCACGGCGACTTTCGTCAACCAGGATGCCCAGGGCGAGTACCGGTTGGGATCGGTGGTCGCGGGAGCCGGCACGGCCCAGCCGCTTACCTTCGCGCCGATTCTCTACGCCACCGACGGCCAGTCGCTGACGCTCTCGGCGGCCGACGCTTCGGGCAACTCCCACAGCGCGGTGATTTCGCTCAGCCAGGCGAACTCGCAGGACATCGACCAGGCCATCAGCGCCATCAACACGCAGATCCAGGCTTCCGGAGATTCCACGCTGATGCAGATCAACGCCGTCAAAGTGAATGTGACCGGCACCGAGAAGATTGAGTTCGTGAGCGATGTTCCGAACTTCAGCGTGAACGTCGGCTCGACCACCAACGGAACCGGGATCGGCTCGCAGGGGAACACCCTGAGCTCGGTCAAGGTCGGCACGGGTGGCGCGGCGGACATCAGCACGGAGTCCGGCGCGCAGGCGGCAATCGCCGCCATCACATCGGCGGTATCCTCCTTGGGAGTGGCCCAGGCCGCCGTCGGAAAGGGCGAGAACGAGCTGAACTACGCCGTCAACCTGGCCCAGTCGCAGATCACCAACCTTTCTTCGGCGGAATCGCAGATTCGCGACGCCGACGTGGCGCAGCAGGCGGCCAATCTGAGCAAGGCGCAAGTGCTGCAGCAGGCCTCCATTGCGGCCATGGCCCAGGCCAACTCGGCGCCCCAGGCCGTCCTTTCGCTGCTGAAGACCTAGGGCAAGGGCTTCGCCCTTGAAATCCGGGATATGGGAGTCAGAAGCCAGAAGTCGAGGAAGTCAGAATGGCGGAATGCGCGGCGCACGCGTTGTGCTTCTGGCTTTTTCTGACTTCTCAACATCGACAGGCTTTGGTCGATGTTGGCGCCGCAGGCGCCCGCGGCGACTAAAGTTTCGTGCCGGACAGGACGATAAGACTGCTGTCCGGCCGGGAGTTCCAAATATGGGGACCATCAGCAGTTCGTTGCCCACCGCAACCAGCAACAGCATCGACACCAATAGCAGTTCGTCCGGGAGCAGCAGCTTGAGCAGCAGCTCGCCTTCCAACCCGACCGGGATTTTCACGGGGACCAGCGCCTACTCGCAGGATTTTCAAAACGTGATCAACCGCGCGGTAGCCATCGCGTCTCTGCCCATCACTCTCTTGACCGACCAGCAGACCACGCTGACCAACCAGTCCAACGAGTTGAGCACCATCGACACCAAGTTCACGGCGCTGCAAACCGCCATCCAGGGAATTTCCGACGCCATGAGCGGATCTTCCTACCAGACGACGATTTCGGACCCAAAGTCGGTGAGCGCCTCGGTGTCGGACGGAGTCCAGGAAGGCGTCTACTCGATCAATGTTGTGACTCCCGGCAGCTATGCCACCAGCCTCACCACGAATGCCTGGGACTCCACGGCCGATCCGTCGGGCAATCCCTCGACTTATTCGCTGGTGGTCGGCACCCAAAGCTACAGCTTCACGCCATCGGACAACAGCGCGGCCACGGTGGCCTCGACCATCAATTCGCAATACGGCAACATGGTCAACGCCACGGCCGTCAACGTGGGTTCGGCCGCCAGCCCCGAATACAAAATTTCCCTGCAAAGCACCTCCCTCGGCGCAACCACCCTGGATATCCAGGACTCTTCCGGAAACAGCTTGCAAACCCAGCAGCAGCCGCCGGGCGAGGAAGCCGAATACGAAGTCGACAACTCCGGCGTGACGGTCCAAAGCACGTCGAGCATGGTGACCATCGCCACGGGCTTGACCGTCGACATGCTGGCGGCCAGCGACGGACCGGTGGACGTGACCGTGACGCGGTCCACCTCGGCGCTAAACACCGCGCTTTCCACGTTCGCCGATGCCTACAACGCGGCGGCCACTGAGTTGGACAATCAGCACGGACAATCCGGAGGTGCGCTGCAAGGACAAGCCATCGTCAACAGCCTTTCCCAGGCGCTCGCCAGTATCTCCACCTATAGCTCGAGCGACAGCATCGGCTACCTGAAGAACCTGGGGCTGGAATTGGGCAAAGACGGCCAACTCACCTACACGGCCACGACCCTGATGTCGACCGATTTCGGCAACTCATCCGGAGTCGACACGTTTCTAGGCTCGGCCACCGGCGGCGGGTTCCTCGAGGCCGCCACCAACGCGATCAACAGCCTCGAAGATCCCACCACCGGCCTGATCAAAACTTCCGAGACGGATTTGCAGTCGCAGATCTCCAACCTCGGGACCACCATCAGCAACAAGCAGACCCAGGTGTCGAATCTGCAAACGCAGCTCCAGAACCAGATGGCGCAGGCGGACGCCGCGATCGCCACCATGGAGCAGCAGTACTCCTACTTGAACAGCATGTTTTCCGCCATGCAGACCGCCGACCAGATGTACGCGAACGAGTAGCCTATGAACTCCGCGCGCACCGCAGCCATTCGCCGGGCCGTGGCCTCCGGAGATTTCCCCGGCGCCACCAACTTGTGGAACGAATACGCCAACCTGCTCCAAGGCGAAATCTCGCGCGGCGTCTGCACCCAGGCCCACATGGAGGAAGCCCGCGAATTGCTCGAATGGTCGCGCCGTACGGTGGCTCTCGCGCGGACGCACGCGCAATCCCGGCTGGACGCCCTCCGCGTGGCGGAGCAATACCTGCAAAGGGCTCCGCGATCGCCCGCCTTGCTGCGGACGTGTCTGTAGCCAGACAAGGGCTATGCCCGGGCTATGCCCTTGATAACCCTTCGGGATATGGGAGTCAGAAGTCAGAAGTCGAGGAAGCCAGAATGGTGCTGCCGCCCAGTGTTCGCCTTCGCCCTTACGCCTCGAACGGCCCTTCGATCCAGGGCTCCGGCCGGACTGCGCAACACCCGCGTGGTGATTCTAACTCCTACTTCTGACTTCTGACTTCTGTCTTCCGCCTACGGGCTGTGCACAGCCGGCGCCGCGGACACCGGCTCGGCCTTCTGCCCTTCGGTCGAGAGCACCACCAGATCGACGCGGCGGTTGCGCGCCCGGCCTTCTTCGGTTTCGTTCGAGTCCACCGGCGCGTTCTCGGCGTAACCCACCACGGCCATCCGCTCCGGCGCGATCTGGAAGCGCTGGCGCAGCACTTCCAGCATGGCGATGCTGCGCGCGGTCGAAAGCTCCCAGTTGCTGCGGAACCGCGAATTGTGGATGGGGACCGCATCGGTGTAGCCTTCGAGCCTTAGCGGATTGGACGATGCCTGCAGTTCCGCCGCCACCTTGGCCAGAATCGGAATGCTGGCGGGAGCCACGCTGTCGTCGCCCGAAGCGAAAAAGGCGGCTTCCCGCAGGCTGATGATCAGGCCGCGCCCTTCCAGTTTGAGCCCGATCTTGCCAGCCTTCAATTCCGCTCCCAGGCCGTTCTGCAGCCGGTCGAGCGACTTGGCCAGGTCGGCCGGCTGTTGCGGCGGCGCCGGCTTGGGCGGAAGGTTCTCCGAGTGATCGATGCGGTCGGGATTCGCCGGCGGGCGGCTGTTTTCGTGCTTGCCGCGGCCCAGCACGGTGGAGATGGCGGCGCTGAACTGGCCGTGTTCCAACGCCTCGCGCACCGATTCGGAAACTTCCTTGGCTTTGAGCTTATCGGATTGCGTGGAGGCGAACATCACCACGAAAAATGCGAAAAGCAGGGTGATGAAGTCGGCGTAGGAAACCAACCAGCGCTCGTGATTTTCGGGGTCGCTCGCCCGCTTGTGTCGCATATCGTCGTTCCTACTTCCGCGCCGCGGCCGGCTGCGGCCCGGCTTTGGCCTTCGCCGGCGCGCCGGCATCCTTGGCCGCTTTGGGCTTGCCGGATTTCGCCGCCTCCCGGTCGTAGGCTTCGAGCTTGATCCGGATCAACGTGGGGTTCAGACCTTCGACAATCCCCACCACCCCTTCGAGGATCATCTCCTTGCGCAGCGAGGCGTCGCGCATGCGCGCCTTGAGCTTATTGGCCACCGGCAGGAAGAAAATGTTGGCTGAGCCCACGCCGTACACCGTGGCCACAAAGGCCACCGCGATGCCGTGGCCCACGGCCACGATGTCTTCCAGGTGTTTCATCACCTGGATCAGCCCCATCACGGCGCCGATGATCCCGATAGTCGGGGCATAGCCGCCGGCCGCTTCCCACACTTTGGCCTCCGCCTCGCTGGTGTGCTCGCTGAGGCCGATGTCCAGCTCCATCATTTTGCGGAGTTCCTGCAAATCCGTGCCATCCACCGCCAGGTTGACGGCCCGGCGGAGGAACGGGTCGGGGATGGTGGCCGCCTCGCTTTCCAGGCTAACGATACCGTTTTTGCGCGCCTTGGTGGCGTATTGAATGAGGGATTCGATGGTGCCCTTAGTGGAGCTGGCCTGTTCCAGGAAGGCCCATCGCAAACCCTTGACGGCTCGCAGGAAGACCGGCAGCGGCGTGGTCACCAGCACCGCTCCCAGGGTACCGCCCAGCACGATCATGGCGGCGGTGCCCTGGGCCACGTCCTGGATATTGCCTTTTTCCAGCAGCAGCCCCCCGATAATGCCGGTGAGCGCCACGCCGATTCCCGCCAGCGTGGAAAGATCCGGCCGGAGAGCCGGCTTCCGGGAAGGCGCTTTGGCGGCTTGGGGGGCTTGGGGAGCGGGTCTGGGAGCGGCTGCCATGGGAATTTAGTTCGCGTCCTCGGTTTCCTCCGGGGGCGCGGGTTGTTCCAGGCCCCCAGCCAGACCGGCCGGCTCGCACAGACCGGAGGGATCGCCGGCGGGCGAGAAAATACGCCGCCGGAATTCGACAATGCGCCGCACCACTTCTTCGGCGGTCTCTCGTACACGCAGAATCTGTCCGGTGGTCAGCGTGATGACGGTATCCGGCGTCACGTCGATATGTTCGATCAGATCGGCGTTCAGAACCATGGGCGCGCGATTCAGGCGAGTCAGCCGGATCATGGACTCTTCATGAACCTTATCGGCGGCCCCACGCGAAGACATTAATACACGGGAAAACGCGTCCGATAAGCCCTTTAGAGGTGAGGATTGAGCCGCCCGATCCGCCAAGCCGAGCTTCCCGCCGTGGAAACTATCCGATGCGTCTACAGCCCGGAATTCGTCTTTACCGAAAGGCGTCCGCCGGGCCGCGCGCCCACACCCCTGGAGGAAGAGCGCCGCGAACTGCTCGACAGCCTCTTACAAGCTCTCAAAGCCTCCGAGCCGGATGCCGACCGCCTGGCGGTCTGCGGCGGCCTGTTGCGCCACCTGGCCAGAGCCGGCCGGCGTCTCTGAGCATCGCTTTCAACCAGCCCGCTGCGACCGTGCGGAGCTTGCGATTCTGCTCGGCTGCGGATTGCGCCGGTCCGAAGTCGCCGCGCTGACCATCAAGCACATCCAGCAGCGGGAAGAGACCTGCGAGGCCGCCCTACAGAGAGTGAGCCTTGGCCCTAAAGGGCCTCCCTCCGAATTATTGGATCGACCCGGCGTTGCGCGCACACGACGGAGGTCAACACCAGTAACACGCAGAGAGGCGTTGGCGGGGAAGTCACTACAAACGACCGGCAATTTCAATTGGCGGTCGGCAGATCGACATGATCCACCACCCAGAATTCCACTGGACCTACGGCATTGGTTACGCGCAATCCCGTGAGACTTTCAAAGTTCGCAAAGAACAGCCCCACTGCTTCGGCGCCCAATCCCCCTATGGTAGGGGGCCCCTCGGGTGTTTCCAACGCGGTCCAGCGCACATCGAAATCGTAATAGCCGGCGAGGCCGGTGCGGTCGATCACCCGCCGATTCAGGAAGCTGCTCAGGGCACTGGCAAGATCGGCCATGGCCGCCTTTCTCCCCCTGATCCGTCCGCGGCTGTCGCCCATCACCACGTCGAGCCCAGCCTTGGCCGGAGGCACCGGTGGGTCTACTTCCTTGATCTTCGGGCCACCCTTGGCGACCTCGAGGTGGTACACCCGCTCCTGCCGCGTTTCGATGTGCAACTGCAAATGAAAGCGGTCCTCGAGCATCGCCCGCATCATTAGACGCACCTGTTCGCGATTTTCGGCGGGCGAAAGCATGGGAAAGCCTTCCGCCGGCTTAGCTTTCACGGCGTACTCTTGGCTTCTCGCCCACTTGGGCAGGCCGACCAGTTGAATCACCGGGTCCTGCACGTGGTATGCGAAGGCGATCATTGAATAGAGCGTTTGAACTAACCCGCTGGCGCGGGGGACGGTGGCGCGTGCTTCGAGGCGTATGGAGCGGTAGTTTCGGTCACAGAAAGGAGTTTTTCTGTGACCCCACTTCGTCAACGCATGCTGGACG
>JBEKDA010000092.1:0-11965 GCA_050014595.1 Bryobacteraceae bacterium
AAACGGCATGTTCATCTGCTTTCTTATGGCCGTTGAAAGAACAGGGTCGGAATGTGGACTTATCCACCCGCCATACGCGAAGCCGCCACTGGTATCTTCCTCTGGCCCGCCTGGGGCTTGTACGACACCATCAAGGGAGACAAATTCAAGCACATTGACTTTTCTCATGACTGAGTTCCTTCCAGTCCTATGTCAGCCGCGGCGCCGGCCACTTCCTGGGCTTTCCCCATCATGTCTTTGAACGGCATAACAACCCCTCTTTCTCGGAACACCCCAAATGAGATTAGTCGGGATCTCCATTTTGGACTCCCGGGCGCCATTCAGTATACACGCCGCCGCCATCCTTCGACCCGAAGGTTCCCGGCCTGCGGGCCGGATCACCACAAGACGCGCACGGCATACTGTACAATCTGCGGGTCGGGCGTAAGAATCGTCATCCCATGCACGATGGCCTGCGCAACCAGCATCCGGTCAAACGGATCCGAGTGGAGCCCGGGTAGCCTGCCTGCGTGGAGAGCGGATTCCTCATCGATATCCAGTGGCAGAATGCCGCTGGCTTCGCGGATCGTTGGCACAAAAATATCCGGCCTTTCAGGAAGGGGAAGGCGCCCGATAGCATGTTTGATTCCGATTTCCCAGGCAGACGCGGCGCTTAGGAAACGTTGGTTGTCGCGATCGAGAAAGAGTGCGGCAGCGGTCTTGCTCAGCCGCGGGGATTCCGAAGCGATCCAGAGAAATGTGCAAGTGTCCACCAGAACTTTCATGGCGAGAGATTCGTCACTTTCCACTGAAAGCTTTTATGATCTCGTCGGGCAAGGGATCGAAGAATGAATCGGGAACCGCGAATTCGCCCCTGGCTGCGCCGATACGCGGCTTACGGGCCCCCTTCTTGCGAAGGGAGCGGAGTTCCGCCACCGGCTGATTGCGGTTGCAGAGCACCAACGCCTCGCCGGGCGCCAGTTCCGCTAAATAGCGCGACAGATTGGTTTTTGCGTCGTGGATATTGACTCGCTTCACAACTATATTGTGAATCATTAAGTGAACTAGGTCAAGCAAGCGGTTGGAACTAGCCCCCCCGCGGCGCGGCCGTCGATTCCCTCACGATCAATTCAGCCGGCACCTTGATCGATTCAGCCGACGCTTGCCCAGACATTAGTTTCAGAAGGCTCTCCATGGCCATCCGCCCCATCTGCCGCATGGGTTGGCGTACGGTAGTGAGTTGCGGCTGCGTATAGGAAGCGAAGAACAGGTCGTCAAAGCCGATTACAGAAATATCCGCGGGGACGCGCAATCCGTGTGCCTGAATCGAGCGGAGCACACCCAGGGCCGTCATGTCGTTATAGCAGAACACGGCCGTGGGCGTGCCGGGCAGGTCCAACAGCTTGTTCATGGCCAGGGCGCCCCCTTCGGGTTTGCCATCGCCATGCGCCACCAGTTCCGGGAGGAACGGCAGGGCGGCCTGCGCCAGAGCCTCGCGGTAGCCGGCGAATCGCTCCGTGTCCGACTGGTGGCCGTACCGGTCTCCCACGTAGGCGATTCGACGATGGCCGAGCGAGATCAGATGATTGGTGGCATGCCTGCTCGCCGGCACGTTATCAATCATTACGGAATGCACGAACTGTCCGGGATGCTGGTTGTTAATCAGAACAATCGGCACCATCATTTCCGACAGCAGCGGAGTGTACAGGGCTCCCACCCGCGACGAGGTGACCACAATGCCGTCCACCCGTCTTTCGGCAAACGAATGCACGACGTTTTTTTCCCGGGTCGGATCGGCGTTCGAGTCGGCCAGAATCACCGAATAGCCGCTATCGTTGGCGGCCAGTTCGATGCCGATGACCACTTCGCTGACAAACGGGTCGGCAATGGTGGTGACCACCACCCCAATGGTTCGAGTCTTTCGCGTCACCAGGCCGCGCGCGACGGCGCTTGGCCGATAGGCCAGGTCCCGCGCGATCCGCCGGATTTTCGCGGCTGTTTTGGGATTGACGACCGGGCTGTTCTGCAGCGCCCGCGAAACCGTGGAATGCGAAACACCGGCCACGCGAGCGACATCTTTAATGGACGCCGGTCTGTGGCGGAGCTGCTGTCGATTACTCATCCGGAACTCACCAAGATCCTGCGGCCTTGTATTACACCCCTGTCGATGCTTCGCGGCGCGCGACTCTGCCGCCACCAAAGCCCCGGAGGGGCGTCACATAATAGCCCAGTGCGTGAGCACTGGGAAAGGCTCCCTTAAGAGAATCGTGTACGCTTCCACAAGAGCACACCGCAAACGATCAGACACACCAACGTGGTGGCCAGCAAAACGGCCATCCAACGGAGATTCACCGGGACGGCCTGATGTTTGGCGCCGACGGCCAGCCAAACAAAGATTGCCGTGGCCAGGGCGACAATCACCAACTCCCACCAATGCCGCTTGGGCTTTTCCCTGGCCAGCGGATCTTCGCCAAGATTGCTCGACGCGACGCGCCCGGGGTCCAGACCGTAACGGAGACACTCCCGTTCCACGGCCGCTTTCCACGAGGTCTGCTCGGATTCGGATGCCTTGGCCGAACAGATCGCGCCGGCCCCCGCGATCATGGTTATCGAGCCCGTGATTACCAGGACGTGAGCCTTAAGACCTTGCCCGGCCAGTTCGCCGAAAACCAGGACTCCCCAGGCCAGACCCCAGAGCTGGTTGGTGTTGGACAACGGAATCCCGCGGGCAATCCCGATGTACTTCGCGGCATATTGCTGAAACAAATCTCCCACCACCCAGCAGAACCCGCCCAGAAAAAGCCAGAACAGCGCCGGCCGTGCTCTGCCCAGTTCGGCGATGACGGCGTGCAGTCCTCCGTCGCAGGCCACGGTCAAGCTCGAAACCGTGGCCAATTCACCGAACGTGAATACGGTGACGAAAGAGAGCGGGTTCATCCCGCTGATGTAGGCCTTTCGGTACGGAATGTACATGGTGCCCAAGAGCAATCCGGCGCTGAGCGCGGCCACGATCCCGAGCGCCGCGCCGCCCGGCGCCGTGTTGGTATGCTGTGAGGTGGCATAGGCCAGCACGAAAGCCCCGCCCACAATGGCCACGGCGCCTCCCACTACCCGTCCCCAGCCGGATCCGCGCAGCTCATTGAAAAGCAGCCAGCCCCAGAACAAACCTACCAGGCTGTTGATGTTCCAGAGCGGAAAGGCGATGGCCAGCCCGACATTTCGCACTCCGAAGACCGTCAGGGTGTTGGCCACGGCCCACAACATTCCCGCCAGGATCGCCCAGACGATGAGATGCGGCTTTTCGCGAAGGTCCTGGAGAACATAGCCGCTTCCCTTCAAGGCCACGGGCACGGTCCATCGGGCGACGAACACCCCGGCCACCATGCCGAGCGAGATCAGGAAAGGGGAAAAGCCAGCCGTCACCAATTTAGTCGGGGCTTCGGCGGCTGCCAGCCACGTGGCAGCCGCTAGCCCGCAGGCCACGCCCAGTACGTGGAGGGAGTACGTTGAAAGCTTGGCTTTCGATGGCAAGTTGGTCATTTCACCAGTACCAGCACACCGATGCCGATGATCAGGACGATGATGGGCAACCACAAATGCGGATCGGTTGCAATTGCCCGAGTACGCGACTGCTTCGAATTTTCCATGGTCGTCTGGGAACTCCCGGTCATTGTCGTTCTAATCGGCGATGGTTTGCAAGGTCGTATCCACTTCGCTCACTTGCACCGGCCGCCCCTCGTGGCACGAGAGCGTCGCGGCCAGGCTGATCCGCATGGCGGCGATGGCGTCGGCTCCGGTCAGCGATGGCGGTTGGCCTTTCAGCACCCGGTTCACGAAATCCTGGATCTGGGTGAGGTAAGCGCCCTCGAAACGCTGCATGAAATGCGGCACCACGTCATGCGTGATGCCCTCCTGCGTCATCACCAAAATGGGCGTGTGCTGGAAATAGCCGATCTGGATGGAGCCCTTGGTGCCCCACAGCTCGGTGCGGATATCGTAGCCGAAGACTGAGTTGCGGCTCAACTGCACCGAGCCCAGGGTTCCGTTCTCGAAAACCATGTTGATCAGGGCGTTGTCGATATCGCCCACGGATTTCATTTCGGGGTACGCCAGGGCGCCGCCCACGGCGTGAACCGTGGCCACCTCGCCCATGAACATGCGGCCCAGGTCGAAATCGTGTACGCCCATATCGGCAATCAGGCCGCCCGAGACCTTGGGATCGCAAAACTCCAGCGGGGGACGGAACGGATCGCGCGAGGTGGAGATCATCACCACGGGACGACCGATGACGCCGTCGTCCACTTTCTTTTTCGCCGCCAGGTAGCCGGCATCGAAGCGGCGCTGGAAGGCCATATGGAAGAACACACCAGCCTTTTCCACGGCGTGGAGCATGTCGTAGGCGCCTTCCAGGGACAACGACATGGGCTTCTCGCAAAAGATGGCCTTGCCGCAGGCGGCGGCCGCTATGACCACTTCTTTATGTGTGCTGGTGGAAGTGATGATGGCGACCGCTTCCACATCCTTGTCGTTCAGCAGGTCCAGATGATTTTCGTAGACCTTGACGCCGCCGAGTTCTCGAGCGAACTGTTCGCGGAGTTCGGCTTTCTGGTCGGCAACCGCGACCAGACGGGCATCGGGAACGCGCTGCGCCAGGTTGCGCGCATAGACGCTGCCCAGCCTTCCCAATCCAATCACACCGACATTCAGGAGACGTGACATGTGGGTACCACTCCTTCGTAGATTTCCGACAGCTTTACCGGCCGGTTTTCGCGGGCGGATTTCCCGGCAGCCAGCGCAATCACCGCGGCTTTGAGCCCATCTTCTCCGCCCACCGGAACGGGCGTCTGATTCTCCACCGCATCGACAAACGCGCGCATTTCGCGCAGGTAGGATTCGCTATAGCGCTCCAGGAAGAAGTTCAGGGGCAAGGCCGTATGGATACCCACGCGATCGCAAAGGATATGCGTGTCGGGCGTGTTGTTGGTGACCGTCACCATGCCTTCCGAGCCGAACATCTCCACGCGCTGGTCGTAGCCATAGACGGCCTTGCGGCTGTTATCGATCAGGGCAAAAGCGCCGTTTGCAAAGGTGAGCGTGATCACCGCGGTATCCCAGTCGCCGGCCTTGCCAATCATTGGATCCACCAGCACGGCGGCCCTGGTATAGACTTCGGTGACTTCGCTGCCCATGAGGTAGCGCGCCATGTCGAAATCGTGGATGGTCATGTCCAGGAAAATCCCGCCGGAGGCGCGGATATATGGTTCGGGCGGCGGGCCCGGATCGCGGCTGGTGATGCGCAGCACGTGCGGCTGGCCCACCAGGCCGCCGGCGATAGTCTCACGGACCTTCAGGAAGTTGGGGTCGAAGCGGCGGTTGAACCCCACCATCATGCGGACTCCGCGGCGGGAGACTTCCTCATTAGCCGCTTGCACCTTCTCGATCGAGAGGTCAATCGGCTTTTCGCAGAAGATCTGTTTCCCGCGCGCGGCGGCATCCACGATCATCTGGTAGTGCAGGTTGGTGGGGCTGCAGATGACCACTGCGTCCACTTCGGGAAGGTCCAGCAGTTCTCTGTAGTTCCCGAATGTTTTCCCGATACCGAACTTGGTGGCAACCGCCTCCAGTTCCGCGGTGGCCACGTCGCAGACGGCCACCACTTCGGCGCCGGAAATTCGATTCACCAGGTTTTCGATGTGAATCTTGCCGATGCGCCCGATTCCCAGAACGCCGAATCGAAGCTTGCTTGGTTTCATGCTAATGCCTCCTTTGGCCGGATCTTGCTAGCTCTTGTCCGGGTTTGGAACCATGTAGTCGCGGATCACGGCGTTCAACTCGGCGCCGGCCGCCAGGAATTGGCGCAACGTTCGAAGCGTGGCCCCGAACGTATCGAAATCGTCGACCGAGATGCCGTTTTCCGAGTAGGCGCGGCCGAAATCGGCGAATTGATCCGTCAGCGCCCGGACAATCTTCGGGTCCACCGGATTGTCCATCCGTGGAATGGGTTGGATATCGCTCGCGTTGTAGCGAAGCTGCCAGGCGTAAGGCGGGGAAATCACCACGTCTCCGCCGATGAACTCGCTCCAGTGCATGTGGTTGCGGAACGCGGCGGAAAGCAGGCGCAGGCGGTACCCGCGCTCCCGATAGATGCTGTAGGCCTTCTTGAAAACCGCCACGCCGGCCCATTCCAGATAGCCGGGATCGATGCAAATCGCATGCTTCTCCAGCAGCACCTTCAGCCAGTCGTCCAGACGGCCGACCATGATGGTGCACACCGGGCCCATGGACCGGATGTCCAGGCCTTCTTTCTCGCGGCGCGCCAGACCGCGTTCCACGGCTTCGGCCACCGCGATTGCCTGGGGCAAAGTGAAAGAGACCGTTGCGTTGATGCTGATGCCGCGATAGGTGGCCTCTTCCATGGCCGGAATGCCGGCCCGCGTCGCCGGAATCTTCACGATCATGTTGGGTGCAAGCTGGCTGAACCGAACGGCTTGCTCCACAATAGCCTGCGGGTTCCGGTAGAACCGCGGATCGGTCTGTATGGAAAGGCGGCCGTTACGGCCTCCCTGCGCGTCGAAGATCGGCTGCAGAAGCCCGGCGCCTTTGACAGACATCTCTTCTACGATCTTCCAGCCGATCTGATCCTCGGCGGCGGTGGGCATTTCCTGGAGCAGCGCCTCAATGCGGCCGCGCCACAGGGGCATCTGCCTCTTCAGGATGGAAAGGGCGATCACCGGGTTGCAGGTGGCTCCCACGGCGCCATGCTCGATGGAATACGCCAATTCGTCGAGGGCCGCCGAATCGTTCCACAAACACGTGGGCGTGGTCTGCGTCATTTGGAAAAGGAGGCTTTTGTAGGAAGCGGCGGACTCCATAATTTTTAAAAAAAATCCCAATGATTACGTGTGCAATCCGATCGTAGCCCCACTAAAGCGCATCAGTCAAGAACAAAAATGGCGGGCAACATTCTTTCTTTACACTTCGGCCGCGCGAGATTATAATGCAGCTACACACGTGTTCACAAAGGAGAAAACCGGCTCTCCAAGGTTTCAGCCCTGGCTACCCGGCTGAATTCCCGATTTCGCGGGACGCGTCGTGTGAGCAGCAGTTCGGTGGCGCGCCAAAGGAGGCAAGCGCATGCAGTTACTGGTTCGGCCGCCAAGCTCGAATCGAACGGAAAGTTATGGCTTCCATTTCCTGGCTTTCCGGACCCGGCGGCTGACCCCCAAGGACCGCGTGGAGGAAGATACCGGCAACCGCGAGCTGGGCATCGTGCTGCTCGGCGGCAAATGCTCCGTGGAATCGTCACGCGGCACGTGGACCAACATCGGCCGGCGACCCAACGTATTCTCGGGCATGCCCTACGCCCTCTATCTGCCGATTTCCACGCACTACACCGTCACCACCGAAACGGAATGCGACCTGGCGTTCTGTTACTGCCGCGCCGAACAGTATTTTCCCCCGCGGCTGGTGACGCCCGCGGATGTGGACGTGGAGATTCGAGGCGCCGGCAACGCCACCCGCCAGATCAACGGCATTTTCAAGCCGGACTTTCCCGCCCACAGGCTGATCGTCGTGGAGGTTTACACGCCCAGCGGCAACTGGTCCAGCTACCCGCCGCATAAACACGATGTCCACAATCCCCCGAGCGAGGTCAAGCTCGAAGAGATCTACTACTACCGCATCGACCGGCCGGAAGGCTTCGCCATTCAAAAGGTCTACACACCGGACCGGCGCCTGGATGAGACCATCACGGTCCGCGACAGCGAAATGGTGTTGATCCCGGAGGGCTATCACCCGGTGGTGGCGGCGCATGGCTACAACGCATACTACCTGAATGCGCTGGGCGGCGAGGCGCGATCGCTGGCGGCGTCCGACGACCCACAATACCAATGGGTGCGGCAATCCTGGCGCGACCAGGATCCCCGCGTGCCGCTGGTCACAATGGACATGGAAAAGTGAGCAAAGCGATGCCTACACGCCACGTCACCATGGCCCAGGCGCTGGTGAGTTTCCTCAAGAACCAATATGTAGAGCGCGACGGCGTGGAAAACAGGTTTTTCGAGGGCGCCTGGGGAATCTTCGGGCACGGCATCATCGCCGGGTTGGGTCTGTCGCTCCAGCAGAACCCCGATTTCCCCTATTACCTCTGCCGCAATGAGCAGGGTGCGGTCCATATCGCAACAGCCTTCGCCAAAGCACGCAAGCGCAAGTCCACCTTCGTATGCACTTCCTCGATCGGACCGGGCGCGACCAACATGATTACCGGCGCGGCCACCGCTACCGTGAACCGCATCCCGGTACTGCTGCTTCCCGGCGACATTTTCGCGCGCCGCAACGTCGCCCCCGTGTTGCAACAGATCGAATCCGAGCATACGCAGGACATCTCGGTCAACGACGCTTTCAAACCGGTCTCGCGTTATTGGGACCGCATCTATAGGCCGGATCAACTCATCTGCTCGCTGCCGGAGGCCATGCGCGTTCTCACTTCCCCCGCGCAGACCGGCGCCGTCACCCTCGCCTTGCCGCAGGATGTGCAGGCCGAAGCGTTCGATTATCCCGAAGAGTTGTTCCGGAAGCGCGTGTGGCACATCCCGCGCCCGGAGCCCGAGGGCGCCTTGCTGACGCTGGCGGCGGAATGGATCCGGGCTGCCCGCCATCCGCTCATTGTGGCGGGCGGCGGCGTGATTTACAGCGAGGCCACCGAGGCGTTGGCGCAATTTGCCGCCCAAACCGGTATTCCGGTCGGAGAGACCCAGGCCGGCAAGGGTTCCCTGCCCTTCGACCATCCGCAGAACCTCGGCGCCATCGGTGTAACCGGAACGCCGGGAGCTAATCTTGCGGCGCGCGAAGCGGATGTAGTCCTCACGATCGGCACGCGCCTGAGCGATTTCACCACGGCATCGAAGACCGCCTTCCAGAATCCGCTGGTCCGCTTCGTGAGCATCAACGTCGCGGAATTCGACGCCTTCAAACACGCCGCGCTGCCGCTGGTCTCGGACGCGCGGACCGGACTAGAGCGGCTCGCATCCGCCGTGAAGGGCTATCGCATCTCCCCGCCGTATGCGCAGTCCATCGCGGAGTGGAAAGCACGCTGGGAGGAAGAAACGGACCGGATTTTCGGCTTGCGCCATGGCCCGCCCATCAGCCAGGGGGAAGTGATCGGCGCGGTGAGCCGCGCCGCGCACCCCGAGGATGTGATCGTCAATGCGGCCGGCAGTCTGCCCGGGGATCTGCACAAGCTATGGCGCACGCGGCGGCCGGGCGGCTACCACATGGAATACGGCAACTCCTGCATGGGTTATGAGATCGCCGGCGGCTTGGGCGCGAAAATGGCCGATCCCTCGCGCGACGTCTACATCATGGTTGGGGATGCCTCGTACCTGATGATGTCGTCCGAAATTGTCACCTCCATCCAGGAAGGCTGCAAGCTCAACATCGTGATCCTCGACAACCACGGGTTCAGCAGCATTGGCGGGTTGTCGCGCGCGGTGGGCTCGGGCGGCTTCGGAACCGACTATCGCTACCGGGGCAAGAAGAGCGGAGGAGAGACGAGCGGACAACTGGATGGCCCGTACCTCCCCGTGGACTTCGTCAAACTGGCTGCCGGTCTAGGCGCCATTGCCGTCCGCGCCACCACCAGGGAAGAAGTGGAGCAGGCTTTGGAAGCCATGCGCGGCCATGACCGCACCAGCGTGGTGGTGGTGGAAGTGGATAAGGAGATGCGCGTGCCTGGGTATGAATCGTGGTGGGATGTGCCCATTTCCGAAGTTTCGGAGATGGAGAGCATCCGCCAGGCGCGCGCTCAATACGAAGTGGCAGCCGCCAAAGAGAGGCATCACGAAATCGCGGCGCCGCCGGGATGCGTGGATCCCAAGGCTGTGTAAAAGGAGTGCCATGCCAATCAGAATCGCTACGGCCCCGGTGAGCTGGGGCATTATGGAAGTGGAAGGCTGGGCCAGGCGGCAGACCTACGCCGAGGTGCTCGACGAAATGGTCCAGGCCGGATACACAGGCACGGAGCTCGGCCCCTACGGATTCCTGCCCACCGATTCGCAAGAGCTGAAGCGGGAACTGGAAAAGCGCAACCTGACTCTGCTGGGAGCCTTCGTTCCGCTGCCTCTCGGCCATCCGGAGCGGCACCAGGAAGGAATGCGCTCGGCGCTCGAAATCGCCCGCCTGCTGGCGGCCAACGGCGCTCCATTCATTGTGCTGGCGGATGAAATGAGCGAAAAACGCATGGCCATCGCGGGAAGGGCGGGCCGCGACCATGGCTTCACCGAAGCCCAGTGGGAGGATGCCGCCAAGCTGCTCTCCTGCATTGCCAGGAACGCCCAGGAAATCGGCGTGCGCAGCGTGTTCCATCATCATGCCGGCACCTATATCGAAACGCCGGACGAAGTGGCGCGTTTGCTGGATGTGACCGACCCGCTACGGCTGGGGATTTGCCTCGATACCGGCCACTATTTTTATGGCGGCGGCGACCCGGTAGAGTTTGCCCGCGCCCACGCGCATCGTATCTGGCACCTCCATTTGAAAGACATTCGGGCTAACGTGCTGGAGAAAGTACGGCGCGAAAAAATCGCGTACCTCGAAGCCATTCGCAGCGGCGTGTTCAGCGAACTCGGCCAGGGTGATGTGGACCTCGCAGGCGTGATCCACGAACTCGACAAGGCCGGCTTTGACGGTTGGGCCGTGTTTGAACAGGACATAGACCCGACCGTGCCGGGCACCAACCCGTTGGCCAGCGCGACACGGAGCCGGGACTACTTGCGGCGGGCCGCGGGCGTCTGATCTGATTCGACCGTTGCCCGAGTGCGGCGCGGGATTAGATCCAAAATGGAAGCCCTGGCGGGCTAGCCCACGGCGCAGCGTCAATGCACGCTGAGCGTGGCCGTGGCTGTGCTCGGCTGGCCTCCCACCGTGATCACCAGGGGCAGAGCATTGCCTGTAGGCGTGTTGGCGGATAGCTGGATGTTCAATTGATTCACGCCGTCCACGAGTTTGGGCGCCGCGCCGGCGAACGTCACGGTCGCCGGCACGTTGCCCACCGTCGCCGTCACCGTGGAGAACTGCGTGAGCCATTGCAGCACCGAGCCGGTTACCGAACCGGTGACGCCCGGCGGGTTGGTTGCGCCTCCGCCCGTGAAATATAAGGTCACATACGAACCCGGTGCTGCCGGACTCGCGGGGCCGTTGTACGTGCCGTCCTGATTGGCCGCCACCGCCGGCCCCGCGCCGCTGGAATCGAACGTGAATACGCCCGGAGCCGCACTCGCCACCGGCACCGCCAGGCTCGCTGAACCGGCGCCCGCATATTGCACTTGCATGGTCACCTGCGATTGCCCGGCCACTTCCCACGGCACGATCGCGTTGATCTGCGTAGCCGACGCGTAAAGAATCGGCGCGGCATAGGCGCCGAATGACACCTGTGTTCCCGCCAGCGTAGTAGCCACCATGCCGGTCACCGGATCGGGAGAAAACGAGACTCCCGTCGCCGGGCCCAACGTGCTGCCCTTGATGGTGACGATTTCACCCGGTGCGATGGCGCCGCCCACGCCGCTGGCGCCATTGGTAATGGACGTGATGGCGACCCTGTTGGTGGGCGCGGCCGCGGTGATGGAGAAAACCTGCGGCGTAGAGGTGTTGCCGGCGGCCGCATCCATCACCGTGATGCCGAAGTCAAAAACGCTGCCGGCAGCGGCGGTGAGCGTGCCGCCGATCACTCCCGTCGCGCTGTTGAGCGCCAGCCCAGGCGGCAGCGATCCCGAGGCCACCGCCCACTGCCAACTGGGCGGGTTGCCCCCGGTCGCCGTCAGCGCCGCGCTGTAGGGCGCCCCTTGAACCGCGTTCGGTAAAGTTGCGGCCACCACGTACGGCTTGGTCTGCCCGCTGATCTCCGACACTTCCAACGCCGAGTTGTCCACCACTTCCAGATCGGAGAGGGGAAAGTTCTTGATGCACGCCAGGTCGTTGTCGTCCCAGCGCA
>JBEKDA010000093.1:0-10785 GCA_050014595.1 Bryobacteraceae bacterium
CAGATGATCTGCTGATGGTGCAGGAAGCCGATCCGCAGCAAGCCATCCAGGACCTCGCGGGTGAACGTCGAGGCGTGCCAGACATAGCCGACTTCCAGACTGGGAACCAGCGCAAATGCCTCCGACCAGTCGGCGCGCGTGTCGCCGGAGATACTGGTTACCCGATGCCCCTTGGTCCGCTGTTTCAAATAGCTGGGCTCGGCAGCTCCGCAGCCGTTCAGCCCGGCCCGGTCCCGCCACTCCGAATTGGATGGAAGGCGACAGGTCCAACGTCGAATTCCAACACCGCCCAGCCTCTTACGCCCAGCGTCGTGACCGGCGGGGTCGTGCGGAAGGCGTATCGCCTCATCGCCCGCGGCCATAAGTAAGAATCAGTGCGCGATCGAGGAGCACGGAGCGGCGGAGCAGTCGAGCATGTATCCGCTTGCCGTTACCGTACCGCCGAGAAACCCCAACGTGTTGCTTGCTAGGATAGTAACCTGAAAGGATTGGCCTTGGTCGACATAAAACTGAACCGGCAATTCAAACGCCTCACGGAACTGGCCCCCGGCCATGGGGGAGTTGAAGGCGGCCGGTGCATTGGAAAGCCCGCCAGCAATGCCCGTCCCAACATATTCGAGGCTGACCTGGCCCGGCGCTGGGGTTATGTTGAAATTGACCTCCGCTGAAAGGTGCTGCACTACCAGCCGATGATTCGCCGGGACAGGTCCGAAATTCAATGTGCACCCGTAACTGTTGCACTCAGACGGGCTCGAACTATAGACACCCTGGGATTGATACGGAATACGCCCTGGGTCGTTCATATCGCTGACGATCGCTGGATTGGCCGTTGTGTTGGCTACCTGCACCAGCGTCGCGACAGCGGCCCGCACCGCCTTGGGCGTCACGATGGCGATGGAAGCCAGCAGCACGACGAATGTGGACGCGACAAAGATAATCGTGGTCATTGTTCTCTTCATTCTGAGTCTCCTTTTTCGAATTTGTTCACCTTGCGCCGACGCAAAAACCACGCCAGGCTCACCCCGACAAGCGGCAGGGTGGCGGGTTCGGGCGTCGGGAGGCCGGTGATGTCCACTGCGAAATTGCCGGTGTCGGTGTTGCAATCGATCGCCGTTGCGCAGGTTTGGAAAACGCCGCTGCTGAGGTCGTTGTATGCTCCGTTGGTGCCGCCGTAGTTGCTCGAGGTCGTGTCCGTCAGGTCGTACGGCCCGAGGAAGGTGTTTGGGTTCACCGCAAGCGGCACGAAATTCGCGTCGGTGAGCAGCAGGGTGTAGGTCCCGGCGGCCAGACTGGTTGTCAGCGTGTTGTCGCCGCACACGCCGGGTACAGTCCCAACCGTGACCAGCCCGGCCGGCGGGCAGCCAGGGTCGTAGAGGCTCAAATTGTCGGCGCTGACGATGGGGTTGCTACCGCCGTCGGTCAGGATTGTCGCCGCAGTCGGTATGCCCGAGAACAAAGCCACCAGTGAGTCAAACCCGCCAGATGGTATCAGGCTGCCGGCCGCATTCGTCCCTCCGCCGAAGCCGTAAGTTTGTACCCTGATCGTCGCGCTGGCGGCGAGCGTAAAGGATTCCAGAAAAACGTCCTCCGGCGTGCTGACCGTACCGGTGCAGGAGATGGCCCCGCTGAGGGTGGTGCACGATGAGATTGTGCCGGCAGCGGCGGGCCATGCCAGCTGAAACACAACCATGCATAGAATGGACAGGCTGCCTATTTTCATGACACTTTTCCGGTTCGTCCTGCCGCCAACAAAGGTTCGCGGCGCTTCGCGCCACTCGCCTGGACAGTATTGCGCGCGGATCGCACCTGCGCCAGCAGTGCGACGAGCGCGCTCACCCTCAGAAACGTTCGGAGCTTCATCGATCTCATCCTTCCCTCACTAACCGGTCTGGACCCGCCGAGGCCAACAGAATTGGACCCGCACCCTCAGCGCAGGGCAACTTGCCGGCGCCGCCCCCAGACGACAATGCCCGAACAGCCGCGTCCGGGGAATGCCCGTCAGAGCCATCACGCCGAAGAGAATCCCAGTCGCGATAATGTCCAGCGCACCATTGAATGCCCCCCCGGTTGCAGAATCGAGCAAAGTCAGCATACGGACGGGCGGCATTTTGCGCAAGAAGAAACGGCTCAAATTTTCTTAGAGTTTCTTAAAGGCCCTCGGGGCCGTTCTTAGAGCCCGCGGATAAGGGCAGGCAATGCGTCTGCGAACGGCTTATAATCGTTGGGCATGCCGCCTCAGACTCTGCGGGGGTACCGATTCGGCCCGTTCGAGGTCGATTGTCGTCGCAGGCTGCTCCTCAAGAACGGGCAACCCGTCTCCCTCACTCCGAAATCCTTCGATGTTCTGAGCTTCCTGGTTGCCCGTCACGGCGATCTGATCGGCAAGGAAGAGATCATGGCCGCCATCTGGCCGGGAGTAGCGGTCGAGGAAACCAATCTCACCTACCACATTTCGGTGGTGCGCCGGGCGCTGGGCGAATCGCCGGGCCAGCGTGAATATATCGTCACGATCCCCGGCCATGGCTATCGATTCATCGCCGCAGTGGACAGCGAGCGGCCGGACGCTGCTGCCGCACTCCCTTCAGATCCCCTGCCCGTGCCGGTTGGACTCGCTCGCAAGCACTCCCTGCTGGGGCGAACGGCCAGATGGTTGGCGCCCGCCGGGGCCGCGCTGGCCGTCGCCGCGCTGACCGTGGGAATCAAGATTCACTTCACCAGCCATGCCGACACCTGGCGTCAATTGACCTTTGACCGCGCCCACGACTCCGAGCCGGACATTTCGCCCGACGGCCGATCCGTGATATTCGTCAGCAATCGCCAGGGCCCGTACAGTATTTGGGTGATGGCAGCGGACGGTTCCAATCCGCGCAACCTCAGCGGCGGTAGCGGGCAAGATGCGTCGCCCGCCTGGTCGCCCGACGGCCGACGCATCGCTTTCCAGCGCACGCGCGGGACCGTACCCAACTACATCTTGATTATGAATGCCGATGGCAGCGGCCAACACGCGGTTTCTCCCAAACCTGGCAGCCGCCCCGCCTGGTCGCCGGACGGTCGATCCTTGCTCTATAACTCGCGCCGCAACGAGGTCTCGGGCATACTCAAGCTGGATTTGGACAGTGGGACAGAGACCGCCGTCACCGGGCCGGACGCCAATTGCTACGATGCGGCATGGTCGCCGGACGGCCAATGGATTGCGCATACCCGCGAGACACCGCAAGGACTGCAACTGTTCGTGATGGACGCGCAGGGAGGGCGCCTGCGGCAATTGACGCGGCTGTATTCCAGGAGAGCACGGGTACCGGCGTGGTCTCCCGATGGGAACCGCCTCGCCTTCATCAGCGAAGGCGACTACGAAAGTGGAATCTTCATCGTACGGAGCGATGGCACCGAGGTGACGCGGCTGACCCGCGGTTTCGACGATGCCAAAGAACCTGCCTGGTCCCACGACGGATCGCGCATCTATTTTCAGTCGGAGCGAAGCGGCAATAGCGACATCTTCTCGATCGACGTACCTCGCGGCACCGGAGAGCGGTTGACGCAGGACGTGGGCGTAGACTCCACCCCTGTGCTTTCTCCGTCCGGCAAAGAGGTCGCTTTTGCCAGCAATCGCAGCGGGAGTTTCAATATCTTCGTCCAGGATCTGTCCACCGGCCAAGTCGAGAATCTAACGCACAACCCGGCGGATGATCACGACCCTTCCTGGTCGCCTGACGGCAGCGCCATCGTTTTCGGTAGCAACCGCACCGGCCGCCCGCAGATTTTCGTGCTGCGGCGCAAGGATGGTACGATCCGCCAGATTTCTTTGGGTGACGAATCGTGGACCCAGCCCGCCTGGTCACCGGATGGCAAAACCGTGGCAGCCGCCGTCGGACCGGAAGGGCACGCCCGAATCAAGTTGCTGCCGATGGCAGGAGGCGCACCGGTCGATCTGGCGCCCGATTATTCGGACGTCGAATGGCCGGCCTGGTCGCCGGACGGGAAGACGATCGCATTTGGAAGCCCGCGAAACTCGAACCAGCGCATCTACGCCGTGCCCGCAGCCGGAGGTCCGGTGCGGCCGGTTACCGACGGCACACACCAATCCAGACACGCCGTCTGGCGCCCCGATGGTGCGCTGGCATTCGATTGCACCTGCGGTTTCGGAACACAGATCATGCTGCTGGAACCGGGCGGTGGGCTGAAACCCCTTACCAACACGCTGCCGCACAACATGTTTCCCAGCTTCTCCAAGGACGGCTCCCGCATTGTCTTTGCCTCGGACCGCGACGGCAACTTTGAACTGTACCAGATCTACAACTAGCCGAGTGGGATTCTCATGAGACCGCCGCGGAGGGATTCGCGCCCGGAACCGAGCCTCTTAGCGCTACGGCATGGCACTCGCTGAGGCTTGCCCGTTCCACGTCTCCAGGCCCCGCCTCCACGATCAATTGCCGGGCACGAACACTCTGCCCGTACGGTACTTCTTCCCCCGTTGCCAGGAGCAGTGCGCGAGGCGGCGCGGGCGTACGCAGGCGCCCGTCCCCGCCCATGCGGCTCCACCCAACTGAGCGCCCTTCCGGGAAGCGTGCCACTGAACCCCGATCAGTCTCCATCTTTGCCAAAACCCCAGCACATCGCCCGAATTGCCCGCCTCAATGCGCCATTTAGTGTTCGGCGGCGAAGCTGTCTCTATAGCCTCAAAAGTTGGAATGTGTTTCACCAACTCCAACGATCACGCAGGGACCGTCAGGGCGAGGGACCCGCCCGGTGGGGCTTACCAATGCGATTGCTATACGTCCCGTATTTTCAAGAAACCGGCGGCACCCACAGATTCTCCGGACGAGGCTTTCAAGCTGGCCTGTTGCGGGAAAGTGGGGCTCCGTCCTTCACACACTGCGCTGACTTCAGCGCCACCGGTCGTTAAGGCCCGTATTTTGAAGCCCGGTGGTTCCGAAGGCCATTTTGGGGGCGGCGTTTAACAGGCGACCGGTCCTCGTGCTTTATATTCTCGGGCCTTTAATTCCTTGATTGCGAACCGCAAGGAGCGTAAAATTCGCGGAGGAGGAATTATGCAACCGCTGCTTACATCCAGCCTTTTGCTTGCGCTCTGCGGCATGGCAGGCGCGCAGACGGTGCCGGCGGGGTGGAACATCATCAAGGACGCCAAAGGGGTTTGCCAGGCCTCGATTCCGCCGGACTGGACGCCAGCAACGCAGCCCGGTATGGCGAAGACCAAGGACACGGGAACGGTGTTGGTGCCCTCGGGAATGGTGGTGGTGTCCTCGGATGTCGACCGCCTCCAGCCGATGCCGGAATTCTTGCAGAAGTCGCTGGTGGACCAGATGATCGAGAACACAGACAAGCGCGTGTTCTACTCCGAGAAGGCGAGTGCCTCGAGTCAAAACCGCCTATACCACGCTACCGTGCCCGGCAAGGACGGCAAAGGCCGCTGCCACGCGACAGTGACGTTTCAGCCGTCCAAGGTAAAGGACGAGATCGCGAAGCAGATCGCCCTCAGCATCGGTCCGGTGAAATGACGCCGGCCGTCTCGGGGCGGCTTTAGGTGCTGCCCTGTGCGTCTTGGGAGCACGCGACGGCAAGGTGACGTACCTGCGCGGATGGCCGCGCGTCAAGTGGTGGGCCAGTCCGTTGCTGTTCTGGGACGACTTTTCCGACGACGGCCAACTGGGGCCCGAGGCGGCCGAGCGCAACGCAGTCGGCTCCATTTGCATGCAGCGCGAGATCGCTCCGGGCGCCGAGGCCGAGTACACGTTCGTTCTGGCCTGGCATTTCCCGAACCGCACGCCGGCCTGGTGTGGGTGGACTGCGCCGCAGGGCGAAGAGAATACCATCATCGGCAATTATTACTGCCAGCGTTTCCGCGACGCCTGGCAAGCGGCCGAGTATGCAGCCGCGAACCTGCCGTCGATCGAGAAACGCATGCGGGAGTTCCTGACCGCCATGCGCGAGACCACCCTGCCCGGTCCGGTGAAGGAAGCCGCCATGGCCAACCTGTCCACACTGGCAACGCCTGTCTGCTTCCGCACTGCCGACGGCAAGTTCCGCGGCTTCGAGGGCATCAACGATGAAAGCGGGTGTTGTTACGGAAACTGCACCCACGTCTGGAACTACGAAAGTGCGACGCAATTCCTGTTCCCTGTGTTAGCGCGCTCGATGCGCGAGGCAGCGTTTGATCTTGCCGACCGGCTTGGCGGCATTCTTCCTATCCGTATCGACTTGCCCGAAGGCAAGCAGACCGGCGGAAAAACGGCCACCGACGGGACCATGGGCCAGATTATCAAGGCATATCTTGACTGGCGGCTCTCCGGAGACGATGCCTGGCTCCAAAAGATTTGGCCGAAAGTGAAGAAGGCCCTGGAGTTCGCGTGGGTCCCGGGCGGCTGGGACGGCGACCGCGACGGAGTCGCGGAAGGCGTGCAACACAATACCTACGATCTCGAGTTCTATGGCCCTAACCCGCTGACCGGCATTTACTACCTTGGCGCATTGCGCGCCTCTGAGGAGATGGCACGCGCCGTCGGCGATAACCAATTTGCTGCGGAGTGCTGGCGGCTGTTTACCAATGGCAGTAAGTGGATCGACGGGAACCTGTTCAACGGCGAGTACTATGTTCAGCAGATCCGCGGCATTCCAGTCGACAGGATCGCGCAACCGCTCCGCTTTCGGGGTGGCGCCGAGGATCCGGAGCACCCCGATTACCAGCTCGGCGACGGTTGCCTTGCGGACCAACTGATCGGACAGTACGTCTCGGATCTCGCCGGCCTTGGTCCGTTGCTGGACCCGGCGCACATTCGGAAGACGCTCGCATCGATTTACAAGTACAATTACCGCAACAACTTGTTCGACCACGATTCCGTGCAGCGCATTTACGCGCTGAACGACGAGGCCGCCGTTTTGATCTGCGACTACGGAAGAGGTACCCGACCTAAGATCCCGTTCTCTTACTTTCAAGAGGCGTGGACTGGTATTGAATACTTGTTCGCCGCGCAATTGTTCTATGCCGGCATGGTGAGCGAGGGAATCCAGTGCGTCGAAAACGTGCGGCGACGGTACGACGGGGAGAAACGCAACCCTTGGGACGAAGTTGAATGCGGCCATCATTACGTGCGTGCCATGTCGGCCTGGTCGGGGCTACTGGCGCTCAGCGGGTTCACCTATCAGGGCACGCAGAAGGCGGTAACCGCGCTGCCGAGAATTAGTCCGGCCAAATTCTCTTGTTTCTGGTCAACGGGCACCGGGTGGGGCACGTTTTCGCAGTCGAGTGGCAACGGCCGTTCCCACTTCTCCCTTTCCGTACTGTACGGAAAGCTGCCTTGCCGTTCGGTGGAACTGGCCGGCGGAGCTCCGGCCGGTGCGGCGTCCACGGCGAAGCTCGGAGCCAAGTCGCTGCCTCACCAGATCCGGCGTGGTGACAAGCGGTTGACCTTTGTATTATCCGACGCAGTGGAGCTGGCGGAGGGCGATCGGCTGGTACTGGAGGCATAGCCCATGAGGTCTGCCAGTCCAGTGCTGGTCCTGGTCGGAGGGTTCCTCGGATCCGGTAAGACGACCCTCCTGCTGCAGGCGGCAGCCCGCTTGTGTAACAGCGGGCTTCGCGTCGCCCTGATCACCAACGACCAGGGCGGCGCGCTGGTGGACACTCGGCTAGCGACTACGTCGGGCATTCAAACGCAGGAGGTTGTCGGCGGCTGTTTCTGCTGCCGCTTTTCGGAGTTCATCTCTGCCGCTGAAGGTCTACTCGCGCACGATGTCAACGTTATCCTGGCGGAGCCAGTCGGAAGCTGCATCGACATCTCCGCAACAATTCTGCAGCCGATCAAGCACTTTTATAGCAACCGTTTCCGACTGGCTCCGTTCACGGTGCTGGTGGATCCGGAACGGGCGCGAGAGCTGCTGGCCCCGCATGCCGATCCCAGCCTCGCCTATCTCTTCACCAACCAACTTGCTGAAGCGGACCTGGTCTGCTTCAGCAAGGCTGACCTGTATACGGAGTTCCCCGAGTTGCCCACAGGCTTCGCCTTGCGTCTCAGCGGATCCACCGGTAATGGCGTTTCCGAATGGCTGCGCGAGGTACTAGCAGGGAACAGGATTCCCGGCAGCCGGCTCCTGGAGGTCGATTATCAGAAGTATGCCGACGCGGAGGCGGCGCTGGGCTGGCTGAACTGGCAGGCGAATCTTCGACTGAGGCGCGCACTGAGTCCTGCTTCCGTCGTTGGACCGCTGCTCGAAGATCTGGACCAGGCTCCGTTGCAAGCCGGCATCGAGATCGCCCACCTCAAGGTCTTCGATCAGGCTCCCACGGGTTACATCAAAGCCAGCGTGTGCCGCAATGGCGAGAAGCCTGTCGTCCAGGGAGCGCTTGATGCGTCTCCGGCGCAACGGCATGAGCTGCTGTTGAATCTGAGAGCCCGCGCGGCTCCGGAACTCCTGGAAGCGATCGTCAAGCAGGCGACGGGCAGGCTCCCCGGCAGAATCAGCCTGATTCATTTTGAGTCCTTCCAGCCCGCGCCGCCGAAGCCGGAGCATCAAACCCGAAGACGCTTCCTGGAAAGGAAATGAACATGGTTTTCTACAAAAGGCTGATGATGTCCATTCTCGCCGCGTGTACTGCTACCGCTCAGATCTCCGCTGGGCGGCACTGGCAAACGCCCCACTGCAGCGGAGGCCGTCGTGGCCGGGATCTCAAGGGTCCGGCCTGTTATGTGTTCATCACATACTACGCATTTGTGGGCTCGAAGGTGGAGGTACAAACATATGAATGACTCGAACATAGTTATCATCGCTAGTGGAGATCTGCGGCTCTCCGCCAACCGGACCTGCTGGCCCGCCCAGCAGGCTGTCGAACAGGCGGTTGTAGCTGCCATCCGCCGCGAAGGACGCGATGTCCGGCGCGGTCATTTTTGCGACCCCGGCAAGGGCCACGGCTTCATCGACAGCCAGCGCTACGGGATGGAGGTGTTCCGTCAGATACCGCAGGATGCCCCGCTCGCGGTCGTCGAGGCGGTCTGGCAATACAGCCACCATGTCCTCCCAGGACTGATCACTCACCGCGGCCCGATCCTTACGGTGGCGAACTGGAGCGGGGAGTGGCCGGGGCTCGTGGGAATGCTCAACCTGAACGCGTGCCTGACGAAAGCCGGGGTGTGCTACAGCAGCCTCTGGAGCACGGACTTCCAAGACGAGTTCTTCATACAGGGCTTGCGCCGCTGGCTGAACGGTGACGCGGTCGTCCACGATACCGGACACGTTCACGATCTCCGATCACTCAGGCTGCCGGCGGAGGCGAAGGCGATCGGGTGCGAGCTCGCCAGACAGTTTAGACACGATAAGGCCATCATGGGCGTGTTCGACGAGGGCTGCATGGGCATGTACAACGCCATCATCCCCGATGAGCTACTCCATCAAACTGGCGTATTTAAGGAACGCCTCAGCCAGTCCGCCCTCTACGCCGCCATGCGCCGGGTCAGCCAGGATGAGGCATGCGAGGTCCGTGCCTGGCTCGACCGGAAGGGTATGCGGTTTGTCACCGGACCGAACCCCGAGACGGACCTCACCGACAACCAAGTCCTCGACCAGTGCAAGATGTACATCGCTGCCGTCCGCATCGCCGTCGAATTTGGCTGCGACACAATTGGTATCCAGTACCAACAGGGACTGAAGGATCTCTGCCCGGCCTCGGATCTGGCCGAGGGACTGCTCAATAATGTCGACCGGCCGCCCGTAAAGGACCCCGCTACGGGCCGGATTCTGTTCGAGGGCCGCGCTCTGCCGCATTTCAACGAGGCTGACGAGTGCGCCGGCCTGGACGCCCTCATCACGAACCGCGTCTGGGGCCGCCTCGCCTTCGATCCAGAGACAACGCTGCACGACGTGCGCTACGGGGAGCCCTTTGCCGTCGGCGGTTGTGAGGAGTTCGTTTGGCTGTTTGAGATCTCTGGAGCGGTCCCGCCGAATCACCTTGCCGGCGGATATGCGGGAGCGGTCTCCGAGCGTCAGCCATCGATGTACTTCCCACTTGGTGGCGGCACCATCAAGGGAGTGAGCAAGCCGGGCGAAATCGTGTGGAGCCGCATTTACGTCGAGGGTGGCAGTCTTCGGGCGGATATCGGCCGCGCCAAGGCTGTCACTCTCCCCTCAGAGGAAAGCGACCGGCGATGGCGGATTACGACCCCTCAGTGGCCCATGATGCACGCGGTTCTGTATGGCGTCAGCCGGAACCAGTTCATGGCGCGACACAAGGCAAACCATATCCAGGTGGCCTATGCTCCGGATGCTGACGGTGCGGACTTGGCGCTTGCCGCGAAGGCCGCGGCGTTCGAGGAGCTGGGGATCGCTGTCAGTGTCTGTGGCTCCCGTCACAGTCTCCAGCGACGGACCAGCCAGCCCGCGGCGACATCCGCTGGCGAGTGGGCGCGCCCTGAACCGATCAACGCCGAGGGCCAGACGGTTCGGCAAACCGTGAGTTCGACAAAAGGAGTCGGTGATGCGCGTTAGAACCCAGCTACTGGCACTTCTTATGGCAACCTCAACCATAGCTTCTCCGGCCGTTACCGTCGAAAAAGTCAAATACCAGGGATGGCAAAACTGTTACCTGATCACCAATGGTGAAATCGAGCTGGTGGTTACCGGCGATGTTGGTCCCCGGATCATGGTAAGCGCCGACGGATTCCGCGCGCTCGGAGTCGCAGTCCGCAACGTCGAGCAGCAGGATGTTTATGCGGTCGCCGCCGAGCAGGAGATGACGCTGGCCGGCTTCGCGGCATTCCTTGATCCGCCCAAGGAGGG
>JBEKDA010000094.1:0-10184 GCA_050014595.1 Bryobacteraceae bacterium
CTCTGCCGGAAATTCGGGTCGAACGAGTCGGACGCTGGTTCGTGGCGAACGGTCCTGCCTACTGTGAAATCGTCAACCTCGTAACACGGCACCAGCAGCGGGGCTGGGTGATCTCGAATCCGCTAAATCCGTCCACTAAGAGGTTACTAGAGATAAGACTAAAGAAACTCGATGGCAAGGAGGCAATCCTTGGAGCCACCGAATATTGGTACTTACGATGGTGGAGCACCAAGGAGCAGACTTACGTGTATCCGTATCGTGAAACTAATCACCAACTCTACATACTCCGCGATCAGCCGGATGGATGGCAGGTTTATCGGAACCTAAGACCATCTCCGCGCTCGTCGGTTCCCTCCCGCTGGCACTCCAAGAGGAGTAAGTCAGCCCGGCCGCCGACCTGAAAAGGGCTTAGTTCCCAGTCTTGCTATTCTGGGAACTGGCCGAAACACATTTGCTCTTTTTAAACCCTAAAGGAGGGGTTTAGATATGAGAACCTTTACACTGAACACGCAAGTGTTCTGTTTTGTCATTGCCGCGCTTGTAGTTGCGGCATCGGCCTACGGCCAGGTCTATGTTCCGACCTCGGCCAACAGCACCGCAATGGTGCAACGCCCCGACGGCACAATCGCCGTCGTGTCACCAGGCTTTGTTGACATCGTTGACCCAGTCACACAGGCTGTGGTTAAGACGATTAGCCTGCCAGCGTTCGGGAATTTTTCTTACCCGACTTGTGCCACCCTGGACACCCAGGGTCGGCTGATAACGCAACTGGGGGCTCCCCCCACGTTTCCCGGTGGCCAAGCCAATGGGTTGCCGGGTGCAATTGTAGTGGATCTGCTTTCCGGAATGGTCCAGGAAACAGATCCGGGTGGTAAGTTTTATACCATCGGCGGCTGCGCTACCGGATCCAACGGCAAGGTGTTGATGACCTCCGATTTTACCAGCACCCCCGCCATGCCCAAGTTGGCGTGGTTGGACACGTCCACTCTTACGTGGACGGTGTTCGGTAACTCGTATGCGCAAGGTTTTACCAGCGCATACAACGTACCGGGAACGGACCAGTTCGTCTTGGTGGACACGGACGGCGTTGTTTACCTGCTAGACGCCACGGGCGCAGTCAAGCAGCTCGGGTTACCAGCACTCCAAGAGGCTGTGGACCTGGGGTCGGTGTGGAGGGATCACAGCTATGACCGGGCCGCCGGCCGGGAGGCCGGAAACCCAAGGAGCCGCTGGGGCTGGTCCCCTCGGCAAGGACAGGCACCCGCGGCGGTCCGCCCATGTGAAAGTCCTCAACGCCGTCTGGAACGGTTCGGGCTACATAAAGCGCAAGACGGCCAACTTCTACGTAGCCGAGGGGCGTGCCGTATTTGCTGGCGAAGACCAACTTCGCCTGATTGAGTCACATCCCAAGAACAGAGCGGCGTCATGGAAGGCGGCGACCGGCTACGAACGCGTGCACCGAATGATGACACTTAGCGAGTTGGCGCATCTTCCGGTGGTACGGCCCGCCCTTCTGATTACGGATCGCTCAAGGCCGGCGCGGCGCAGCTTCGCTGGGCGTAGCGGTGCTGTCCACGTACTTAGGGAGCCAGAACGGTGAACGTCGTACGTCAGGCCGCAAGAGACTTCCGCCTGCCGGACGATGTAACGGAGTTGGATCAGTGGGTGTTATGGCGCGTAGAGTCCGGCAGAGAGGTTCCATATTCGGCTAAGTGGTCCCGGTCTGCCAAGAACCGGGTGGCGCGCTCCGCTCGGTTCTCTGGGGGGGGGAACGTTATACGCCGACGCCCTTTGGGAAATGAGCCAACGGCGAACTGAAATGGGGCGTCCAAGCGCGACTCGCGCGTGCTGCCCGGGAATTTCCGGGGGAATTTGGGGGTGCGGCAGTATCTGGCTGAAGGCTGTGTCACTTAAGACCTTTGTAAATCATTCTGTTAGCCCGTCATTACCAGACGGTTGCGAGCACCATTCGGACCGCCGGAAGTGCCCCGATGAGGTGTTATTCGGGTGCCGCCAGTAGGCCCACAAGAATCGGCCTAAATATTTGAATCAACACTACATAGGCCGGTGTGCGACCGTTCCCGTCACGTCACTGGATGAAATGCCGAAATGTTACGAGCACCCCGTAAGCAACTAATTCCAGGGTAGATACGGAGCTTCAAGAAAACCACAGCCTTTCAAACGGTTTCAGTACGGCCCGCCCGTCCTGAGTTCTGCACTGCTGTTAGCTGTAACAACAAAGGAGATACTTCATGCAAGTTGAAACCTGGCACATCGACAAGTTCATACCCTATCCCAAGAATCTGCGCAAAAATGACGCCGCCATCGATCGGATGGTGGCTTCGATCCGTGAGTTCGGCTTCAAGGTCCCGGTGCTCGCACGCAGCGAGGGAACCGTGGTGGACGGCGACCTACGAATCAAGGCAGCGCGCAAGTTGGGATCGTGGCCCGGCGGCGACACGGCCGGAATCCCTGTGATCCTCTGCGACGAGTGGACACCGGCGCAGGTGAAGGCTTTCCGGTTGATGGTCAACAGGTCGGTCACCTGGGCCGACTGGGACGAAGCCGAACTTACTCGGGAACTCCAAGAGATCAAAGAATCGGGTTTCAACCTCGATCTAACCGGCTTTGACCCTGGCGAAATCGATGATCTGCTGGCCATCCCAGTTGACGACGAGCAGGCAAACGCCGCGCCGCCACTTCCCGACCATCCAGTGTCCCGTCCTGGCGACCTATGGCTCTGCGGCAATCGGTCCCGCCAACACCGTGTCCTGTGCGCCGACGCCACCGACCCGGAGGCGGTTTCACGTCTGTTGGGTGAGCGTAAGCCGTTGCTTATGACAACTGACCCACCGTATGGAATTGAGCTCGACTCCGAATGGCGTGACCGCGCGGGCCTGAATGGCCGCGGACCTGCCGAAGCCAGCTACATGGCGCATCGAACCGAGGGTCACACTGAAACAACGATCTCGGGGGACACCCGGGCGGATTGGTCCGAGGCCTTCGAACTGGTGCCGAGCATCCAAGCCGCCTATGTTTGGCACGCCTCGGTCTTCACCCGCGAGGTTCTCGATGGGCTTCTGAGGAGCGGGTTTCTATATCCTCAGCAGATCATTTGGAACAAGGGTCGGACCGTGCTCACGCGGACTCATTACTGGTACCAGCACGAACCCTGCTGGTACGTTCGGAAAAAGAACGCTCCCTGGTACGGGAAGGCAGGGGAGAACTCGACAATCTGGGACTCGCCGTCTCCGAAGTTCATGATGGGCGGGTCGGACGAAGAGAAGTTCGATCACCCCACCCAGAAACCGGTCGACTTGATGCGACGCCCGATCCTGAACCACACCAAGCGGGGTGAGCTGGTCTACGACTCGTTCCTGGGCAGCGGAACCACCCTGGCGGCGGCGGAACTGACCGAGCGCGTGTGCTGCGGAATCGAGCTGGATCCGAAGTACTGCGACGTGATTATCCAACGCTGGCAAGGGCTAACCAACAAGAAGGCGGTGCTCGACGGCCTCGGCCGGACGTTCGAAGAAGTCGCTGAGGAGCGGCTGACGAAGGCCCCCGGAATCCAGCAGTGCCACGAGAAGATTGCGGCTCCAGAGAGGCGCAGAATTCCGCGCCGGCCACCCGGATCTGGAGGGATTGTACCGGGCGCTGGCCGATTGGTCAGGAGAACTCCCGATACTCACTGGAAAAGGTGACCTGGAGCAGAAAAGCCCGCCGCGGCGCGTGGCCGGGCGGGCAGAAGAGGAGGCGAACAATGTTAGCGGCTGATCGAATACACGCGCTCACCGTCCTCACGCTTGGCGGACTGGATTTTGAAGCCCATCTTGGTGCCGAGTGTGCCGCTGAGGAAGCCGCGGACGCTGTGAGACTGCCAGCCGGTGGCCTTCCTCAGTTCGGCCAGGCTGGCGCCTTTGGTACGGCTGATCAGTTCCAGCACTTTGGCGCCTTTGCTTCCCGGGCGAAAGGTACCGGATTCCTTGGCGCGGGCAGGCCGGGGGGCCTTCTTGGGCTGGGCTGCCTTCGCCGCGGGGGCCTTTTTGGCGGTTTTCGCGCCCTTGGGCGCGCCCTTTTTCTTGGTGGCGTCCTTCGTCGAGGAGCCCTTCTCGGGCGCAACGTGCGCGCCCTGTGCCGCAACGGCGGCGTTTTCTTCGGTATCGGTGGCTTCTAGGTCGGTCATGTTGGTTTTATTGGTCCTTTCTGCGCTTGTTATGCGCGCATGATGATTCATCACTCTGAAGCCGACCGTAAGCAAGTCGAATCTGCACCTGACTCAAGAATTTAAGGGAGAGTTACTAACATGTCTGAACCCCTGATCATGCGGCGAGCACGCCAGCGGGAACAGTTGATTCTCGCGTTGCTACAGCAGCCTGGAATGGAGAAGGCGGCGCAATCCATCGGGATATCTGGCGTCACCGCCTGGCGAATCAGCAAGACCCCGGGATTCCAAGAGGAGTACCGGCAGGCGGGTCGGGAGGCCTTTGCCCAGTCGCTCGGGCGGCTTCAGCAGGCGGCCGGCGCGGCCGCGGCGACGCTACTGAAGGTCATGCTGGACGCCACCGGCCCGGCCGCCAGTCGGGTTCGTGCGGCCGACTGCATCCTGGAGCATGCGGCCAGTGCGCTGGAACTGGAAGACATCCAGGTGCGGCTGGCAAAGCTGGAGCAAATGGAGAAGGATCGGGCCGCGCAATCCAGTGGCGGGTCTCCGTGTGGCCCGGCGTCAGACCTACTCCCCAATGCGTCGGACGGCTGCAGCAGGCTGCAATGAGGGGGGATCTGCAGAGTCTCCCTGACGTGAGCGCAAGTTGAGACGGGCAAGGCACATTCGCTAGGAGGAGTTCACACAACTTGACAAGCCTTCAAAGACGCCTTAAGAGACTCGAAGTGAATCTGAACGATCCGAGCGGTCTCGTGCCAGACTCTCAGCAGTGGTTGGAATACTGGCTTCGGCAGGTCTACAACAGATGCCTGACGGACCAGGAGCAAGGAGAACCCGATCGCATCACGGTTTTTCGCGAGGTCATGGAGCGTGCGAACAAACGCGCTTCTTTGGCCGGTGGGACGCCAGTTGGCCGGCGGGACTCGAGTGATCGACAGATGAATGCGGCTCAGAAACCAGGGTCGGCAAAACGGCCCGGACCAGACTGAAACGCGTCAGACACAACCCTGACCGCGGCCCGCCCCCAAACTGGACCACGAGATCATGCGCCGGGCGGCGACATGCATATCCGAGGAGGAACGCAAGAGGTGGCGGTTTGGCACAAGCTCACGGCTGTGCTGGGCGCTCATTACCTTTCTGCAACCCAGCTTGCCGATTGCGGAGTTCCGCCATCGATTCGGGATACGCCACGGCCGAGGTATACGCCTAGGCGCGGCAGCATGGCGGCGCCCGTGCGGTGGTGATCAAGGGCGATGCGCGGGCGAAACAGTAGAGCCCACTCAGAACTAACCATGTCCGAAACCATCACAAATAGCGGCGCCAGTGGGCAACGCGAGGTGCTGCCGGGGCGACTCGGCAGCCGCATGTCCGTGGAAGAGATCGCACGCCGGTTGGACGTCGGGCGCCTGGCGGTGTACGCGATGCTTGAGGGCGGGGTCATTCCCGGCGTCCGTGTCGGCCGGCGTTGGATCATCACCCGACAGGCCTACGAGCAATGGGAGCGCACTTGTGGCACGCAGCGGCGCTGGACTTGAAAGGCAAACAGAGGTAACGGTGGTGCACTGATGCCGGTCCATAAATACACCTGTCGTGGTTCCGCCAAGACCGCTTGGTTTTATAAATTCAACTTGCCCGGATCAACGCGGGCGAACCGTCACATTATCCGCGGGTGGGGCTTCGCAACCAAGAGGGCGGCCGAAGATGCCGAGCGGGAACGTTACGCCGAGGAACAGCAGAAGATCGAGCTGGCGAAGGCCGGTGCTGGCGTCGCCGCAGCAGCGCCCAAAACACTCTCCATGCTTCTGCAGGAGTTCTTGCGCCTGCACGCGGCGGAGAAGTTGGCGCCGAAGACCATCGAGCGGTATCGCGAACTGGCTGCGTACCTGGCTCCCGAGCTGCTCGCGATGCCAGTCGCCGACGTTACGCCGCTGCATTTGAGTCGCGAGTGGAGTCGGCTCTTGAAGAGCGGAGGACACACGCGCCGGAATAAGACACCGCGCCCGTTGAGCGCGAAAAGCGTCCGGCACATTGCCGGCCTGGTCTCCAGCGCTTTCTCGCGTGCGGAGAAGTGGGGGCTGGTCCACAACAATCCCGTCTCTCGCAGCGAACCGCCGGTTCCGAAAAAACACCGTGGCCTCGCGCTCACCCCGGCGCAGCAGGCATTGGTGTTCCAGTCGGCGAGCGGCCCGTGGTGCATGCCAACGTTCCTCGAAGTCTCGGCTGCCACCGGCGCGCGTCGCGGTGAAATCCTGGCCCTCCGCTGGTCGGACCTCCGGGACGGATGCGCCATGATCGCGCGATCCTTAACCCAGACCGAGGACCGGCTGGAATTCAAGGACCCGAAGACGCCCGAGAGCGTGCGCCCGATCAGTCTGCCGGAGTCCACGCTCACGGCGCTCGACCAGCACCGCCAGCAGCAGACTGCGTTTCGCGCGCAGTTGGGTCCTGATTACCGCGCCGACCTCGACTTGATTTTCGCCAACCCAGACGGCACGCCGCTGAAACCTGATTCGATCTCGTCGACCGTATCGCTGCTGTTCCGCCGGCTGAAGCTACCGAAGGGTGCGTCCCTCCACTCGCTGCGCCACACCCATGCATCGTTGCTGCTGGCCGATGGAGTGGACTTGGCGACCGTATCGGAACGGCTGGGCCATTCCTCGGTCCGCGTGACGGCCGACATCTACTCCCATGCAATCCGCGGACGCGACCAGGAGGCCGCACGGCGGTGGGACAAGCTCATGAGCCCGAACGGCGGGTCGCGCGAAAAACCCACCGGTGTAAACTGACTCTCATGGAAGAGGCCACACGGCATGGATGACGAAGACGTCCGCCTGGGAAGAAATCTCGGTGTTGGAGTGTCTGGCGGTGGAGGCGGCGCGCCCGGTGAGTATTGAGAGAGCAAAAACGCGCTGGCGGGCGACAAAACTACACCGGCCCACCGTGTCTCAAAAAGGGTAAGTTTTGGCATATCGCCGGAACCCGCGCCAATCGCGGGGTTGACGTGTGTCAAATGCCAGGGTCGAAATGGAACGCTGGCCTCCTCGCACGCGGGCAACTTCCCAGATCGGACATATGGCCCGCGTGAGGCCACTTTCCGAGATGCCCGTGATGGCGTTCTTCCGCTCGGAACTGACCACTTCTCCGCAACGGTGAGAAGGGGGGACAAGTTACCTAGTCCAACAAACTCTAGCTATTCCAACGTGAACTCCTTCGGATGCAGGGCCGGGAGCGGGGCGAGCGTGTTCTGGCGGTCGTCCTTCAGCACGGGCACAATCCGCAGCCGCATCCCAGCGACATCCGGAGCACCGTTCTGTTTCGCCGTCGCCACGAAAGCCCGTATGGCGGCGACCTGCGCGTCCAAACGCGTCTCCACTTCGCGCGTCAGCGCCGCGGCATCCTCCCATTGCACCACCGTCCGCCGCGTGAAAACGTGCTGGGCGTCCACCAGGCCTCCGTGGTTCCAGGCCCCCAGGTATTCCAGGCGGAATTGTTCCTGGCCGGGGTCGCGCCAGGTCCCTAAGACTCCCACCGGAGGGACACCGCGCCTGAAGTAGACGTTGTGCGGGCCGGCCACCAGCAGCGCTCCTTCGCTGGGCCGATCTTCGATGTAGTACAGGCCGGCCGGCGGGAAACCCTCAGGCCACTTCGGCGCGGCGCCGGATGCAATTGACCCGCCAGACCCGCTGCCCGGCTCTCGGGACGCGCCCTGGCGGACATCGAAGGTGTGCGTGATCCGAATTTCCTCCAGCGTTTTTGTGAAAAACCGCGCGGACCGCATGCCGAACAGCAGGTTGTTAACCGCCAGCCAATAGAGGTCCTGGTGCGTCAGCTCGTCTCGCATGGCAAGCAGCGTGTCTTCCGTCCCTTGCTGGCGCGAGAGCAGGATCAACGCCGGCTCCCGCCATCGGCGTTCGAACGGCATAAACGCGTCAATCGGGACCGCGCCATCGACCTCGATCAGCGCATCGAACAGGCCCGCGACGTACGAGAACTCGGGGGAAAATATGTGGGCATTGGCAAGCGGTTGGGCAGCGCGGAGCCGTTCCACAAGAATGTCTCGCAGGCCCGGGTCGCGCAGACGTCACGCGTAGTACGCGCCCCACGCTCGGTCCGCCAGGCTTTGGGAGCTGAGGAGTTCTCTCGCGCGGGCCGCATTGGCGTCGGCGGACGGGGTCTGCGCCGGCAACACAAGGGCGGCCGCCAACAGGATGGTCGACAGCCGTGCCGTAAGCATAACGTTGTGCATGCACGGTATGACGGATGACGAAGTACCGCTGTTACTTCAAACTCCTGCGCAAGGTCCCGGCTACACCTGAGCCGCGCTGCGATTCACCTATCCGGCGCCAACTTTAGATCAAACCTGCCCGAGCAGATTCACGATTCCCGATATGTGGGTTTCTCGTACAGTGGCCCATTTGCCAAATGTCAGCATAGTCGCTCTCAGGACCGGCTGCCACGCGGATGCAGCTCAGCCCGAGGACAACGCGAGCAACAACAGTTCTGGTCAGATTCTGTTCAGCTGATCGCGAAGTTCCTTGCCCGGTTTGAAGAACGGGATTCTCTTCGGGGGCACTTCAACGTGTGCACCGGTCTGGGGATTGCGCGCAATACGCCCATGCCGTTGGCGCGTCTTGAAGGTGCCGAATCCGCGAATCTCCACCTTCTCGCTGGCCCGCAGTGCCCGAACGATGCTGTCCAATATCGTGCGAACGACGATATCCGACTCCTTCAATGGCAACTCGACGGCTCGGCAAACCGCTTCAGTCAGGTTCGCCCTGGTCATCCGGAACACCCTGATTGCATCACGGAAAAGAGTATCACAGTGTTCCTTTGTGCCCCGGACGCCGGCATATCCACTATGGTCGGGCACCACGGAAAGAAATGGGCTACTGGGGGCGCAGAGATCACCCCGGCATATTTGAATGAGCGCACGCAGGGGCTCCGGCCTCCGCTGGCTCCGCCGTCTTGCCGTAAAGGTCGAGCCGTTCTGTTTTCGGTAGGCGGCCCAGCGCTTTTCGAGCGTCTTCACTTGCTCGGCCGGCGCCATACCGAATCGGCCGAGCGACAAGATCATGGCCCGGACGGTGACGTCGGGTTCGGCTGCTTCGCCAACATGTCCGCACCGCGAGCACCTGACAACAGGAGGACGGATGTGCCGCTCAGCCCGAATCTGGTGCAGCATGGTGTCGAGCTCGTCGCGCAGCTCAATTAGCTCGGCAAACGGCAGGCCGGCTCGCCACCGAGCCCGGAGGGTCTAGCATCTCTGGAAACCACGTTCTTTGAGGGTCACCAGCGGGCATTTCGCCTCCATTCTAATCCCTCCCCCGGCACTTTCCGCTGTGCCAATTTCGGGCAACTGGCCCGAAACGCCGGCGGGCTACTTCCCCCAACGGGACTTCATGTTCCTTTGGCCCTCACTTCCGCGGCTAGGGCGTGATACGCTCATGTAACTTTCGGCCTTGTTCTCGACGAGTTCACAACGGCTGCGCGGAGTGGGAGGAATCTATGAAGCCCTTGCCAATACTTGGATCGTTGCAGTCTCATTCCATCTGCGAGCTAAATCCATCGGTGTCGAACCTGTGGACTCTCTGACAGTCGGGTCCGCCTGCAAGCCGATAAGGGTTCGTAGCGCAGACGGGTAACCAAGGAACACCGCTCCGTCGTCGAGGAGTACCCTGAGAGAATCACGATGAAGGTCGCCGATGCGTAGCAGAAACCGTCAGGCGGACTTCTTCCGGACGGCCGCCATGTTCATCAGCGCGGTGATATCGGCGTTCGGAGAGATTGAAACGTAGCGAGCGGGAGTCGGCGCGGTCGCCAGTTCAAACCACTGCTCGTTGAGCCGCCCTCCCACGAACAGAAGGAACGTCAGTCCAGGTATCGTAAAGCTGTGGAAGTGGAACCCATTCTCATTGCGGCCTTCCGGAGCGTTCATAAACTCAGCCAGTTTAACCAGGCTCGATATGCGAATGACGAGGATCACACGTGGAGGGAACGCTGCTTCTCCCGTGAGGTAGAG
>JBEKDA010000095.1:0-10128 GCA_050014595.1 Bryobacteraceae bacterium
TCGGAGAATATCGCAATAGGCTGTCCAAATCCTGGGCCGAGCGCCGCCGATGTCCCGAACGAAGATCAAGCGCAAGCAGACTCTGGCTCGGAAATATCCACCGTCCCAGCCTTGCGCTTGCGTGGTGTGCTTGGCATATTGCGCGCGCCCGGGCTGGTGGACCGTCGCAGAGGCGACCGCCGCGCTCCACGCGGGCTACGGCAATCGCATGATGCTGGAGATATCTCAGGACCGGTCCCTTGGCGTGCTGTCTCCGGCGTTCCACGGATGCGAGGGGACGTTCGCCTTGCAAGACTGCGCCAATCGAGGCTGCAACTTTCTCCAGGGCAACCGCTGCGAACTGCACGGAACAGGTTTCCAGCCGCTGGAGTGCGGGTATTGCCACCACGATCGCCCGGGCTTGGGACCGCGGTGTCACGCGGACATCGGAAAAGACTGGAACTCTCGGGCCGGCCGCGCGCTGGTGGCGACCTGGAGTAAGCTGACGGGAATCTGGGAACAACTGAGTCTCTACGGGTTGGAGAGGCTGAAGACATGACACCTCGTTCCTGCGCCGCCCGGCAGGCCGGGTGCCTGACGAAATAGCGCGGCGACCCGCCAAGCCGCCGGAGCCGGAGCGAAGCCCCACACCACGTCACTGCCACTGGACTCCTGCGGCGGACCATTTCATTAGCTATTCCCAGCGCGCCTTCCGCCGCCGGGCGCGGTCGTTACCCGCGGGCTGCTGCCCGACGATCCGGGGGCCATCTTCAGCTCTGGCGCCATGATCCGGCCATACACCACAAGCGGGCGAACGGTGGGCGGGTGGGAAAGAGGGGCGGCGGCGCTTCATTGTCTGGCGCTTTCCCTCCTTTGTTTGATGAGCTGCCCGATGTCCCATTTCTGGAACCTCCTCTCTCAGATTCCTTGGCTGCGACCTTCCGGTACCGCCCGGTGGCACTGTCCTTTGTCAATGCGCCGAGAGACTCTGCTCGTTTGATTATTCTAGAAAGGCTCGATCGGGGCACCTGTTTGCCGGCGACATCATCGAAGGCGAATTCCGGCGGGAGTTTCTTCCAATGTTCCGCTTGTCGCGGTGAAAGTGCCAGAAAGAGGACCGTATCGGATGGCGCAACCAATTCAAACCCGGCCGGGTTGCCCAGGTGCTCCACCGGCCGGACCAACAGAGGATCAAATTCCTCACCCCTCCGAATACCGTTGATTACGCGGTTGTCATCTCCATAGAGATTCATCCCGCGGCGCACGTCCGAGCGATTCTGAATGTCCAGCGATCCGCAGACTTCTTCGAGGAACGCCCGCGGATTCGACAGCAGACCGGGAAGTCCTGTCTGCCCGCTTCTCGTCGATCCACTGAAGAAGTTCCCCGTCGCAAGTGTACAGGGGGATATTACGTTCCATCGAAATCGCCTCGGTGTTGGAATGCGACTCCGAATCTGGTGCTCTCTGGAGTTCTGGTGCTCTCGGATTTGCTTCGGGCTACACGTCGCCTTCAGCTAGGTGCGGGAGTAGTTTTTCTGGAGCGTCCCGGCGCTCCCTATGGGAAGAACGCGTTGCCGCGTCTGAATTGATTCTCTCAAAAGACATGATTGTCGTCAATACTTTTCTTCGATTATCTCCAATATTTTTCAATGACTTAGGAGACAATAAAACGCCGTGAAACGACCGGAAATGGCTACCACGAATACCAAGCCACGAGCCGACAGCAACATGAAGCGGGGTCGATGTGAGACGCACGAATCCCACGGCTACCAGGAGTCCGGCGTCGTGGGAATTGGGGGCCGTTCTTATAAGGGAGGGGAAAGTTGTCTCCTTCTCGTCCTTGGATCAGAACGTGGCGACAATCTCAGAAATGTCTACCACGAATACCAAGCCGTGAGAAGACAGCAAGGAGGAGCGGGGTCGATGTGAAGAGTACGAATACCACAGCTACCGAGGTCCAAATTTTAGACATTTGGACCTTGTTTGGACCTCGATTGCAGAAAAGTAAGAGGTCTGGGGTTTGTAACTCTTTGAAAACTTTGGTCGGGCCGCCGGGATTTGAACCCGGGACCTCTTGCACCCCAAGCAAAAAATATCAATCACTTACAGGCAGGGCCCAATGAAAACACAAGACTTGAGGCCAGGCGAATTGGACGCCAAATGGACGCCAGAACGTCGGACCGGGCGGTTTGGACTCCGTGTGGACTCCACGGTTCGTCAGTCGTGAGGCCCACTAAGGCGTGGCTTCAGGCAATCACCACGGTGGCAGACTGCGAAATGCGCGCCACGAATGGCCCGGCGCGGGAGTTCAAAATCCTGCAGATCCTGGGCAAAGCGTTCATAAAGACCGCGGCGATTTCGCTGCCGCGCAGGTTGCCAGCCGTCAGGACGAACACCCTCGCACGACTGGCGCGCAACGCGGCAATCTCCAGCGGACGGTATCTTAACCTCTGGTCCTTCGTGAATATTATCCATCCACGCTCGCCCACCATGCGGAGCCAGACGCTGTCTTCTTCGTCGCGAGCAAAATGATCGTCATGAATCTTGACGGCAAGGCCAGCATTGGTGAGCTCTGTTCTGAGCGGCTCTATGCCCAGCGACCGGTCGATGAAGAATACGCTTCCATCAGGCGGCTTCGCAGCGGATGGCTTCTTCGATCGCACTGATCTCCAAGTTGAAGTCCCGAGCAAGATCCGCAACAGAATCGCCGGCCTTGTATCGCTCGTAGATAGATGAGACAGGTATGCCGGTCCCTACGATCACGGGGCGGCCGAAGGACACCCTAGGATTCATGACCACAACGCGGGGATCCGCCGCTGGCGCCGCATCTGCCTGGCTGTCGCGCGTGAACGGGTACAGCTTGATCGGAAGGCCCTTCGAATCCCACTCAACCCGCTTCAGGTACACGCCCAGGATTTCTCTCATCGCGCTCTGCCCCTCCCGCGATGCGTTGATGAGATCGCCGTAGCACTCGACAAACAGGTCCAATCCATCCGTCTGGAAAGACTGAACGATCAGCGGGCGTTCGACATGAAACTGGCGCTCCACGTAATCGAGGGCCCTGCGTACCTTCGGAAGCTTCACACCATGGTGGCGACGAATGGCAGCCAACACGTGCGCCTCCACGAGATTGACGAAGGACAGGTACTGCTTCCTGGGATCGTCGAGGTGGATCAGCGGTTTGGAACGTTTTGACCGTCCAGCAACAGGGTAATACCGGCCAGCCACCCAACTCCGTAGCGTCGCTTCCGGCATTCGGAGATAGTGGGCCGCTTCCCCAGCCGAGTACGCCGGCGCCAGACGGCGATCCACAGTCTCCGCGCGTGCCTCCGTCGTCTTGAAAGCCATGTCTCCCTCTAAAAACATTATGGGGCTATCGTGTTGCCGAAGACAAGGCGGATCGAGGGAAAGCCTATTGCACGATGCTACTCGCCGGCGGCGTCTCTGCCAGGCTCGGCGTGGTTTTGGATGTGGAAACGATCAAAGGCACCTGCCCGGAAGCGGGCTTGTTGGCCGCATCGGCGAACGGCCCTTCATGGATTGTCGTCGCTACAACGGCGCGGACGTCCATGGACGCGAGCGTCGAGCAGACCCGCGCGATGCGGCTCGCCTCCGTCGAGGCCAGGGCGACGTAAACCCTCGGCTTATCCGGGGCCGCTAGAAACTCGCGGACGTCCTCCGGGACCTCACCAAACAGCTCCGCGTAAATCGGGCCGGCGTAGTTCATACGTGCTGTCGGCCGAATGTTACGCCGCGACGGTCGCCATGCCTCCATGTCCTCCTCGGAGATCCCCAGGATCTCAGGCACATCGGTCACCAGGGTCAGATCCCCCAGCAGGACGTCAGCCACGCCGAGCACCGGCGCGATGTCGAGCTGCTTCGCCACGGTGTTCAGGACCCGTGATCCAACGTAGGGTGGGTCGCCCATCCAACCAATCATGGCGTCGAGCCAGCCGCGAGGCACGATGTCGAGCAGCAGGTTGTCGAAGGCGTCGCTCCAGCGGAACAGGCCGCGTTCGACCACGATGGGCACGAACGATCCGGTGTGCGTCACGACCAGCGGGACGCCCGCTGCCCGGGCCGAAAGAGCGGCGGACAGGGTGAATCCGCTGACGACCGCGCCAGCGCCGGATTCGCGGAAGAACCTGATCTCGTTGACCACGTGCTCCCGGAGGGCGACCGGGTCCTGAAACCGCAGGAGAGGGTTGAACACGGCTGCGAGGTAGCGCTCGGCCTCTGCATTCGTCATCGGAGGATCCAGCCGTGTGCAGGGCACTCCTTCCTGCTCGAATACAAAGTCGTACGGCCCGCCATGAGTTGCCAGCACGGCCGGCATGCCCGAGGCCACCAGTGCCTTGTAGATCGCGATCTGGCGTGATGTCTCGGACAGGAACGCGCAGTTCGGAATGCAGACGATGGCCATCAGCGACCTCCGCGGGGACCACCCCCGCCCGTCCGCCTGTGAGAGCCGCGCGGCGGATTGCGTCCCTCAGAGTATCACCCGGCGCTGAGGGGGCAGGCGATTTCGCCAGGCGATCTCGCCTGCCCGAACCGCCTACCAGCTCGCCGCGTTGGGCTGCGCCGACAAGCGCTTCCAGGTGCCGAGCACGGCCGGGTAGCCGTCTGCGTAGCCGTTATTGATGCTCACCATGGTTGTCAGGAGAGTCTTCTCCTCGAGATGGAAAACAAACCGATCAACCTGGGTTCCGGCCGGTCCCCCCGGTTTCGGCTTGGTACTCAGCCGCAGGGTCCCGGTGCAATCGGAGTTGACCTGGATAGTTCCGGAAACGTCATAGTCGGTCGAGGGCGCTGGCGCGACGGCGACAGAGCCTCCCCCGTTGACCTTGCCATCGTAACCGATGGAAATCACACCCAGGATAGTACCGGGTACTGTCACCGGCGCGGCTCCCGGCATCGGCACCGTAATCCAGCCGGAATACGACACCGCGTACGTTCCCACCATGTTTTGAGCGTTGCAATTCATTTGTGCTGCCGCCACCATAGCCAGCAGCGGGATCAACAGAATCAATCGTTTCATAGCGACCTCCTTTCATGGTCGAGACTAAGGCCGAATCCACCGGCCACCAAGATGACCGGATGCGCCATCCGCCGGCGGCGCGTATTGTCGCATCCCGACGCATTTGTTATCCTGATTCGCGAAGGTGATGATTGCCCCAGCGCCTCAATTCGTGGAAGGAAATCGCCGCCTACCTCGGCCGGGAAGTCCGAACCGTGCAGAGGTGGGGAGCCGAGCGCGAGCTGCCGGTCCACCGGTTGCCAGGTGGCGACAGGCCGCGCGTTTATGCGCTGGCCTCCGAGCTGGACTCCTGGCTGAGCGCCGGCCCGGTGGAAGAGCGGGCCCCCGCCTCGATCGCCGTGCTGCCCTTCATGAACCTCTGCGGCCACAAGGAGAACGAATACTTCAGCGACGGGTTGGCCGACGAGATCATCAACGCTCTCACGCGGATTCCCGGCCTGCGCGTCAGCGCGCGAACGTCCGCGTTCGCCTTCCGGGGCAAAGAACAGGACGTGCGCGAGATCGGCCAACGGCTGGGGGTCGCCACGCTCCTGGAAGGCAGCGTGCGGCGGGAGGCCAATCGTGTGCGCATCTCCGCGCAGCTCGTCAGCGCCCAGGACGGCTACCACCTTTGGAGCGAGTGTTACGAGCGCGAGCTTTCCGACATCTTCGCCATTCAGGACGAGCTGGCGCGCTCGATCGCGCGGGCGCTCCGGGTGCGGCTTGTGCCGGGTCCTCTGGTCGAACGCATGACCGAAGACCCGGAGGCCTATGACCTCTGGCTCAAGGGGCGATACCTCGGACTACGTTACACGCAGGAAGATATCGCCGCCGCGCGGGAGTGCTTCGAGGCGGCCATGGCTCGCGATCCCTGCTTCCCGCTGCCTTACGTCTCCATCGCCGAATTGCTCTTCGGCGCCGCGGAGCTCCTCCAGTTGTCGGCGGCGGAAGCCCGGAGGGCCCGGCAGATCGTCCTCAAAGCGCTGGAGTTGAATGAACGGCTGGGCGAGGCCCACGCGCTGCTGGGAACCTTGGAAGGCGTTATGGAGTATGACTGGGACTCCGCCGGGCGCGCCTTCGAGCGCGCCTTCGAGCTGACGCCGGGTTCGAGCACTGTTCTCGCGCGCCACGCCTGGAGCTTTCTGGTGCCGCAACGCCGTATCCCCGAAGCCCTCGAGGAAATGCGGCGTGCCACCGCCCTGGATCCGCTCTCGCCCTTTCTACACACCGCCCTCGGATTGACCTGGGTCGTGGCGCGCGAATATCAACGCGGGGAAGCAGAGTGCCGGCTGGCCATCGATCTGGCTCCCGGGCTGTGGTGGCCTCATTGGATGCTGTGCACCGCTCTCACCTTCGATGGGAAAGCGGAGGAGGCCATTGCCGAGGCCCTCCACGCCCGTAAGATCGGTGGGGCGCCTGGGCCTCCGGCCGCCCTGTGCTGCGTCTACGGACTGCTCGGCCGCGCCGCCGAAGCCCGGCAGTGTTTTGAACAAGTGCTCGACTTCGCCCGCACTACTGAGATCCCTCCGCTGGCCATGGCCTGGGCCTGTATAGGGGTCGAGGACGAACGCGTCTTCGAGTGGCTGGACAAGGCGATCGACGCGCGCGATCCGTCCGTCGCCAATCTGGCGTCCATGCCCATCTACGACGGCATCCGCGGCGACCCGCGGTTCCACACGCTCCTGGCGAGAATACGAATTAACGCTCCCGCGCAGCGCTGGGCGCGCGAGCGAAAGTCCACTTTCCGTGTTCCCGACCATCCGACCGGAATGCCCTGGTTCGAAATGATAGTTCGGCGACGGCGCCGATGGCCGATCCGGGGATCGCGCGCCACCTCACGCGAGCGGTATCCGGTTTTTGTTCCGCGCCAGCCACTCGTCGAACGTCTGTAACGCCGGGTTGAGCGCGCGCGAAGCCACCAGGCTGCGGGCGCGGCAGAAGTCGTCGGAGAAGTCGCGGTTGAACTGGAACATGTTGCCCAGATCGTCCGCGCCCGGGAAGCCGAACCCGCGGTAGACTTCCGGCGGAACGTCGTTGTAGCGCACCTCCCGGCCCAAAGCCTTGGTGAAAGCCGCGGCCATCTGCGCGCCGGTCAGGTGTTCGCCGGCGATCCCGACCGTCTTGCCGGCGTATTCACTGCCGTGTTGGAAGATGCCGTAGGCGCACGCTCCGATATCGTCAGCGGCAATGCCGGGGAGTTTCTTGTCGCCCATGGGAAAGGTGATGGCCAGATGGCCGTCGAGACCTTTGCGCGGGCCCATCCCAAAGTAAATGAAGTTGTCCCAATAGAACGAGGTCAGCAGCAAGGTGGCGGGTACCCCCGATTCCATGAAGTACCGGTCGGATTCACCCTTTGCGTCGAAGTGAGGCACCTTGTATTTGCCGTTGAGTGTAGGCATGCGGTTATCGCTCAGGGGCACCCACTTGCGTGAGTCTTCCAGCGTCGACCAGATCACGTGGCGCACACCGGCGACTTTCGCCGCGCGCGCCATTGCGGCAGCCTCGGCCATTTCCTTCTCCGGCGAGAAGTGGGCCCAGTAGAACGTCACGCAGTAGGCGCCATCCGCGCCTTCGAAGGCACGCTTGAGACTGTTTTCGTCATCAACATCGGCCGCCACTACCTCGGCGCCGAGGCTGGCGAGTTGTTGTGCCTTCTCGGAATTGGAATCGCGCGTAATGGCACGCACCCGGAAGTGGCCCTCAGCGTCGCGCAGAATGGCGCGCACCAATCCCCCACCCTGCGCACCGGTAGCGCCGACCACGGCAATGATTTTCTTCTCGGACATAAGTAACCTCCAGGAATGAGTAAAGGTAACGGCTCTTCTGGTGAGAGTATCATTTTCAGTAGTTGCGAAGTTGCATTCTCCCATAGCGGCCCTGAACGGCCAACTGCGCCTGGATTACGGGGCACTCGGAAACAGGTGGGCACCTCGTCGCGGCTACCGATATCCCCAGTTAACGGCGAGCCGCCTAAGCCACGTCGCCCAAGAGCCCGCCCTCTATTGGAACAATTGCGGGGCAAATTCGTTCAGGTAATTGCGCCAGTTGATCCAGGTGTGCGCACCCGGGCTCTCTTTGAAGACCGGCTCGAAACCGTGTTTCTTCAACAGGTCAACGGTGGACTTGGTGTTCGGCATCAAGCCATCGTCGACGCCGGTGCTCAACCATACCAGCCGCGTACCCTTCTTCAATCCGGCATTGTCGAGATCGGCTTTGTGGGTGGCCTCCCAATCAGGACGCGGCTGCTGCGGAGGCGCGGTTGCCCCTGGGGCTGCAGGCGTTGCTCCGCGTCGGCCGCCGCCACCCAACGTTGCACCGGAGCTGTAGACCCCGATGTAGGCGAACTTGTCCAGATGTGTAAAGGCGATGTCGAGCGTCTGGCTGCCGCCCATCGAGAGGCCCGCGATGGCGCGGTGCTGCCGGTCGGGGATGATGCGGTAATTCTTTTCGGCGTTCGGCATGATGTCGGTGACAAACTCGTCGGTGAAGGGATTCACGGCGGGCGGTTGATTGGCGACGCCGGGCCCTGCGGCCGGTGGAGCGCCAAAGCCTGGGACACCCGGTTGGTGGCCGGCCGGCATCACCACGATCATCGGCTTGACTTTCTTCGTGGCGATCAGGTTGTCAAAAATGAAACCGGCCCGGCCCACCGAGGTCCATGCGTCGTCGGTGTCTCCGGCGCCGTGCAGCAGGTAGAAGACCGGATACTTTTGCGAACCGGTTTCATATCCGGGAGGCGTGTAAACATGCATGCGCCGTGTGGTCTTAAGCACGCTGGAGTAGTAATAAACGGACGCCACCGCGCCGTGCGGCACGTCCTTTGTGTCCATAAAGTCCGACCCCGGCACGTAGAACATGCTCCACGTGTTCGTGTTGGACTCGCTGAGTTTTGTGTTCACCGGGTCCAGGACGCGGACACCATCCACTTGAAATACGTACCGGTAAGCGCCTGGCTGTAGGGGACCGACGGCAGCCTCCCAAACTCCGGCTTCGTTCTTCTGAAAAGCCGGACCACCGCGCCCACCTCTGTCCGGCTCCGGGATATCACCTGCGTTCAGAGTTACGGCTTCTGCGTGCGGGGCCGCAATCCGAAACACCACATGGCCGTCGGGCTGAATCTCCGGCGAAATCACCGCTGGTCCGCGGCCGCCACGCCCGGCCTGGGTTGGAGGGGGCGCACCGGCCTGTTGTGCCAGGCCGGCAGGCACCGGCGCGAGAATTGCGGTCAGCGTCAGGGCTATTCGAATCGTCGCACGATGCATCTTCGTTTCTCCTTCTCGGCCGCTGTCTGGACCGGTCACAGCGGATCGACGTTCGAACGGTATTCTAGCGCCCGTCTCTTCAATCGCCAAGGGGGCGGCTCTCTCCGTAGTCTCCAGATCCAGTGGGCCAAATCCGCGCGGGATCAGACAGGTCGCGTAGACGCTGGATCTTCGGGACTTCAATCTGGATGCCTGCCGATATGGCCGCATATCGTTCCGTTTTCGGTCGCCGACGGGGCACCCACCTGACCACGCGGGGTTTTCGCTCATTGGAACCGGAGCGACACGGTATTGCTATTCGTCCCGTCAACGATTAGCTGCAGGTTTTGCAGAGATCTAAGGCTTACGGCATCGTCCACTTGCCGACCACAGGCTTATCACCGGGCAGGCCGAAGAACGCCTGAAGGTCATTGGAAGCGTAGGTATTGGTCCCATTGACTTCCAGAATCCACAGACCGCTGCGGAAGACGCCGATTCTCTTCCGTTGATTGCCGTCATTCCAGTCGCCTACCACTGCAATGTCGCCGGTTAGACCGAAGGAGTATACCGGATCGCTGGTACGGTACACTCCGTCGCCAACGTTTTCGACGATCCAGGAGCAGACCCCGCTCGCCAGGCAACGGAATACGCCGATCTGGTCCACCTTAACAGTACCGCTCCAGTTGTTGGCAACCGGTTGGTCACCGGGCAGACCATAACTATACACCAGCGTCGTAGCCGGATTGTACAGGTTGGCACTGGGCACCAACGTTGCCGCCGTCTGGGTAGCGCTGCTCAGATACCACGTGCAGACTCCCGAAGCCGGGCAACGGAACACGCCCACCTTGGTGCTGCCGCTTCCCGTCCAATCGCCCACGATGGCCGCATCAC
>JBEKDA010000096.1:0-10059 GCA_050014595.1 Bryobacteraceae bacterium
TTCGGCAATTCGGAGCAACCGTCACCCTATCGACTATCGCGCTTCGGAAAAATCTTCCGTTAGGTTCAGGGAAAGGTGTGTTTTCCCTTGACAAGCCCTTATCATGGATGTCCCACTTTGGTGCGCAAGGGCTTGCGTCTTTGTGGGGCAGGCGCCTCCGCCTGCCAACCGATTTCTTTACAGCTTCTCACAACTGCGGGCGCGGCAATTTCACCGGTTGCCACGGAAAAACTCCGGTGCGGCGTAGCGTGCGCCTGTAGACTTTGGGCCCACGGTAACGTAGAGCGTCTTAAGATCGGCCCCGCCGAAAACCACACTCGTCACATTCCCCGGTCCCGGACGCCGGACGATGCCATTCACGCGTCCGGGCTGGTCGCAGATCTGGATCCCCAGGTTGGTCGCGACATACAGGTTCCCGAGGGTGTCGAACATCATGCCGCCGGCGCCGGTGTCGACCGGCCCCTGGCTGACATCGTCCGGCAGGTCGAGGTGGTAGAAGGGCTCGCCGCCGCTGAGGCTTCCGCCCGATTCGATGTGAAAGCTCCACGCCGTCCGGCCGTAAGAATCGGCAACCGCCAACAGCGCTTCGTCGGGAGTCAGGCGCGGGCCGGTCGGCATCACGATGTTGCCGTGGCGCTTGCCGTCGAAGACGACTCGCGGTTTGCCGCCCGCCGGAATGTGGTAAACCAGTCGCGCGCGGGTGCCGGTGAAGTAAACGCCGCCCTTGCTGGTCACCGCGAGATCTTTGGGTTGAATGCCGGCCGCGAGCACGGTCAGCTTCACGCCATAAGGATGAAAATGGGCGCCGTTTTGTGGCGTCGGCTTCAGGCGTTGAGCGCCGACACATGCGCGGCGGCGGCGCTGGCCAGGCCTTCGAGACTGTAGCCGCCTTCCAGCACCGATACCACGCGGCCCCCGGTCAGTTCCATCACGGTGCGGGTGAGGTCGGCGAAATCTTGGTCGGTGAGGGTGAAACGGCCGAGCGGGTCGCCTAGGCGGGAATCGAAGCCGGCGGAGATCAACACCAGGCCGGGACGGAAGCGTCGCGCGGCGGGCATCAGCGAATTTTGGACCGCGCCCAGGATCTCCTCGCGGCCGGCTCCCGCCGGGAACGGGAAGTTCATGGTGGTTCCTTCGGCGGCGCCAACGCCCGACTCATCGGCTCGGCCCGTGCCGGGATAGAGCGGCCACTGGTGGCTGCTGAAATAGAAGACCGAGGGATCGGAGTAGAAAATGTCCTGCGTGCCGTTGCCGTGGTGCACATCCCAATCGACGACCAGGATGCGGTCGAGCGCGTGCCGGCGCTGCGCGTAGCGCGCCGCGATGGCGACGTTGTTAAACAGACAGAAGCCCATGCCGCGGCCGGCGGTGGAGTGATGGCCGGGCGGGCGCACGTTGCAGAAGGCGTTGCGGGCGCGGCCGGAAACCACCGCGTCCACCGCATTGAGCGCACTGCCGGCCGCGTGCAGCGCGGCGTCCCAGGAGCTGGCCGTAATGTCGGTATCGCCGGTCGAGAGGCAAGGGCGGCCGGCCTTTACGTCTTGTCTCGCCGTGCGCAAATATTGCGGCGAGTGGCAGAGCAGCAGCTCATCCTCGGTGGCGGCGCGCGAATCGAGCGGCAGAAGCCGGCCGAGGAGGCCGGCCGCGCGCAGACCGTCGAGGACGGCGTCGAAGCGCTCGGGGCGCTCGGGATGGTGCAGGCGGCCGGCGAGGTGATGGCGGCAGAAGGGGTCGGCGGCGAGGGCGGTGGGTTGCATATCAGACACGTCTCCTTTCAGACACCCCTGTGGTTGCCCCAGAGATCCACGTGCAGGCGGGGGCTGAAGCGGAAGCCCTCCTGCTTACAGATTTCGGCAAGCCATGTTCCGCGCTGGCGGAGCACCTCCCGGTCCGTGCCTTCGGGCATGAGGATGGTGTGGCTGCGGCCCGCGCCGATGGATGCCAGCAGGCCGCGCACCTCCTCCACGTCGCCGGGCTTTTCGATCACGAACTTGAGCTGATAGGGGTAGCGGGCCATCAGTTCGAAAAGGGGTTGGAGTTCGGTGCGCACGCGGTCGTGCTGGGCGGCCCACGGGCCCTGCGGCGTGGAATTGGAGAGCTTGGGGCTGATGCTCATCAGGTCGCAGGCCACCGGTTGGAAAGCCGTGCCGGCGGTCTCGATGGTGAGGTGCAGGCCGAGCGCGCGCAGCCGCTCGGTGAGCGGAATGATGTCGGGCGCGATCATCGGTTCGCCGCCGGTGATCACCACGTGGCGCGCGGGATGCGCGCGCACCTCGTCCAGAATCCGGTCGAGCGAGAGCTCCGCGCCTTCCGGCTGCCAGGAGGCATACGGCGTGTCGCACCAGGCGCATCGCAGATTGCAGCCGCTGGTGCGGATGAAGACCGACGGCACGCCCACGAGCGCGCCTTCGCCCTGCAGCGAGTAAAAAAGTTCAGCGATCTTCAATGCCGGCCTCTTCAAAACCTTTTCGCCGCAGCAGGCAGGCATCGCACTGGCCGCACGGGCTGCCATCCGCACCCGGATCGTAACAACTGTGGGTCAGCGCAAACGGCACCCGAAGTTCGTTCGCCAGTTGCACGATTTGGGCCTTGGAGAGACCGAGCAGCGGCGTGTGGATGCGCAGCCGCGTGCGGCCCTCGACGCCGGCTTTGGTAGCCAGGTTGGCCATGCGCTGGTAGGCCTCGATGAATTCGGGACGGCAATCGGGATAGCCGGAATAATCGAGCGCGTTGACGCCGATGAAGATGTCGGAACTTTCCAGCACTTCGGCCCACGCCAGCGCAAAGGAAAGGAAGATGGTGTTGCGCGCCGGAACGTAGGTGATGGGAATGCCGTGGGCCATCTCGCCGGCTGAGCGGGCCTTGGGCACCGCGATATCGGCGGTGAGCGCGGAGCCGCCGAAAGCGTCGAGCCCGGTCTGGATCACCAGGTGCCGCGCTGCGCCGTAATGCCCGGCGATGCGGGCGGCGGCCTCCAACTCGAACTTGTGGCGCTGGCCGTAATCGAAGGAAAGCGCGTAGCAGGCGAACCCGTCGCGCCGGGCCAGAGCCAGGCAGGTGGAGGAATCGAGGCCGCCGCTAAGCAGGCAGATGGCTTTTTTGGGAGATGCGTTCAACGGAGAGTCCTCTATAATTATAGCGGTCGTCGCCGCTTGCGAATCCGCTTTCTCACTTCCACGCCGCTCGATATCTCCCGCGGCAGCGGCACGTACGTCGGAATGCACGTGCTGGCGCGGGCGCTCGAAGCGCTGGGCCATACGGTGGATTTCGAAACGCCGCGCCTGCTGCTGCCGGTCCACACGGCACAGCGGCTGGTCTTCAACCAGGGCTTGCGGCCGCGGCCGGAATACTCGCTCACGGTGGGCTTCGATATGGATGGCTACCGCATCGCGGCGGAGGCGCGGCACGTGGCTTCGCTCAAGGGAGTGATCGCCGACGAGGCGCGTCTCGAATCCGGTATGACGCGCTTCACCATGGGTGTGCAGGCGCGCTGCGAGCGGCTGCACGCGCGGCGCGCGGCGCGCGTGGTGGTGACCAGCCGGTATTCCGCCGGCCGGGCGCGGGAATTCTACGGGCTGGAGCGCGCGCCCGCGGTGGTGCCGGAGTTAATCGATCTGGGGGAGTGGCGCAAGCTCCTCGCGGAAGGCCGCGACCGGCCGCACGACCGCTTCAGGCTCCTATTTGTGGGGCGGTTTTACCGGCGCAAACGTGTGGACGTGCTGCTGCGCGCGGCAGGGGCCCTCGCGACGCGCATTCCAAACCTGGAACTGCGGATCGTGGGCAACGGCCCATGCGCGGCATGCTGGCAGGCACTTGCCGGCAATCTCAAATTAGGTGGCGCGGTCGCCTGGCTGGGCGACGTTTCCCGCTCGCAACTGGTGGATGAGTATCGCGCCTGCGATCTTTTCTGTCTGCCCAGCGTTCAGGAAGGCTTCGGCATCGTGCTGCTGGAGGCCATGGCCGCGGGCAGAGCGATTGTGGCTTCGCGCGCCGCGGCCATCCCGGAAGTTGTGCCGCATGGGTTGCTGGTGGAACCCGAGAGCCCAGAGGCGCTGGCGGCGGCGATTGAGGAGCTTCACCAATCGCCCGCCAGGCGCGCGGAATTGGGCCGGACGGGCGCGCAATGGGTGGAACGGTTCGACGCGGCCCGGGTGGCGCGGCTGTTTCTGGAAGCGGCGAGTGGAGTGGCTACTGGACTGTCAGTGTGATGTTGAACGAAAGCTGCTGGGCGGCGGCGGCGCGACCGGCGACGGTAACTACGCGGCCGCGGTCGACCACGATGTCATCGTCCGGTTGAGCGACGTTTGACGGCGGCAGCGGTTGCCGTGCGAAGGCCACATGGAAGCGCACGCGCCCCGGTCGATCGAGCTCGATGGGCTCGGTCTCGATGGGCTGCATGCGCTCCACAGCGTGGTTCAAGGTTTCCCGCCAGGCGCCATCCGGTGCTTCCTGAAGAATGCGCAGATAGCCACTGTCGTTGGCCGTGATCTTGAGCCTGAAAAGAGTGCCGGCTGCGACGGAGTCTGTCGCGGCGGAGTCGGCCTCCAGAAACTCGCCGCTGGCCGTCATCCGCAAAATGCGGTATTGAATGCCCAGATGACCGGCTGGCGCGGCTGGGGCCGATTTAGCCAGCGGCCGGATTTCGGCGGACGCGCCCGAACCGATTCCGCCAACGGCACCACCACGTCCGCCACCACCACCTGCTGCAAGGCCGCCCCGCGCCCCCATGAACACGTTGTCGTAAAAGAGCGCGCTGGCGTCCGCCGGTGCGGCGGTGGTCTTGGCCTCGGCGATCGCGGCGCCGGTCACTGCGTTGCGCGTCGCAACTGGAAGATCACGAAAACCCTGGGCCTTACTGAGGGATACGGCCGCCGATTTCACTTCCACCGTTTGGGCTCCCGCGGAGACCGCGACTTCCCCCTTTTCTTTTGGCGCCGCGTCCTTTGGCGCCGAGGGTGCAGCAACGGGTGGCGGCGCGGGGGCGGGCGCCATGCGCGCCATGTCCACCGGCGGCGATTTTTTCAACTGGGCCAGGGTGGGAGTGTTGTTGCGTACCGGGCTCGGCTCCGCGCGAACAGGGGCCGGAGCGGGTGGTGGCGCGGCGACAACCGGGGGAACAACCGGCGGCCCCAGCTTTGCAACCATGGCCGGCGGCGCGGCGGGCGGATGGCGGCGGACCGCGACGATTGCGATGCTAGCCAGCGCCACCGCCATCGCCGCGACGGAAAGCGGTCTCCACCAGCGGCGGACCCACGGCGCCGGCCCAGGCGCATCGAGCGCCGCCAGAAGGTGCGCGCGGGCGGCGGGATCGCTCAGGAGATCGCGCAGAGATTGCTCGCGCTCGAGCGCATCGAAAAGTTCCTGATCCTCCAACGCGGCGGCAAACAGCGCCCGCTGCTCTTCGGCCGTCAGAGTGCCGGTGGCGTATCCGCCCAGCAGCTTTTGGATTTCTTCCCGGCTCATGGCTGACGCTCCCAGTCTCCGCCCATCAGCTCCAGCAGGTGCTTCCGGCAGCGGTGGTCCCAGGTATAGACGGTGTTGATGGCCGCGGCCTGCATGGCCTTCTGGATTTCGGAAAACGTCTTCCCTTGCAGTTTGAGGCGCATCAACTCACGGCAGCGTTCCCCCAACCGCGGAATGGCGCGGGCCAGGCGCTCCAGCATCTCCCGGCGCTCCATTTGATCGGCCGGGTTGGCATCCAGATCGGGCAGCGGGATGTCGGTGATGGACACTTGGCTGTACTCGCCGCGGCGGGCGGCTTTGCGGCGCAGACTCATGATTTTGTAGCGTACGATCTGGAGCGACAACGGCAGCAAGTCTTCCACGCGATCGAGGTGCGCGTATTTTTCATGCAGCAGCATGAGCACCTCCTGGGCCAGGTCTTCGGCGGCATCTCCCGCATAGTGGGATGCCGCGAACCTGACAATCCTTTCACGAAGCTGGGCCAGGATCTCTTCGCGCTGCACGGTGCTGAGGAGATCATAGCATTGGGGGCGTGGGTGGCCGGGCGCAGCCTGGTTGAGACGCGACGCGCCCGGAGACGGCGCAGGCTATTCGCTGGCAAGTGCCCGGCGCACCACGGCCGGTTCCTTCGCGATGACCGTCAGATAAGCGCGTGCGGCCGAGTCCGGCTGACGCCCGCCCTGCTCCCACTCCTGCAATGCGCGCCTGCTGATGCCGTAAGTTCGCGAAAATTCAGCTTGCGACATTTTCACTCGTTTGCGAATGGTCTTCACGTCTATCGGCTTCGGCCAGACCTGCTCCAGTTCGACCTTGCCGCGCTGGTGCGCCAAAACCAGTTTCATTCCTTCGATCAGGTCCGCTCCAAAGGTTGTCTTCTTCGCCGGAGCTTTCTTTGGCATCTTATTGCGCTCCTGCGGCTGGATCAATCAGTGATGGTTTTCCCTGAGACAAGGAGACCTCTGGTGCCTGATAGAGGATCGCCTTCGAGATCACGGTCTTCGGGTTTTGTATCCCAAACGTGTGCGTTCTTCCACCGTGGCCCTCTCTCGCTTTGCTGCCCTCGTACTTCCAGTCTTCTTCATGGAGAAAGGGCAGGTCGACCCGCCAGATCAGCACGGGCTTGCCGCGCTTCATTTTCTTTGTGGGATCCACTGCATGGCGCCACACCACGTACCAGCCGGGGTGATTGTAGTGCGACTGAATCGCCCATGGCCTGGTGCTTCCCTTCGACTCCAGGGCCTCCGTTGGGGGAGGATTCAACCGTCCGCGTAGTGACAGGTCAGGGAACCGTTGTTGGGCAACATCAGGATGCTTGTGGCGTTTGTATGGGCTGAGAGAGTCGAGAGCACGAACCCCAAGAATGCCTACGACTCCGCTGAAAATGTTAGCTTGTTCGAAGTAAAGCTCGATCAGCTCCTCAGCCTTTTCTTCCACAAACTCGATGGCGCTCTTAACGTGCACAATGGTGAGGCCGGGAGGGAGCGGTACCGCCTTGTCGAAGCCATCAGGCGAAAGAGCCAAGTCTGTGTCTGCCTCGTCCAGCTAAGGATACAACATCATTCGTCTTGATGACGCGAGTCGTTCCGCTCACGGAAAGCGCAGCCAGGGCTGGTATGCCCTTCACGGCAATATCAAAAAAAGTCGGATCAGACTCGACCCCGACGCTCTCATATCCCACGGCTACGGCTGCCGCGATTGTAGAACCGGCGCCCATAAACGGGTCGAATACAGTACCGTCGCCCAGTGGAAGGGAAGCACGAACAATCTGTCGCATGAATCCCTGCGGTTTCAGGGATGGATGTGGAGCTATGCCCCGCTCTTCTGACCGAGTCGGAGCCGACGCTATCACGTCGGTAAAAGGCGCGTCGGCAGAAATCCGCCGCAGGCCTCCCGTTTTCCACTTACGAAGATTATCCTGGACTCGACCCTCACACGGCTTGCGAAAGATGCCCCATGGTTCCCAGCAAGAACGCGGCATAACGGTCACATCTGGAAATTCCTGATGAGCATTCTTCGGCCGGTCGCCGCCACGGAGTGTTTGGACTAGGCGGATCAATTCCCCGCGCTTTTCAAATCCGGCGTCCATGAGCGGTAGATAGACGAGGTGCGAGAGTAACGGGCTGCTAGCGATGAACAGGTGTCCGCCAGGGACGAGAATTCTGAATGCCCTCCGTGCGAATGACACAAAGAAGGCCCTCAATTGGGCGCGGTCCGCTTCAGTGAGGACGGTGAAACGGGGGACTGGGCTCCGCTGGCATCCGTCATATGATGGCGGGATTCTCCAAACGCCGCCGCGCCGACTTCGTAGCTTTCTTTTTTCGTCCCCCGTGTATTCTTTGAGCCCGTAGGGCGGATCGGTGACGATTGCCTGTACGTGATTTGCCGGGCGAAGGTCCATCCACTCCAGGCAATCCATCTGATGCAAAGAGTATTCGACGCCCGCGATCTGGCGCTGAACTGAACGGCCCTCCACCGCCCCACAAGCTGCGTTCATCTCCCCCATAGAATACACCCAATCCTCCTGCAAAGACATTTGAAAATCCTTCATGCTGCCTCCACCAACTCGCTTTCCCAGCGTTACGAACCTTATCGGCCGTGATGCGCTGGCGCTTCACACCTGCGAGCACCAGGAGTGTTTGCTCCCTCGCGCGCTTGCTACAATTTCCATGTGGCCCGGGTGCTGATGGTATCTTCGGAAGCCGCGCCGCTGGCCAAGACGGGTGGGCTGGCGGATGTGCTCGGAGCGCTGCCCATCGCGCTCGGCGAAACCGGCGACGAGGCCGGCGTGGTGATTCCGCGCTACGGCTCGATCGATCTCAAAGGCGCGCGCCGCGTCTACGACCAGATTCCCATCTACCTGGGGCCGGCCCGCCATGTGGTGGCCATCTATCAGGCGATCGGCACGGCCTTTCCGCTCTACCTGGTGGACTGCCCGCCGCTTTTCGACCGCAAAGGCTTCTATGGCGAATCGGGCGTGGACTACCCCGATAATCACATCCGCTTCGCGGTCTTGGCGCGCGCCGCGCTGGCGGTGGCGCGGCTGCTCTACCGCACCGAGATCTTTCACTGCCACGACTGGCAGGCCGGCCTGGTGCCGGCCCTGCTGCGAAGCTCTTTTTCCACCGACCCGACGTTCCTGGGGTCGAAGACCGTCTTCACCATCCACAACCTCGGTTACCAGGGGCTGTTTCCGCGGGCGGCATTGGCCGAGGCGGGGATCGAGCCCAGCGTCTTCCGGCCCGACGGCCTGGAATTCTTCGGGCGCGTCAGCTACATCAAGGGCGGCATCGAGTTTGCCGACGCGTTAACCACCGTCAGCCCCACTTATGCCCGCGAGATCCAAACGCCGGAATACGGTTTCGGACTGGATGGAGCGCTGCGGGCGCGCGCCGGCGCGCTGACCGGCATCCTCAACGGCGCCGATTACAGCGAATGGGACCCGCGCCACGATCCGCTGATTCCGGCGCCCTTCAACGCCGACGATCTCAGCGGGAAGGAAGCTTGCAAGCGCGCGCTGTTAGCGGAGTTCGGGCTGCCCGAAGCGGCGCTCGACCGCCCGCTGATCGGGATTGTCTCGCGCTTCACCCGGCAAAAGGGCACCGACATCCTGGTGGAAGTGGCCGCCGAGATCGCCGCCGAAGATATCTACATAGCGGCCCTGGGCTCTGGCGATCCGGAGTACGAGGCCTTCTTCCAGCGCATGGCCGCCGACCATCCCGACCGCATCGCCGTCCGTGTGGGCTACGACGACGGGCTGGCCCACCGCATCGAGGCCGGCGCCGACCTCTTCCTCATGCCCAGCCGCTACGAGCCCTGTGGCCTGAACCAGATCTACAGCCTGCGGTATGGCACGGTGCCCGTGGTTCGCGCCACGGGCGGCCTGGATGATACCATCGATGAGAGTACCGGGTTCAAGTTCACGGAGTATACCGGGCAGGCGCTGCTGGGCGCCGTCCTGGCTGCCGCCCAGGCGTTTTCCAACCCGACCGTCTGGCGGGAAATGATGCGCCGGGGCATGCAAAAGGACTTTTCCTGGAAAGCGTCGGCGGCCGGTTATTCGGCGCTGTACCAGCAGCTTACAAGCCAGGCCTGAATCCTTTTGGGGCAATCCGATTCTAATTATTTAGGAGATCAAATGGCAGGTCAGAACACACTAACCTTTACCGACGCGAGTTTCGACCAGGACGTGTTGCGGTCGGACGTTCCGGTTCTGGTGGACTTTTGGGCCGAGTGGTGCGGCCCCTGCCGGCAGATGTCGCCGACCATCGACGTGGTGGCCTCCGAATACGCCGGCAAGATCAAAGTGGGCAAGGTCGACGTGGATGCCAACAACAACACCGCCGGGCGCTACAACGTGCGCGGCATCCCCACGCTGTTGCTGTTCAAGGGCGGCCAGGTGGTGGAGCAACGCGTCGGCGCCATCGGCAAATCCGACGTTCAGAAGATGATCGACGCGCACGTCTAAAGTGGGACGGGCCTCCTGGCCCATAGGCGCTAACTTAACGATTAAGGAAATGTAATCTGGGGGACCCGATGTCGTGATCGTTCCCGGAGGTCTGCCTCCAGTTGGTGCCACTGGCGCAGGATATTTTGCAG
>JBEKDA010000097.1:0-9933 GCA_050014595.1 Bryobacteraceae bacterium
GTTGCTTTTCAGGTGGTACTGATACTTCTCGGCGGCTGTTAAGGCCTTGCGGCACTCACCGGGCTTTGCCTGATGGGGACCGACGGAAGAAACGTGGAATCGATTTCGCAATCCCGAAACATTCCGGCGTAATGCCCAGATGGAGTACGGTTTCAGAGAATCAAGCATTGAATTGGGGAGCCCGGCGCCATTCAGCGTCGTCAACCCTGAAGATGCGGTTCAAATCATTGGCGGCCGCCCCGTAATAGGGTCCGAGAGAATCCGGAGACACGCCCGGCGACAAGTCCGCGAGCCCCGGCCGCCGCAACGCCCTCATACATCCCGTTCTCACGCCATAAGTGTTTTTTCTCAGCGCCTCCGCGTCTCTGAGGTGAATTCCTAACTTCTGCCTTCTGACTTCCTCAACTTCTGACTCCTTCAGTTTGCGTTGCGCTCTCGGTTGGCGGCCATCCCGGTGCGTCAGGCCATCTTCGCTATCCTGAAGCTTCATGCCCGAGGGATCGTACCTTTACTGCGACGTGAGCCTGCCGGTGCCCATGGATCAGCCGTTCACCTACGCATTGCCCGAGACCCTGCGGCACCGCGTGCAGGCGGGCTGCCGGCTGGTGGTGCCTTTCGGGACGCGGAAAATGACGGGCGTGATTCTGCGGTGCCACGACGATCCGCCGGCCATGGCCACGCGCCAGGCGCTGCGGCTGATCGATGCGGTCCCGGTGCTGGATTCCGAATTGCTCGGCCTGGGACGCTGGATCGCCGGCTATTACTGCGCGCCGCTGGGCGATGTGTTGCGCGGCATGCTGCCTCTGGCGGCGGAGATGCGGCACGGCAAGATCTGGTCGCTGACGGATTCCGGCCGCGACGCGGCGCGCCAGTTGCTGCTCGATGCCGCGCCCGACGATCCGGTGGCGCAGATCCTGCACATGCTGGAAAAGCGGCCGCTCTCGCAGGCGTATCTGGCCAAAGCGCTTCCGCTCGCCGACAAGGCCATGCGATCGCTCGAGCGCAAGGGCTTCATCGTGGTCGAGCGGGTGGAGACCGAACGCGATCCGCTGCGCGCGCCATCGGAACGGCTGCGAGTGGAACTCCGCGGAGATGCCGGCGATGCCAAGCTCGGCGGTGCCAAGTTAAACCGGCCGGAGCGCGAACTGCGGGCATTTCTGGAATTGCACCCTGGGTCGCACAACCTCAAAGAGCTGGAAGGAACGGTCCGGAACGCCAGCCTGGCGGCCCGGTCGCTGGGACGTAAGGGACTGGTGACCCTGAAGCCGGAGACCGTCGCCGTGAAGTCCGGGCCGATCCGCGCGCGGCATGCATTGAACGCGGCCCAGCAGGTGGCCTGCGACGAGATCGCGAGCGCCATCCGCGCGCACCGGTTTCAAACGTTTCTGCTGCACGGCGTGACGGGCTCGGGCAAGACGGAGGTGTACCTCCACGCGATCGAGGTCGCGGTGGCGGATGGGCGCGGCGCGCTGCTGCTGGTGCCGGAAATCGCCCTCACGCCGGCCATGGCGGGCCAGTTTTTCGGGCGGTTCGGCGACCGGGTGGCCATCCTGCACAGCGCCTTCACGGATTTGGAACGGTCGGAGCAATGGCGGCGCATCCGCTCCGGCGCGGCTTCGGTGGTGGTGGGAACGCGGTCGGGGGTTTTCGCTCCGGTGCGTAATCTGGGGCTGATCGTGGTGGACGAAGAGCACGACGGGAGTTATAAGCAGGAAGAAACGCCGCGCTACCACGGCCGCGATGTGGCCATCGTGCGCGCCCAGGCGGCCGGCACCTGCGTCGTGCTGGGTTCGGCGACCCCCAGCCTGGAAAGCCGCTACAACGCCGAACGCGGCAAATATCGGTTGATCGAACTTCCCGGCCGCATCGAGGAGCGGCCCATGCCGGCGGTGGAACTGATCGACATGCGCCAGGAGTTTCTGGAAACGCGCCAGCAGGCTACGTTTTCGCGCAAACTGATCGATGCCATCGGGGCGCGCCTGGAGAACGGGGAGCAGACCATCGTCCTGCTGAACCGCCGCGGCTTTTCGAGTTTCGTCGCCTGCCGCGCGTGCGGCGAGCGCGTGCAGTGCGCGAATTGTTCCCTCACTCTGACCTACCACAAGCGCGATCGGCGGCTGCTGTGCCACTACTGCGGCTACGCCGAAAAGGTGCCGAGCATCTGCCCCAAGTGCGCCAGCGACCACATCTATTTCCTGGGCGTGGGGTCGGAGAAGGTGGAAGAGGAACTCCACCGCGCGTTTCCGGCGGCGCGCATCGCGCGGCTGGACCGCGATACCGTGACGGGCAAGCGGCAGTACGAAACCATCCTCCAGGATTTCCGCGACGGGCATTTCGACATCCTGGTGGGCACCCAGATGATCGCCAAGGGCCACGATATTCCCAACGTGACGCTGGTGGGCGTGATCTCCGCCGACATCGGGCTCGGCATGCCGGATTTTCGAGCGGCCGAGCGGACCTTTCAACTGTTGACGCAGGTGGCGGGACGCGCCGGACGCGGCAGCGTGCCCGGCATCGTGCTGATTCAGACCATCAATCCCGACCACTACGCGGTCCGCATGGCGGCCGCGCAGGACTACCAGGCCTTCTACGAAAAAGAGCTGCACTTCCGCCGCATGATGCACTACCCGCCGTTCAGCGCCATGGCGAATGTGCTGGTGCGCGCGGAAAAAAAAGAGATGGCCGTGCGATTGAGTTCCGAGTTGGGACTGCTGCTCTCACCGCCGCCGGAGAAACTGAAGATCATGGGCCCGGCCGAAGCGCCCGTGCCGCGGCTCAAGAATGAGTATCGCTACCAGTTTCTGGTGAAAGCCGCCAGCCGCAAGGCGCTCAACGAATTGCTGTGCCGGGTGCGCGCGTTTGCCCTGGAACGGAAGTGGGGCGCCACCGCGCTGGTGATCGACGTCGACCCGCTGACCTTGATGTAGCGGTCAACCGGCGAATGCTTTTTCAACGCACCTGAGCGTGGTCCCCGGCGGACCGTCGGCCGCCGGCAGAACTTCCACCGAGACTTCCAGCGAAATGCGAACCACCTTCCCTGCCGTCATACAGGCGTAGGGCATGGAGAGGTGATCGGAGACCGCCTGGGGGTCGGTTTTCGCCCTCTCCTGGGAGACCGGCAGAACCGCCAGGAAATCCTGCTCGTTCCAACGGCCCATCACCGCATCCTTGGGGACGCAGTTTCGCATACGTCGGGCAAACGTGGCCACCAGTTCGTCTGCCAGGGCGGCGCCGTGCTTCGCTCTGGCCTGCGCCAGACCGTGCGCTTTGAGAATCAGAACCATGAAGCCCGCCGCCGGCAGGGATTCGACGTATTCTTCGATGGAACGGCGGCTCGAAAATTTCGAGGCCTGGTCCATGGCGGCGGCATTCTGCAGAGATTCCACGCGTTGATGCAGGATGCGGACTTCGGTTTGCAGTTGCGCCATCGTAAACTGCTGCTCCCGGCGCATTTGAGCAATGTCCCCTTCAATGGAATCGACGGCGGCCGTCAACATCGCACGCAGCGGCGCGCCCTCTGGCGTAGCTGCCGCTTCGCGCACCCGCTTCAGGGTTTCGCGCAGCCGCGTGGAGTGATCGCCGTCGGATTGGGCGAGCGCCTCCACGGTTTCCTGCAAAGCTTTGGCCGTGCTCTCCAATTGTTGGCGCAGCCTGCCCAGGAACTGGGCCGCCTTGTCGCGATAGTCCCGGAGCAAACCTCGCAGCGTGGCGCGGCTCTCCGGCAGGGCCTGCGATGGCGCAGCCTGAACCTCCGCCGCCAACCCGGCCACATACTTGACGTGCGGCCCGGTGATTTCCTCGTCGAGTTGCACGGCATACTGAGCGATGTTTTGAATGGCCGCGATATAGCACTCGAGGGCCACGCCGGGCTCTTCGGCTGGGCGGCTGGGAGTGGTCGAGGATTCTCGAATCCAGATCACGTTTTGACTCTCACCCCATATATCGGCTCCGCACCTCTAAACCTTTACCGCAAGTTTCTCTTGATTTTCCCTTTTTGTTCGCCCACAATAGAAAGGGGCTTATCATGGCGCTCACGAAACGGCAAAAGCAGGTGCTGGATTTTATCGCCGGCTTCCTCAATGAGAACGGCTACTGCCCGAGCTACGAAGAAATTGCCCGCGGATTGGACCTGGCCTCCCTCGCCACGGTCCACAAGCACATCTCCGTGCTCGAGACGAAGAATTACTTGAAGCGCGGGTTCAACCAGAGCCGCTCGATCGAGCTGGCGCCGAAATACCTGCAGGAGTGCCAGCGCGCGCGGCCGGCGCCCATGGAAATCCCGCTCTTGGGGCGCATCGCGGCCGGCGCGCCCGTGGAGGCTGTCGAGCAGCGGGAGACCTTGAATTTCGCCGATTATGCGGGTAACGCCGAAACCTTTGCGCTCGAAGTGCGCGGCAATTCCATGATCGACGACCACATCTGCGATGGCGATCGCATTCTACTGGAGCACGTCACCGAGGCCAGGGATGGCGATATCGTGGTGGCGCTGGTGGCTGGCAGCGAAACTACGCTGAAGCGGATCTACCGTGAAGCGGGCGGCATGGTACGGCTGCAGCCGGCCAACTCGACGCTCAAAGCGATTGTAGTGCCTGCGCGCGACGTGCAGATTCAGGGCCGCTTACTGGCGGTGCTGCGCAAGTACAAATAATCGAGTAGCGGTTAGGCGGCGGAGGCTTGGGCGCGCAGTTCCTGTTCGGCGCGCAGCCAATCTTCCTCGGGAGAACCACCCTGATAGCCGCGAGCTTCCCAATAGGAGTATGCCAGGTGAGCGATCTGTTCCGGAACGGCAGCGGCGGTTTCGGGAGCGGCGGGCGCGGACGCCGAACGGCGCGGACGCCGGGGGGGTGCGGGTTTGTGGCGAACCGGCGCTGCGGCCGACACCACGATTTCTTTTTCCGAGACGCGCTTTCTAGCCATGTTAGATTTGATATCTCCCGTGTGGATTAGATGCTTTCATTGTATCCCATTGTGTGTTAACGTCCTATCAAAAGTTTCTATCAATTGGATCACGGGGCCTTTTTCAGACATCCTTGTCTGGGTAGCGTATACTAGGGTTTAGATTGCGCAGAATCATAATTACCGGAATTCTGCTGGCGTTCCTGGCGCAGGCAGCCTCCGCGCCACCGAAAGTCATCGCGGTGGACGTGGACGGGGTAGTGCACCCCATCACCGCTGAGATCGTCGCCGGCGCGATTGCGCAAGCCCGTGCCGAGAACGCCTCCCTGGTGCTGATGCGTCTCAACACACCCGGCGGCTTGGACGTCGCCATGCGCGAAACCATCGAGGAGATGTTGGCCTCGCCGGTTCCGGTGGTCACGTACGTGGCGCCCAGCGGCGGGCGCGCGGCCTCGGCCGGATTTTTCCTGCTGGAGGCCGGCGAGGTTGCCGCCATGGCGCCCGGCACCAATACGGGGGCCGCGCACCCCGTGTCCATGACCGGCGAGATGGATGCGGTCATGTCGCAGAAGGTGGAAAACGACGCCGCCGCCTACATCCGCAGCATCTCTGCCAAGCGCGGCCGTAATAGCGAACTGGCCGAAACCACCGTGCGGCAAAGCAAGTCGTATACCGAACGCGAAGCGCTCGACCAGCACCTGGTGGACTTGATTGCGGCCAACGAAAGCCAACTGCTGGCGGCGCTCGACGGCCGCGCGGTCACGCGCTTCGATGGCCGCGTGCAGACCCTGCACACCGCTGGCGCAATCGTGGAGGTCTACGAAAAGTCGCGCCGCCAGAAAATCGTCAGCGCCATCGCGGACCCCAATATCGCGCTGGTGCTGCTGGTGATCGGCGCGCTGTCGATTTATCTGGAGTTCCACTCGCCTGGGCTCATCGTGCCGGGCGTGGTGGGAGCGATCCTGGTGCTGCTGGGACTTTCCGCCATCTCCGTGCTACCCATCAACTGGCTGGGCGCGGCGCTGCTGCTGCTGGCGTTCACGTTGTTCGTGCTGGAGGCGAAGTTCGCGGCGCATGGGATTCTGGCCGTGGGCGGCGCGGTATCCATGGTGCTGGGGGCGGTGATGCTGGTGGATAGCCCGATTCCCGAAATGCGCGTTCACTGGGGAACCGCGATTGCGCTGGCGCTGCCCTTCTCGGCCATCACGGTGCTGCTGCTTTCGCTCGTGTTGCGCGCGCGCCGCGGGAAGGTGGAGACGGGGAGCGAGGGCATGATCGGCCAAACCGGCTCGGCCGTCACCGAACTGGCGCCGGAAGGCAAGGTTTTCGTGCACGGCGAGTATTGGGATGCGGTCTCACTCCGCCCGGCGGCCGCGGGCGCTCGCATTCGCGTCACGTCCATCGATAGACTGAAACTCACGGTAGAACCGGTTCCGGATCAAACAGGAGGCTGAAATGATCGATTTCACCAGTTTCACCACCATCGCCGTGGTGATTGTCGTACTGTACCTGATCAGTTCCATCAAGATTCTGCGGGAATACGAACGCGGCGTCATTTTCCGTCTCGGCCGCCTGCTGCCCGAGCCCAAGGGTCCGGGAATCATCCTGGTGTTCGCGCCCATCGACCGGATCGTGCGGGTTTCGCTGCGCATCGACACCCTGGAGGTGCCCTCGCAGGACGTGATCACACGCGATAACGTGACCGTGAAGGTCAATGCGGTGATCTATTTTCGGGTGGTGGAACCGCGCCCGGCGGTGGTGGAGGTTTCGAATTTCCTCTATGCCACGTCGCAACTGGCGCAGACCACGCTGCGCAGCGTGCTGGGCGAAGTGGACCTGGACGAACTGCTGAGCCAGCGCGAAAAGCTGAACATCCGGCTGCAGTCGATTCTCGACCAGCACACCTCGCCGTGGGGCGTGAAGGTGACCATGGTGGAAGTCAAGCAGGTGGATCTGGCCGAGTCGATGATCCGCGCCATCGCGCGGCAGGCCGAGGCGGAACGCGAGCGGCGCGCCAAGATCATCCACGCCGAGGGAGAGTACACGGCTTCCACCAAGCTCGCCATGGCGGCGGAGGTCATCCAAAAACAGCCGGCGGCTATCCAGTTGCGGTATCTTCAGACTTTAGTCGAAATCGGGACGGAGAAGAATACGATTATCGTTTTCCCCTTGCCGCTGGATATACTTGCATCATTCAAGGGCGTCCTGGACCAATTTGGCGGCGGCAACAGACCGGCCGCCCCTCAGTCGTAGAACATGCGCAACAAGGAAACCGGCGAATTCGAACTGGTGGTGGGCGACCGGCAATTGCTCAGCGGATTCTTTATCGGAGTCCTGCTGCTGGCCGTGGTGTTTGCCATGGGCTACGTGCTGGGGCAGAACTCCCCCCGGTCCACTAAACTGGCGACCGAGGCGGTCGCGACCAATACCGGTGCGCCCAACCGCCCGCAGCCGGCATCTCCGGCGGAGCCCAAACCCGATACAACCGCGGCGGCCGTCACTCCAACGGGGGACGCGGAGGCTGGAGCCACTACCGCGGCCGAGGCGCCGCCGCAGCCGACCACGCATCCGGCGCGCGACCCGTCGGCGCCCGCGGCCACGCCGCCGGCCTCCGCAAGCGCCGTGCCGCCGACCTCCGCTCCGGTTTCGGCGGAGGAAGTCGATCTGCCCAATGCCTCATACCTGCAAGTCAACGTGCTGGCGTCGCGGAGTTCCGCGGAAGCCGTGATGAAAACCCTGAAAGAGAGCGGTTTCCCCGTCATCCTGCATGCCGGCCCCAATAATCTCACCGCCGTCTGGGTAGGTCCCTATACCGATCGCAAGCCGCTGGCCGAAGCCAAGGGCAAACTCGAGAAGGCCGGATTCAACCCCATTATCAGAAAGCCGTGAACCATCCCCTGGTCCAACTCGGAGCCCCTACCCGGCCCCGGCTTCCCGAGTGGGCGCGCAAGAGCCGCACGCATTTCGAATCCCTCAACCACCTGAAGTCCGGATTCCGCCGCTTGAACCTGCACACAGTCTGCGAATCGGCGCGCTGCCCGAATATCCACGAGTGCTTCCATCGCGGCGCCGCCGCCTTCATGATCCTGGGCGACCGCTGCACGCGCGGTTGCGGTTTCTGCTCGGTCCCCAAGTTCAATCCGGCCCGCCAGGAACTGCCGCTGGACCCGGCCGAGCCGGCCAACGTGGCCCACATGGCTGCCGAAATGCGCCTCCGCTACGTGGTGATCACGAGCGTCAACCGCGACGACCTGGAGGATGGCGGATCGCGCCATTTCGCCGAAACCGTGCGTGAGGTGCGCCGCGCGCTGCCCGATGCCCGCGTCGAAGTGCTCACGCCGGATTTCTGCGGCTCGCTCGCAGCCCTCGAGCGCGTGCTCGACGCCTCGCCGCACGTTTTCAATCACAACATGGAGACCGTCCCGCGGCTCTACGCGCGCGTGCGCCCGCAGGCCGATTACCGGCAGTCGCTCGATGTGCTGGCCTTCGCCCACCGCCATGCGGGCGGCGCTCTCACGAAGTCCGGCTTCATGGTCGGGTTGGGCGAAACCGAAGAAGAAGTGCGGGCGCTGCTTCGTGACCTGCACGCCGCCGGCGCCGATGTTGCCACCATCGGCCAGTATCTCCAGCCCACCCGGCGCAACCTGGCGGTGGCCGCTTTTATCCAGCCGCGCGTCTTCCAGGAATACCGCGATTACGGCCTTTCCCTCGGCTTCAAGATGGTCTTCAGCGGCCCGCTGGTCCGGAGCTCCTATATGGCCGACCAGGTCAACGCCGGCGCTTTGCACGAAGCTGCCAGACGGACCCTGTGCTGAACCTTCTGCTCTCGCTCGCTTCGGCGGGGCTGCTCGTCCTGTGTTTCCCGCGGTTCGAGATCGCCTGGCTGGCTCCCTTCGCCCTCACCCCCATGCTGGTTGCGCTGGCGCGCGAACGCCGGCCCCTGCGCCGTTTCCTGCTGGGCTGGAGCGCGGGCGTGGTTTTTTGGTTCGGCGTCTGCTACTGGATCCAGTTCGTGCTGGCTTTCCACGGCGGCATGGGCGACCTGGTGGGCTGGTTGGTGTTCCTGCTCTTTTGTGCCGCCAAAGCGCTTCACATGGGCATCTTCGCCTTGCTGGCGGGAATCCTGATGCGCCGCTGGTGGGCGATTCCCGGAGTCGCCGCCCTGTGGGTTGCGGTGGAAGTGACGCACGGTCCACTGGGCTTCGCGTGGCTGGCGCTCGGCAACGCGGCCATCGACATGAGTTTCCCCATGCGCCTGGCGCCCTACACCGGCGTCTACGGGCTCTCCTTCGTGTTTGCGATGATGGCCGTGGCCCTGGCGCTGGCAGCGCTGCGTCGCCCGCGCGTCGAACTCTTGTGGCTCGCTCCGCTGGCCGCGCTGCTGTTGCTGCCGCCCCTGCCACCCGCCGAGCCGGGCCATGACACGGCACTGCTGGTGCAGCCCGACATTTCCGAAACTGAACAGTGGACGTTCGAATCGCTGGAACGCACGGAGCGCCGCATGGCGGCCCTGACTTTGGAAAGCGCCCTGGCCCACCCCGAGCAGCCGCCGTCCCTGCTGATCTGGCCGGAGGCGCCCGCGCCCTTTTATTACGCCGAAGACGTACGCCTGCGCAACTACATCGAGACCGTGACGCGCGCGGCCCACGCATACCTGCTCGCCGGCGAGGTGAGCCACGCGCCGCGGGGAGCGCCGCTCAATTCCGCCGTCCTGGTTTCGCCCGCCGGCGCTCTGGTAAGCCGCTACGACAAAGTGAACCTGGTGCCCTTCGGCGAGTTCGTTCCGTGGCCCTTCGGCTGGCTGACCAACAAGATTTCCACCGAGGCCGGCGATTTCGCCGCCGGCAAGCGCGTGGTGGTCTCGCCCGTGGGCGATCACAAGATCGGAGCGTTCATCTGCTACGAATCGGTGTTCCCGCAGTTCGTGCGGCAGTTCGCCGATAACGGCGCCCAGGTGCTGATCAACATTTCCAACGACGGCTGGTTCGGACGCAGCGCCGCGCGTCGCCAGCATCTCAGCCTGGTGCGCATGCGCGC
>JBEKDA010000098.1:0-9470 GCA_050014595.1 Bryobacteraceae bacterium
TGGCCTTTGTCAGCGAGTCCAAGATGCTTCGAATACCATTCGCGCATCTGATCACGATTAGCGGATTTGAAGAAGACACCGCCGATTCCAAGGATGCGCCCGCGCTGCTCCATTTTGACGGGTGGCTTCGACTTTTCAGGTTGCGGAGATTGCACTTCCTGTCCTCCTTTTGAGCACACCGAGATGAGCAACAGCGAGCCGAGCGCAATTGTGCTTCAGGGTATTCCTTGCATGTGTGGATTATACCAAGTTTCGATTCGAATAGAGAAAACGGTTCGCTCAAGGTTCGCCGCGATTCACCCTTTCTAGATCGCGCATGAGGTCTCGAACTGGCTTGGCACCGCCCGTAGAGAACCAGGCTTGCGGGATCGCAAAGTATCCCAGATTGCGTGTTCATCGGCACGAGGCGCGGATGACTCCTGCAAAACGCCGCAGTGTTTACCGGCCGCCTGGGCGATCATCCCACGTAAGGTTTAAGCTGACCCTCTACCAATACAACTGTCTTATCGGCGTTGATCGGCGGCTTAATTTGCATTTTTCGGGGTTTTTCCACAGCCCCTATAATGGGAGGCATGGCTCCAGAGACCCCCGTCGAGACAGCGCTGCCGCCCGTCCCCCTCACCGTGGAAGGCTCGAGCGTCTTGCACCAGATGATGCGTTTCCGCCGGGCGGCCTGGCGCGCGCTTCCCGCCGACGCGCGCTACACCATAGCCAATGAGGCCATCGACGCTCTGGCAGCCATGGAGAAGCCCGCCGAGGGGCGCCAGTCCGCCGCCTATTCCATGCTCGGCCACAAAGGCGACCTCATGCTGGTCCATTTCCGCCGCAGCTTCGAAGAGTTGGAACAGGCCCAGCGGGCCGTCGCCCAACTGCGCCTCAGCGACTATCTGGAGCCGGCCACCTCTTACCTTTCGGTGGTCGAATTGGGTCTCTACGAATCCACTTCCGACACCTACGCCGAGTTGGCGCGCGGCGGCATCAAACCCAATTCGGAAGAGTGGAAAATCGAGATCGCCGCGGTGCTCGACCGTCACCGCAAAGCCATGGCGCCGCGCCTGTGGCCGGAGATCCCGGCTTCCAAATACATCTGCTTTTATCCCATGGACCGGCGCCGCGGCGAATCCAAAAACTGGTACCAGGAAGCCATGGCAGTACGCCAGCGCATGATGAAAGAGCACGGCCTCATTGGCCGCCGCTATGCCGCCGATGTCCGCCAGATCATCAGCGGATCCATCGGCTTTGACGACTGGGAGTGGGGCGTCGACCTGTTTGCCGAAGAGCCGCTGGTCTTCAAAAAGCTGATTTACGAAATGCGTTTCGACAAAGTCAGCGCCGTCTACGCCCTCTTCGGTTCGTTTTTCGTCGGCCTGAGGTTGCCGTCCGCGAATCTGGCGGCTTGGCTCGATCCCGCCGCCTAGCCGAACAATTTCGTCACGTGGAGCCGGCGCCGGTTCTTTTCCGCGTGCCAGAGGTCATACTGAAGTTGCTGGTTGAGCCAGCTTTCCGCGCTGGTGTCGAAGGCCATTGAGAGACGGACCGCCATCTCCGGGCTGATGCCGCCACGCCCGTTCAGGATGGCGGACAGCGTCTTGCGACTCACTCCGAGCGACCGCGCGGCTTCCGTGACGGTCAGGTTCAAGGGTTCCAGGCACAGGACTTTGAGCACCTCACCCGGGTGCGGCGGATTGTGCATCTTCATAGTACTGCATTTATGAAACGATGTACTTAGCTACGGCGTCTTCTTGCGGTGCGCCGCGTCACGCAAATGCCGGTAAAACCCCAAATCCGTCCCCGTCAGCATCTTGGTGGCGAAAATAATCTGGCCGGTGTGGCCTGAGAAATGCTCCACCACGTGGTAGATCGCTTCCAGAACCGTCACGTCGTAATGCTGCACCACAATGCGCTCGCCCAGCCGTTCGGGCGTCAATTCCGCCAGGATGCCGCCCGCTTCTTCGACGGCTTCCTTCAGGCACGCCACCAGCTCCGCGCCGCTGCCGCCACCGCGCGCCGCGAATTCGGCGTCGCGTTGGCGCGTGTCCGGCCGCCCTCCCACGCCCGAGACAATCCATTGCCGCACATTGCCGCTCAAGTGCAGCACCAGGTTGCCGATGGCATTCTCGTTCTCGCTCGACCGCGCCCAGATCTGCTCTTCCGCGAGGCCGCTCAAGCAGGTTTCGATCCGCCCGGCCATTTGCCGCAGCTTCCCCGCCGAGTAATCCAGAAAGATCCTATGCCAGGCGTCCGCCACATCTGCAAGTATAGAAGACGGACGGAAGAGTGCGCGATCCCATTCACATCGTCGGCGGCGGCCTGGCGGGAGCGGAAGCGGCCTGGCAGATCGCCCGGCGGGGCGGGCACGCGGTGCTGTACGAAATGCGGCCGGCGCGCACCACCGCCGCGCATCGCACCGGCCGCCTGGCGGAGCTGGTCTGCAGCAATTCGCTGAAGTCCGAATCCGAATCCACCGCGCCGTGGCTGCTCAAACAAGAACTACGGCGCCTCGGCTCGCTGCTGCTTGAGGTGGCGCAAAAGGCCCGCGTGCCGGCCGGCCACGCGCTCACCGTGGATCGCGATATCTTCGCCGCCCAAGTCACCGCCGCGCTCGCCGCCGAGCCGCTCATCGAACTCCGGCGCGAAGAGGTGACCTCCGTGCCGCGCGATGCCATCGCCATCGTGGCTTCCGGGCCGCTCACCAGCGAAGCGCTGGCCGAAGACATTGCCCGCCTGACGGGATCCGGCCGCCTCTTTTTTTACGACAGCATCAGTCCCATCGTCGACGCCGCCACGGTCGACCGCGACGTCGCCTTCCTCGCGTCGCGCTACGGCAAATCCACCGATGGGACCGACGATTACCTCAACTGTCCCTTCGATCGCCAACAGTATGAGCGCTTCGTCCACCAGTTGCTCGGCGCGCAACCCGTGCCCGTGCACATCCCGCAGGACGCCACGCCGTTCTTCGAAGCCTGCCTGCCCATCGAAGAGCTGGCGCGGCGCGGCCGCGAAACCCTGCGATTCGGCCCCATGAAGCCGGTGGGCCTTACCGATCCCCGCACCGGGCGCCGGCCCTACGCCGTGGTGCAACTGCGCCAGGAAAACCTGCGCGCCGAAAGCTACAACCTGGTCGGCTTCCAGAACCATCTACGGTTCGCCGAGCAACAGCGCATCCTGCGGCTGATTCCCGGGCTGGAGCAGGCCGAATTCCTGCGCTTCGGGCAGATGCATCGCAACACCTATATCAACGGACCCGCGCTGCTCGCGCCCACACTCCAGTTGCGCGCGCGGCCGGAACTCTTTTTCGCCGGCCAGATTTCGGGCGTCGAAGGCTACGTCGAATCCATCGCCACCGGCCTCATGGCCGGAATGCACGCCGCCGCGCTCGCTTCCGGCGCACCTCCCCGCCCGCTCCCGCGGGAAACCGCTCTGGGTTCGTTGTGCCATTACGTGTCGGCCGCCGACCCGGCCGATTATCAGCCGGCCAACATCACCTTCGATCTGTTGCCGCCGCTCGACGAACCCACCCGCATCCAACTCCGCCGCGACAAGCAGGCCCGCCACGCCGAGGTGTGCCGGCGGGCCCTGGCGGCGCTGGAAACTTATGCTGGCGGAACACAGTAAGCGCTATCTCGAAGACCTGGCGCGCGGCGGCGCTTCCGCCCACACCGTGGACGCTTATGCGGCCGATCTGCGCGAGTTCCTGGAATCGCTCTCGCGCGACGGCGCGCCCCCGCCCGAGCCCGCGGCCATTGACCTTCTGATGCTGCGCGAATGGCTGGCCGGCCTCTATCGGCGGCGCCTGGCGGCCGTCACCATCCGGCGCAAACTCGCGGCCGTGCGCGGCCTCTTCCGCTTTCTCTTGCGTGACGGCCTGGTGCACAAAAATGTCGCGCGCCTGGTGCGCACCCCCAAGGCTCCCCAGAAACTCCCCGAAGTGCTCACCCCCGATCAGGTGAACGGACTGCTCGACGGCGTCGCCGCCGGCAAACTCGAGCGGCCCCACCCCGCGCGCGACCGGGCCATCTTCGAGCTGCTCTACGGTTGCGGCCTGCGCGTCAGCGAGCTCGCCGGCCTCAACCTCGAAGATGTGGACCGCACCGAACGCTGGCTGCGCGTTTGCGGCAAAGGCCGCAAGCAGCGCCAGGTGCCGCTGCCAGGCAAAGCCGCCGAGGCCCTGGAACGCTATCTCTCCGAGCGGCCCGTGGTGCGCGATGAACTTGCCGTCTTTCTCAACCATCGACGCGCCCGCCTCAGCGATCAAGGCATCCGCGGCATCGTCAAACTCTACGCCACTTTAGTGAACGGAGACCCGTCCATCCACCCCCACAGTTTCCGCCACGCTTACGCCACGCACTTGCTGGCCGATGGCGCCGATCTCCGCGCCATCCAGGAATTGCTGGGCCACGCGCGCCTTTCCACCACCCAGAAGTACACCCAGGTTTCACTCACTGACCTGATGGCCGTGTACGACAAGGCGCACCCCAAAGCCTGAAGCATGCTTCACGCGACGGATCTGCGGCGCGAGTTTCGACCCATGATGCGGCTGGCGGCGCCGCTCGCCTTGGCGGAACTCGGCTGGATGGCCATGGGCGTGGTCGATATCATCATGGCCGGTCCGCTCGGCGCGGCTGCCGTCGGAGCCGGCAGTTTGGGCGCCATGATGTTCTTCCCCATCGCCGTCTGCGGCACTGGCCTGCTGCTCGGCATGGACACCTTAGTCGCGCAGGCTTTCGGCCGCGGCGACCTGCGGGATTGCCGCCGCACCCTGGTCAATGGCGTGTGGCTGGGCGCCGCGCTTACTCCCTTGCTCGTGCTGGTCCTTTGGGCCACCATCCCGCTCTTGCGCGCCGTTGGAACCAATCCGCGCGCCCTGCGGATCTTCGAGCCGTATCTCAAGGCGCTCACCGTAGGTGTCCTGCCGCTGCTCCTGTATACCGCTTTCCGCCGCTATCTCCAGGCGGTGAATCTCGTCAAGCCCATCACTTTCGCGCTGGTCAGCGCCAACCTCATCAACCTGGCCGGCGATTGGGCCTTGATGTACGGCCACTGCGGCCTTCCCGCCCTGGGAGTGCCCGGCTCGGGCTTCTCGACTTCCATTTCGCGAACCTACATGGCCGCGGTCCTGCTGGGCGCCATCCTCTGGCACGAACGCAAATCCGGCAAGCTGCTTTTCTCCATCCCCTGGCGGCCCGATTCCGCGCGCATTCGCCGCCTGGTGGCCCTGGGACTACCCGCCGCCGGTCAGATCCTCTTCGAAGGTGCCGTGTTCGGCATCGTAACCGCCATGGCCGCGCGCCTGGATGAGGCCTCGCTCGCCGCCCACGGCATCGCCGTCAACGTCATCAGCACCACCTTCATGGTGCCGCTGGGAATCAGTTCCGCGGCCGCCGTGCGCGTGGGCCACGCCTGCGGCCGCAAGGACCGTCGCGGCGCGGCCACCGCCGGCTCCGCCGCCCTGCTGCTCAGCGCCACATTCATGGGTGTTGCCGGCTTGGTCCTATGGCTTGTGCCGCAATCGATTGTACGGATCTACATACGCGACGCCGCGGTTGTCTCGATGGGAGGCATACTCCTGCGGATCGCAGCCGTTTTTGAGCTGTTCGATGGTTTGCAGATCACGGCAACCGGTGCCCTGCGGGGCCTGGGCGATACACGCACTCCCATGCTGGCGCACCTGGTGGGTTACTGGGTCATCGGACTGCCCACAGCCTACGTGCTGTGCTTCGCACTGCGATGGGGCGCGCCCGGCATCTGGATAGGTTTGAGCGCCGCTCTCATCCTGATCGGCGCAACCCTGGCCCTGGTGTGGAAGCGCGCGATATCGCACTGGAGGCTGCTTTGAGGGCCCTATGCGCCAGGCGTCGACACGAGTGTCGACGCGGCACGCACGAGTGCGTGCGCCACGAAAATCCTCGCAGCGGTCGAAGCATACCCGGTTCAGGCCAGGCTCATCTTGATCAACTGTTCGGCGTTCTTAAGGGCTTCGGGGGTGAGTTTCTGGCCGGAGAGCATGCGGCCGATTTCGCGGGTGCGGGCGGCGCGGTCGAGTTCTTCCACCTGGGCGACGGTACGGCCCCTGGATTCGCGCTTCTCGACCAGATAGTGATGGTCGGCGAAGGAAGCGATTTGCGGCAGGTGCGTGACGCACAAGACCTGGTTGGCAGCGGCCAACTTCTTGAGGCGGCGGCCGACTCCTTCCGCGGCACTGCCGCCGACGCCGGCGTCGACTTCGTCGAAGACCAGGGTGCGCTGGGGACCGCTCGATGGGACGGCCAGGCAGGTCTTGAGGGCGAGCGCGATGCGCGAGATTTCGCCGCCGGAAGCGACCTTCTCCAGCGGGCGGGGCTCTTCGCCGAGGTTGGGTGAGACCAGGAAATCGATTTGATCGGCGCCTTCGAGGCTCCAGGGAGCGGGGGAAATGCGGACGCGGAAAACGGTGCGTTCCATGGAGAGCTGAGCCAGCTCGGCCTCGACGCGCTTTTCGAGTTTGCGGGCCGCGGCCGTGCGGGCGGCGGTGAGAGCGGCGGCCAGCTTCTCAAACTCGGACGAATACCGTTGCTGGGCGGCGCGCAGGGCTTCCATGCGCTCACCGGCCTGTTCGACGGAGGCGATCTGGCGGCGCACGTCTTCCAGGAAAGCGAGGACGTCGGCGATGGAGTGGCCGTATTTGCGCTTGAGGCGATCGAGCGCGGCGAGGCGAGCTTCGATTTCTTCGAGGCGCGGGGGATTGGCTTCGAGGCGCGAGAGATAATCGCGCAGCGCGTAGGAAATTTCCTGGAGGCTGAGGCCGGCGGTCTTGAGGTGTTCGCGGAGACCTTCGAGGGAGGAATCGATACGGCAGAGCTCGTCGATTTTTTTGGCCGCGGTGTGGGTGAAGGAGAGCGCGGATTCGGGGCCGTCGTAGACCGCGGCGTAGGCGGTCGAGGCGGCTTCTTCAAGACGTTGGACGTTCTGCAGGACGCGGCGTTCGTTTTCGAGGGCGACTTCCTCGCCGGCTTCGAGCGCGGCTGCTTCGATCTCCTTGCGCTGGAAGCTCCAGAGGTCCAGCATGCGCAGCTTTTCCTGCTCGGAGCGCTGCAGGGATTCAAGCTCGGCGGCGGCCGAGCGCCACTGGTCGAAGACGGCGGCGGCGCGGTCGAGCGAATCGCGATGGGCGGCGAAGGCGTCGAGCATGTCGCGCTGGGCTTCGGGAGAAAAGAGAAGCTGCTGGTCGTGCTGGCCGTGGATATCGGCGAGAAACGGGGCGAGATCTTTGAGCAGGGACACGGCCACCGGGCGGCTGCCGACGAAGGCGCGCGATTTCCCGCCAGCCAGGATTTCGCGCTCGACGAGCAACTCGCCGTCGTCGCTTTCGATGCCGGCGGTCTCGATCAGGCGGCGGATGGGCTGGCTCTCGCGGACGTCGAAGATTCCGGCGACGTGGGCGCGGGATTCGCCGGTGCGGATCATTTCAGCCGAAGCGCGGGCGCCCAGCAGCAGGCCGAGGGCGTCCACGACGATGGATTTTCCGCTGCCGGTTTCGCCGGTCAGAAGGTTGAGGCCGGGGTGAAAACGAATCCGCAGCCGATCGACCACGGCGTAGTTCTCAACCACCAGATCCTGGAGCATTCTGGAGGTGATTATAGCCGCTGGCCGGCACAGCCGTATACTGAAACAGGACCTTGTGATTTCAGCAACGGCTTACGACCATCACGTGGAACAGCTTTTTCAGGTATTGAGCCGGGTCACCGCCGCTTTGCGCGCAGCCGGCATTGAACATCGCGTGGTGGGCGGCGTCGCCGTATTTCTGCACATCTCGGAGAGGGATCCCCTAGCCGCGCGGATGACCCGCGACATTGATCTGGCAGTCGATCGCCGCGATCTGGAGAGGTTGGCAGAAGCCGTCCGGCCCCATGGTCTCGAGTTCCCCCACACTGCCGGCGTCGACATGCTCGTGGACGCTGCCAGCCCCAGGGCCAGAAGTGCGGTCCACCTGGTGATGGTGCGTGAAAAGGTCCGGCCTGAGTATGTAGAACCAGTGCCCGATTTCTCGCCACCCGTGGTGACTCGGGAAGGTGTGCTCCTGGCGCCGGTGTCTGACCTGGTGCGCATGAAGCTGACCAGCTATCGCCTCAAAGACCGCCTTCACATTCAGGATATGGACAGCGCCGGTTTGATCACCGCAGAAACGGAAACCGGCCTCTCCGGCGAATTGCGCCGGCGGCTTGCAGCGATACGGACGGAACGATAGGCACCCTGCCCGCCTCCAATTCCCACGTCTCCAGCAATGGCTAAACTCCAGCGGGCTGACAAACCACCAAACCCGATTGGCTGTCCAACTCGGTGCCTCAACTTAAGCCGAAAGAGCTTTCCGTGCGGGCGCACGTCTTTTTGCAAAACGGGTGCAAAACGGGGGCTGCAAAACGGGGCTGTCACCGGTTTGTGTCACCTTATCATGGAAACTCCCTGGTTTGCGCTGCCCGAGATATCGCCGTGGCACTTCGCTAGTTCGGAGTGGGATCGCGGTCCAAGTGGTCGACTATCATCACGTCATGCGCCGATTTCCGTTTCTCGATCCTGAGCCCGGCTACGCGCTCCAGCTCCGCCCAAAAGCCCGAATCATAGTGCCGGGAGACGTTACCCGCCTCATCCGGTTCCCACCGCAACTCGATGTGATAAGTCCCCTGAATCCCGGTCGTGTTAATTACCGGCTTGTCCGCGTAATTCGCAAATACGGCGGCCATCGTGTCTAGGTTGCCCGTTGAGACGAATTCCCCGGATCGCATTCGTGTCTTAGAAGAACTCGGTTTCGCCTCCTCGACGAGTTTGAATCCATGTTTCCCCTCGACCAGCGCGTACGTCGGGGCGTTCCTGGTCTCGCGGTGAAACTTGAAGCCAAACCTCTCAGCCAACATCTTCTGGAGCATCAAGCGCGCGCTGGCTCTGCTCGCACCGGGCGGCATCTTCGCCGAAATCTCGTAGATCGACGAGTATATCCAACTCGGACCCTCCAGCTCCCAATCGGACAGTGAATATGCCTCCATGATGATGAGTCCAGGAGTCTGAGTCGCCGTGACCATCTGCCCGTCGTACCTAAAGGGTACGAGGTTGTTGGTCCACCTTCCGTCGGCGAGTTGAACGGGGCTCAGGCTGCCCATCGCCTTCACTGAAACGACTTCAAAGGCAGTCTCGCCCGCCGGTTTATCATCCTGCTCGTCACGGGGGATTGCGGCGCACTGCGTCGTTACCAAGATGGCCACCACCGCTACAACGGCGGCTCTGCACTCAACCCTCACCAGTCGCGCGATTCCCCGCGCCTCCTCCTATTACCTGACGGGAGTGTACATCGATGGGGGGGGGAGAGGTCAAGAAAATATTGAAGTGAACCCCTGGAGTGAGACACGAAGTTAAGGGGGTAAACGCCGTTCGATGAGAAATCATTGCACGGCGAGGTTGATGTTGTCCACTCTGGAAGAACCTGAGCGGAGGATAGGGCA
>JBEKDA010000099.1:0-16300 GCA_050014595.1 Bryobacteraceae bacterium
CCCGGAGGCAATAAATCCAGTAGCAACTTCCAGTCCTCGTCGAGAGGTTGCATGGCCAAAGTGTAGCGCAAATATTAACATTCATCAATGCTTAAGTTAGCGCTTATGGGCCTCCTGGCCTGTCCCTGGCGTTTCTACCCGACTTGATTTGTAGCGCCGGCGGTCTTTGCCGCCGGTCAATGGTCAAGCGCGCACAAGACACCGGCGGCAAAGACCGCCGGCGCTACCACATCGATCAATTCCCGCTGGGCTTTTCGGCGTGCTCGACTACCAGAAACTCCACTGGGCCCTTTGCCGATTCCAGTCTCAGGCCAAGCTGTTTGGGTAGCGCGGAGGGGAGGTCGGCGCAGTCGGGGCTGATCGCCGGTCCGCCGCCCCCGTCCGGCGCCGCCGTTCGCGCGGCGTCCGGCAGGAATTGCAAATTCACATCGTAGCGGGCCGGCAGGCCGGTCCTGTCGATCACGATGCGATCCGTGGAGCGCGATAACGTGAAGGCGAAATAGTCCATGGTCACGTTGTGGCCGGCAAGGCCGCCGCACATGCTGCCGTCACTTCCCCTGACCGCCTGTAGGCCCATCGGCGGATGATCCAAATCCGCGGGGTCGTGCACCGGCATCTTGGAACCGCCCTTATCCACTACCAGGGCCCACACCGACTCTTCGCGCGTCTCGCGCCGCACTTTCAGTTGAAAACGTTCTTCCAGCAGCTGTCGCAGCATCACATGGAGCTCATCGCTGGTGCGGGGACGCGCGGCTTTTGCCTCAATATCGAACCGGTCCGTGTTCATCCAGGACGGTCCGCCGGAAATCTGGCGGTCGGTGACCGTGTAGGCTACCGTCATGAGGACGCGTAGCGGCACGCCTTCGCCATGGTATGTCTGACCTCCGGGCATCTGACGGATGAGGCCGCACGCGGGCGGGCAGCCCGCGCTCAGCTTCACGGATGCGACGTCGAAAGTAAGCGGGTCCTTCTCCTCGTTCTGCGATTGAGCGCGAATACCGAGGGTAACGGCGGCGCAGAAGGCAACCGCTAACAGCGCCGTTCCGGTGACGGATTTGTGCGGGGTCACGCAAGGCCCTCCCTTCATCTCAGTCTACTGGAACAAGTTGTGGGACGGGCAATCCTGCCCGCAGCCGGCCTTCCGGCCGGCGCTGGCGCCGACAAGAATGTCGGCGTGGCAGGCCGGAAAGCCTGCTCCACAGTCGGCTATTTCACTAAAACTGGCTGGCGCGCGGGGGCCTCGTTTTGCTCGGGGTCCCCGTTGAACAGAGAGGATTCCTGGCATGGAATGCAATAGCGGGCCCACGGCAGGGCGCGGAGGCGCTTCGCCGGGATGGGCTCCTCGCAGGCCAGGCAGGTGCCGTAATCGCCGGCCTCCAGACGGTCGAGAGCCTCCTCTACCAGGCGGAGTTGGCCGTAATCCAGGCTGTTGAAATGCAGGGAGACGTACTCGTCGTGGGTGAGTTGCGCCTGGTCTTCCTCGGCCAGACGCCCCATCTTGGCCAGCGTGTCGAACTTCACGTCCAACCCGGCCAGGACCTCTTCTCGTTTTTCGAGCAGAGCGTCCCGGTAGAATCGATGATTGTTCTGAACCGGCGCCTTTTTCATGATCCCTCCCCGGGGGGCATCCCTTTTCGGATGACCACCACCTGAATGATCCAAGGCAAGTTATCAGGTTTCCGGTCCTAAATACAATAGCCAATTTGGCAATTATCGAAGGGGAGCATGAACCAGCGGGCTCCATCGTACAATCCCGCCGGTCAAGCTCCCCCAAGACAGTCGCGGCGGCGCTATTTTACGGCGACGGGCTCCGTCACTCCGAGGGCTTCGGCCACGCGGCGGCCCCACTCCGCATCGGCTTTCGTAAAGTGGCCGATCTGGAGTTTGATAATCCGCTCCGGAATGCCATGCATGGAGCAAGCCAGGTTGTGGATCAGGCGGTCGCGTTGGTCGGGCGTCATCAGGCGGTAGAGATCCCCGGGCTGCTTATAGTCGTCGTTGCCATCGCGATGGTTGTAGCGGGCGGCGTCCCCGGTGATGGGCATGGGCCGCTCGGTGTATTGGTGCTGCTCCACCGGCCCGCCGAAACTGTTGGGCTCATAATTCGGGCCTACGCCGCCGTTGTCGTCGAAGCGCATGGAGCCGTCGCGGTGATAGGTGTGAACCGGGCACTGGGGGCGGTTAACCGGCAGGGCATCGAAGTTGACGCCAAGGCGATAGCGATGCGCGTCGTCGTACGACACCAGCCGGGCCTGCAACATCTTATCCGGGGAATAGCCCATTCCGGGGACGATGTTGACGGGAGAGAAGGCCGCCTGTTCCACCTCCGCGAAGTAGTTCTGCGGCATGCGGTTCAGTTCCATGATGCCGACTTCGATCAGCGGGTACAGCTTGTGCGACCAGACCTTGGTGAGGTCGAAGGGGTTGTCGGGATGCGTGGCGGCGGCGGCTTCGGGCATGATCTGCACGCAAACGCGCCACTTGGGAAAATCGCCGCGCGCGATGGCGTCGGTGAGATCGCGCTGCGAAAAATCGGGATCCTTGCCGACCATCTCGATGGCTTCTTCGCGGTTGAAGTTCTTGATGCCCTGCAGGGTCTTGAAGTGATACTTGCAGTAGAACAGCTCGTTCTTCGCGTTGATCAGGCTGAAGGTGTGGCTGGAATAGCCATTCATGTGGCGGTAGCCCCAGGGCGTGCCGCGGTCGCTGAACAGGATGGTCACCTGGTGCAGGGATTCCGGCGAGAGCGACCAGAAGTCCCACATCATGGTGGCCGACTTCAGGTTGGTCTGCGGATCGCGCTTCTGGGTGTGGATGAAGTCGCTGAACTTGCTGGGATCGCGGATGAAGAAGACCGGTGTGTTGTTGCCGGTCATGTCCCAGTTGCCTTCTTCGGTATAGAACTTGACGGCAAAGCCGCGCGGATCGCGCTCCGTGTCGCCCGACCCCTTTTCGCCGCCCACGGTGGAGAAGCGAATGAACATATCGGTCTTTTTGCCGATCTTGCCGAATATCTTCGCGGTGGTATAGCGGGTGATGTCGCCGGTCACGGTAAAGACACCGTGGGCGCCCGTTCCCTTGGCGTGAACCACGCGTTCGGGAATTCGCTCGCGGTTGAAATGCGCCATCTTCTCGAAGAGCTGGTAATCCTGGATGAGGACCGGCCCGCGGGGGCCCGCCGTCAGCGAGTTCTGGTTGTCGCCGACCGGACGGCCCGCGGCCGTAGTGAGAGTTTTCTTGTCTTCCATAGCATCCATTCTATGCAAGCTCTTCCCATAGGAGAAGATATTTGTGATTCTTCCTCGTATAGGAGATAACTATGGTATGGAAGTGCACCAACTGCGCTATTTCTGCGCCGTGGCGCGCATGGGAAGTTTTACCCGGGCCGCCGCGGAGCAGGGTGTGGCGCAGCCCTCGCTCTCGCAGCAGATCCTCAAGCTCGAAGCGGAGATGGGTGCGCCGCTGTTCGAGCGCCTGGGACGGTCGGTGCGCCTGACCCAATGCGGCGAGCTGCTGCTTCCCCAGGCGCACGCCATCCTGCGCCAGTTTGCCGACGCCCGCCACTCCGTGCAGGGCATGCTGACCGGCGTGCAGGGCCGTCTCAAAGTCGGCTCCATCCCTACCGTCATGCCCTATTTCGTCGCCCCGCGCGTGCCCGAATTCCTGCGCGAGTACCCGCAAGTGGACCTGCAACTGGTGGAAAATACGACCGCGCGCCTGGTGGAGGGCCTGCAATCGGGAGATCTGGACCTGGCCATCCTGGGGCTGCCGCTCTCCAGTCCCGACATGGTGTGCTGCGAGCTGTTTCGCGAGCCCATTCTGCTGGCCGTGCCCCCGGGACACCGATTGTCTGGCCTCGAGCGCGTGGATCTGAAGGAAGTCCGCCAGGAGCGCGTGCTGCTGCTGCGCGAGGGCCACTGTTTCCGCGACGACGCCCTGGCCACCTGCCGCAAGGCCCGCATGAAGCCCAATGCCGTCTTTGAAAGCGATCAATTCGCCAGCATCATCGCCCTGGTTGAGGCCGGCGCCGGCGTCAGTTTCGTGCCGGCCATGGCCGCCGCCGCCGCACAAGGCTGCCGCCTGGTGCCGCTACAGCCCGAAAGCTTCCGCCGCATCGGCTACGCGCACGTACCCCGCCAGTTCCGCCCGCCCGCGCAAAAGGCGTTTGTCGGGTGGCTGAAACGGTCGGCGGCGGAGCGCTAGTAGGACAGACAATCGCCTTCTGTCGTCTGTCTGGCTGCGTGCATTTACCGAGGCATGACAGACCACGAAGGCGATGGTCTGTCCCACCTGGCTGCCCACCTGGGGCGCCTACCCCCAGTTTCAAGCTATGAGGTATTCTACTCCTTAATTCTGCTATAGTAGTCTTTCAGGGGGTGTGGTGTTTCTCATCACTCGCAGGAAACAATTTGGTCCGTCGACCTTTCTCTGGGACGTCCAAGCGCCGGATGTGGCGCGTGCGGCACGGCCCGGACATTTCATCATGGCTCGCATCGATGAGCGTGGTGAACGAATCCCGTTGACCGTTGCGGATTTCAACGCGGATCGCGGCACCGTCACGGTGGTGATTCAGGCGGTGGGCAAGACCACCTTCGAGATGATGACCCTGCGCGAGGGCGATGCCATTCTCGATTTCATCGGGCCGTTGGGCCTGCCCAGCCATATCCGCAAGCTCGAAGGCACAGTCCTGCTGGTAGGCGGCGGGCTCGGCGTAGCGCCCATCTATCCGCAGTTGCGCGAATACAAACTGCAGGGCAACCGCACGGTCTCGATTGTCGGCTTCCGCAGCCGCGACCTGATGTTCTGGGAAGAGGAATTCCACCAGTATAGCGACGAAGTCATCGTCACCACCGATGACGGCACTTACGGCCGCAAGGGCTTCGTCTCCCAGGCGCTGGCCGACGTGCTGGCCAACGACAAGACCATCCGCGAGGTGGTTGCTATCGGGCCGCTGCCCATGATGAAGGCCTGCTGCGAAGTGACCCGGCCACTGGGCGTTGCCACCATCGTCAGCCTGAATTCCATCATGGTGGATGGCACCGGCATGTGCGGTTCCTGCCGCGTGACGGTGGGCGGCAAGATGAAGTTCGCCTGCGTGGATGGCGCCGATTTCGACGGCCACCTGGTGAATTTCGACGAGCTTGCCTTGCGCCAAAAGCGGTTCGAGCGCGAGGAAAAGGCCGCGCTCGAGCGCTACCGCGACGAATCCACCAAGCTCGCCAGCCTGCAGGCCGCGCGCGCCGTGGCGGAATCCGATGGCCAGCCGCGTTCCACCTGCGAGCTGCCCGAACCGTTGCCTTTTGTTCCGGGGCCGCGGCTGCCCAAGAACCTCAAAAGCATTCCGCCGGAACGCGCTCCCATGCCGCACCAGCCGGCCGAAGAGCGCCGTCACAACTTCAAAGAAGTGACGCTGGGACTGGATCTGGAAGCCGCGCTGCACGAGGCGGACCGCTGCCTGCGCTGCAAGAAGCCGCGCTGCATTCCGGGCTGCCCGGTGGGCATCGATATCCCCGGCTTCATCGCCGCCATCCAAGACAAGGACATCAAGCGGTCCTACCAGATCCTGAAAGCCACCAACGCGCTTCCAGCGGTGTGCGGCCGCGTCTGCCCGCAGGAGACGCAATGCGAAGCCACCTGCGTGGTGGGCGCCAAGTATAAGCCGGTGTCGATTGGGCGGCTGGAACGCTTCGTCGCCGATGCGGGCATGGGCCGCGGATGGGACGAATTCCCGGAGCCCGCCACCGGCCCGCAGAAGAAGGCCGCCATCGTCGGTTCCGGTCCGGCCGGCCTCGCCTGCGCCGGCGAACTGGCGCGCAATGGCGTCCAGGTGACCATTTTCGAAGCGCTGCACGTGGCCGGCGGGGTGCTGAAATACGGCATCCCCGAATTCCGCCTACCCGATGTCATCATCGACGCCGAAATCGGTAACCTCAAGAAGATGGGCGTGGAGATCCGGCTCGACAGCATCATCGGCAAGCTCTTCACTATCCCGCAGCTTCTCACCGGCATGGGCTATGACACGGCCTTCGTGGGCACCGGCGCCGGCTCGCCCAAGTTCGCCGAGATCCCCGGCGAAGCCTACAACGGAGTTTTCTCCGCCAACGAATTCCTCACGCGAGTCAACCTCATGCGCGGCTATCGCCAGCCGATCTACGACACACCGGTGGGCATGGGCAAGCGCGTCGCCGTAGTCGGCGCGGGCAACACCGCCATGGACGCCTGCCGCGTGTCCCTGCGGATGGGCGCCGAATCGGTGACCTGCGTCTACCGCCGGACGCGCCGCGAATCGCCGGCCCGCGTCGAGGAACTCGAGCACGCCATTGAGGAAGGTGTGAACTTCATGTGGCTCACCGCCCCGGTGGAAATTCTGGGCGATGCCTCGGGTTGGGTCAGGGGAATGCGCTGCCAGAAGATGGAACTGGGCGAGCCGGATGCCTCCGGACGGCGCCGGCCGGTTCCCATGGCCGGCTCCGAATTCCCGCTCGACGTCGACACCGTGATCTACGCCCTGGGAACCACCGCCAACCCGATCATCGCGCAGACCACGCCGGGATTAAACGTCAACAAGTGGGGCTATATCGTAATCAATGAACAAACCGGCATGACGTCCCTGCCCGGCGTCTTCGCCGGCGGAGACATCGTCACCGGCGCAGCCACCGTGATCCTGGCGATGGGCGCCGGCAAGCGCGCCGCCAAGGGAATGCTCGAATACCTGGGCATCCTCAAACCCGATGCGCCACAACCAATGATCACCGTAGGGAGCGTATAAACATGCCATCCACTTGTCCGAAGTGCCACGCGGTCCTGGAAGAAGACGAGATCTGCTGCGCGCAGGTCCGGTACACCTGGCGGTGCAAAAGCTGTTTCAAGCTGACCAGCGGGTTCGCCGTGCCGTACGGCAAGTGTTTCATGTGCGGCGGCGAACTGGAGTTGATCCCGGGACGCGACCTGGGCGATTCCATGCGCTTCCAGGCCATCCGCGACGCGGTGCAGTTTGAGCTGAACTCATTCCATTTTTATAAGCTGGCGCGCGACAAGGCGAAAACGCCCGACCAGCGCGCCGTGCTCGAACGCCTCTACGAAGCCGAACTCGATCACCTCCACGAACTGGAAGAGAAGTATCACGCGCACCTGGACCGCGAAGTGGTGGAGCTTTCGGCGAATGAACAGAACCTGCTTTCCAACTGGCTGTTCAAGGGGATCGAAGTGACGGAAACATCCGGCATCGGCGATCTCTACCGGGCCGCGCTCGAAATGGAACGCCGCACCCGCGACCATTTTCGCAAACTGGCCGGGGAACTGCCGGCGGGGCTGGAAAAAGACTTATGCGGGGAACTGGCGGCCGAAGAAGAAGAGCACGTGGCGCTGCTGGAAGGCGAGTTGGAGCAGATCGGCTAGTGCTTTGACCGGCTGGTTTGGTGCCTTTGCGCAATCCATCGCTCACGCTGGTGGCCCCGAGGCGAGCCGCGACTTGTCGCTCGACCGTGAGGGAGCGGTGCCCGTCCCGCGAATGTTTGATGGCCCGCCAGGCAAACGCAGCCTCGGAAGCCGCTAGCTGGCGCGCGCCAACAGGCGCCTTGCCGGCTCTGCATCCGGCGCGGGAGCGATTTCGCGCCGGATGTAGAGCTCCAGACTGCGCATAATATGTCGCGCTCGCAAATCACGGCGGCGTCGAAGGCGCAGATAAACAATCAGGCAGAGGTCCGCCAGGGCCAGAATGAAGAAGAACAGTGCATCAGCGGCGTCCATGACATCATCTAACCACATTAATAACCTTGGTCATAGTCGCAGTAGTAACAGGTAGGTATAGGACTTTTCGCGCGAATTCCCGCCAGCCGGTAGTACCCGTAACGCTATCGACCTCGCCCCGCCCGGAACCCCGCTCTGCGCGGTGATAGACTTGCTCTTTCATGCCTAAAGCCACGCATTTGGAGTGCAGCCTCTGTAAACAGACGTATCCCGCGGAACAGGTAGCCAACCTGTGTAGCTGCGGCGGACCGTTGCTGGTCCGCTTCGACCTCGATACGCTACGCCATCGCTGGCCGCGGCGGGCGGTTGCGGGCGGCCCTTCCAGCATGTGGCGCTATGCTCCCATCCTGCCGCCGGCAGACGGCTCCATCGTCACGTTGGGAGAAGGCTGGACTCCGCTGGTGCGCACCAAGCGGCTGGGCGCCCGGCTCGGCGCCGATTCCCTGTGGGTCAAGGATGAAGGCCTGAACCCCACCGGATCGTTCAAGGCGCGGGGCCTTTCCTGCGCCGTCTCCATGTGCGCCGAACTGGGCGTGAAGAAGGTGGCCATCCCTTCGGCCGGCAACGCCGCCAGCGCCATGGCCGCCTACGCGGCCGCCGCCGGGATGGAAGCTCACATTTTCATGCCGCGCGATGTTCCGCAGGCCAATTTCCTGGAGTGCAAAGCCTATGGCGCGCGCGTCACGCTGGTGGATGGCCTCATCAGCGATTGCGGCCGCATGGTCGCCGAGCGCGGACCGGTGGAGGGCTGGTTCGACGTCAGCACCCTCAAGGAGCCCTACCGCATCGAAGGCAAGAAGACCATGGGCTACGAAGTGGCCGAACAGATGGGTTGGGAATTGCCCGACGCCATCTTCTATCCCACGGGCGGCGGCGTCGGCATGATCGGCATGTGGAAGGCCTTCGATGAAATGGAGAAGCTCGGCTGGATCGGCTCGCGGCGCCCCAAGATGATCGCGGTGCAGGCCACCGGCTGCGCCCCCATCGTTCGCGCGTTCGAAGAGAACGAACCGCGCAGCCGCTTCTTCGACGGCGCCCACACAGTGGCCGCCGGCCTGCGCGTGCCCAAGGCGCTGGGGGATTTCCTGGTGCTCGAGGCCGTGCGCGAAAGCCACGGCGCCGCCATCGCCGTCACCGACGACGAGATGCTGGCCGCCGGCGTGCAACTGGCCTCCGATGAAGGCATCTACGCGGCGCCGGAAGGCGCGGCCTGCGTGGCGGCCCTCGAAAAACTGCTGGCTTCGGGCTTCCTCAAACAGACCGACCGCATCGTGCTCTACAACACCGGCTGCGGCTTGAAGTACCCCGAAGCCTATTCCACGCGCTTCCCGCGATCCGCCGCGTGCGAGCAGGACAAACTCGGCGGGCTCATCACACCGCGATGAAAGACCTGGCATTGCGCGCGCTGGAGGCCGCATCGCGCGGCGGCGTCACCTATGCCGATGTGCGCGCCATCGAAACGCGCGATCGCGACGTCACCACGAAGAACGGCAAGGCCGGCAACGTCTCGTGCTCCGAATCGCGGGGCATCGGCATTCGCGCCCTGGCCTCCGGCTGCTGGGGCTTCGCCGCGACTGGCGACCTCACCAAAGAGGGCATCGAGCGCGCCGCCGCCCTGGCCATCGAAATCGCCCGCTCCGGCGCGGTAGCTAAGAAAGAGGATGTCTCGCTCGCCCCGGAATCGAGCTACCAGGCCACCTGGGTTTCTCCCTGCGCCATCGATCCCTTTTCCATTCCGGTGGACCGCAATCTGGCGGCCCTGCTGGCCGTGGACGCCGAACTGCGCCGCAATCCCGGCATCAGCCTGGCCGAAACCGCCATGCGCTTTGTATGGCAGAGGCAGGTCTTCGCTTCCACCCTGGGCAGCCTCATCGATCAGACCCGCACCACCAGCGGCGCGGGCTTTTCCGCCCTCTGCTACAAGGACGGCGAAATCCAGAAGCGCTCTTTCCCCAGCTCCTTCGGCGGCCAACACCAGTTGAAAGGCTACGAGCTTGTGGAAGAGCTCGACTTGCTTGGCCACGCCCCGCGCATCGCCGAAGAGGCGGTGGCGCTGCATTCCGCCCCGCAGTGCCCCGAAGGCGAGTTCGACTTGATCCTGGATAGCTCCCAGCTCGGCCTGCAGATTCACGAATCCATCGGCCATCCCATCGAACTCGATCGGGTCCTCGGCACCGAAGCCAACTACGCCGGCATGAGCTTTCTCACCCTCGATCGGCTCAACCACCTGCGCTACGGCTCCGGGATCGTCAACGTGGTCTGCGACGCGCGCCTCGAGCACGGCCCCGGTCTCGGCACTTTCGCTTTCGACGATGAAGGCGTGCCGGCGCAGTCCACCGATATCATCCGCGCCGGCGAGTTCGTGGGCTACATGACCTCGCGCGAGACAGCCGCCGCGTTGGGCCAGGCGCGCTCCAACGGCTGCATGCGCGCCGACGGCTGGGCCAGGCTGCCGCTGATCCGCATGACCAACGTCAGCCTGCTCGCCGGCCAGCAATCGCTCGACGAAGTCATGGGCGCCGACCACGCCATCTACATGGAGACCAATCGCAGTTGGTCCATCGACGACAAGCGCTACCATTTTCAATTCGGCTGCGAAATCGCCTGGGAGATGCGCCACGGCAAGCGCGTCCGCATGCTGAAGAACCCCAGCTACAGCGGGATCTCGACCGAGTTCTGGAACGCCTGCGCGGCCATCGCCGGCCCCGGACACTGGACGCTGTGGGGCGTCCCCAATTGCGGCAAAGGCCAGCCCGAGCAGGTGATGGGCACCGGCCACGGGGCCAGCCCCGCGCGCTTCCACAAAATCAAAACCGGGAGCGCCTATGCCGGATAGCGCCGAAACCATCTTCGGCCAGGTGGTGGATGCCGCGCGCGCGCAGGGCGTCAGGGAGGTGGAAGCCATCCTCGGCTCCGATACCAGCGCGCTGACCCGCTTCGCCAACAACGCCATCCATCAGAACGTCGCCGAGCGCAATACGCAGCTTTCCGTGCGCGCCGTCATCGGCGGCCGCACGGCGCGCGCGTCCACCAACCGGCTGGATCGCGAGCGAATCCTCCGCGTGGTGGAGCAGGCCATCGCCATCACGCGGCTGACCGAGTCCGACCCCGAATTGCAGCCGCTGGCCGAACCCGCGGCCTACCCGGAGGTGAACCGCTGGTTCGCATCCACCGCCGGCGCCACACCGCTGGAGCGCGCCCGCGCGGTGGCCGAAGCCATCGGCGCGGTGGAAGCCGCCGGCCAGACCGCGGCCGGCATTTACTCCACCGAAGAATCCTGCTTCGCGCTGTTGAACTCGCGCGGCGTGAATGCGCGCTATCGCGAAACCACGGCGCGCTTCTCCATAACCGCCATGGCCGGCGATTCGTCCGGCTGGGCCAAAGCGGGCGCCTGCGACCGCCGCGATCTCAACCCGCTGGAGTTGGCTCGGACGGCCGCCCGCAAAGCCTCCCAATCGAGCGCTCCGCGGGAATTGCCCGCCGGCCGCTACACCGTCATCCTGGAACCGGCCGCGGTGCTCGATCTGGCGGGGCAAATGTTCGCCGATTTCAGCGCCACCGCCATCCGCGAGGGCCGCAGTTTCCTCAACGACCGCATCGGCAAGAAAGTCTTCGGCGGCAACATCACCATCCACGACGATGCCTGCCACCCGCTGCAATCCGGCGCGCCCTTCGACGGCGAAGGCGTCCCGCGCCGGCGCCTCACCCTGGTGGATGGCGGCGTGGTTCGCGACATCGCCTACAGCCGTCACGCCGCCGCGCTGGCCGGCGCCGCGCCCACCGGTCACGGCTTCCCCCTCCCCAACGATTACGGCGAAACACCGGCCAACATCGTGATCGCGGGCAGCGATTCATCCGTCGAAGCAATGCTGGCGTCCACCGAACGCGGCATCCTGGTGACGCGCTTCTGGTACATCCGCGAAGTGGACCCCTACGAAAAGATCTTCACCGGCATGACTCGCGACGGCACCTTTCTGGTGGAAGGCGGCCGCGTCACCGCGGGCATCCGCAACTTGCGCTTCAATCAAGGCCTGGTCGAGATGCTCTCCAACGTGGAATCGCTCTCCGCGGCGGTGCGCGCCTCCGGAGAAGAGACCTTCGACATGGTAGTCCCCGCCATGAAAGTGCGCGACTTCAACTTCACCGAAGTCACCCGCTTCTAGCGGAAGCGCTCGATTGTCCTCTGTATAGACGTATACTTCAAGCATGAGCCTCAAGAGCGCGGCATTCTTCGCATTGATCGGGATGATTCTGCTGACCGTTTTGCTGGCAGCAGGCTTCATCCGTGACCTGTCGAGCTTTGCAAGCGGCGCGGTTGCGCTGATCACGCTGCTTACGTCGGGAATTCATTTGCTGGCAAGCCTGAGTGTGGCAGTATTCCTGTACGTGTTCCATAAAGCGCAATCCTGATGTCCAACCGGGGAGAAGACCTTCGACATGGTGATCCCCGCCATGAAAGTGCGGGATTTCAACGTCGCGCCTAGCCGGAGAAACCGCGGCTAGCCCTCCGTTAGCTACGTGTGATATTTTTCCATCGTCCGCGGATTGTACGCCCAGTGAAATTCCAGTTCGTACCCCATCGATTTCGCCAGGCCATCCAAGTCCGGAAACAGCGTCCCGTAGGTGATGTTCATGCGGTACAACTCCCGCATCCCCACCTCGCGAACCGGGTTCGTGAGCACGATCTTCGCCAGAATATTCTCCGGGTCGGCATCGCGCAAGATGTCCTCGATGGGGATATCCAGCACACCCGGCACAGCAAAGGTGCCCGACTGCGCGATGAGCCGCCGGTTCATGGTGTGCGGCTCGCCCATCCAGATGAAGCGGTGGTCGCCCTGTAGGAAATAGCGCGCGAAGTGGCCTTTTTCCCGGGGGTCCATGCGCTTCGGCTTCTTCGACCGGCTGCTGTCGATGCGTGCCGGGTTCATGGCCCAGACCACGCCATCGGCCAGCGTCCGCTCGAGCGCGAAAAATGCAGCCACGTAGGGCGACCACGTGAAGTCGATCAAGCGCGTGGGCGCGCCGTGATGCTGCATCAGAGCCATCCACTGGAAGTCGTCGTCGGGGTCGGGCGGTTTGTCCAGAAACTGGTGGGCCTTGCGCTTGAAGATTCGCAGAATGCGACCCTCCTGCTCCGGCCACGCGTCGCGCGACACGGCGAAGTTCTGCAGATATCGCGAGAGCGAGCTATAGAGCGGCCAGCGTTCGTCGCGTTCGCCGCGAAACGCCCAGTTTGAATACGGCGGCTTGGTAATGAGTTGGAGGAACGCCTCCCAGGATTCCAGCCGGAAGACGCGGTAAGAGCGGTGGTTCCGTTTACGAGCGGTCATCTACCAGCTATGGTAGCGGGATCGGATGTGCTTCTGCGGCGCTTATTTCTTTGGTTCGAAGCGCAGCGCAGCCGAGTTGATGCAATAGCGCTGGCCAGTGGGCGCCGGCCCGTCGGGAAACAGGTGGCCCAAGTGCGCGTCGCACTTGCCGCACAGCACCTCGGTGCGCTCCATGAAGAGGCTCCGGTCGGTTTCGGTGCTGACGTTTTCGTTCGCGGCGGGGGCGGAGAAACTCGGCCATCCCGTGCCGGAATCGAACTTGTCGCCGGAGAGAAACAGCTCCGTTCCGCAGCACGCGCAGCGGTACATGCCGGCTTCGTGATTGTTCCAATAGCGGCCGGTGAAGGCGCGTTCGGTACCCTTCTTGCGCGCTACCGCGAACTCTTCGGGTGTCAGCTCGCGCTGCCATTCGGCGTCGGACTTGACGATTTTTTGCACTTGCACAGTCTCCCTTTTCGTTCCATTATCGGAGAACACTACGAGAGGGATCCATCGGCCGGCGCTGCCCGATCGCGGATCCGGCAGCCGATGCTCGGCTCGCCTCGAAAGCGCGATCAGCCCCGCGAAGGCCAAAGGCATGATCAGAAAAACGCGGCGCGGAACGCGGTTGGGCGCTTGGTGTGGGAACCCCTCCATCTGTTTGTATTATCCCACCCTGGAAGGTGGGGCAGACCATCGACTTTCGTGGTCTGTCAGGCCTCGCTAGAGCCCGGCAGCCGTGACAGACGACAAAAACCGATTGTCTGTCCCACCAACTCAGCTAGCTGATCCAGCGTGCCAGGCCGAATGCCGCCGCGGAGGCCAGGCCGCCGATGACCACCGTCTGCAGGCCGCCGCGCAGGGGCGCGATGCCCGTCAACCGGCCTTTCACGTAGCCAAAGACGAACAGCGCGGCCAGCGTCACCGCGACCGAAAACGTGAGGGCGGTTTTCAGATTGTCCACCGCCATGTAAGAAGAGAGCGGCACCAGGCCGCCGACGATATACGACAGCGCGATGGTGACGGCGCTGTTGCGCGCGCGCTTGGGATCGGGCTGCTCGAAGCCCAATTCGAAACGCATCATGAAATCCACCCAGCGCTTTTGATCGCCGCAGATGGCCTTCACCACCGGGCGCATTTCCTCGTCCGTCATCCCGTAGCCGCGGAAGACCTCGGCCACTTCTTCGGTCTCTTTCTCCGGCAGCTCTACGCACTCGCGGATTTCGCGCTGCTTCTCCGATTCGTAGTGGTCTTCATCGGTGCGCGCCGCCAGGTAACCGCCCAGCCCCATGGCGATGGAACCGGCGGCGATCTCCGCCAGCCCCGCGACCACCACCAAGCGGCTGGTGGCGGCGGCCACTCCGGTGAGCCCGGCGGCCAGCGCGAACGGCACGGTCAGGCCGTCCGACATTCCGATCACCACGTCCCGGACGGTCGCCGAAGCTTCGAAGTGCTTCTCCACGTGAGGTGCGGTTGGCATAGTCAGATCATCATCTCACGGTCGGCCGCCGGTCCGAAACCGCGAGTGTGATATGCTTTCCGCTAGTTATAGGGAGAGGACCACCATGGAGCGCAAGACAGCCAGCGATTATCCCCAGGAACTGCTTAACCTTTTCGACCATTACGTTCACGGCGGAATCGACCGCCGCGCCTTCCTCGAGGGCGCTCAGAAGTTCGCCGTCGGGGGCTTGACCGCAACGGCGATTTGGGAAAGCCTCCGCCCCAACTACGCCTGGGCGCAGCAGGTTCCCAAGGACGACGCGCGCATCCACGCGGAGTACCCCACGGTCGACTCGCCGCTGGGCAACGAGAAAATCCGCGGCTACCTGGTTCGCCCGGCGAAGGCCCCCGGAAAGCTGCCCGGAGTGCTGGTGGTTCACGAAAACCGCGGCCTCAATCCGTACATCGAAGATGTAGCGCGCCGTCTCGCCACCGCCAACTTCATCGCCTTTGCGCCAGACGGTCTGACCAGCGTGGGCGGCTATCCCGGCGACGATGAGAAAGGCGCGGCCGCCTTCCAAAAAGTCGACAAGCCCAAAATGACGGAAGATTTCATCGCCGCGGCGCGCTGGCTGAAGGCGCGTCCGGATTGCAGCGGCAAAATCGGCGTGGTGGGCTTTTGCTTCGGAGGGGGGATCGCCAACACCCTGGCAGTCCGCATGGGCGCCGATCTTGCCGCGGCCGTCCCCTTCTATGGCACGGAGCCCCCAGCAGCCGATGCCGCCAAAATCAAGGCCGCCATGCTGCTGCACTACGCCTCGCTCGACACGCGCATCACGGCCGGCTGGCCGGCCTGGGATGCAGCCCTCACGGCCGCCAACGTGGTCCACACCGGGTATGTCTACGAAGGCGCCCAGCACGGCTTCCACAACGACACGACGCCGCGTTACGACGAAGCCGCGGCCAAACTGGCCTGGCAGCGCACGCTCGATTTCTTCAACAAGTATTTACGGTAGCTGCCGGTATCCGGCTGGAATCTGGAACGACGCCTGAGGCGGGTCGGCAACCGGCGCGGTCTTGCAGATGGAGGTCCGCACGCCGAAAGCGCCGGTGATTTTGGACATCACCGGCAACTGGGTTGCGGTGCACGTCCATACCTCCGCCACCGTTGGCGGCAGCGTTTCGCCCGGAAGTTGGGGCAGGGTATAACGCTTACCCACAGCCTCGATGCCTTGGATCAACGACTTGCCCAGGTCCTCCACATTGCCCGGCAGCGCCGCCTCAGCCTGCAGCGACCCTCCGGGCAGGTTCGGCATGCCCGGTACCGGTACGCTTCCCGGCGACATGGGCAGAAGGCGAGCCTCCATTTTCAGGTGGTCCAGCAGAATCACCACCGCATCCTGCGGGTTGGTGATCACCGACGTCGCGCCCAGATCCACCCGCATCTTGCCGTCGAGCGAACGCAGCAGCGTCGAAGGCGAGGGCTGCGAAACCATGCCGTCCGGCGATTGAAAAGTGGTGAGACAATCCGCGAGAGCCGGAGGCATCGGGGGTGGCGGCAGCTCAGCCATAGCATCCACAGAGTATCACGGGCGGCGGGAGCGGGAAGGTGGATCAGGTGCGGATCAGGTGCGGAGAGCCGGACCAAGGGGGTCCGGCGCAGGCGAGGGGGCAGGCGAGGGTGGAGTGAACCCCAAAACTGAGACAGAAAGTTAAGGACCAAATACATTGAATGGAGTGAGGAAATGGATTTGGCCCGATCAGTTTACAGTCGCGATCTGAAGATCGCCGTGATGCGCGCA
>JBEKDA010000100.1:0-8845 GCA_050014595.1 Bryobacteraceae bacterium
GGTCCGGATTCTGCTTGCGCGCTTCCTTAAGCATGGGAAGAACGTAAGCCTTGTCGTGATTGATCGAGAACTTCTTCAGCTCCGGATCGTCCTGTTCGCTATCGTCGTAGCTGAAGAGTTCCTTCGAATAGTCGCTCGACCCGACGCACGTCCGGCAGACGTTCATCGCCATCTCTTCGGGAGCGAAAAGCTCGTGCATCAGGGCCGCCCGCTCCCCGGCGGGAATCTGGCTCAGCACCCAACAAGAGGCGTCCGTCATTGCGGCGCCAAAGCCCAGCATCTCCTGCCGGCTTGTTCCCGGATCGAGGGCGATCGCATCGGAGGCGACCTCGGTCACGGGCTTCCATGCGAGCGCGTCGCCCGGCGCATGACGCCGGTCCCGGAACGTGCCCCAGATCCGCACCGGCCCTGAAGCCGCTGCGGCATTGGCCCAGGCCTGACCCTTGCTCGATACTGCCAATACAGCCGCAGTCGCCGAAGCCGCCTTCAAGAACACTCTGCGTGAACTATCCGCCATTCTCTCTCCTTTTAGACACACCGTTGTTTCCTGAAGCGCTCAGAATACTCTGCAACGACACAAAGTCGAAGCCCACCAGAGACGGGGGCTTGTGTATGCCGCGCTTGGCGGCAAAAGTGAGGGCGCTCACGCCTTTGAACCACGTACGGTTGCAACGCCCCGCCGGCCGTTGTGGGTCGCGGCCGGCGCGACCCACATCTGGCCGGTCAAGAGGCTGCGATTCGAGTCGGACAGGCTCGCCTCAGACGCTAGAAGGTGAAGCGGGCGCCGAATTGCAGTTGCCGCGGCGAGGCCACGGAACTAACCTGGCCGAAGTTACTCAGACTCGAATAGTTCAAGTTCAGGCCCTGGAATTCGGTGTGGTTGAACGCGTTGAAGAACTCGAAGCGGAGTTGCAGGTTGGCGCCTTCCTTGGTGATAAACCGGATTCCGCCGAAGTTCTTGAATATGCTGCCGTCGAAGTTGTTGAGCCCGGGGCCGCGGATGCAGCCTTTGGGCGCGGTACCGAAGGCCAGCGACGCCGGGGCGCTGAAGGCGCTGGGGCTGAACCAATCGTCGAACGTGTGCGGATAGGAGACGTTGCCGCTCAGGTTCGGACGATTGGCCGTGTCACCGCCCATGCCGAGATTCGAGTTGTTGTACGAAGGCGTCACCGCGAGGCCGGTTTCCGACGTAATCACGCCGGAGATCTGCCAGCCGCCCAACAGGCTCTTGGTGGCCTTGCTCGAGTTGTGCGCAAAGAACGGCAGATCGTACACGAAGTTGAGAATCAGAATGCTCTTGCGGTCATATGCACTCAGGCCGTAGTCATACTTCAGGTTGTACGGATCGGAGGCCTGCTGCAGGTCGCCGCCGTTCTGCCCCAGCACGCTGTTTTCGGCCTTGGCCAGGGTCCAGGCGGCCTGGAGGCTCAGTCCTTTCGAAGCCTGGATGCGGAAATTGGTCTGGAGGCCGTTATAGTGGCCGTTCTCGCTGTTTTCCGACTGGTTGATGGAGGCGAAGCCGAGGTAGGGCCGGATCAGGTTCACGTCCAGCGTGTTGGCCACCACTTGGGTACGCCCGGTCGTATTTGAAGGATTGGGGGCGTTGATATCGACGAATACGTTCTGATGATCGTCCACGCTTCCCACATACGCGACCGAGAGGATGGACTTCGGCCAGAGTTCATGCTGGATGCCGAGGCTCCATTGATTGCTGGTGGGAGATTTATAGTCGGTGTTGCCCAGCGTCGAGATGCCGGCAGGGCCCACCGGCGAGGTCGCCGTAACACCGGTGAGGAGGCTGGTCGACGGATTGGAGAACATCACGTTGCTCAAGTTGGTCTGGTAGCTGAAGGGCACGTTCGCGGTCATGTCGTACACGTCGTTGCCCTGGACGCGTTCATACGTGCGGCCAAAGCCGCCGCGGATCACGGTCTTGCCTTTCCCGGTGACGTCCCAGGAGAAGCCGATACGCGGACCCCAGTCGTTCCAGTGGTTCTGGACAAGGCCAGCGGGGATGCCATTCCTGCCGGCGATGCCGATGCCGTTCAAATAGAAAGGCACGCTGGAAAGCTGCACGCCCGACACGGTTGCGAAACCGGGGCCGGTGGGATCGAGGTTCGAGGTGCCGGCGATGTACCGCGGCGCATTGGCGGGATTATAGAGGGCGGGATAGAAATTCCCCACGTCGTTGTTGATTTCGTAAGTATGCGGCATTCCCTCCCAGCGGAGGCCGAGGTTCAACGTGAGGCGATCGCTGACGCGCCAGTTGTCGTGAGCGTAGATGGCATAGGTCTGGTCGTGCCAGGTGTCGGAGTTGTGCAGCGCGTCCTGCTGGTAGGAATTGGCGTAGCCCAGCAGGAAGTCGCCAAAGGCGCTCCCGGTGTAGTTGCCGTTGAAATTGAAGCTGCCCTCGGTGACGCCGAAGCTGTCCTGCGCCTTGTTGTACTCCATGAACGAAACGCCGAACTTCAACTGATGGCGTCCGTGGACCCAGGACAAATCGTCGCGCGCCTGGTAAGCGGCGGAGGAGTTGTTCCAGGGCTGCCAGTTCGGCTGGAAGTTGGCGTTGATTTCGCCGGCGATATTGATGTTCGGCAGCATCGTCCGGGTGGTCGAGCCTGGGGCAAGCTGCGGAACGCTGAATCCACTGAGGTCGTCGAAGACCTTGCCCGTGGCAGTGATGTGGATCTCGTTGGAGCTGTAATTGAAGGCCGCCTCGTTCACCACCGACGGATTGATGATATACGTCATATGCGCGACGGCGCTATAGGACGGGTTGGCGAACAGCGATCCCACAGTCGGAAAGTTATCGCTGGCCCACATCGAGGTGACGTTGGTGAAGCTGTCGTTGTCCACCGCGAAGTGCCCGAATATCGATACCTTGTCGTTGAAGCGGTGGTCCATGCGGACCAGTTCCTCGCGGGTATTGTGCGGCGCGGCCGCGTTGGCCACCAGGTGTCCGATGCCGCTCGAGTCCACCTTAGTCGGTGCGGGGAGCGCGCCCGTGGCGATGAAGGCGAGCGCGTTCGGATCCAGCAGGCTGGTCGGGATCTTGTTTCCAGGGAACGGCTTGCCAAGGGTAAGGCCAAGCGCTGTGAAGCGCGCAGCCTGGGCCGGCGAAATCGCGCTGGCGCTGGGGACCATGAGGGTTCCGTTCCAGCCGCTGAAATCGCCCGTACGTTCCGGTAAGGACGGGTCGTTGGTGTTCACCTGCGAGGTGCCGCGCAGGGAGCGCCATTCCATGTTGTAAAAGAAAAAGGTTTTGTCGTGATTCTTGTTGTACTTTCCGATCACCACCGGCCCGCCCAGGTTGAAGCCGTAGACGTTATATTTCAGGATGGGCTTGGCCACGCCGTTCATGTTGGAGATAAAGTCGTTGGCGTCGAAATCCTGGTTGCGGACGAACTCCCAGAGGCCGCCGTGCAGGCCGCTGGTACCGGACTTGAACACCATGGTCAGCATGGCGCCCGACGAGAGGCCATAATCGGACGCATAGTTCGAACTCAAGGTGCGGAATTCCGCCAGGGCTTCGGTGGAAGGCATGATGGAGAACTTGCCGCCGGATCCGCGGTCGTAGTCCTCACCGCCATCGATCATCCACACGTTGTGGTCGGGGTTCTGGCCGTTGAAACTGATGTTGAAACTGGTGCTGTTGGCGGCCGGGAACTGGAATCCCGACACGCCGGAAGAGGCTCCGGGCATCAAAGCCGCCAGGGTCACGAAGTTACGGCCATTGGTCGCGAGATCGAGCACCTGCGTACCAGTGACGACGTCGCTGAGTTCGCTGGTCTCGGCTTGCACCTGAACCGCGTTGGCCTCAACCGTAACCCTTTCCGATACGTCCCCAAGCTGCATTTGGATGTCCACGCGGGAGCGGTCGCCCACCCTTAGCGTGAGACCGGATTGGGTCCAGGTTTTGAACCCCTTGGCCTCCGCCTTAATCGAGTACGAGCCGATGTGAAGAGCCGGCACTACGAACTGGCCAAGGCTGTTGCTCGAAACAACTTGGCTCTGGCCGGTATCCGAATTGACGATAGTCACGGTTGCATTGGGAATCGCCAGACCGCTCTGGTCGGTGACGCTCCCGACGATGGTCGCTTCTTGCGCTAGAGCCTGAGAGGCAAACGCTCCCAGGAGTACGCACACGAGAAGAACCACTCGGAGACTAACCTGCTTCATTCTTACCTCCCTAAAATTCAAGCCACCTCACTTCGCCTCCGGAGCTGACGTCGTCAGGAGGCACGGGCAGCATTTCGCGCATAGTTTAGAAGGTTTCCGACACAAAGAAAAGGACAATACGGTAAGACGCATATATGGCATTTATAATCAATATGTTATGGGACGTTTGCCGGGCCTCCAAATAAAAGTACAGTACCTGAATATCAGTTGTGTTAATATTGACCCGTATTTATAGGCCTATGTCGCGCAAGCCTGATACGGAGTTTGTCCCCCCTCCCCTGACGCCGGAGCTGGCCGAAGCGGTTCGAGGCGAATTGGAGCGGGTTCTTGCGAGCCACCAGTTTCGGGGTAGTCGCCGCTGTCAACTTTTGCTGAGGCAAATCACCGATCAAACCGTCATAGGCGATATTCGGACCCTGAAAGAGCGTACCCTGGGCGTCGAAGTCTTTGGACGTCCTTCGGATTACGACACCAGTCAGGACCCGATCGTTCGCGCTACTGCCGCTGAGATCCGAAAAAGACTGGCGCAATACTACCAGGAGCCCAATCACGAGACGGAACCGCGGATCGATCTGCCGCTTGGAGCCTACGCCGCAAGGTTTCAGGCGCCCGTCGGGAAGCCCGCGCCCATCACGTCCACGGCCCTGTTGACCGAGCCCGCCCCCGTGCCCCTTAATCCGCCAGTTCAGGTCACGCGGCGCCGGCCACACCGTGCCGTACGACTGGCGGCATTACTGGGAGTTCCAGCTCTCATTATCCTGGCTGCGTGGCTCAAGCCGTGGACGCCCCATTCGGCGCTGGACCTGCTCTGGAGTCCGGTCCTGGATTCGTCCAGCCCGGTGCTGCTATGCGTGGGCCAACGCCCCTTCGTAGGCTTTTCGGCAACCGAGCCGGAGTCGGTGTCCGCGCCCGTACAGTATGCCGCGGCGCCCCAGACTACGCTTTTCCGACTCTACTACCTGGGCAGTCAGAACGTAGCGCTTCCCGATGTCATGACGCTGGGCAGGCTGGCCGGGTTCCTCCAGGCGAAAGGAAAGGAGTGCCACGTCCGCGGGGAGGGTTCCACCACATTTGAAGACTTGCGGGATGGGCCGGTGGTACTCATCGGGGCTTTCAACAACGATTGGAGCATGCGGCTAACGGGCCCGCGGCGTTTCAGCTTTGAGAGGGATGGCGATACTTTCTGGATCAAGGATGTGCAGAATCCGTCCGATAAAAGTCACGCGGTGAATTATGCCATGCCGTACTTGCAGCTCACCGAGGACTTCGCCCTCGTTTCGCGGGTGTTGGACCCGGTAACCGAACGAATGGTGGTGCTGGCCGCGGGTCTGACAGGTTACGGCACGTTGGCGGCGGGTGAGTTTCTGAGCAATCCCGCGTACATGGAAACCATCGCGGCGCGGGCGCAGGGCAGATGGGCGCGCAAGAACGTCGAAGTATTGATCTCGACGAAGGTAATCAACGGCAAATCCGGCCCACCCAAGGCTATCATCGCGCATTTCTGGTAGCCGGACCGGATCGCCCGCTTCAGCGGCCTGGCCAGGGAGCGCGCTCTACCGCCGGCGAACCCTCGCGGATGATTACGAGTTGGTTGGCTTGGACTTTCTCCAACTTGGTGTAGGGAACCGTGTTGAATGGCTCGATTCCCGCCAGCCGGTCGCGGCAGGCAGCGCAGATTAGAGGAGATGGCACTCCGCATCTTCCAGCGCTTCCGAATGGACTCGTTGAGGACGGTCCTCGCTGTCCGCTCTACAATCCGTACGCATTGTGGGTGACCGACATCAATCTGTCGAACATGGATCTTAATTGGACCATTCCGCGCCTCGATAATTGAGTGGTCCCCCACTCCGTGTCCGGGTAGAATAGGTAGGCGCGGTTACAGCGTAGGACGTACCCGCAACGCACTTGTCGGCGAGACCAGCGTCCTCCGCAAAATATGGATGAAAGACAATGGGGCACTGCAATATGAAGAAGGATTTACGCATTTGCGCTAAGACGGGTATACCGTTGGACAAGCCAACCAGGCACCGTCACATGATGTGGTATTTTCCAGCGATAGGACTGGCTGCTCTGGCATGGTTCTTGATTCGAGTGCTTCCAAAACCGAGCCGCGCGGCCTATCCCTGTCAGCAGGCGAGCGCTCCCCTCGCGGTCGGTTTCGTCACTTGGCTGATCGGCTTGGCGGCGCCTCTGACGCTGTCGCGAAAGGCGCGGACGCTCTTTGACGCCGGCAGACTCAGATCGGCGGGTTTCCTGGCCGCGCTTGCGATGTGCGCAGCTGCGGCTTGGTCGCTCATGAGCCCGTCACCGGCACTTCGAGCATTCGACGCGGCTGATCCGCCCTATCGGCTCTTGGACGGTCCCCTTTCGCCGGTCGGCGTCGGCCGGGGTATTTCGCCGGGGAGGGTCGTGTGGGTGCGAGATCCGGAGGCGGTCTCCTGGAACGGGTCCGGATCCTGGTGGGACGACACCTACAACAACCAGCAGGCGATTGATGGCATGCTGTCACGATCTATCCAGTGGTTATCCAATGAAAAGAGCGATGCGAAGGCTTGGCACGCTCTCTTCCAGTACTTCAATGGGTCCCATAGCCGGGGGCGAGTGGGCTACAAACCCGGGGAGAAGGTCGCCATCAAGGTGAATCTCAACAATACGACCGATCATGGTACAAACAATCGACTCAACACGTCACCGCATCTGACGTTGTCTCTGGTCAAGCAGCTGATTGAGGTAGCGCACGTGAAGCCCTCCGATATTGCGGTGTTCGACCCCAGCCGTTTCGTTCCGGCGAACCTTTTTGACAAGATTCACAGGCTTTACCCGGACGTGGCGTTCGTAGATCACATCGGAGGAGACGGGCGGCTCAAAGCGGAGTTCAAGGTCGACGCGATTCCATTTTCGATTGCGGGCCGGAACGCTACTGGCATCGCGACCACTGCGGTTGAGGCCACGTACTTGATTGATGCCTCCCTCCTCAAGGGGCACGTTGCATCCGGCGTCACCCTTTCCGCGAAGAATCTCTTCGGAGCGACCAACATCAACCCGGACTGGCGCAAGAATGCGCACGATCATTTCAATCAAAACCGCGATGGCACTCCCAGCTACTCGACGTTTACCGATTTCCTGGGCCATAAGGATCTGGGCGAAAAGACAATGCTCTTCCTTATCGACGCGCTCTATGCCAACGATCTCGTGGACGATCCGCCACACCTGAAATGGAAGATGGCTCCCTTCAACGGCGACTGGCCCGGAAGTTTGTTCGCATCGCAAGACGGAGTCGCCATTGATTCCGTAGGTCTGGATTTCTTGCGATCCGAATGGCCCCACTTGGCGGACCTCTCTTATTGCGATAACTACATGCGCGAGGCGGCGTTGGCAAACGATCCTCCGTCCAAGACATTTTACGATCCGGAACGGGATGGGACAAAGTGCAACAGCTTGGGCGTTCATGAGCATTGGAATAATGCGGTCGAAAAGAAATACTCACGAAACCTCGGGAGAAAAGAGGGTATCGAGTTGTACACCCGTCCCATCTAGCGGGATACATCGGCGTGTTTTTTCGGTGCATTTCAGCCTGCCTCCTCGCGAATGAATGTACAGGCCGCTGGTATGCGCGGCAAGGTCGCTCCTATATACTGAACTTGGTCCTACTTCCAATGATGATCTTTCAGCAGGGCATCAAAGAGCTCGTCGCCTTCGCACTGGCTGGCGCGAGCTTGGTTGTGGCGCAGCAACGCCCCAGCGGCTCACGCAGCATTTTTGAGGCCTCTTCCGATGTCGGAAAGACACGGGCGGGCTCGACGGTTTACGGGCCGGCCGACGGCGTCTATCGCGTAACCGGCGGCGGAGCCGATATGTGGGGCGCCGCCGATGCGTTCCATTTCAGTTGGGTTCGAGTGTCCGGCGACGCGGCCTTGACCGCCGACATCCAGTTCCCCTGGGGCAGTAAGGCCCCTTTGGAGAAGGCTGTTTTGATCTTCCGTCAGAGCCTCGACCCGGCGTCGCCTTACGCCGATGTCGCGATCCACGCCGACGGACACATCACGCTGCAATACCGGGCGACGGCGGGAGGAAAGACAGTGGACGTGACCGCGGCTGATCATGGCTCGACGCGCCTTCGCATCGAGCGCAGCGGCGACCGCTTCACCGCCTACACGGGGTCCGCCAGCGGGAAGGTGACCGCCTTTTCCGACACGACCATCGCGCTGGAAGATCCGGTCTACGTCGGGATCGGAGTGTGTGCGCATGATGCCGAGGGGCTCACCACGGTGGGCTTCTCCAATGTCAGCATCGAGCGTCCCTCTGCTTCGCCGGCTGCAAACAAGAAGTGAATTGAGCCGGATTCGGGCAGGTTCAACTGGCCGTAAAGTCGCCCCGTAGAATGGATGCGAACGCCGGCTCCTCGGAGGCGTTAATTACCAATATCGGCTGTCGCCCCAGCGCGTTCTTCCGCTGCCGGGAACGGTCGGGCCCCCGGGGTCTCCGTGGAGGTTGAATTACGTTCGCAAGAAATATGCTGGCGAGCCGGCCGACAGTATTGGAACGCCCCGCGATCAACCGAATCCCGGCCGCAGGGCAGCACCAGGGCAGCACGTCAGCTCTCCGTACGGCCACAAACGCCCTGGTCGCGAACTGAACTGGACCGAAAACACAACTACTTAGACCC
>JBEKDA010000101.1:0-8302 GCA_050014595.1 Bryobacteraceae bacterium
TGGTTGACGTTCATTGGGTTCTCCTGTTTGAAGTTTCTGAGCCGGCTGTTCAGAGCCGGTCTCGGCATTGTACCCTTCAGGAGAACCCTTCGCCATTTCAGCCCTTATACATTCAAACAGATGCATTTTCGCGGCCTCTGAGTCGATCGGCCTTGCGGGGAGTAGGCGCGCTTTGAGGCTGTTCGGTAGCCGCGACGACACTACTCCCGACACGTCCTCTTCCTTGCCGCTACTCGATCGGGCTGGACCAATCCTCGCCGGCCTTTGAGATCGAAGATGCCGGCCGTTCCGGAATGATCCATACTGGAGAAAGGCATTCCTTATGGCTGCACCCATTCTGCCGCAGGACGTTACCGAGCATCTGGAGGCCGCGATCCAACTCTCCAACAGGCGCGTACACTTGCGGTTCCTGGACGAAGCGGAGTTGCTCCTCGCGTTCAATCTCCCTGCCGCGGCCGTATTGGTCGCTGGCGTTGTCCTGGAGTCGATCCTTGCCGGTCTCCGGGAACATCCAGGATCCGTAAACCGGGAGCGGATGGAAAAATGGTTTGAATTGCGCAATAGTGTCGCGCACGCGCAGGCGCCCACAGTGACTTTAGACCAAGCGAGAGAAATGGTTGAAGACGTCCGGCGATGCTTGACGCGGGAGATTAAGGTTGGCCCACGCCTTGCCCCACCAAAGGCGCCAGCCGAAGCACTTCGGCAGGTTCGGGGAAAATACAAGTTCGTGCCCACGAGCACCGCCGAATTTATCCGTAGAAAAGCCGACGAGTTACGGCTGGAATACGATGAGCACCGTCATTGATGCTTGCGCGCTGATTGCGTTTCTCCGCGACGAACCGGGCGCCGAGGCGGTCCAGAATATCCTCAATCTTCCGCATACGTGCTACGTGCACGCCTTGAACCTCTGCGAGGTCTACTACGATTTCTAGAGAGCCTCGACTCAGGAAGCGGCGGAATCGGCGATCACCGACTTAATCGGCATCGGCATTGCGGAGCGAAATGACATGGACTCGGAGTTTTGGCGTGAAGTCGGACGCCTCAAAGCCGTCTACCGCAGAGTGTCGCTGGCTGACTGCTGTGCATTGGCGTTGGCCAACCGGCTCGGTGCCAGCCTCGTTACCGCTGATCGACACGAGTTCGAGCCTCTTCTTGCAGCCGGCATATGCCAAATCGAGTTCGTTCGCTGATGCCGCCGAAATCTAGCGCAGGCTCGCCCACCCGTTCTGATATGCTAATCCTACCGAGGAGGCATTCAGAGTGATGGTTCGAAACATTTGTATCGTGATAACGCTGGCGCTGTCGCTGGCTGGGGTGGGATTCGCGGCCGAAATGCCGCAGGTCGGCCAACAGGCGCCGGCCGTGGCTCTGCCGTCCCAAGACGGCACCGTCGTGGATCTCAAGAGTTTTCATGGGAAGTGGGTGGTTCTGTATTTCTACCCCAAAGACATGACCACGGGCTGCACCATCGAGGCCCACAATTTCCAGCAGGACCTGCCCAAGTACCAGGAACGCAATGCGGTGATCGTCGGCGTCAGCGTGGACAACGCCGACAGCCATCAACAGTTCTGCACCAAGGAGAGCCTCACCTTCCGCCTGTTGGCCGATACCGACAAGAAGGTGGTGGACCAGTACGGATCTCTCGGGCAGAACGGTATGGCTTCGCGCAACACGTTCCTGATCGACCCCAACGGGAAGATCGTCCAGGTGTGGACGAAGGTCAGCCCCGGCAAACACAGCGAAGAAGTGCTGGCCGCCCTGGCGGAAAAACAGAAGTAGCGCTGCACTCAGCACGGAACCGCGAGCGTTAGCGAGCGGCCTCTCGAATTAGGCCGCACAGCCGCTCGCTAACGCTCGCGGTTCCGTGCCGGGCGCTGATGCTGAAAAGCCCATCGCCTATTAGTTTGACGCTCAAATTATCTGAGCGGCTCCCGGCGCCGGCCAGACAGTCCGTAAGGGTGCCTGCGTAGGCCTGCGGTCATGCCGGCTGGTAGCAATTGCGCCCCTGCTACCTGCTCAATCGGGAAATTGTTGTATGATAAAACCAAATATGCAGATCGTGGATATCCGAGCCACCACGGTCACCGTGCCGCTGGAGGCGCCGCTACGCCATGCCAACGGTTGTCACTGGGGCCGCTTCGTCCGAACCGTGGTCGAAATCGAGACCGACAACGGTCTGGTGGGACTCGGCGAAATGGGCGGCGGCGGTGAATCGGCCGAGGCCGTCTTCCGCGCCATGAAGCAGTATCTGGTGGGCCACGACCCCGCGCGCCTCGAAGAAATGCGCTTCCTCATCGCCAATCCCACCGCCTCGCTTTACAACAACCGCACGCAGGTGCTGGCCGCGCTGGAATTCGCCTGCCTGGACATTCTCGGACAAGCCTGGGGTGTGCCGGTTTCGGAGATCCTCGGCGGCCGCCTGCGCGACCGCGTTCCCTTCGCCGCCTATCTTTTTTTCCGCTACCCGAACCCGCGCACCGGCGATGGCGAAGTCCGCACCATCGACCAGGTGCTGGCCAACGCCGATTGCCTGAAACGCCGCTTCGGCTTCACCACCCACAAAATGAAGGCCGGCGTTTTCCCGCCGGATTACGAACTGGAGGCCTACCGCGCGCTGGCCGAAACATTCCCCAACGATTCCGTGCGCTTCGACCCCAACGGCGTCTGGTCCACCGAGCAGGCCATCCGCTTCGGCCAGGCCATCGAGGGCCTGCGCAACGACTATCTGGAAGACCCGGTCTTCGGCTTGAACGGCATGCGCCGCACCCGCCAGATGGTGCGCGTGCCGCTCGCCACCAACACCGTGGTGGTCAACTTCGAGCAGTTGGCCGCCAATGCGCTCTCGCCCGCGGTCGACGTGATCCTGCTCGACACCACGTTTTGGGGCGGCATCCGTGCCTGTGTGAAGGCCGCCGCGGTCTGCGAGACTTTCCAGACCGGCGTGGCCGTGCATTCCTCCGGCGAGCTCGGCATTCAGCTCTCGACCATGCTCCACCTGGGCGCCGTGATCCCCAATCTTTCCTTCGCCGCCGACGCCCACTATCATCATCTCAGGGACGATATCATTGAAGGCGGTCCCTTGCACTATGAAAATGGCGCCATTCGCGTGCCCGAAGGCCCCGGGTTGGGCGTTCGGTTGAATCGCGAAAAACTCGGAGAGTATCACGAGCTCTACCAGCGTCTCGGCGGGTATCCCTATGACCAGGATCCGGGGCGGCCTGGTTGGACTCCCATTATTCCGAACGACCGGTGGGCCGACCCCAACGATGGACGCCCGGTTGCGATTCCTTATTGAGAAACCTCATGCTGCCGCACCAGTGGGAAACTTTTAAACGAGCCGCGCGACTTGAGAAACTCGAGCGGATTCCGATGGCCCTCATTATCGATAGCCCGTGGATGCCCGGCTATCTGGGCATCCAGCATCTGGATTATTACCTCGACCCCGAAGTCTGGTTCCAGGCCAATCTCGAGATCATGCGCGAGTTCCCCGATATCATCTTCGTCCCCTCCTGGTGGATGGAGTATGGAATGGCCGCCGAGCCATCGGTCCTGGGCGCGAAAATCAAATTCTGGCAGGACAACACTCCCAGCGAATACCACACCCTCTATCGTCTCGAAGACATCGATCAGTTCCCGGAATACGAAGTCGAGGCCGACGCCTTCGCCGCCCTCACCCTGCATCGCATCAAGATGCAGCGGCAGCGCATCCTCGACCACGGCTACATCCTGCCCATGGTCACTTCGCGCGGCCCTCTCTGCACCGCCGGCTTCGTGCGCGGCACCACCCATTTCATGATCGACCTGGTCGAAAATCCCGAGGGCGCTCACCGCCTGATCGACCTCTGCACGCGCGTCGTCATCGATTGGTTGAAGGCCCAGCACAAAGCCATGGGCTCGACCGTCGAGGGCATCTTCATCCTCGACGACATCGTGGGCTTCGTCAACGAAGATCACTACATGGAGTTTGCTCATCCCTATCTCAAGCGCATCTGCGAAGCCTTTCCCAAAGATTGGGTCAAGCTCTACCACAACGACGCCGAAGTGGACGCCTGCCTGGACCACCTGCCCGACGCCGGATTCAACGTGCTCAACTGGGGCAAGCAGAAGGATATCCGCGAAGTGAAGCAGCGCGTCGGCCATCGCATGTGCCTCATGGGTAACGTGAACCCGCTCGAAATCGGCGTGCGCGGCACACCCGAGGAAGTCCGCGAAGCCACTCTGGATGTGCTCGAAGGCTCCGGCGGCGAAGGTATCATCCTCTCCGTGGGCGGCGGCACCAGCCCCGGAATGCCGCGCCAGAACATCGTCGCCATGCAGCGCGCGCTGGAGGAATTCAACGCGTCCCGTCTGGCCGCTGAAGGGGTCCGCCATGGTTGACTACGCGCTGATGAATCAGTGCCTGTACGAGGGCAAGGCCAGGGAAGTCGAGCAGATGACCAGGGACGCGCTGGCCGAGGGCCGCCCCGCCCAGCAGATTCTGAACGAGGGCCTGATCGCCGGCATGAGCGTGGTGGGAGAGGATTTCAAGCACAACGTGCTCTACGTCCCCGAGGTGCTCATCGCCGCGCGCGCCATGAAAGCCGGCATGGCGGTGCTCAAACCCCTGCTCAGCGCCCGCGAGGGCGCCCGGCGCGTCGGCACCCTGCTGATGGGCACCGTGCGCGGCGACCTGCACGACATCGGCAAGAACCTGGTCTGCATGATGGCCGAAGGCGCCGGCTTCGAAGTGCATGATATCGGCGTGGACCAGAGCGTCGACAAATTCATGGCCGCCGCCGAAAAGTGCAAACCCGATATCATTGGGATGAGCGCCCTGCTAACCACCACCATGACCTATATGAAAACGGTGATTGATGGTTTCCAGGCCGCCGGCCTCACCCAAATCAAGATGGCCGTCGGCGGAGCCCCCATCAGCCAGATGTTCGCCGACGAAATCGGCGCCGATGGCTACGGCCAAAACGCCTCCGCCGCCGTGGACCTTTTCCTTCGGCTGATGGCCGGCATACATCACGATGGCAACCTACAAGATTCTCTATTGGCAGGAAGTTCCGTCTCAAGTCAAGGCTGAGGACGACCGGGACGAAGTCACCGTTCCGATGCCCCCGAAGTTTATGGAGCGCATCGACCATCTGGCCGCCCAGCGCGGGCTCCAGCAGTCCGACGACTATCTCGCCCAGTGGCAGTGGAGCGACGACCATGATCGCCCCGGGGCCGCTCGCGAAGTGGCCGAAGCCGTCGCCGCCGAACTTCAGTCCCAGGCCGCCTGGTAAGCTTACATCTCCGATGCCGGCCACACTCACCATCAACGGGCAATCCACCAGCGCTGCCTTCGGCTCGACCATCTTCGATTGCGCCGAATCGCTCGGCGTGCGCGTGCCCACTTCCTGCCACAAGCAGGGCAAATGCAAGGAATGCCTGGTGGAAGTGGTCGAAGGCTTGGAGCTTCTCTCCCCCCGCATGCCCGAGGAAAAGCACCTCGACGGCCGCTTCCGCCTCTCCTGCCGCACCGCGGTCTCTGCCGATGCCGGCCTCATTCGTTGCCACACCATGCGCCGCGGCCAAATGCGCATCGATCTCTCGGCCGGCGGCCTGCCCGAGACTTTGTGTGGCTCCCCCGATCCCGCCGTCACCCGCCGCGGCGACGCCATCTCGATCGATGGCCAGGAAGTCGAGCGCTCCAGCGGCCCGATTCACGGCATCGCCATGGACCTCGGCACCACCACCGTCGTGCTGCGCCTGTTCAACCTCGAGACCGGCGAGCTCGTCGCCGGCGCGTCCTTTGAAAACCCGCAGCGCTTTGCCGGCTCCGACGTGATGGCGCGCATTCACTACGATTCGCTCCATCCCGGCAAGCTGTTGCGCCGCACGCTGGCCGGTTACCTCAGCCACGCCATCGAAGAGTTCCCGGTCGACTCCCAATCCATTTACGAAATGGTGGTGGTGGGTAACTCCACCATGCGCGACCTTTTTTTCCGCCAGAGCGTCCACTCCATCGGCCAGAGCCCCTACCAATCCATCACCGAATTGCAGATGGCGGAGGGCCGCCGCGCCTCCACCAGCCTCACCGAAACCGGCCGGCGCTCGCTGCTGCCCATCCATCCCAGGGCCCGCGTATGGGGCGCGCCGGTGGTCAGCGGGCACGTCGGGGCCGACGCCGCGGCCTGCATGCTGGCCGCCGGCCTGGCGCACGAAGAGCGCCTCGTCGCCATCATGGACATCGGCACCAACACCGAACTGATCGTCGGCAATCGACACCGCATTCTGGCGGCCTCTTGCCCCGCCGGTCCGGCCTTCGAAGGCGGAGCCATTGCCTGCGGCATGCCCGCGCTAGAAGGCGCCATCGAAGATGTTCGCATCGCCGCCGACGGCGGCTTTCACGTCGATGTCATCGGCGGCGGCCCTCCCCAGGGCATCTGCGGTTCCGGCCTGGTGGCGCTGATGAGCGAGTTGATGCGCACCGGCCAGATGAACGAACGCGGCCGCTTTGAGGACGGCCCCCACCGCATCGCGCTCGACCCGCAAGGCTCCGTCTACTTCCTGGAAAGCGACGTCAACGAACTGGCGCAGGCCAAGGGCGCCAATTCCGCCGGCCTCGAAGTGGTCTTCGCCAATTACGGAATCGGCTTCAACCAGATCGAGGTCTTCTACCTGGCCGGCGGCTTCGGGCGGCACATCAACGTCGAAGCCGCCGCGCGCATCGGCCTCATACCCACCGTCCCGGAAGACCGCGTCGTGCAGGCCGGCAACGCCGCCATTGAAGGCGCTTCGCTCGCGCTGCTCTCGCAATCCAAGCGCCGCGAGCTCGAACAACTGGTCCGCCAGGTGGAGCACTGCCGCCTGGAGACGCACCCGCGCTTCTTCGACTTCTTCGTCGAGGGCTGCCTCTTCAAACCCATGCAGCCCGCGCGCCAGGTAGCCGGATGATCGAATTCGTTCAATCCTCTCCCGCCGTCGACGTGGCCCCGGCCGAGTATCACCGCCTGCTCGGTTACCCGCGCGATGCCGTGCTCAGCGAGCGCGCCCGTGAGCTGGCCGATTGGGCGCGCGATTGGTACCGGCGTCACGGGCGCCCCTGGATCTATGTGCGTTGCGCCGCCGCCTTGAACATAGCCGATGGTTCGGTCGAGATCGACGGCGTGGCCTTCGACAGCAGCCGGCTCCGCACCGCGTTGCAGCAAGCCGAAGCCCACACAGTTTTTCTGGCCGCCGCCGGCGCGGGCCCCGAAGCCGAAGAAGAGGCCCAGCGGATTTGGCGCGACGACAAGCCCGACGAGTATTTCTTCCTCGAAATGTTTGCCTCCGCTGTGGTGGAGCATTTGATCGCCACGGCCGGCGCCGAATTGTGCGCTTGGGCGGACGGCGAGCGAATGGCCGTGCTGCCCCACCACAGCCCCGGCTATTCCCAATGGGACGTCGCCGAGCAGGGCCGTCTGCTGCGCCTCATCCGGCGCGACGGCGCCGTCGCGCTGCCCGGCGCGCTGGAGGCGCTCGATTCCGGCGCGCTGCGTCCCAAGAAATCGCAGTTGGCCGTTTTTGGAATCACCCGCCGCGTGGACCGCGTGGCGCGTCTCGCGGACCTGGTCCCCTGCCAGCAGTGCTCGCTCGCCAACTGCCAGTACCGCCGCACTCCCTACCTGCGCGCCCGCCCACGCCTCGAACAGGAATCGCCGGCGCCGCCGGCCACCGCCTATTCGATCAATGTCAAAGCGCTCAGACGCTGGGCCGCCGAACGGCTGGTGCTCGAAACCCGCGAAGACGGCACGCTCCACGCGCGCTTCCGCTATGACGGCACCACCTGCACCAACATGGGGCGCCCGCTGGAGTTCCATTACGACGTCGATCTGGGGACCCGGCAGGATGGCTATCCCATCCGCGGCCAGAGCTGCACTCCGGCTTCCGGCGACACCGGCCACGCCTGCATGTGCCAGTACATCACCGACGCCTCCGGCCTGATGGCCGCCATCGGCCGCGAGAAACCCCTCGCTGGCCGTCCCCTGGGTGAAGTCCTCGGCTGGCGCCGCTCCGAAGCCGCCGCCGGCTGCTATTGCGACGCCGCCAGCCGGGAACACAAGTGGGGGCTGGTCCTCGAAACCATTCACTACGCGCTGCACCATCCGGAAACCTATGCTGACAACCACTAATCCGAGCCGGCTGGCAGACGAAAGCGCCTGCCCCACAAGCCAAAGTGGGACATCCATGATAAGGGCTTGTCAAGGGAAAACACACCTTTCCCTGAACCTAACGGAAGATTTTTCCGAAGCGCGATAGTCGATAGGGTGACGGTTGCTCCGAATTGCCGAAT
>JBEKDA010000102.1:0-8291 GCA_050014595.1 Bryobacteraceae bacterium
GCGTCTACCGCCTGCGCGTAGGCATCCTGGACCCGCGCACCGGAGAGCCGGTAATTAAGCTCGCCATCGAAGGTCGACAGCCGGACGGCTGGTATGACTTGGGCGAGTTGGAGGTGCAATAGTCCCTTCTGCGGAGCCTGGATACCGGCTGAGCCGTGCGATGCCCGCATTCGTTGGACTGAGTGGACTGTTTCACCATTGGAGCGGAAAGCCGTGAAGAAATGCTCGATTTGGTTAAGAGAATTCCCTCCGCCAGCACCCGGAGCTGACAAACATCACTCCCTGGCGGTGCTGGCTGAGTTACTGAGTCTTCGGGTGCTCTGTGCGTTTGTACTTGTCCCTTCGATCGGCGCGCAGACGCTGGAGAAGCCGGTGCGCGCAGTCACCGACCCGGGCGTGATCGCGACCCGGCAAAGTCTCACGCCCGCCGGAGTGCAGGCGGTGTTTCAAGGCCGCGTCTATGGCGTCGCCTTCGGCCGCTCCTCCGAGGAAGTGTGGGCGCTGACCAACGGCGCGGTGTTCCGCATGGACTGGCGCTCGAACCGCTTGCTGGCGCGCATCCGTTACGAAGGCAGCGCGGGCCTGGCGGGCATCCGCTATGACGCGTCGTCCGGCCGCGCGCTCGTCAGCGGCAGCAGCAAGGGGGCAGTGCGCCTCTATTCGATCGGAGTCGCAGCCGAACAGATCGGCGGCGACCTTCCCGGAGCGCTGGCGGGCTCGCTCGCCTTCCGCGGCAAGCTGGCCCTGGTGCCCGTAGTCTCGCACAACCGTGTAGGGGTGATCGATGTTGCGGCCCGCACCATGAGCACCATCGACACCGGCAAGGCGCCCTTCGCTGCCGCGATCAACGCCGCCGGGACTATTGCTTATGTCTCCAACTGGGGCGGGCGCGTGCCCGCGGCCCAGGATCTCACCGCGGCTACCGGCAATCTTCCCGGTTCCGACCGCGTGGTGGTGGATGCGCGTGGCATCGCCTCCACCGGCACGCTCACGCGCATCGACCTCGCACAGGGACGTGTGACCCATACGATCGCCGTGGGACTGCATCCCACCGCCCTGGCCTGGGACGAGTCGCGCGGGCGCCTTTACGTGGCCAACGGCAATGACGATTCGCTCTCGGTGATCGATACCGAGCAGCAGCGCGTGGCTTCGGTGGTCCCGCTCCAGCCGTTCGAGCGGAAGTTGGCGGGTGTGGCGCCCACCGCCCTCGCGCTTTCCCAGGACGGCACGCGTCTCTACGTGGCCTGCGGGGGCCTCAATGCGGTGGCCGTGGTGCACGTCCCCGACGGCAAGATGCTGGGACTGATTCCAACCGCCTGGTACCCGAACGGCGTCGCGCTGAGCGCCGACGGCCGCTATCTCGCCGTTTCCACCCTGCTGGGCGTAGGTTCGGGCTGGCGCGGGGATCCGGCCAGACGCTACGTCCACGCCAATCGCGGGACGGTGCATGTGCTGCCCGTTCCGGACGAAGGGGATTTGGCCAGCTACACCGCCTCGGTTGCCGAGAACAATCACCTGAACCTCGGGTCGGCGCCGGCGCCGGCGGCCAATCGCAGGCCTGTTGCCATCCCTCAGCGCTCCGGCGAGCCTTCCCTCATCCAACACGTGGTTTTCATCATTGAGGAGAACCGCACCTACGACCAGGTGTTCGGCGATATCCCCAAAGGCAACGGCGATCCCTCACTCGTCATGTATGGGGCCGCGGTGACTCCCAACCAGCACCGCCTCGCCGACCGCTTTGTGCTGCTCGATAATTTCTACGCCGCGGGCGGCAACAGCGGCGACGGGCATCAGTGGCTCACGCAGGCCAACGAAACTGACTACTGCCTGTGGCCGGGCTATATCGGCCGCAGCTACCCGTTCGATGGGACCGATCCGATCGCGTATGCCAAGGCCGGTTTCATCTGGGATGCCGCGCTGCGCATGAAAAAGACCGTGCGCGTTTACGGTGAGTACGCCGGGCGGCTCAGCGATGACCTCCCGGGCCCGCGTGCCGAGCTGCTCCAGCGCTGGAAGGCCGGCGAGCTCTTCACCCGCGAGTGGAACATCCAGGCGCCGCTCCCCCCGCTCAACGCCATCCTGGCCAAAAATTACCCGTCTTTCAGCACCGCCATTCCCGACGTGATCCGCGCCCGGATTTTCCTGGAAGACCTGGCACAGTGGCAGCGCGAGGGGCGCATGCCCAACCTGACGATCGTGCAACTGCCCTCCAACCACACCCGCGGCACCCGGCCCGGGTTCTCCTCGCCGAAGGCCATGGTGGCGGATAACGATTTCGCGCTGGGCCAGATTGTCGAAGCCCTCACTAAAACGCCGTTCTGGGAAAAGATGGCCATCTTCGTGGTGGAAGACGATGCGCAGGACGGCGTGGACCACGTGGACGGGCATCGCACGGTGGCGCTGGCGATCAGCCCTTACGTGCGCCGCGAGTATGTGGACTCCACCATGTACTCGCACCTGAGCATGCTCAAGACCATCGAGCTGGTCCTCGGCCTGCCGTCGCTGTCGCTGTTCGACCTGACCGCCAATTCGATGCGCGCCAGCTTCACCGACGAGCCGGACTTCAGCCAGTATGAGGCGCAAACGCCGGAGCAATCGCTGTTCGAGATCAACCCCCCGTTGAAGGCGTTGCGGGGCGAAGCGCTGCGTGCGGCGCGCGATTCCATGCGGATGCGCTTCGAGGTGCCGGACGCCGCTCCGACGGCGCGACTCAACCGCATCCTGTGGAACGACGCCCGCGGCTGGCAGACACCCTATCCGCGCCCGCGCCAAGCGGCTTTCGCCCCGCTGACCCTGGACCTGGACGACAAAGAAAGGTAGTTTCACGCCGCCCCGCATGACTTGCCCAATCAGCCACATCGACACCAACCAGGGCATCTATGGGCTGGGCGAAGTGTGCGACGGCGCCAGGAGGAATCATGCACTGATGCCGAGGAGCCTCATCTTGAACGAGAACCCGTGCACCATCGTAGGGGACCGCACCGCGGACCGGATGTATAATTGCGTTCAGCCGCTCGAAAGGCGCTAGCGCGCGCCCTTATCTCACGCCCGCTCGGGGGCTAGCGAATGAGACTAATGAGATCGATCCTTACACTTGCGTTTACATTCTCCTGCTTTCTCCTCGGGCCGGTTGCGTCTGCGGCGAACGGTCCGCAGTTGCCAGGCGGCATCCTGAGTCTCAACCAGGGTTGGCGGTTTTACCGCGTGGACGCTCCCGTCGCCCAGGAGGCGTTCCGTTCTCCTGCGTTTGTGGACACCCACTGGGAGCGGGTCAACGCGCCTCACGCGGTCCGGCTGGAGCCCGAGAACGCCAGTGGCATGAGGAGTTTTCAGGGTGTCTGCTGGTACCGCCGCCACTTCACGGCGGACGAAAGCTGGCGCGGGAAGGAGATCTTCGTCGAGTTTGAAGCCGCTATGCAGGTGGCCGACGTCTGGTTCAACGGCAATCACGTGCTGACGCACTATGGCGGCTACCTGCCATTTACCGTGGACCTGACCGACGCGGTGCGGTTCTCCAAGGCCGACAACGTGATCGCCCTGCGGCTGGACAATTCCGATAACCCGGACGTTCCGCCTGGCAAGCCGCAAAGTCAGCTGGACTTTACCTACATGGGCGGCCTCTACCGCAACGTGTGGCTATACATCACGGACAAGTTGCACGTAACCGACGCGGTGTATGCCAATAAGACCGCCGACGGCGGGATCTTCGTGACCTATCCGCAAGTGAGCGCGGAAACGGCGACAGTCGACGTCAAGGTGGAGGTCAAGAACGAGTACGCATCGGCGCGGAACTGCACCGTGAGGAATACCTTACTGGACTCGCAGCAACGCCAGGTGGCGCAGTTCTCGCGAACAGCAGTCGTGAAGCCCGGAGCCGACGAGACCGTGGCCGGTTCAGTCGAGGTTCGGAACCCTCAGCTCTGGCATCCCTACCATCCCAACCTCTACGCGTTAGTAACAGCGGTCTATGACGGCGACCGCCTAGCGGACAAACGCACCACGCGGGTGGGCATTCGGACGATCCGATTCGACGCGAACGGGTTCTTCATTAACGGGGAACGGCTCATCGCCACCGGAGTAAATCGCCACCAGGACTACGTCTATGTGGGCAACGCCCTGCCCGACTCCGGCCAGTACCGCGACATCAAGAAGCTTCGCGAGGCCGGGGCCGTTTCCTTGCGTTGTCATTATCCTTTCAGCCCCGCGCTGATGGACGCCGCCGACGAACTCGGCATGCTGGTTATCGTTTCCAATCCCGGGTGGCAGTGGTTCAAGTCGGGCCCATTCGTCGAGAGGGCTTATCAGGGTGCGCGGGACATGGTGCGGCGCGACCGGAATCACCCTTCCGTCGTTCTTTGGGAGCCGATTCTGAACGAGACCAGGTACACGAAGGAATTTGCCGAGACGGTCTACCAGATCGTTCACCAGGAGTACCCGGGCGATCAGTGTTACGCCGCTTGTGACAGCTACGGTGCTGGCGCGGCGCTCTACGATGTGCTCTATGCCAAGAAACCGACCAGCGGCAAGCCCGTCTGGGTCCGCGAGTGGGGCGACCACGTGGACAGTTTTGACGTCCACCTCCAGAATGGGCTCGCTCGCGTCAGGCGGGACTGGGGCGAGCCGGCCATGCTCCGTCAGGTCCAGATCCACCGGCGCGAAATGGAGGAGCAGTACGGGATCGCGGGCATCAGCGGCTTCGGCCTGTGGGCCGGCATCGATGCCCAGCGCGGCTATCATCACAACCCTTTCTATGGCGGTTTCCTCGATATGTTCCGCCTGCCGAAGTTCGACTACTACCTGTTCGCCAGCCAGCGGCCGCCGGACGTGCATGTTCCAGGGCTGGACGACGGGCCAATGGTCTTCATCGCGACCTATTGGATGCCTGGCGCGCCCGCGGACGTCACGGTTTTCAGCAATTGCGAGCAGGTGCGCCTGAGCCAGGATGGCAAGCTGATCGGCGTGAAGGAGCCGGACAAGCCATCGAAACTGCCGCACCCTCCGTTCACCTTCCCGGGACTGACCTACTCGATGGGTCGCTATGAGCAGTCTGCGGCTTTCGGGAACGGCCAGCGGCCGACGAGGACATGGGTCCCGGGAGAGCTCAAGGCCGAGGGCCTGATCGGCGGGAAGGTCGTGGCGACGCACGTAGTTCGGACGGCCGGCGCGGCGTACCAGCTTACTTTGACAGTGGATGAAGCCGGGCGCAGTCTGGTGGCGGATGGCTCGGATTTCGTGCCGGTGCGCGCCTATCTACGCGATGTGCGTGGCGAGGTGGTCCCCCTGGCGGACGACGAAGTCAGGTTCAGCGTGACAGGCGAAGGCGCGATGATCGGAGACGCTTCTATCTTCGCCAATCCCATGCGGGCGGAGGCGGGGATAGCCACGGCGCTGATACGCTCGACGCTCCGGGTGGGGGCCATCATCGTGACTGCGGAGTCTTTCGGTCTGAAGCCGGCGACGGCGACCTTTCAGTCGCAGCCTTTCCAGATTCCGATCGCAGCCGGCGCCAGGTAGGAGGCTTTCCGGTTCGCGTGGTCCAAACAAGCTACCGCCTTTGCCCTGATCAGAACGGAGCGGGGCGTTTGTGCGCCGCGGGGGCGCTTTCCACAAACTTATGACATCTCATCCCAGCACTCATGGGCATCCCGGCCTAAGAGCGGTCATCCTTGCCGCCGGCAAGGACGCGATCACACCGGATGGCCGTCCTCTGATTCTGCAACCTCTGGGCGACCGCAACGTACTGGAGTACGTGATTCAGAATGCGTTTCAGCTCGTATCGATCGAGCACCTCTATATGGTTGTCGGATACCGGCAGGAGGAAGTTCGCGAGCGCTTAGGCGCCGGCTATCATTACGTCTGCCAGGAAGAGCTTCTCGGCACCGCCCACGCCGTATTGCAGGCGGCGCCGCTTCTGGAGGGTTTCAGCGGCAATCTGCTGATCCTGTACGGCGATACGCCCCTTTTCCGCCCGGGCTCGATTCGTGGCCTGGTCAACCGGCACCATCTGAAGCAATCGCACCTTACGCTGCTTACGGCCATGCTCGATCGCCCGCTGCCGTACGGTCGCATCATCCGCAATGCCGGCGGCCAGATCCTGGACATCATCGAAGAAGACGAGGCGTTGGCGGAAGTGCGGGAGATTCGCGAGCTGAACGTCGGAGCTTACGTGGTTGATTCGGCAGCCATCTTCTCTGCCCTGCGCAGGCTTTCTCCCTCTCCTCGCGATGGCCAGTACCGTCTCACTGACTGCGTACACGAACTCATCCGCTCCGGTCTCCGCGTGGATAGCTATCAACTGTACGACCAGGATGAGGTCCAGGGCATCAACACTGTCGAGGACCTGGCCCACGCCGAGTTCATTCTCGAGAAACGGCTCTTCCGTCCGCGCCGCCAGGAAGAGCAGAATCAGGTGGCTTTCTGCACCGGAGGCTGGCGAGCCATCATCGGCGAGGGTTTCACGCTGCATAACGTGCGCCGCTTGAGCCAGGCGCTGGCCAACGAGATCACCCGCAAGCGCCAGGAACGGCGCGGCGTCATCATCGGCTATGATCGGCGCTTCCTCTCCAAGCAGGCCGCTGAAGCCTCCGCCGAGGTCTTCGCCGGCAATAACATCCCCGCCATCCTCCTGAAAGAGGACGCGCCCACTCCGCTGATCACGTACGCTACGGCCATCCGCGGGTCGGCTTACGGCCTTGCCTTTACAGCCAGCCACAACCCGCCGGAATGGAACGGCCTGAAGATTTTCCACGGCGATGGGTCGCTGCTGCTGGACCATGAAACGCGCCAGATCGAGGCCGAGACCAACGCGCTCACCGCTAACGAAGTCATCAAGCTGGAATTGGACGTAGCGCTGGACGCCGGCATCGTACAATGGGGCGACTTCACCAATCAGTACGTGGACGCCGTGGAGACCCTGATCGATCTTCAGGCCATTCGCAATGCCGGTCTCAAGGTGATCGTGGACCCCATGTACGGCGTTGGGCAACTCACGCTGGGCACGCTCCTGACCGAAGCGCGCTGCCGTGTAACGTTCATTCACGAGCGCCACAATCCGTTGTTTGGCGGCCGTTCGCCCGCCCCCAACCCGGAGGCGCTGCGGCTGCTGACCTCGACGATGCACGATAACCGCTATGATCTCGGCTTGGCGATGGATGGAGACGCCGACCGCATCGCGATTGTGGATGAACTGGGCGAGTACATATCCATCAATGACGTCCTGCTGTTGCTCTACTGGTATGTCCATGAGGTTCGCGGCGAACGCGGCGGCGTCGTGCGCAATCTGTCAACCACCCACCTGCTCGACCGGCTCGCGCACGCTTTGCACGAGGAATGCTATGAAGTCCCTGTAGGGTTCAAGCACATCGTCTCCACTATGGTGAAACACAATGCGCTGCTGGGAGGCGAATCGTCCGGCGGACTGACCATTCGCGGCCACATTCTTGGGAAAGACGGCATCTTCGCTTCGGCTCTGGTGGTCGAAATGCTAGCCCGCACTGCCGAGAAAATCTCGCAGTTGCGCCAGACCGTGTATGGCCTGACCGGAAGGCTGTATGGGGCCGAGGAGACTTTTCCCGCCACACCGGAAATGCGGATTGCCCTGCCTCGAGAGTTGCGCGAGGCGCCGAGCAGCCACGCCGGCTCTTACCCGGTAGTCAGAGTCTCGCACATGGATGGGACCAAGCTGTACCTGGAGAACGACAACTGGGTGCTGGTGCGGTTTTCCGGCACTGAGCCCGTCTTGCGTCTCACTGTCGAAGCGGATTCTCCAGGCAAAGCTAATGAACTCATGGATTGGCTCAAGCAGTTTGTAGCGGCGGGTAAATATACAGCCGTGCATAAATAAAGGGACATGTAGCAGGCAGATGTGGCATACGGGTCCGAATTTGCGAGCACGACGTACTTGCGGAGCCAATGTGGATGACTCAGAAGTTCGCTCCCAAACCAGCCGGAATCCATCCGCGCTGGTACGCATATAACTTTGTGGGCTGCGCTGGACTCGTCACATCGCCCGGCAAGCTGCTTGGCGTACTCCTGAACCTCACTGCAAAGCAGAACACCGATGCAGGCGCCACGATGTTCCACAGGATTGTGAGAATCGGCGCCGATAAGCGGAATTGTAAGGCAGGTCAAGCAACCGGGGCGCACCGATCTTCGGGATTCCTCATCGTGGCGAGAAGACGCACCAAGGAGATGCGTTCGAGGTCAGGCAGGGCCGGAGAGGCGAATGGTGGCCGACTCATTTTGTTGCCGGGTATTCGCGGGCAGCCAGCATCCTCCGCCAAGCACTCTCC
>JBEKDA010000103.1:0-8281 GCA_050014595.1 Bryobacteraceae bacterium
CCGGTATCGGCTACTGACAGCAACACGCTGCCATCGGATTTGTGGGCCGCGACGGTGACCGTGCCGCCGGACGGTGTATGTTTCAGCGCGTTATCCAGGAGGATCAGCAGCAAGCGGTGAATGGCTGGTCCATCGGCATGAGCCAGCGCCGGGAGTCCACTGCTTTCGGTCTTGAGCTGGATTCCCTTTTCGTCGGCGAGCGCCTGGTGCTGGCCGATGACGTGGCTCACGATGGCGTTGAGGTCGGTGGGCGCGAGTGTCATTTGAAAGCCGTTGGAGTCGGCGCGGGCCATGACGAGGAGCGATTCGGTCAGGGCGGTCATCTGCTCGGCCTCGCTTTCGATGGAGCGCAGCGAGTTGCGGTACTCCTCGGGGGCGCGTTCGCGGCGCAGGGCCAGTTCGGCGGTGGCGCGAATCAACGCGATGGGCGTGCGCAGCTCATGCGACGCGTCGGCGGTGAACTGGCGGATCCGCCTCACGGACGATTCGAGACGCTCCAGCACTTCGTTCCAGGTCTCCGACATGCGCTGTAGCTCGTCGCCGGTGCGCGGGACGGAGATTCGCTGGGACAGGTTCTGGACGCTGATCGACCTGGCGGCGGCGGTAATCTGGTCCACCGGCCGGAGCGCGCGGCGGCTCAACCAATACCCGCCCAGCGATGCCAACACCAGAACCGCAGGAATCAGCCCCAGCAAGAGATAACGGAAGACGCGCGTTACGGCGAGCACTTCGTCGAGTGGACTGGCGAGCAGCAGCTCGAACGTCTCACCGCCGCATGCCAAGGGGCTGACGGTGGTGCGAAACCGCCTACCCCCGATCTCGACTGTTTTGTGGGGGCTTCCGGAGCGGGGAAAAACGATCTGGTCCGGCGTTGCCAGCAGCAAGCCTCCCGTGGAGTCCCGCAACTGGATCACGGTTCCATCCGCAAAGCCTTCTCCGAACTCCCGGATTTCCCGCCAGAGATGTTGACGGTCCTTGATTTCGTTTTCACCGGTCAGGGTGATCTTGAGTCCTTGGGCGCGCTGGTCGAGACGTGTGTCGATACCGGCAACCAGGCGCTGATATAACGCGAACCACATGCCGAACCCAAACAGCAGCAAGCTTACCAGCAGCACGCCGGCATACCAGGCCGTCAACCGCAACCGAATGGAGACCGGGGTCATGTTTCCTCCCCGCCCAGGGAATATCCCACACCACGGATGGTCCGGATCAGCCAGGGCTTGCCGGGCTCTTCCACCTTGCCGCGCAGCAGGCGGACGAAGGCGTCCAGCGTATTGCTTTCGATTTCCGAATCGTTGCCCCACACGCTGGCGATCAGCGCGTCGCGCGTCACCACGCGGCCGCCATTGCGCATGAGCAGCTCCAGGATGGAGTATTCCTTGCGGGTCAGCGCGATCTTGCGGCCGCCGCGCGAGACGTCCCGGGTCCCCTGGTTGACAATGAGGCCGGCCACCTTCAGGAGCACCGGCACTGGGATTGGCCCGCGGCGCCCAAGGGCCCGCACACGCGCCAGCAGCACCTCGAAGGAGAACGGCTTTGTCAGGTAATCGTCGGCTCCCAGGTTCAGGCCCTTGACCACGTCATCAGTGGCATCGCGCGCGGTTAGCATAAGAACCGGCGTCTGGTTGCGTTTGGCGCGAAGCCGCTGCGCGATTTCGAATCCACTGAGGCCGGGCAGCATAACGTCCAGAATGATCAGGTCGAATTCCGCCGCCTCTGCCATCGCCAGACCCTGGCGGCCTTCCGTCGCGACGGTCACCGAGTGGCCTTCTTCGGCCAGACCCTGCCGCAGCAATTCCGCCATCTTGTGCTCATCTTCCACTACCAGCAGGCGCATTTGCGATCCGATCTCCATAGTAAGCCGTCAATCTGAAAATTGTCTGCAGGCTCAGGCTGACGGCGTATCCTGTGGTCACTGTGTTCGATATCGTAACTCACCAGGGCCAGATAAATCGGCCATTTCCATCCCGGCAAGGATGAATGGTGCGGGCCACTGGGCCGGGTGCCGCCCTGCCCGAGGAACCGCTTCCGATATCGCGCCTTAACGCGCCGAGGAGCGGGCGCCGCCCGCGCCAGGGACGGCGTTCATTCTACGGATAAGCCAACGTTGACGTCGAGATGGTTGGGCATTCAGCACTGGCTTGCTGCCGTGACCGGCGTTTGAACGCTTGCCGTCGCTTCCCTGCAGGAGTGGAACCGACGGCCCCAGAACGGCGGTTTGACAGCGTTCGCCTTCTACAATCCGTTCGATGTGGCGTCAGGCCAGCAGATCGGCAGCAACTACGATCCCACCGGTAACAACACGCAGGGGCGCGTAACGGTGGTGTCCCGTGGCAACTGGGCGCAGGCCACGGACGTCGCGCGGACCAATGTGCAGGGACTGGAACTCGTGGAGGTCGCATGAGTGCCGCCGCGATAGATCCGCAGATTCCTAGCTTGCGTTAAATTCGTGCCTCTCCGTCTCTCGGCTGAGGCGTGCGCGTATGTTTAACTGGCTGTGGTCATCGGGAATGCTTTCTCTAAAGTGCGGACGATCGAGCGGCGGCGCCAGAGAGAGCCTGCCTTCGCTGCGTGCGCCAGCGGCGGCGAAGAGCACGAGCACGGCATCCTGCCTCGCGGTTACGGTGGAGGGGGCCGGCTGCAAAGTGCCGACTCCTGGGAGCAAGATCATCAAAACAGGATGTTGTCAAGATATGATATAACAGCGTCATCCGCAAATCTCGCGCGGAAATTCTGCAAAAACTGAGAGGGGACTATACGTGAAGATTCAAGCATATGCCGCCCTGGGGCCTGGCATGCCGCTGCAGCCTTTCGAGTACGAACCGACGCCACTTCACTTAGAGCCGGTTCAAGCCGAGATCGCAATCTCCCATTGTGGAGTGTGCCACACCGACCTCCATCTCCTTAATAACGACTGGGGATTCACCCAATACCCAATGGTCCCCGGGCACGAAATCGTCGGCGTCATAACGCAACTCGGCCACGGCGTAAAGAACCTTCGGGAAGGGCAGCGAGTGGGAGTCGGGTGGGAATCCGGCTCCTGCGGAGAGTGTGAATACTGTCTGCACGGAGAGGAGAACATTTGTCTGGGGTGGAGGGGCACCTGCACACACGGTTACGGCGGTTATGCCGGCGCCATCCGGGTCGACAGCCGGTTCGCCGTTCCCATACCGGAGAGCTTGGCTTCCGAATTGGCGGCTCCGCTGCTGTGCGGGGGCATCACCGTCTACGCACCGCTTGCACAGGAGGTTCGACCCGCCATGCGGGTTGGCGTCGTGGGCGTGGGGGGGCTCGGCCATTTGGCGGTACGGTTCGCCCATGCCTTCGGTTGCGAGGTGGCAGCGTTTTCGACTTCACCGGACAAGGAAGCAGAGGCTCGCCGTCTGGGTGCACATCATTTCATTGACGCTCGGGATACGGCTGCCATGGAGAAGGCCGCAAACTCATGCGATTTTGTCATCTCGACCGCGTCTGCCGACCTGAACTGGGCCTCGTACCTGAACGTTCTCAAGCCCAAGGGCAAGCTCTGCATCGTGGGCGTGCCGCAGAATGATATGCGCCTGCCTGCCTTTCCATTGATTTTAGGCAGAAAAACCGTCTTCGGGAGTCCGGTTGGAGGTCCGTCGCTGATCCGTGAGATGCTTGAGTTCTCGGCGCGCAACGGCATCCAGCCGATGACGGAGCGTTTCCCCATGGCCCAAGCGAACCAGGCGCTGGACCACGTAAGGCACAACCGAGCGCGGTATCGTGTGGTGCTCGCCAACTGAACTGCCTCGCCTGTGACAGACAGCTTGATCTGCTCGTCTAGCGATGAGTTCGGGCAAGCCGAGACTGTCTCCGATATGGTCGGGATTCTCAAAGGCCGGTTGCCCGCGGCCGCAGCGTGGAAGACACTAAGCGGTGTGCTGCCCGCAGAGTGCGCTTTCACGTTAAAACGGAAACGCAGGCTTAAACCGTGGATCTGGTCTGGCGGGCAGCGGGGCTACCGATATGTGCCGATAACGCCCTGTCACGAACGCGCTGGCGAATAGCGGGTCGCCATGAGGAAAGGGGATTACCGGCGTCTGCCCGTTGTTCTTCCTGCTCATGCCGCACGCCGCCGGAACTTGGTTGCATGAAGGTAGAGGTTCACGCCGCACACGGCCACCGCGGCGCAAACCAGCACCGTCTGCGGCACATCCGGATAGACCACGGCATCCAGATAGTGGACCAGGAACGGCCCCCGATACGGCGCCACTCCGGCCAAGGATTCCAGGCGCTGTTCGAGCAAGGTCAGCGGACAGGGCCAGGGCACAATCTCGATCACGACGCCATACACCAGGGAGCCCAAGTGCAGCCAACGCAGCACTGCCTGATGGCGCGAAACCAGCCCGCCGAAAATGACCCAGATGATGAAGGCCAAGTGAGCTGCCAGCACCACGATTGCGAGGATGCCGTAGGGGTTCATCGAGGCCCGCGAAACTCCACTGCCATGGATCTTAATTCTTAATTATGCCAAGGGGTGCGCGTGCGCCAGCCCCCGCGGAGGATAGCGGTATAATTCGATGACCATGCCACTGAGCAACGGTACCCGCCTGGGCCCGTACGAAATTCTCGCGCCGCTGGGCGCCGGCGGCATGGGCGAAGTCTACCGCTCCCGCGACACCCGCCTGGGCCGCGATGTTGCGCTCAAAATCCTGCCGCCCGACCTCGCCAACGATCCTTCGCGCCGCCAGCGCTTCGAGTTGGAAGCCCGCGCCGTGGCCGCGTTGAATCATCCCAACATCGTGGCCATCTACGATGTCGGCGACGGCTACATCGTCAGCGAGCTGGTGGAGGGCGAATCGCTCCGCGGCGCGAAATTGGGCTTGCGCAAGACCCTGGATATAGCCGTGCAAATCGCCGCTGGCCTGGCCGCCGCCCACGATGCCGGCATCACGCATCGCGATCTCAAGCCCGACAACATACTGCTGACGAGCGACGGGCGAGTGAAACTTCTCGATTTCGGTCTGGCCAAGATGGCCGCCTCGCGCTCCGCCGCGGCGGCGATGGAAACGCTCACCGTGCACACCGAGCCGGGCATGGTGCTAGGCACTGTCGGCTATATGTCGCCGGAACAAGTGCGCGGCCAGACCGCCGATCACCGCTCCGACATTTTCAACTTCGGCTTGATCCTGTACGAATTGCTCACCGGCAAACGCGCCTTCCACGCCGGCACGCACGTCGAGACGATGACCGCGATCCTCAAAGAGGAAGCGCCCGAGCTGCCCGAGACGGTTCCGCCGGGCGTGCGGCAGATCGCGGCGCACTGCCTGGAGAAGAACCCGATCAACCGATTTCAATCCGCGCACGACCTCGGTTTCGCGCTCACGGCGGTGGCGCAGAGCGGCAGCCACAGCGCGGCAGCGGCGCTGCCCGCAGCGCGCTGGCGATGGCGCAGCCGCGCCGTGCCGGCGCTGGCAGCGCTCGCTTTGATCGCGGCAACGCTGGCTGGCGCCCGCCTGTGGCTGCGCGCGCCTGCCCCGCCCGCCTGGACCGGCGTGCTGCTGGGCGGCCCCGAGATTGCGGCGGAACCGCGTCCTTCCCCGGACGGGCACTGGCTCGCCTTCACCGACATAGGCAGCCAGCAAGTGGGCCTGATGAAGCCGGAATCCGGCAACTGGACGATCCTAACGCATGCTTCCGATCAGGGCTCGGTTTACTCTCTCGGCTGGTCGGCCGATGGAACGCGGATTTACTACGACCGCTGGACCGACGTGCCCCGCGGAATTTACAGTGTTCCCGTGCCCAGCGGCGAGGAACGGCTGGTGCTGGAGGATGCCGCGACGCCCGTGCCGCTCCCCGATGGCAGCCTGCTGATGGGCCGCTACAACGCCGAGCGGCAATACCAACTCTTCCGCTATTGGCCGGAGACCGGGCGATTGCAGGGGTTCTCAATGGAAGTGATGGTCGGCATCACTCCATCCATCTGCGCTTTTCCGGACGGACAGGAGGCCGTCGTGATCGGCACCTTGATCGGGCCGGGCCGGGAAGCCGGGCAGCACCTGTACGCCGTGAATCTGCAAACGGGCAAGACGCGCCGCCTGCTGCCCGATTCGCAGAATGACTCGGCATTCCTCTCGGTCATCGCCACGCGCGACGGCAAGTCGATTCTGGCGGCCGGCGCCGCGGGAAATGTGGCGCAGATTCTATCTATTCCGAGGAGCGGCCGGGGATCTCCCACGCCGCTGCTGAGCCTGACTAACACCGTGTTTGCGGTCGATAGCGGCGCGGACGGAAGCATCTACGTGGACCAGGTCGATCGGCCGGTGGACCTGCTGCGCTTTTCAGTCCAGGGCGGGCACGTCGAGAGGATCGCGACATTGCCCGCGTACGAGGCGCCGGGAGCTCCTTACCTCGATTCGGAGAGCTTTGCCATCCTCCCGGATGGCCGCGTCGTATTGACGCAGGGCACCGGAGGCCGCCTGCGTCTGATGGCGGTCGAGACGGGAAAAGATCCCGTTCCGCTCATCGACACGGCCGAGGAAACTACGGCGCCGGTGACCGTGGCCGGGCCGAACGAGATTGCCTTTCTGATTGGGCCGGAGCCGCGCCGCACCATCGCGCTGGCCGCGGTTTCGAACGGCCGGATTATCCGCCGGATCCCGTTCGACAAGGGTCCCATCCACTCGCTGGCGGCTTCGCCGGACGGAAAAACGCTGTACTGCGCCGCGGGCGGCGCGGTCTGGTCCATACCCGTTGCGGGCGGGGAGCCGAAGAAAATCCGCGCGGGTGACTATGTTGCCATCGATCCGGCCGGACGCGATCTGATCGTAGAAATGTCCGCGAGCCCGATCATTCGGCTGATTGGCGTGCCATTGAACGGCGGCCCGGAGCAGGAGATCCCCCGGCGCGGTCCTCTGCGGCCCGCTTTTCTCATCGGCCCCAACGCGATCGGCCCCGACGGGCGGATCGTCATGTCACTGGGCTCCTCTACGTGGTACTGGCCGCCCGGCGTGATCGATCCCCTGACGGGACAAATCACGCGCATTCCGGTGGACTACATCGACGACGTCCACGTGCTCGGCTGGACGCCCGATGGCAAAGTGATGGCGCTGGGTTTGGGGTTTCGCTCGAAGATGTGGAAGTTCACCCCGCAAGCGCGCTGATGCAGCTTCGGCGCATTTCCGATTGCAATTCGGTACTCGGCTAATTCTGCGTTGATTTGATTTGCAACGGGAACGGAAGACACGCATCATGCCGCTCGCCCCCGGAACCCGCCTTGCTACGACATTGTCGGGGCCGCTGGGCGCCGGCGGCATGGGCGAAGTCTACCGCTCCCGCGACACCCGCCTGGGCCGCGATGTCGCGCTCAAAATCCTGCCGCCCGATCTCGCCAACGATCCCTCGCGCCACCAGCGCTTCGAGTTGGAAGCCCGCCCCGTCGCCACGCTCAATCATCCCAACATCGTGGCCATCTACGATGTCGGCGATGGTGACATCGTCAGCGAACGGGCGCATCCGATATCAGGTCTCAACGCCCCCACCCTGTGCTAGATTGAGCGTGACGACATGGGACTCCGCTTCCAGCGCCGCATCAAAGTCCTTCCAGGCCTCCGGATTAACCTCTCAAAGTCCGGGGTGGGCTTTTCGGTAGGTGGCCGCGGCGCGCATATCGGCATCACCGCGCGCGGCCAGCGCTACACCAGCATCGGGATGCCAGGCACGGGCGTCTCGTGGCGCGAATATCAGCACAAGCCGGCGGCGCGGCAGTGCGACCTCTGCGCGCCTGGTCACGTACACATCGCGCCAGCCGTTCCGATCCTACTGCTCGCAGTTGTTGCCATCATATTGCTGGTCTCGCCGGCCCGGTAGGTTGGCCGTCTGACCTCGGGAACGCTGCCGATAATACGAATTAACGCGGTGATTTGAGGCACCGCAAAGCGATCCCGGCACGCCTCCCCGGAGGCCGTTCGGGGCCAATTTCCTAGTGGCCGACGAGAACTAAGCCGCTGGCGGTGCGGAGATGGAGGAATGCAATAGAGTATACTGTGCCATGGAAGGCCTGCTCATGGAATCCACACGTCGCGTTTGCGTTTTTCTTTTCCTATTCTCGGGTTACATGTTGTTCGCACAGCAGAAAGACACTGCCTACCTGAAAACCAATGTCGATCCCGGACGCACCGGCGTCTTTCTCGACAGCAAGTACCTCGGACCGGCCGCCAACTTCCGCGTTGGCCGGAAATATGCGGTGCCACCGGGGCAGCATGAAGTGAAGCTGGTGGATCCCCGATATGAAGAGTTCACTACCACCCTCACGTTC
>JBEKDA010000104.1:0-7901 GCA_050014595.1 Bryobacteraceae bacterium
TGACGTTCATTGGGTTCTCCTGTTTGAAGTTTCTGAGCCGGCTGTTCAGAGCCGGTCTCGGCATTGTACCCTTCAGGAGAACCCTTCGCCATTTCAGCCCTTATACATTCAAACAGACGCTTGCGTCTGTCAACCGGGCGCGGAAAACGAGGGCGTTTTGATGGAACGGTTGCCTGAGAGAGCCAAGTTGCCGAAAGGAGCCATTCAGCCGCGGGCCGCGGTGCTCCAGATGGCGCCCTATTCGCCGCCGACGGCCGGACGCTCCGGCAAACTGAGGCTCGATTTCAACGAGAACACCGTGGGCTGCTCGCCGCGCGTGATCGCCGCGATTCGCGAGCGCGTGGAGGCGGGCATGCTGGCGGTTTACCCGGAATACGGCGCCGCCAAGGAGGCCATCGCGCGATATTTCCGCGTAAGGCCGGAGCAGTTCGTCTTCACCAATGGCACCGATGAAGCCATCCAGGTCTTCATCAACACCTACATTGACGATGGGCAGGAAGTCGTGGTGCTCAAGCCGGCCTATGCCATGTACCGTTTCTACAGCCAAGTGGCCGGCGCCAAGATCAAAGAGGTGCCGTATCCACAGCCGGGAATGGAGCTTCCGCTGGAAGCCCTGCTGGAGGCAATTACGCCGCGGACGCGCGCGGTGCTGCTGGCAAATCCCAATAACCCGACGGGAACCGGCGTTTCGCTGCTGGGGATCGAGCGCATTCTGCATCGCGGCCGTCACGCCGCGGTGCTGGTGGACGAGGCCTATTACGAATTCTGCGGCGTCACGGCGTTGACGGAAATCGAGCGGGTGCCGAATCTGTTTGTGTGCCGCACGTTTTCGAAAGTTTTCGGGATGGCGGCCATGCGGCTGGGCTGCCTGTTCTCGCACCAGGCCAATATCGAGTTCCTGCACAAGGCGCAGTCGCCCTACAGCGTGAACGCGCTGGCGGTGGAAGCGGCGCAAGCGGCGGTGGAGGATACCGCGTACGTGGAGAGCTACGTGGCGGAGGTGCTGGCGGCGCGCGAGCTGCTCTGCTTCGGGCTCGAACGGCTGGGTATCGGGTACGTGCCAAGCTCGGCGAATTTTGTTCTGGGCCACTTTGGCGCGCGCGCGATTGAGGTGCGCGACGCGCTGCGCGAACAGGCCATTCTGGTGCGCGACCGCAGTTACGAAGCGCCGGGATGCGTGCGCATCACGGTGGGCACGCGTCAGCAGACGCGCCGGCTGGTGGCGGCGTTGGAGGAAATCTGGAAGCCCTGAAGCCGATGCTGGTTTTCGATATGGATGGCGTGCTGGTGGACGTGACCGAATCCTACCGCGAAACCATTGCGCGCACGGTGGAACATTTTGCGGGCGTTCAGGTAGCGCGCGAGCAGATTCAGGATTACAAGAACCAGGGCGGCTGGAACGACGATTGGAAGCTCTCGCACCACATCATCGGCGGGACCGGCGTGGACGTGCCATTCGAAACCGTGAAGCAATACTTCCAGGAATTGTTTTTGGGCGACGGCTCGAACGGCATGATCTTGCGCGAGCGCTGGGTGGCGCGTGCGGGCGTGCTGGAGCGGTTGACGGAGCGGTTCCGGCTGGCCGTCTTTACGGGGCGGCCGAAGGAAGATGCCGCGCTGACGCTGAGGCGGTTCGCCGGCGACCTGGTTTTCGATCCGGTGGTGGGGATGTACGAAGTGGAGCGCCAGAAGCCGGCCCCGGACGGCCTGTTCGAGATCGCGCGGCAGAGCGGCGGCGCAGAGGTTTTCTATGTCGGGGATACGGTGGATGACGCGCGGGCGGCGCGCGCCGCCAGGGTGCCGTTCATCGGGATTGCGGCCCCGTCAAACCCGCGATACATCGATCTGGCGCTTTTGTTTCAGGCCGAAGGCGCCCACGCCATTGTGGACGATATCAATTATCTGGAGGAGGTGTTCGGGCGATGAGAAAGGCACAGGTGCGGCGCGATACCAAAGAGACGCGGATTGTGGGCACGCTCAAGATCGAGGGCCGCGGAAGGTATGAGGTCTCGACGGGTATCCGCTTCCTGGATCATATGCTGGAACTGGCCGCCAGGCACGGTGGTTTCGACTTGACTCTTGATGCCGAGGGCGACCTGGACGTGGATCAGCACCACACCGTGGAAGACGTCGGGATCGTGCTCGGGCAATTGTTCTCCCAGGCCCTGGGGGATCGCAAAGGCATCAACCGCGCGGGATACTTTGTGATGCCGATGGATGAGACGCTGGCGGTGGTGGCGGTGGACCTGGGCGGGCGCCCGGCGCTGGTCTATGACGACCAGGTGAAGGTGCGGTTGGTGGGCGATTTGCAGAGCGAGCTGGTGGAGGATTTCTTCGGCGGCTTTGTGAATCACGCAGGCGCGAACCTGCACGCCAAGGTGCTCTACGGGCGGTCGAACCACCACAAGATCGAAGCCATTTTCAAGTGCTTTGGGCGGGCCCTGCGATATGCCTGCTCAAAAGACCGGCGGATGAAAGAGCGGTTGCCATCGACCAAGGGGCTGCTGTGATTGCGGTGTTGGATTACGGCGCGGGTAATCTGCGGTCGGTGGAGAATGCGCTCGAAGAATTGGGCTGCCGCTACACGCTGGTGCGCGATGCCGGAGGGCTGCGCGCAGCGGAGAAGATTCTGCTTCCGGACGTGGGCCATTTTGGACAGATGATGCGGTCGCTGGATGCGCTGGCGGTGCGGGAGACGCTGCGGGAACGGATCGCCGCGAGCGTACCGTTCCTGGGAATCTGCCTGGGTATGCAGGCGCTTTTCGAGGGAAGCGAAGAGGCGCCGGAGGAGCGCGGCCTCGGGGTATTCGCGGGCCGCGTGGTGCGGTTTCCGGCCGGGGCGCGGGTTCCACACATGGGATGGAACCGGCTGGAAGCGCGCGGCGGATCGCGGTTGCTGGCGGGCGCAGGCGCCCATCCGTACGTCTACTTCGCGCACAGTTACTATGCGCCGGAAATGGAGCACGCGGCGGCGACTTGCACCTACGAGGTTCGGTACACGGCGGCGTTGGAGCGCGGGAATATTTTCGGGGTACAGTTTCACCCCGAGAAATCGGGCAATGTGGGGCTCGGGATCGTGCGGAACTTTGTAACGATGTAGGTGGGATGTATGATCGGTTTTTGTCGTCTTGAGGTATCGATGTTAGCGAAGCGGATTCTTCCTTGTCTGGATGTGACCGATGGGCGGGTGGTGAAGGGCACCCGGTTCGTCAACCTGCGCGATGCCGGCGATCCCGTGGAGTTGGCGGAACGGTACAACCGCGAGGGGGCCGACGAACTGGTCTTTCTGGACATCACGGCCTCGAGCGACGCCCGCGCCACCATGGCGGACGTAGTGGCGCGTACGGCGCGGAAGGTATTCATCCCGTTGGCGGTGGGTGGCGGCATCCGGTCGGTCGAGGACGCACGCAAGATCTTACTGGCGGGCGCGGACAAAGTCTCGGTAAACACGGCCGCCGTACGGAGGCCGGAGCTGATCACGGAGCTCTCCGAGGAGTTCGGGGCGCAGGCGGTGGTTCTGGCGATTGACGCGCGGCGGCACGCGGGTGGCGGCTGGCACGTGTTTACGCGGGGCGGGCGCGACGACGAAGGCATGGATGCCGTGGCCTGGGCGGCGCGCGGCGAGCGACTGGGCGCGGGCGAGGTTCTGTTGACTTCCATGGATACGGATGGAGTGCGGGAGGGATTCGATTGCGCGCTGACCGCGGCGGTGTCGCGCTCGACGCGCGTGCCGGTGATTGCGAGCGGCGGAGCGGGGAAGCCGGAGCATTTCGTGCGCGTCCTGACGGAAGGATGCGCGGATGCGGCGCTGGCGGCGTCGATTTTCCATTACGGGACGTACACCGTGAACCAGTTGAAGGAAGAGCTGGACAAGCGCGGCATCGCGGTGCGGGTGACGGCGTGATCATTCCGTGCATCGACCTGATGGATGGCAAGGTAGTGCAACTGGTGCAGGGGCGTGAGAAGGCGCTGGAAGGCGGGACGGTGGAGGAGATGCTGCGGAAGTTCGCGGCCTTTCCGGAAATTCAGGCGATCGACCTGGATGCGGCCATGGGCCGAGGCTCGAACGACGAATTGGTGCGCCGGGTCGCCTCGGGAGCAACGGCGCGGGTGGGCGGCGGCGTGCGGACGGTGGAGCGGGCGCGGGCGCTGATGGAGCAGGGAGCGCATCGCGTGATTGTGGGGACGGCGGCGTTTTGCCAGGCGGGGGTGAATGCCGCGTTCCTGCGGGCGCTGCGGGATGGAGTGGGACGGGAGCGGGTGGTGGTGGCGCTCGATTCCAAGGGCGGGCGCATCGTGGTGAAGGGCTGGCGCGAATCGACGGAGTTGGCGGCGGAGGACGTGCTGGACGTGCTGGCGCCTTATTGTTCGGGGTTTCTGTGCACGTACGTGGATAAAGAGGGGATGATGCAGGGGACCGACCTGGAGTGGTTCCGGCGGCTGCGCGCGGCCACGGATCTGGAGCTGACAGCGGCCGGAGGGATCACGACGCTCGAGGAAGTGCGGGCGCTGGCGGACATGGGAGTGAACGCCGCATTGGGAATGGCGATTTATACCGGGAGGCTGCGCTTGGAGGAGTTAGCCGGGTTGGGGCCGTGTTGACTTAGTACGCCGTCTCGTCAGATCCACTCTCGTATTCCGCGGAGACCGCTCCCTCACGGTCGCGGCTCTGCTTCAGGCGGCTCCTTGCAGGACGCGGTTGAGAGTGTCGAGGCGGTCGAGGACGCGTCTTTCGTATGCGGCCCCGAAATGGATCCACTGGACATGCCAGATGGCCGGCGCCGGAGGTAGGACCGGATGGCCGGGAACGGGTCCCACATGGTCAGAGGCCGAAGGTGGCGGCGATGGTCTTGATCCATTCGTTGAAAACGATTTTGCGGCTCTCACGGACGCGCCACCAGGATTCGGGGAGAAAGAACTCGGCGGGTGCGGCGACGGTGCGGAACGTGAGGCCTCCGCCCGACTGGCCGGCCAGCGAACCATAGGTGCGGCCGGCGCGCGCCGTGTGGTAGGAACTGGTGACCAGCAGAAAGTTGTGGACGTTGCGGCGGCGCAGTTCGGCGAGGATGTCGATGGCTTCCTCCCGCGTGGAGAGCGAGGAGTTGGGGAAGGGAATGAACCACCCCGCGGGATAGCCGTGGCGGACGGCGAACGGGATGGCGAGATCGGATTCGTACAGGCCGTACGTGCCGGCCGGACCGCTCACCAGGACCGCCGGCACGTAGCCCTGTTTGACCAACTCGGCAGCTTTGAGGATGCGGTGGCCATAAACATCGCCCGCGGGCACGACGGCGATATCGGCTTTGGCGGGGCCATCGTCGTGGATGAGGGCGTAGCCGAAGACCGGCAGCCAGAGGCCGCGCGTTACAAAGAGTGCGGCCAGGAAAAGAAGGCAGCCGAGCAGGAAGCGGACACGGAAAGAGCGAAGCGCCACGAACTATTCGTCCGCGGAGTTTTTCTGGTCGAGGTTGCCGACCGTCTTGAGCCGCTGGTAGAGGCGCTCCACCTCGGCCTCGTCTTCGGGGCGGAGAATGCGGTAGCGGTTGGGCGACTGGGTTTTCCGTTCGGCGCCGCTGGAGAGAACTTCGCCCCAGTACTGCCGGTAAGGGATGCCATCGATGAGGGCGTCGCGCGATAGGCGCCGCAGGTTGCGGAGCAGGCTATTGCAGGAATCGAGATCGCCGGGATAAATGACGCGCAGGCGCGAATCGTCAAACAGCGTGATGCGAACGATGAGCGGAGCGTTCCAGCCGGTGCGGTCGACACGCCGGATATCCATCCAGGGGATGATGCGCTTGCCGATGGAAAGATAGCTTTCGTGGATTTCGACGGGCGGGCGGCAAGCGGTCGCCAGGAACAGGATCGCGATGAGCGCGCAGAGGCCGGCGGGGATGTAAGCCAGAGTGAACCTGATGTGAAATGCGATGCCCGTGCAGGCGGCCGCCAACACTACGGCGGGAACGCCGGACCAAAGATAGTGTCGTGCGGGCAAATAGCGAGTCATAGACAACCCTGTAATTTTAGACTACTCCCCCGCGCCCAGCCCGTCAATGCTTCCGGACGATAAGGAAGCCCTTCCAGGTGTAATCAAGCCCGCTCCAGAGGGTGATGACGGCGGTGGGCCAGAGCATGGCGGAGGCCAGGGAATCCAGCCAGGGCGTGGGGACGGCCTCCCGCGTCATCCAGATCACGGCTGTCGAAATTTGAAGAAAAGTCGAACCTTTGCCCCAAATGCTGGGTGGGAAGGCGCGTGCCGTGGTAAATCGCATGACAAGGAGGGCTCCGATCAGGATGTAGAGATCGCGGCCCAGAACCAGCGCCACGAACCACCAGGGAACCAGGCGGGCGGCGGCCAGAGCCAGGTAGACGCCGCTCAGCAGGCACTTGTCGGCGATGGGGTCCAGGTAAGCTCCGGCAGGGCTAGCCTGGCCCCAGCGGCGGGCGGCGGCGCCATCGGCGATATCGGTAAAGGCGGCCAGAAGGAATAGCGCCAGGGCCAGCCGGTACTGGCCGGTCAAGACGGCGTGGAGGATGAATGGGACCAGCAGGAGGCGCAGGACGGTCAGAGAATTGGGGAAGTTGAGCCAGCGCGGCATGGGTACTAGGCCGGCTCTTCGCCGGCGCCGGCGGACGGATGGCAGGGATAGAGGTGCGGCCTGACCTGAAAGCGGGCTTCGTATGCGCTCAAAATCTGTTGTTGGAACTGCGGCAGAGCGTCGGGACGGAGCATGGTGACGGTGCACCCGCCGAAGCCGCCGCCGGTCATGCGGGAACCGTAGACGCCATCGACGGAAAGCGCCGTATCGACCAGGAAATCGAGTTCGGGACAGCTCACTTGGTAGTCATTCTGGAGGCTGCGGTGGGATTCCACCATGAGGCGGCCCATGCGGGCCAGGTCGCCGCGCATGCTGGAATCGACGAAATCGGCGACGCGCGCGTTTTCGGTAACGACGTGGCGGGCGCGGCGCTGGACGACGGCGGGAAGGTCGTGGGCCTTCGATTCGAACTGGGAAGGCGAAAAATCGCGGAGGGGTTGGCCGAGCGCTAGGGCGGCGGCGGCGCATTCGGCGACGCGGTCCTTGTAGGCGGAGCCGGCCAGGGCGTGCTTGACCATGCTGTTGACGGCCATGAAGGTGATGCTTTCGGGCAGCGGGACGAAGCGGTGGCCCAGGCTGCGGCAATCGATTTCGACGGCGGAATGGCGGCGGCCGAAGAGGGAAATGTACTGATCCATGATGCCGCACGGCATGCCGACGAAATCGCGTTCGGCGCGCTGGCAGAGGCGGGCGAGATCGAGCGGATCGATGGCGCGCCCGCTCAAAAAGGCCAGTGCCGAGGCGACTTCAAGCGCGGCCGAAGAGCTGAGCCCGGAGCCCTCCGGCACGCTGCTGCAAATGAGCAGGTTGGCGGGCGCGACGGGGAAGCCGGCGCGGGAGAGTTCGACAGCGACGCCGATCGGGTAATCGGTCCAATGGTGAGCCGGTTGGCTCTGCGCGATTCCGGCAGTGTTGAATTCGCGCAGTTCGCGGCGCTGTTGGGAGTAGAGGCGCAGCATGCCGTCGGGAGACGGAACGGCGGCGATGTGCGTGGCCAGGTCGAGGGCCATCGGCAGCACGAATCCCTGGGTGTAATCGGTATGCTCACCGATCAAATTGACGCGGCCGGGGGCCCGGTAGATTCTGGCGCCCTCGGCGGAGCCGTAGAGTTGTCGGAAGGTTTCCAGCATGGGAGTGGGGAAAAACTGAGTCTAACATTTTTGAGGCGCTCGGCTTTCCCCGACAGTGGGACATCCATGATAAGGGCTTGTCAAGGGAAAACACACCTTTCCCTGAACCTAACGGAAGATTTTTCCGAAGCGCGATAGTCGATAGGGTGACGGTTGCTCCGAATTGCCGAATTGG
>JBEKDA010000105.1:0-7556 GCA_050014595.1 Bryobacteraceae bacterium
TTCATTGGGTTCTCCTGTTTGAAGTTTCTGAGCCGGCTGTTCAGAGCCGGTCTCGGCATTGTACCCTTCAGGAGAACCCTTCGCCATTTCAGCCCTTATACATTCAAACAGGCCTCCTGGCCTGTCCCTCGAGTTCTACAAAGCACGTTACGACCAACTGGTAGCGCCGGCGGTCTTGCCGCCGGTGTTGCCACTCTTAGAGCAACGTCAACCGGCGGCCGAGACCGGCGGCGCTACAAATCAAGCAGTACCATCAAACTGACCGGCCAGGAGGCCGGTCCCACTTGGCGCGGCTTCGTCGGAATCCAGAAATGTCCTCACCCGGACTACGCCGCTTTGCGGTGTTGACGGCCTTGTGCACGCTGCTGCTGGTTGTGGCCGGCGCCCTGGTCACCAGTAACGACGCGTCTCTCGCCATCTCCGATTGGCCGCTCAACTGGGGAAGACTGGTGCCGCCCATGGAAGGCGGCATCCGCTACGCTTTTGCCCACCGCGTGGCGGCCGCTACCGTCGCCGTTCTGGTCGTGATCCTCGCCGTCTGGCAGCAGGCCCGCGAGCCGCGTGCCTGGGTGCGCCGCCTCGGTTGGGCCGCGGTATCGACCGTGCTTGCGCAAGCCGCGCTCGGCGGCGCCGTGGTCGGATTCATCGATCCCAAGTCTCTCAGCATCGCGCACGCCTGCCTGGCGCAAATCTGTTTCGGACTTACCGTGGCAATCGTGGTGGCACAACTCCCCAGCCTGCCCACCGCCCCGGCGAGCGCCAGCGCCCCAATCCTCGCCGCCGTCGCCCTCTTCCTCCAAACCATCCTCGGCGCCGCCGTTCGCCACGGCGCCATGATGGCAGTCCCCCACATCGCCGGCGCTGTCGTCTCGACCGCGGTCGTCATGTGGGCCGGCCTTCAAGTGCTGATGCGCCACATGGAGAACGGCCCGCTTCGCCGCGCCGCCACGCTGCTGCTCGCCCTCACCTTCTTGCAGATCTTCCTGGGTCTTGCCGCCTACGCCAGCCTCGCCGCCACGGCCGATGATCCGCAGCCCATGCCGGTCATGATTTGGGCCACCGTCGCGCACGTGGCTGTCGGTTCCCTGGTATTCGGAGCGGCCATTGCCTTGGCGATGATCGTATACAGGCCTGAAGTCTCTGGAGAGCGTTGTGCGTGCAGTTAAGGCCTGCGCCGCCTCAGCGCGTCGGATTGCAGACTGTGGCGATCCGTGTGACAAATCCCCTTGACTGCATGTAAAGGATGCTTTACTATTCTGGTTCGGAGGTCTGAGTGATGCCAAGCGATGCGCCCCGAGCAGTCTCGTCCGATAATGACGGTTCGAAGTGGCCAGCAGCCGCAATGTTGGGCTATGGCACATTCGGGAGGCGAACCCCAGCCGGGCGCCGATATCATACCCGTACTGCCATCGCTCTTATCGCAATGGTAGTCCTATGCCTGGCCGCTGCAATACTGGCAGGGGACTTTCATCACAACAGCTCATGGCGGGTGATTCTGTCTCTGGTGCCGGGAGTCGCGTTCTTATATATTACCTGGGAGTTCCACACGTATATTCTGGCGCTCGACGAGTTGGCGCGCCGGATTCAGCTCGAGGCTATGGCGTGGACATATCTAACCGGCTTGGGGGTCGCGGCACTGGTGGGCGGTGTTGCCTTGGTCTACGGCTGGCAATGGAACAGGTTGTGGCTGAATCCATTGTGGTTCGTGTTCCTGGAGCCGGTGCGCGCTTGCTTCCTCTACTACATTGCGCGGCGATACTGATGAAGAACGACTTACGGGTTCTGCGGGCCCACCGGAGTTGGTCGCAGGCAGAACTCGCCGAAAGGCTCGGGGTCTCACGCCAGACGGTGAACGCGATTGAGACCGCACGTTACGATCCCAGCCTCCCACTGGCGTTCAAAATTGCGACCACGTTTAACAAGCCGATCGAAGAGATCTTCCAGCCAGAGATCGAAGAAGAAGTTTCGGTCGGGTTGGATGGCGGGCGGCGCCACAAGCGATCCTGAGAGGTCTCGCTGAAAGGCCGGGGCGCTGTGTTGGCTTGTCTCAATTCAGCGGCAGCACTGACTCACAGGGCATTCCAGCGAACGGATGGACGCTATTGTCGACTCGTGGAAGTGCCAATTGCCCACACCGCCGAACCCCGCCCCGTTTCCCGCGCATCCGATAGGGTATACTGGCACGATGAACGCGCGCGGCCGAACCTGGCCCGCGGAGGGATGGCTGTCGCCGGATGCGCGATTACATAGCACTCACTAAACCGCGAATTACCTGGCTCATTCTCATGAGCACGGGCATCGGTTATTTTTTCGGATTGCCCGGCGCGCCCAACTGGCCCGGCTTCCTCCAGGCCATCCACTTCTGGCCGCTCCTTCACGCCATTCTGGGCACTGGCCTGATCGCCTCCGGCACCGCCGCGCTCAACCAGTGGTACGAACGCGAGGCCGATCGCCACATGCGCCGAACTGCCGCGCGCCCGCTGCCCTCCGGCCGCCTCTCCGCGCCGCGCGCGCTGGCATTTGGCGCAGCGCTTTCCGTCGCCGGTTTCCTCGAACTGTGGCTCGGCGTCAACCTGCTCTCGGCCGCCATCGGCGCGTTCACCCTGGCCAGCTACCTGTTCCTCTACACTCCCCTGAAGCAGCGCACCTGGTGGTCCACCACCATCGGCGCGATCCCCGGCGCCATGCCGCCCATGATCGGTTTCGCCGCCGCCCGAGGCGCCATCACCCGCGAATCCTGGGTGCTCTTCGCCATCCTCTTCCTCTGGCAATTCCCCCACTTTTACTCCATCGCCTGGATGTACAAAGAGGACTACGCCCGCGCCGGCATCCGCATGCTCCCGGTCGTCGAGCCCGATTGCCGCTCCACCGCCCGCCAGATCGTGCTCTACGGAGTGGCGCTCATTCCGGTCAGCCTCATCCCCGGCATCCTCGGGATGTCGGGCCGCATCTATGTCGTAGGAGCTTTGCTGTTGGGCCTTTGGTTCTTATATTCGGGTGTACGCGTCGCGCTCGAGCGCAGTCTCGTGCGGGCGCGCGGTGTGTTGATCACCTCGGTTTTGTATCTCCCGCTCATCTATGGGCTCATGCTCCTGGATAGGCCCGGTCTGTGATCGAAGTCAAAAACCTGACCCATCGCTATGGTGACCGCGTCGCGCTCTCGAACGTCAGCTTCGAAGTGAAGAAGGGCGAAATTTTCGGCCTGCTCGGGCCGAACGGCGGCGGCAAATCCACCCTGTTCCGCATTCTCTCGACCATGATGGTGCCCGCCTCCGGCACGGCGGTCATCGCCGGCCATGACGTCGAACGTGACCCCGCCGCCGTGCGCCGCTCGGTCGGCGTGGTCTTCCAGACGCAAAGCCTCGACAAAGCCCTCACCGTGGAAGAGAACCTCCGCGCCCAGGGCCACCTCCACGGATTGAGCGGCGCCGATCTCGGCGAGCGCATGGAGCGCGCCATGGAGCGCCTCGGCCTGGCCGATCGCCGCAAGGACCCGGTCGAGACCCTTTCCGGCGGATTGCGCCGCCGCGTCGAAATCGCCAAGGCTCTGCTGCATCGCCCCCAGGTGCTGCTCATGGACGAAGCCTCCAGCGGCCTCGACCCGGCCGCGCGCCGCGACCTTTCCCGCCACGTCGAAAGCCTGCGCGAAAACGAAGGCGTCACCATCCTGCTCACCACCCATATTCTCGAGGAAGCCGGCCGCTGCGACCGCCTCATCCTGCTCCACCAGGGCTCGATCGTCGCGCATGGCACGCCCACCGAACTCCGGGCGCGCATCGGTGGCGACGTCGTGGTGCTCGAAGTGGCCGACCCCCCATCCATGGCCGCCGCCATCGAGCAGCGCTTCAGCGTGCATCCCAGCGTGATGGAGGGCCAGCTCCGCGTCGAAATCAAGGACGGCCACCGCTTCATCACCGAAGTGGTCGAGGCCTTTCCCGGCGCGATCGATTCCGTCGGCCTGCACAAGCCCACCCTCGAAGACGTCTTTGTCCACGAAACGGGAGCCTCCATTGAGTAGCTTCTTCTTGCCCGCCGCTACGCTCTGGCAGCGCGAACTGGTGCGCTTCTGGCGCCAGAAGAGCCGCGTGCTCGGCGTGGTGGCATCGCCCCTGGTCTTCTGGCTCCTGATCGGTTACGGGTCGAACGATCTCGGCCGCTTCTATTCCGGCGCGCTGGTCCTGACGGTGATGTTCTCCGCCATCTTTTCCACCATCTCGATCATCGAAGACCGCCGCGAGGGTTTCCTGCTCTCCATGCTGGTATCGCCGGCGCCGCGCACCAGCATGGTGCTCGGTAAGATCCTCGGCTCCGCCACCCTGGCCTGGATCCAGGGCCTCATCTTCCTGGCCTTCGCGCCGCTCGCGGGCGTCTCCATCCATCTGCTCGATCTCATCCCCATCGCCGGCGCCATTTTTCTGATCTCCTTCACCCTTACCGGCCTGGGCTTCGTGATCGCCTGGAAGATGGAGTCCACCGCCGGCTTCCACGCCATCATGAACCTGCTGCTCGTCCCCATGTGGATGGTCTCCGGTTCGTTGTTCCCTATGGCTACCGCGCACGGCGTCATCCGCGCCATCATGTGGGTCAACCCGCTCACCTATTCCATTACCCTGATGAACGGCCTGCTGGGTCTGCCCAACGCCAATCCCGGCCTCTTGACAAGCACCATCGTCACCGCCGCCTTCGGCCTGGTGCTGCTGCTGGTTTCCGGCTTCATGGCCGCGCAGAAATCCACCAAGAGCGCCGCATGAAAGCCTTTCTGTTGGCCGCCTCGCTCCTGGTGCTGGCATCCTGCATCAAGCCGGGCCCACTTCCCGTGATGGGCGAAATTCCCCCATTCCAGCTCGTTTCGCAAACCGGCCTGCCCTTCGACAGCCAAACTCTCGACGGTCACATCTGGGTCGCCGATTTCATTTTCACCACCTGTACCGGCCCTTGCCCCATGATGAGCGCCCAGATGCGGCAGCTCCAGAACTCCACCGCCGAGACCCCCGACGTCCTGCTGGTTTCCATGACCGTGGATCCCGCTCACGACACCCCGCCCGTCCTTGCCGACTACGCCCGCCACTTCAAACAGGACCCGTCGCGCTGGTTCTTCCTCACCGGCGATATCGAGAAGCTGAACGACCTCGGCGTCCATGCCTTCAAGCTGAATAGCGTCGATGGCGGTCTCACTCACAGCACGCGCTTCGTCCTGGTCGATCGCCGGCGCCGGATTCGCGGCTTCTACACCTACGGCGAAGACGTCTTCATGCGCAACCTGCTGCACGATGTGCGACAACTGGAACAGGAACGCCCATGACGACGACGCCCGTCCTGCCCACCATCAACGCGATTCTCAACGCCACTGCCGCCGTGCTGCTGACGTGGGGCTACACCCTGATCCGCCGCAGGCAAATCGCCGCGCACCGCCGCGTGATGATCACCGCCTTCATCACTTCCTGCCTCTTCCTGGTTTGCTACATCGTTTATCACCTGCAAGTAGGATCGGTTCATTTCCCCAAAACGGGAGTGATTCGCGCGGTTTATTTTTCCATCCTGGGCACTCACACCGTGCTGGCCGCCGCGGTTCCGGTCCTGGCAATCATCACGCTTCGCCGCGGCCTGGCTGGGCGTTACGACAAGCACCGCCGCATCGCCCGCTGGACGCTCCCCATCTGGCTCTATGTCAGCGTCACCGGCGTAGTGGTGTATGTCATGCTCTACCGCCTGTAGGCGTCAATTAGTGCACCATTTCATCAAGACACTCTGGCGTTCCTCAAGCGGCCTGAACTGCACTTGCAACTTGACCGCATCGGCTCCCGTATCCACCGCAACCGGGCTTTTCGTGCGGTATGCCTCGAAACCCTCCTTTCCGCAGTCGAGGCTGTAAGAGCCGTCCGCCACATTGTCAAAGCGAAAATAGCCCTGCGCGTCCGTGAGTGTCACGTAGTTGTTGTCGCCCTTTCCTAGAAGGCGCACGTCCACGTCGGCCACGCCGGCTTTCGTCACCGAGTTGACCACCGTGCCTTCCACGGTCTGCGCCGCCAAGGCCGCCGAGCACGCCAGCATCAAGCCAAGCAACCGCATTCGCTTTTCCGGGAACCATCATAACCCGCCCGCCGGGGCCGCCTGGCACTACAATGGTCTTCTCGGCGACGCCGGGCAAGGAGATTTCGCAGTGAAACTCAGACTCGCTCTGGCTCTGATCGGTCTACAATTCGCGGGCGCCGCCATGCTCCTGGCGCAGCCCGCCGCCCATGAGCATTGGGTCGCCACCTGGGCCACCTCGCCGCCCCTCGCGCGTGTGCAGCCACCGCCCGCCGCGCCCGCCAACCCAAATCCGCAGCAGACCATCAACGCGCGCGGCTTCACCGATCGAACCGTGCGCATGATCGTCCGCACCAGCATCGGCGGCCACCGCCTGCGCGTCAAGTTCGCCAACGCTTTTGGCGCTCCGCCGGTCGAAATCGGCGCCGCCCACGTCGCAATCCGCGACAAAGATTCCCAAATCGTCCCGGCATCCGACCGCGCGCTGCTCTTCAACGGCAAACCGAAGTGCATCCTGGGCCCCGGTATGGCCCTGGTCAGCGACCCGGTCGATCTCACTTTCGCGCCCCTCGCCTACCTTGCCGTCAGCCTCTATTTCCCCATTGAGACCGGTCCGCCCAATACCCACGCCACCGGCCTGCACACCACCTACGTATCGCAGGCCGGCGACGCGACCGCGCAGCCGGCGATCGCCGATCCGCTCGTCACCACGGCTTCTTACTATTGGCTCTCCTCGATCGACGTCCTGGCGCCCGCCAAATCCGCCGCCATCGTCGCGCTGGGCGATTCCATCACCGATGGCGCCCAGTCCACCGTCAACACCGATCATAGTTGGCCCGCGCTGCTGGCCGCGCGCCTCGCCAAAAACCCCAAGACCGCCGGCATCGGGGTCTCCAACCAGGGCATCGGCGGCAACCGCGTCCTGCGCGACATCACCGGCGTCAGCGCCCTCGGCCGCTTCGACCGCGACGTCCTCGGCCAATCCGGCGTCAAGTGGCTGATGCTCCTCGAAGGCATCAACGATATCGGCCACGGCGCCACCGACCCCAAGGAAGCGGTCATGGCGGATGACATCATCGGCGGATACAAGCAGATCATCGATGCCGCCCATGACCACGGCATCAAGGTCATCGGCTGCACTCTGACGCCTTATGAGGGCGCCAACTACGCGCGTCCCGAGGGCGAAGCCGTGCGCGAGGCCGTCAATAACTGGATCCGCACCAGCCACGCTTTCGACGCGGTCGCCGATTTTGAAGCCGCCACGCGCGACCCCGCCAATCCCAAGCGCATCCGCGCGGAGTTCGATCCCGGCGACCACCTGCACCCCAACAACGCCGGCTATGAGGCCATGGCCAACGCCATCGATCTTACGATCTTCACCCGCAAGTAAGATGACGGGCCGGTAGGCCCATAAGCGCTAACTTAAGCATTGATGAATGTTAATATTTGCGCTACACTTTGGCCATGCAACCTCTCGACGAGGACTGGAAGTTGCTACTGGATTTATTGCCTCCGGGTTGGGAACA
>JBEKDA010000106.1:0-7512 GCA_050014595.1 Bryobacteraceae bacterium
CATATCGGTGAAGTCATCGTAGAGGATGACTTTTTCGCCGGGGATGAAGTCGTCCTTCAAAGCCGTGAAATCGGGCTGGCTACCGGCTGCCTGACCGGCTACCGGGTTGGCCGCCGGCGCGGTGGCGGCCGGAGCTGCTGGAACGATGGCGCCGGCATCGGCCGCGTAGGACGGGGCCGGCTGTGACGCAGGCGCCGGGGCGGCCGGCGCACCCGTCAGTGACGACAGCGCGGGACCGCCGCGAGACTTCGCGCTCAACGTGATGATGCTGCCGGGATCGAAACGGATCTCGGGCGAATCGCAGGCAATTTCGATGACGGCAATGGAGGCGGCGGCGCCCACACCCGTGCCTATGGCCGCGCCCTTCCAGCCGCCTGTTATCCCGCCGATTAACCCGCCGGCCGCGGTTCCCGCCATGGCCTTGCCGGTGTTGCCTCCGCCTCTGCGAATGATGCGTCCCTCCTCATCTACTTCGGCTTGTCCTTTGGAATTCCGGAACGCCCGGATTTCCGTGCTGATCTCGACCGGTTGGCCGCCATGCTGCAGAGTTTCAAAGCTGAAATTCAAAACCGAATTGCCGCGAAGCTTGCCGCCAGAGCGCACTTCTTTCACGGCGCCTTCCACGGTGTCGCCCTTCAGGCCGTCCGGTTGGAGCACCCGCGCGAACACGCGGTCGCCCTTGTGGCTGGTTTTGGTGCCCAGCGGGCCCATCAATTCCACCTTCATTTCTATTTCCTGGGCCAGCACCGCTCCGGGGAGCAGCAACGCCAGACCAACGATTGCGCTGCGAAGTTGCATGATTGCCTCCTACGGCCGCGGGCAAATTGCCATATATGCTCGGGCCTCCTGAACAAAACGTCTACGCAAACATAAGCGAGATTCGTGGGAATTCCGGTTCAGCGCACTTTCGAGATGCCAGTGGCGGAGCGCAAGGTGGCTCAGGGCGCGGTCCATCGGCGGACCGGCCCTGACGCAGCGACCCCGCTCACTTCCTGCCCGGGCCCTTCCAGTTCTTCATAATACGATCGATTTCCGCCTTGTTCTGAACGTAAAACGCGATGTTCTCCGGCGATGCCATGCCGCCCATCACGGACCCCTGAGACTGGGAGTTGTAGACGCTGGCGGTAATCTGGACGCACGACGGAATGATGAGAAACTCCTGGGCCGAGATCCCCGACGCCTTGATGACGGCCATGAGTTTCGGGTTGCCCTCGAGCGCGGCTATCATACCGCCTTTCTTCAGGGCTTCCATCATGCTGCTTTGGAGTGCCGGGTCGGACGCCAACACCGCTTGCAGTTTCGCCGTCGCCGAATCGTAGGCTTTGATCTTTTCCATGCTCAGTTTGTAGTTCTTGGCTCCGGGGTCCGGTGCCCCCGATTGGGCAAGGCCGGCCGGCGCGACGGCCGACAGGCAGATGAGAGATGCGACAAGAATATGTTTGAGTGACATTTTATGCATGACCATTACGCCAGAGAATTTGCACGGTCTCCCGCCGGCGCAAGGCGACTCGCCGTTGCCCTTGCTTCCGGAACAGGACGCTCACGAGAGAATAAGCGAGATTCGCGGAGATTCCGGTCCAGCGAGCGTTGGCAGGACACGATCGGCAGATTGATCTTCTATTTGCCGGCTGAGCCACCGCCGAGACTGATGCTGGGCCCTTGGTAAGCCTTGTTTGTCGATTGGAAGTGGCCAGGAATGGTTGGGATTCCCGCCGGTGTAAACGATTGCGCGAATGGTCATTGCCGCCGGCCGCCGGATTTCACGGTAGCGTCGCCGGTGGTTTTGCCGGTCTTCAGGTCCACCTGCCCCGATCCATGCGCATCGATGTTGGTTTCAAAGTGGGCGTGCATCCCCTCGGCCGTCCATTCGCCCTGCGCCTGCGCCGTGCAGTTTGCGGGCGCGGCCAGCAGCGCGGCAGCAGGCTTCTCGAAGCGCAGTTCTTTCACTTCCAGCATCACCATCGGTTGGGCGCCCGGAAAGGTCATCTCCACCTTGACGGGATAGTTGCCGTTCACGGCAACCCAAATTCTCGACTTGCCCTGGCCGCTGGAGCTTTCCGTGAGGTTGGCCGCGATGCCGTTCACGTTCTCCCGGCGCACCATATTCTTGTTCAATTTGGCGAGTTCTTCGGCGGATGGGGCGGGGGTGGCAATCGGATCGTACATGTTGGGCATGTCCGCCGCGGTGTAAGTCATCCAGGAGCAGGTGTTCTGGATCACATCGAGGGTGTAGACCTTGTGAGCCACCAAGTCGAACCAGTGGCGCGCGTGAATGGGCTTGTGCCCCGCCTGAGGCGCCACGGTCACATCGACGAACTCCCTGGGGCCGAAGCGAGAGACCTTCGCCTCCACGGAGTTCCCTGACATCGCTTCAAGCGCCAAGCTCGAAGAGGAGGTGAGGGTGTAGGACTGCGGCACAGAGGACTGGGCCGGAAGGAGTGGAACCAGCAAACCGCCGGCGACTGCCAGAGGTATGAAGCGGATAACTCGAGCATCCATTGCGCCACCTTAGCTTTCTCCGCCCTGTCTATCGAGGCAGGATACGGGTTGAAAACATCCAGAGACAAAACGACCTAAAGGCCTCATTCTATGACACTGACAGCGGGCCTTCTCGCAAACGACGGCCAAAGCTTGTGGGCCCGGGTTCGACATCCCGGCCTCTGCAATTCCGGCTGCCCGCCGCGCTCGATCCGGAGATGGCTATTTACTTCTTGTTACAGACTCCCGAACACTTATCTAGCGCCTTATCACAAGCCTTTCTGTCTGCGTCGGTTTTGGCGGCCTTGAAGCACGCCGCATGGGATATCGAGCAGTCGTTTATGCAGGCCGCAAGAGGACTTATCTTCGCTTTCGGCTGGGGAAACAGCAATGCGCACGTCAGCAGCAAAAGAGCAAATCCGAGTTTCATTTGAAACCTCCAGGTTCAGATAACGCTTCCGCATTTTGTGTCAAGGCGACTCGCCGAAGGCCCGTGCTTCCGGAAAAGACGCCTACGAGAGCATAAGCGAGATTCGCGGGAATTCTGGTTCAGCGAACTCTTTCGAGATGCGACCGGCAGAGCGCCACTTGACTCGTGTCGCGGTCCATCAACATACCGGGCCCGATGCCATCGTCAAAACGCGCCCCAGCCGGGATGCCGCTCAGAGTGGCAAGGCTTTTCGTGTAATCCTCCTCCGCCTCCCGCCAGTGATCGCGTGCCTGGAGGCCGCCGAGCCCAGCGCGGCGGGCCCATGCGTCTCCGAGTTCCGACAGCGCCCACCCGTGGTGCAATCGCGCATCCAGGTTGTTGGGATCGCGCGCCCGCGCCCACTCCAGATAACCCAGCGCCTCCCGCAGACGCTCGATTACCTCCGCTTCGCGTCGGAAATGCTGCCAGGACGGTGCCGCGGTAATCAGCAGCTTGGCCAGTTCCAGCCGGGCCAGGAAGTCATCCGGATCGGAAGCGCATATCTGCCGCAAAAGACGCGCGGCCCGCTCGAACTCCACCACCGCAGCCTCCTCATGGCCGGCGTCGTGATGTTCCCAGCCGGACGCCACGAGGTCAAAATAGAGATCCATCTTGGGCTGGGCCGAGGCTGGTTCGGCGGACGCGCGCTTGTCGTCGATGGCCAGAGCCTGCCGGTAGCTCTCCAGTGCGGAGGCGCGGTCGCCGGTGTTCTTGTACGCATCGCCCAGGTTGCGGTAGCAACGCGCCAGGTACCGGATCGGTTCGGGTTCGCCCGGTTCGAGCGCCAGGACATCTCGTGCAGCCGAGAGCGCGTTCTGCCACGCCCCCAGGTTTTCGGTGGCTTTCCCGCCCTCGGCTCTCCCGCCTTCACCTAGCGTCCAGGCCCTGTCCCACAGGGCCAGAAACCGCAGCTTTCGATCCTGGGGATGCCGTGCGGCCAGGCCGGCCGAGATCTTATCGACTTCCGCCCGTAACTCGCGGCGTGTTTTTGTATCGCCTTGCTGGCGGTAAACATCGCTGAGCGCGATGTCAATCTCCCGAAGCTGTTGCATTTGCCGTTCCTCGCCTGGGTTCGCCGGCGCGGCTGAGACGGCCAGACGCCGCGCATTTAGCAGGCTTTGCATGGCGGCCGCCGAATCGCCGGTGTTCGCGCGCCCCAGGCTGGTCTGCACGTCCCCCACGCGCATATAGGCGGCCGCCAGTTCCGAGTCGAGTTCGCGATTGTTGCCGCCCGTCGCTTCGAGCTCCCTGAGATACTCCAGCGCCTCCTGCACCAAAAGCCGCCGCGCCGCGGTGGAACCCGGCAGATCTCTGATGGCATCGTGCAGGTCGAAAAGAACCGAGTGCGCCAGGCGCTTCACCTGCTGGAAGCGCATTTCGGCGCGCTGCCGCTCCTGCCGGGCTTGGTGCGCCTGCCAGAAGGCAACGCCGGACCCGCCAATCATCGAGAGCACCGCCAGCATGATCGCGGCGCTCAGCGCCCTATTCCTGCGGACCAGCTTACGAGCGCGTTGGACCCATCCGGGCCGGTGCGCGCGGACTGGCCCGCCGTCCCGCCACGCGGCGATGTCCTCGGACAGGGCGTGCACCGAACGGTACCGTTCTTCCGGGTCCTTGCGAAGGCATTGCAGCACGATCGCCTCCAACTCGCCCCGCAGGGCTTTCCGCCAGGGAACCGGCGCCGTACTCGGTGTAGGCGGCTCATCCGAGCAGATAGCCCGCATCACCTCCAGGGTATCCTCGCTCCCGCTCGCATAAGGCTGCCTCTCCGTCAGCATCAGATACAGCAAAACCCCCAGGGCATGGACATCCGCGGCGGTAGTCACCAGTTGGCCGCGAACCTGTTCGGGACTCGCAAAACGCGGCGAGAACAGACGTGTGCGGGTCTGGGTGAGTGCCTCCGATCCCGCGTCGAGCAGCTTGGCCACTCCGAAATCGAGCAGCATGGCCTCGCCCTGGGGCGTAACCATAATGTTCGCGGGCTTCAGGTCACCATGAACGATCAGATGCCGGTGGGCGTACTCAACAGCAGAACAAATCGACAGAAACACCCGCAAACGCTCCCCGAGGGATGGACTATGCGCCAGCCATTCGTCCAGCCGTTCTCCCTCCACGTACTCCATCACAAGGTACGGCGAGCCGTCTTCCATCGATCCGCCGTCGAGCAGGCGCGCGATACCCGGATGGCTCAGGTTAGCGAGGATCTGGCGTTCTTCGACGAATCGAGCGATGCCCGATGAGGATTGCAGGCCGGCCGACAGGATCTTGATCGCGACACGTTGCTGGAAGGTCTGATCGTCGCGGACTGCTTCCCATACAACACCCATACCGCCGCGGCCGATTTCGCGCTCCAGCCGCCATGGTCCCAGCCGCCGGCCCACCAGCGGAGAAACCCGCACATCTCCCGCGACAAGCCCCAGCGCGGCCGATTCTTCCAGAAAATCGGGCCATTGCTCGTAGCAGGAGATCAACTCGTAAACTTCGTTGGCCACCGGCTTGTCCGGGGCGTGCTGGTCTATCCATGACTGGCGCTCGGGGGCCGCGACCGCAAGCGCGCCCTCAAACAGAGCCCTGACGCGTCCCCACTCTTCACTGGTCAATGGCCGCACGCCCTTCCAGCAGCCGGCGGCGCAGCCACGTTTTCGCGAGAAGCCATTCGCGTTTTACAGTGCTCGACGAAAGGTCGAGCGCTTCGGCGGCTTCTTCGATCGACAGGCCGCCGAAATAGCGGAGTTCCACAACACGGCTCTGGACCGCGTCCAGTTCTTCCAGATCGTCGAGCGCGTCGTTCAGGTCCACGACGTCCGCGTCCATCGCGCCCTCGCCATGCGTGCTGTATAGGGCCACGCGCAATTGTCCGGCATCGCGTTTGGCCGTGCGCCGCGCGCGCCCGTAGTCCACCAGGATTCCACGCATCACGCGCGCCGCAAAAGCGAAAAAGTGGGTGCGGTCTTTCCATTCGCGCCCGTTGGGGTGGCGGATCAGGCGCAGACAGGCCTCGTTGACAAGCGCGGTGCACTGGAGGGTGTGGTTGGCACGTTCGTTGCGAAGACGTTGCATCGCAATGTCCTTCATGGACGGATATGTCGCTTCCATGAGACGATCGAGCGCCCCGGGCTCGTCTTCCCGCCAAGCTCTGATGAGACCCGTGATGTCCGCATCCGGACTGCGCATTTCCTGCCGGGCGTTCTGGCCCGGCCACCATCACTATTATTTCAGATCTGCAATTCTACAAGAGGTCGGGCAGGCCGAGCCTCGGGAGTCTCGCCGCCCTCCGAGGGTCCGGAATCAGATTCCGGTCGATTCTCGTTTATCCGTGTCTGGCGTCACCAGCCGTAAATCATCGAGTGCGCCTCCGGACCACCCGGCGTTCTCAAGTTTGATGATGGTCTTCAACCGGGGCCGCACGGGGCGTTTTCAGTAGCTTTCAGCGGTCACTCCTGTGTCCGGAAGCCTATCCCGACGCCCCCCTGACGTACGCGCCTCGCCTACAGCCCCACCCCCCGATGGTTCACCAGTGACAAAAACTCATCCCTGGTCTTCTTCCGCTCCCGGAACGCGCCCAGCATCGCGCTGGTCATCGCCCCCGAGTGCTGCTTCTCCACTCCGCGCATCATCATGCAGAAGTGCCGCGCCTCGCAGATCACTCCCACGCCCATCGGATCGATGATCTCCTGGATGGTCTGCGCCACTTCCTGCGTCAGCCGCTCCTGAATCTGCAGCCGCCGCGCAAAGGCGTCCACAATCCGCGGAATCTTGCTCAGCCCGATCACTTTCGTCTTGGGCAGGTACGCCACGTGCATCTTGCCGAAGAACGGCAGCATGTGGTGCTCGCACATGCTGAAGAACTCGATGTCCCGCACAATCACCATCTCGTCGTACTTCACGTCGTACAACGCGCCGTTCACCAGCTTGCGGATGTCCACCTTGTAGCCGCTCGTCAGGAATTTGAGCGCCTTGTCCACGCGTTCCGGAGTTTTCTCCAGGCCTTCGCGCTGCGAATCTCCCACCAGCAGCGCCAGCATTTCCTTCACCAGCGGAGCCAGGTTCGGTTCCTCCTGCCTCGGATGAATCACTTTCACGATCGCTTTATTCGATTTCATGGGCCTTCACTTCAAACGGATTTACCTCAAAAATGTTGCGCGCCGTCTCGGCCACGCGAACCCGGTCCAGCTTGGGCCACTCGCCCGGGAACGCGCCGCTCCAGTTTTCTTTCAATCTACGGCAGATCTCCACCGCCAGGTTCTCCGACGTGGGCACCACCCGCGCGAAAGAGTTTACATCCGCGTTCAGGTTGCGATGCCCAAATGGCTCCAGCACTTGCCGCTGCACCAACTCGTCCAACCGCTTCGCGTCTATGGCCCGGCCGGAAGCGTCGAGCGGTCCCCGCGCGCTCACTTCCACCTCGTAGTTGTGGCCGTGCCCATAGGGATTGTTGCACTTCCCGTAGAGCCGCTGGTTCTCATCGTCGCTCAACCGCGCGGAGTGCAGCCGGTGAGACGCCGCGAACCGGTAACGCCGCGTTACTCGGAACATGGCCCATCCCCGCAATAATCCACGTAGAG
>JBEKDA010000107.1:0-6900 GCA_050014595.1 Bryobacteraceae bacterium
GCTATCTGCCGATCATAAGCATAGTGCAATGCTCCGATCGCCATCAGGTCGTTGGCCGCCATCACCGCCGTGGCGTCGAACCCCGCCAGCAGCTTCGAGCAACTGAAATAGCCGCCCTGCACTGTGAAATCGGAATCCACCACGCGCGTATCCAGGCCATTGGCCAGGGCTCCTTCCAGAAACACGGCTTTGCGCCGCTGAGCGAAGACGCCATCCGCGGGACCGCCGATGAAACCGACCCTGCAATGGCCCAACTGCGCCAGATGGTTTACCGCTTCCAGTATCCCCTGACGCTGCTCGATGACGACATTGGAGATGTGGGCGGCGGCAGCCCCGAAGCCGAGGTACACCGCCGACATCCCTTTCTTCGTCACAAATTCCTTCACCGGCTCATCCACCTGCGTGGTGAAGAAGGCAGTTCCAGGCACTTGAAGACCCAGCAGCCGTTCCACCACGTGGCGCGTGCGCTGCGGATCGTGGTTGGTGTCCATCACGATGGCCTCCATGCCGGAGAGGTTAGCCTCTTCCTGGAACGCCTTCGTAACTTCGGGGAAGAACGGATTGCCGATATCGGGGACGACCAAGCCCACAATGGAGCTTCGACCGACCACCAGACTGCGGGCCGCCGTATTTGGCGTGTAGCCCAGCTCCTTCGCCGCCCAGAGCACGCGCTGCTCGGTAGCCGGCCGCACTTTGCGCGAATCGTTGAGCACGTAAGATACGGTGGCGGCAGAGACGCCCGCCTTCTCCGCAACGTCTTTGATAGTGGCCATAGGACCGGTTACCGAAGCGCAAGTGCAAACGCGCGGATACCACCCACTTCCGCCACCGGCGCCCGTTTGCTTGCGCGCACGGTTTCAGTCGACATCGGTTACAGAGTGCCAGAAGCGAATCGCTTCATCCTTTGTGCCGTTGGCAATCAGCCCTACCAGCGCAGATAGGCCCGCAGTTGAACGTTCCGCGGTCCGATCTGGCTGCTCGTCACCTGGCCAAACGCCGGATCGTTGACGTTGATGTCGGGCAAGCCGAATTCCGGGTGGTTCAGGGCGTTTAACATCTCCGCCTGAATCTCGAACCGCACCCGGTCGTTGATCCGCACGTTCTTGTTGATGGAGGCGTCGAAGCTGACGTACCAAGGTCCGTAAATGATAATGTTCTGCCCGAAAGTTCCGGCGCCGGTCCACGGGGCCAGGATGCTCGGGTTGACGGTGCCGTCTCCGCTGGGGTTAAACAGCTTCGGGTCCGCCCGCTGCAGCGCATATGGCGCAATGCTGGGGTTCTCCGGTTGCGGGGTTTCCAGCACCATGCTCCGGAACTGAGCCACCGACATGCCCTGCAGTTGGATCAGACTGTCGCCGTAGCTGTTAAACGTCTGATAGCCGCCGGTCAATTGGTCGGGGGCCCCCGAGACGATATTGGCAACCGATCCGATAACCCAGCCACCCAGGATACGGTTCAGCACGGGATTGGCGATGGGGACCAGGCGGTCCTTGCCGAACGGCAGTTCATAGGTGCCGTAAATCCGGATCGAATGCCGGCGGTCGTTGCTTGTGGGGCCATAGTTCAAGCGGTGGTCGCGGTTGGTCGAATAGTAAGAAGTGAGAGTTTGATCCGTACCGGACAGGTCGCTGAGCGCATGGGACAACGTGTAGGTGGCGGTCAGCGTCAGGCCTTGATGCAGCCGGCGGCGGAACTCCACCTGCAGCGCGTTGTAGTTGGCCCAGGAGTTGTCGTCGGTCACGGTAAGGTCGGAGCAATAGGGGTTGGGCGTGAAGAAATTAATGGGGTACGGCCCGGGGGCATTGTAGCCTAGATCGTTGCATGGCCCGAAATTGCTGCCCACCAACCGGCAGTACCACGTCGACGTGTATCCGTAACCCGCGGCCGACGAGTTAGAGTTGGCGGCCGCAAACGCTTCCGCCAGGTAGCCCGCCTGGCCGGTCTGAAGGTCGGTAATGAACGAGGTATTGCCGAAACCGGAGCCGCTGCTGAGGGCGGGCTGCGATCCCCGGGCGCCAAAGGCCGTTTGAAAGATCGGCAGAGGTACTTGCCCGGCTAAACCGGCGTTGGAGAAGTTGGGGTTCTTCAGGGCCGGCGTGGGCGTAGCGGTCATTTGCGCGACGGTCATGCCGTTGGCAATCGCCAGGTTGTTCTGGGCGTTCTGAAATTCCTTCAAGAAGCCGTTCTCGAAGATGTTGACTTCATCCACGCCGTAGAGGCGCCACTTATGCGTGGTCTTATTCCCGACATAGCGGACTTCGAGCACCGTGTCTTTGGCGAGTTCGCGCTGGATGCCGATGTTCCAGGCCTGCACGTAGGGATTCTTCATCACCGGCAATCCCGAGCCCTGGAGGTGTCCAGCCGTGGTGCCGACGTTATAGCCCTGAAAGGCGAACTGGTATTCGCTGAATGGTGGGGTGAATGCGGGGGGCGCCGTCAGAAACGTCGGATTCGGCGATTGCAGCGTCAGCGAGCCGGGCGTAAACTGCGAGCCCGACGTGGCCGAGATTTGCTGCCAGTTGCCGGCGTTGGTGTTCACCCAGTAATCCACGTTCAGCCCTTCGTCGAAGAAGTTGATTCCGTAGCTGCCGCGAACCACGGTCTTCTTGTCGCCCAGAAGTTTACCGAGCGGCCCACCCTTGGCCGTGGGATTCCAGGCGAACCCGAAGTTCGGCGCGGGGTTCAAATGGTCGGGCGCGTAGGTCACCGACCGCTGCCCAATCGATGGAATGGCGCCGTTCGGCAGCAGGACGCCGGGCTGGAATTGCGCGTAAGAGGGCGAGTACACGTCCTGAATGGTCGGCGACATGAAGGTATTGTTGGTGTTGGTCATGACCCCGGTGAACTCCCAGCGGAACCCGAAGTTCAAGGTCAGAGACGGGGTTGCACGGAACGAATCCTGGAAGTAGGGCCCCCAGGAGAAGTAGTTCTCGCGGTACACCAGAGGAGCGTACTTGGCGAATTGGCGCGTCTTTTCGTCGATGTTGTCGTATCCGCCGATGCTGCTGATGCGGCCCGTCAGAGTGGCATACAAGGCGCGCGGTGTGCTGACGCTCGTCGAGCGAAGGGCCGGGAAATTCGTGGTGTTGAAGATCGAGTACGCCGGGTCGTTGCTGGCGACGCCCAGAGTGTAGTTCAGTACGCCGGAGTACTGATAGAAGTCGCTCTCGTAGAAACGCGTGTAAGTGGCTTTGGCCCCGACCTTGAAGGTGTGCTTGCCTTTGACCCAGCTCAGATCGTCCTGAAACGTGAAATTGGGATTGGCGAACATGTGCGGCGTGGCATTGGGAATGAACGACCGGATACCGCTGCCGAAGGTGATCCGCTTATCGCCCTGCGAAGCCCATTGGAATTCCGAGTTGCCGATATTCTGGCCGTCTACGTGGCTCTGAATCCCCACCCGGAAGGAATTGAAGATGGTCGGCGTGATTATCCAGTCGAGCTGGTTCGACAGGCCGTAAGATGTGCCTTTGTTCTCGCCCGCCTGTCCCGAGAGTCCGGGATAGGTAGAGGCAGTCGGATTGACGTGGTAGTGATGCAAGTTTTCGGCAATGTGCCAGGCAACCTTCGGCGTGATCTGGTAATCCAGGCGCCCTGTCGGATAGTAATCGTTGGTGCCGGTCTGGATCTTCCAGGCCAGCGATTGCTGGAAGAAGTTGTTATTGATCGGCAGCAACGTGCCCTTGCCGGTGGTTCCATTGATCACGCTCAGTACCGACGCCACCGTCGGGTCAATGGTGCTCTGGAAACCCGCCTGGCCGGCCAAGGTCAGCACGTTGACGGTATGCTGCAGTCCATCGGTTCCCAGGTAGGTGTAATTCCCGGCTTGGGCGCTGGGCAAGAGCAAAGTGGCGCTGGTGTTGGCCGAACCGGGTACCGGGTTCTCCTCGAAGTTCACGAAGAAGAACAGCTTGTTCTTGAAATAAGGCACGAACGGGACCTTCAGCGGGCCGCCGAGGTTGCCGCCGAAATCGTTCAGATGCATCGCGGCTATGGTGATGCCCTGTACGTTGTTGGACCAACTGTTGGCATTGAAGTAGCTGTTTCTCACCTCTTCAAACAGGCTGCCGTGGTACTGGCTGGTTCCGCGCTTGGTCGTAAACTGAATCGTCATGGCGCCGCCGGACGCGTTGCTGGAGTCCAGGCCCGTGGTCGACGTCGTCACTTCGTCGATGGCGTCCAACCGTAGCGCCACCACGGAATCGAAGCCGTAGCCGGTGCCGCTCTTGTTGCGGGTATCGTTGACGTTGGTGCCGTCCAGGTTGACGTTGATGGCCGCTTGGAAGAGCCCGTTGAAGGTTCCCGACGCGTAGCCGGCGTTCAGCGTCGCGAAGTTCAGCACGTCGCGGCCGGCGTAGGGCAGTTCCGCAATGTAATCGTTTCGCACGGTAGTCGCGATTTGGCTGGACGTGGTCTCCAGCGCCGCCACCGCGCCCGTGACTTCCACTGTTTCCGTAGCGGCGCCGAGGGTCAGTTTCACCGGAACGTCCAGCGTGCGGCCCGTCTCCACCACCAGCCCGGTGATGACAAACCTCTGAAAGCCGGGGGCCGTCACCGTTACGCTAAAAGTGCCGGGCAGCAGGCTTGGAATCAGAAAATCGCCGATGGCGCCCGACTGCGCCGCGTAGGTCAAACCCGTTGCTGCGTCTTTTACGACAATATCGGCCTTCGGGACTACCGCGTTCCCGGGGTCCACCACCGTGCCTTTGATCTCACCTGTGGGAACCTGGGCGAAGGCTGCTACTCCGACAAACAGAAATGCCAACAGCGCCTGGAATTTCGTTGCACGTCTAAACATAGATACCGCCTCCTGAGTCGGTTGGCAGGTTGGAATGCCTGAAACCCGCTGTTTATGCCTGCGCCGCGGCAAGCGCGGGCCGACCCCGGGCCGCCGGTGAAGCGATTAACCTCCGTTAACGGATCGAGAAGAGTGTAAATCTGTTCGAGGACAATGTCAACACACACCGAAATTTCCTTGCATGCGCAAGTGAAGCGATTAAAGTAACTCATGGTCGATCCAGAACCCAAGCCGCGAGGCGACCTCTGACCTCCAGCGGCGTGCGCCTGGACCTTGTCCGCGCCGCGCTTTTCATCGTCCTTTGCGACGGGCGGCGCTATGCATCTTGGCAAGCGCCGTCGGGAAGGTCGTAGTTCAAGTCCGCGACGTGAGCGCCAAATCTCCTCGGGTCGGTTGTGCTCGATATCCGCCCATATCGGTAGTGTTTCGTCGCGCCTGCCCGTACCCTCACAACCCATCAATGGGGGCCGCGCGGCGTCCGTGACTGCGGTCACACGAATCCCGGCAGTGCAGGCATACCATGAGGAATTGAAGGAGCATATCATGATCGCCACGTCTGCCGACGCTACGAGTCTCTCTCCGTGGTGGAGGCACTCCGCCATCCTCGTAATGATCGCTGGCTTCTCGGTTCTATCCTTGGTCACGGTCCTCACCTACACGAACGCTCCACCGATCCCCGAGCAGGCCGCGGACGAAACGGGAACCGTCGTGTTCACCGGCGCCGACATCGAAATGGGCCAGGAGGTCTTCCTCAAGTACGCTCTCATGGAACACGGAAGCCTGTGGGGCCATGGGGCTTACCTGGGTCCTGATTACAGTGCGGAGTACCTGCATAGGCTCAGCGAGGTGACCCTGGACACCATCGCGACCGAGAAGTACGGCCAACTCTTTGCGCAGCTCTCGCCGGACCAGCGGAGCGTCGTATCTGCGCGGACGATGGCGGTGCTGAAGGAAAACCGCTACGAACCAGCCTCGCGAACCCTCCGGCTCTCGCCAGGCGAGGTGGCAGCCTACCGCACACAGCTTCCCGAATGGAGCGAGTACTTCACCAGGAAGGACGCCGCTCCCGGGCTACCAGCCAACTATATTCGGAACCCCGCGGAACTTAAAGCTCTGACCGCCTACTTCGCTTGGGCGGCCTGGGCCACAACGGCGAATCGCCCTGGGAAGGATTACTCATACACCAACAACTGGCCCTACGAGCCCGTCGTGGGAAACCGTCCTTCCACCGAGGCCTATGTTTGGAGCGCCTTGAGTCTCATCACCCTCCTGTCAGGGCTGGGTCTGATCCTCTTCGCCGTCGGCAAGTTCGACTACTTGGGCTGGAAGGGCGAGGGCGCTAGCGCCCATATGATGCACTCTGCTCCTCTTGATTTGAAGCTCACGCCCAGCCAGTGGGCTACGGGATGGTTCTTCGGCATCGTAGCCCTCCTGTTCCTGGCGCAATCATTCCTGGGAGGCGTGCTCGCCCACTATCGGGTGGAGACGGGAGCCTTTTACGGGCTCGACATCGCCCGCTGGCTACCCTATACCCTGGCGCGCACCTGGCACCTCCAACTCGCCATCTTCTGGATCGCGACGGCCTGGGTGGGCGGCGGCCTTTTCCTGGCGTCGTGGGTCGGTGGCGAGGAGCCCAGACACCAGAAGGCCGGCGTCTACGCACTCCTCGGGGCGCTGGTGGCGGTCGTCGCCGGCAGCCTGGTAGGCGAGTCCCTCGGCATCAACGACAAGCTGGGGCAGCTCTGGTTCTGGTTCGGTCACCAGGGTTCCGAGTACCTGGACCTAGGACGGTTCTGGCAGTTCCTGCTGGCGGTTGGCCTGCTCTTCTGGCTGTTTCTGATGTTTCGGGCGCTCCGGCCCGCCTTCAAGAACCCTGACAAGCGCGAACTGTCCTCACTATTTCTGTACACGGCCGTGGCCATCCCTGTCTTCTATCTGCCGGCGCTTCTGTATGGCCCTCACACTAACTTCGCCGTCATCGACAACTGGCGCTTCTGGATCATCCATCTTTGGGTGGAGGGATTCTTCGAACTCTTCGCGACGGTGCTGGTGGCCATCATGTTCCACCAGATGGGCGTGGTCAGCACCAAGACCGCCACGCG
>JBEKDA010000108.1:0-6872 GCA_050014595.1 Bryobacteraceae bacterium
GTCGAGATGGGCCGCGCCGGGCGCGACCTGGCGGCGGAGCATTACGGAATCTCGCGCATGAGCGATCATTACTCGGCGCTCTATCGAAGACTGCTGGGGAATGGAAGTTAGGGTGGGGCAGGCTTCAGCCTGCCAATTTTGGGCCCAGTGTTCTGTGCCCCGTGGCGATCCGCCGCCCGCTCCTCAGAAATGCAGCGCCACGCCGAACAAAGGCGCCACGTGGTGCCGTCCCGTCACTCCGGCCAGATCCTTGCCCGTCACGAAATCCCTGACCTCCGCCCGCAGACTGAACCATCGCGACAGCCGCACATCCGCGCCGCCCCCGAAGGAGAACACGCCGTGATCCGTGTCATGCGTGGAGACCGTAGGGCTGGCTCCCGCCGTTACCACCGGCGAACGAGCTAAAACGTAACCGCCGCCGGACACCGCATAAAAAGATAGCCGGGGATGCACCGGAACCATGAACCGCAACCCCGCCGTCACCGGGCCAAAGTCGGATCTCCCCATTGCTGGCACGTTGGCGAACAACCCACCCGGAAAGGAAAAGAGGAACGAGACGTCCACCATCACGCTGACTGCCCCCGCCCGCGCAACCTGGTATCCAAAGTTCACTTGCGAATTCCAGCCGTTCGACCCGGCCAGCGTGACGTTCGTCCCGCTGATCCTCTGGGGCTGGTTCCACGATGGCCCCGATGAAATGGACACGTCACGATTCTGGATGCCTTGCGCCCACGCGGCGCCGGCCCACAAAGCCACAATCAGAAGCCGCATCAGGAAACTCCTGCGCATGTCATCCTCAGAAGTGAAGCGCCACTCCGAACGACGGCAGCACGTGGTGTCGTCCTGCCCCGCTCAGGTCCCTGCCGGTCACCAGATCCCTGACATCCATCCGCAGGCTCCACCGCCGCGACAGCCGCACATCCGCGCCACCCCCGAAAACGAACACGAAGTGAGCCGTTTCATTGGTGGAAACCGTGGGGTTGGCTCCTCCAGTCACCACCGGGTAGCTGAAACCGCCGCCACCACCGCCAGACAAAGCATAAAAGGACAGCCGCGAGTTCACCGGAACAATCAGCCGCAAGCCCAGAGTCCCCGCGTCCCAGGAACTGTCGCCGTGGCTGCTGTTCGAGACGGGCACGGCCGGCACATTGTACTGCGTACCTGGAAAACCAAAATTGAGCGAAAGGTCGAGCAACAGGCTGACCGCCGACACCCGCGCGACCTGGTATCCATAGTCCGTCTGGACACTAAAGCCCGTCGAGCTGGCCAGCGTGACGTTCGTCCCGCTGATCGTCTGGGCCCCGCTCCACACCGGCCCACCCGAAATGAACATGTCACGATTCTGGATGCCTTGCGCCCAAGCGGAGCAGGAGAACAGAGCCACAATGAGAAACCGCAGCGAGAAACTCTTGCTCATGTCACCCTCATCTTAGATGGATCTGCCGGTTCAGACCATCAAAATCCGTTGACTGGCCGGAATAGCCGCTGAGCGGCGCGCACCACTCAAAAGCTGTTCCTGCCGCTCAAAATCGGCTTCCGCCACTCGGCGGGAATCCATTGTCCTGCCGGATAGCCGCACTTATACTGAAGTCGATTCGACATGCGACGGGCCCTCCGATATCTTCTGGTGTTAGCCGCATTCGCCGCGCTCTGCTCCGCGGCTGAGCGAAGAGCCTGGAACAAGGTCCAGTATGTCGGAGGCACTCTTCCCATCAAGACCAGCCCGTACGACTGGAACACCACCGTCACCGTCAGCTCGAATCCCGATACTGTTACGCTGGTCATTGCTCCCGCATCCGTCTTCGGGCATCAACAGACCGTGCGCCTCAAACCTTCCCAGATCACGGCGGTGGTCTGCGGATCCGGCGCCTGGCAGCGCGTCGCCGACGTCGGCGGAGCCCAGCTCCCGTCCAAGCGGCCCACCCTCTTCGGCCTGCTCCTGGACTATTCTTTGGTCGGCATCCTGTATCAAAGCGACGATGGCAAACCTGCCGCCATCCTGTTGAACGCTCCCATTGACTCTTCAGCCATCGGCCGGCTCCTCGAGGCTGTGACAGGCAAGCCGACGGAGTATGCGAAATGAGGTAGTCTGGAACCCGGCGGATGATTTATAGGCTGCTCGAGATAGCTTCGCTGGCCGTTTACGCGTTCGGCGCGCTGACTTTCTCCACTCTGGTTCTCTTCTACTGGGGCGAGCGCCGCCGCGGCAAGCGCCGCCTGCACACCGCCTTGCCCGCCTTCACGGTGGTCTGCGCTATCGCGTTCCTGGTTAACCTGCTGTTCCAGTCGGACATTCCGCATAGCGCCGGACCATGGCTCTCCATCGCTCTCCTGGCGATTCGCAGCCTGGCCGTCGGTCTCTGGCCGCCGCTCATCTTCCACCTGGTTTTGGAGAGCGCGAGCAATGGCGTCCCCGCCCGACGCGCCTGGCGCTGGTTGCTCGCCGCGTTCTACGCCGCGAGCATCGCCGTTGCGCTGGCCCGCGTCCTGCAGGCAACCGGCCTTCTCTCCGCTCCCTGGAGCGACAACCTCTATCGCGCTCCCGCGGTGGCCCTGGCCACGGCCGCCGCCTTGGGCCTGCTCTTTCAAATCCTCTCGCGGCATCTATCGCGCCCCGCCGAACGGGCCCACTTGCGCTGGATCGGCGTCCTGCTGCTCCTGATGCTGGTATGTGCCGCCGCCAGCCTCGGCAACGCCGCACCCTATGTGGGCCAGATCCCCGATTACCTGCTGCTGGCCTTTTTCTGCGTCAGCCTGTATTACCGCGAACGCCTGGTCTTCTTCGACGTCCTCATGAAGCGCGGCGTCTTCCTCGCCCTGGGACTGGCCGCGCTCACCGCGGTCATCGCGGCGTCCACCCGCTCGCCGGTCCGTCTCCCCGATAGCGCCACCCCCTGGCTCTACGCCTTCGGCCTGCTCCTCTGGCTCGCCGGGCCCTGGATCTACGCCCTGGTGGCCCGCGCCATCGACCGCGTCTGGCTGCGCCGCCCCTACTCCGTGGCGGAGGCCGAACGCCAGTTCATCCGCGACGTGCAGGCCGCCGCTACCGAAGAGGAACTGCATTCCCGCGCCGCCGCCAGCCTGGCCGCCATCTTCCAGGCGCCTGCCCAGGTCCGCTTCGGCCCTGCTCCCGAGCCCATCGCCAAAGAAGATGACTCGCTCGCCGCCGAAATCGAACACGCCGGCGCGCGCCAAGGCTCGATTCTGCTCGCCCCGCGGCCCAACGGCGTCCCGTTCTTGAGCGACGATCACCGCCTGCTGCAATCTCTCTCGGGCGCTCTCGGCGTGGTTCTCGAAAACGTCCGCTTCCGCGCCGATCGCCGGCGGCAGGAAGAGCGCGAACAGCAACTCCGCTTGCTGGCCAGCCGCGCCGAACTCAAGGCTCTGCGCGCCCAAATCAATCCCCACTTCCTCTTCAACTCGCTCAGCGTCATCGCCGGCCTCATGCAATACCAGCCCGAGCTGGCCGATGAAACCATCGAGCGGCTGGCCCAGGTTTTCCGCTACACCCTCCGCAAATCCGAGAACGAATGGGCGCCGCTCGGCGAAGAGATCGAGTTCATCACCGCTTACCTCGGCATCGAGCAGGCCCGCTTCGGTGAGCGCCTGCAGGTGGAGTTCGACGTCTCCCCCGCCGCCGCGCGCATTCCCATCCCCGCCATGAGCATCCAGCCCCTCATCGAGAACGCCATCAAGCACGGCGTCTCAGCCTGTGAAGGCCGCGGAACCGTGGGTCTCCGCGCGGCGCTCGAAGACGGCCGGCTATCGGTGGAAGTCTTCGACAGCGGCCCCGGTTTTCCGCCCGGCTTCTCGCTCCACGCGCCCGGCGAGAGCCACGGCTTGCGCAATGTCGCCGAGCGCCTCCGCGGCTACTACGGCGATTCCGCCCGGTTATCCTGGGAGAGCGGTGCGAACCGCACCCGCGTTGTGCTCACGTTCCCCCAGTCCGTCGTTGCCGATGCGCCCACTGGAGAATTTCTTTGATACGCGTACTCATCGCCGATGACGAAGCCCCCACCCGCGTCCGCCTGCGCCAGTTGCTCGCCGCGCACCCCGACGTCGAGGTCGCGGGCGAAGCCGGGAGCGGCGTCGAAGCCATACAAATGGCCGCCGAACTCCATCCCGACGCCATCCTCCTCGATATCCAGATGCCGGGCTGCTCCGGCATCGATGTCGCCGCCTGTCTGGCCCAGCCGCGTCCCCACATCATCTTCTGCACGGCCTACGACCAATACGCCGTGGAGGCCTTCGAACTCCACGCCGTGGATTACCTGCTGAAGCCCATCGGCCGCGCCCGTCTCGCGCAAGCGCTCGAACACCTGCGCGCGCTCCCACCCGCGGCAGAGCGCGAAGCATCGCTCGACCGCGCTATTCGCGGCCAGCCTCCATCGCCGGCCCGCTTCCTGGTGCGCAACGGCAGCCATTACCTGGTTGTCCACGAATCCCGCGCCTTGTATTTCGGCACCGAAGGCAGTCTCACCCGCCTGGTCGCCGACAAGGGCGAGTATTGGATGGACCCCACTCTCAACGACCTCGAGCGGCGGCTCGACCCGGCCCGCTTCTTCCGCATTTCCCGCGCCGCGCTCATCAACCTGAACGCGGTCACCGAAGTGATCCCGCTCACCGGCGGATCGGGAGAAGTCCTCCTCAAGAACGGCCAGAAACTGGAAGTCTCCCGCCGCCGCTTCCGCGACCTCCTGCAATCCCTCGCCGGAGCCGGGCAAACGTAGCGACTGAGGTATTACAGCAGATCAGTTTCATCGACCGCTGCGAAGATTACGTTGCCTTGTGGCGCACGCACTCGTGCGTGCCGCGTCGACACTCGTATCGACGCCTGGCGTTATCTCACATTGGTTGCAGCTCTGCTGTTCTGTGGGGCAGGCCTGCCGACCCTGGTCGCGCTCTTGCGCTGATCCTCTAATGCATCTTCGCCAAGAACGCTCCCGTCGACGCGTCTACATAAATCGAAAAGTTCGACGTCCCAACCGATTCGCCCCACACCACCCGCCACGCCGGGTCTGGAAACTTGCTGGTCTTTTCCAGCACGAATGCGATGTTCATCCCGGGGTTCTTCTTGTCGTAGTCCCCGGCCTGCTCGAGCGCCGTCTTGTACGCCGCGTTGGTGTCGATCGATACCGCCTGAATCGTGAAGCTGCTTTCCACACCCTGCTTCCCCGACCAGCTTTCTTGCTGCCCTGCAAACACGTCCTTGTGTACGTCCGTCGATTCCACCACCGAGAACGAGTACGGCCGCTTCCGTCCCAGCGTTTCCGAGGTGAACGTGGCTTGCCATGCGCCCGCTTTGCCCCGCACCTGCGGAACCTCCGGCAGATGAACGCTCGTGCACGTCAGCACCTGGGCATCGGCCGACCAGGCCGACCGCGCCACCTGGTACATCTTGTAAAGAGCGCTCTGCCCGGTCACCGGCTCAATCGGTTTGGGCGCTTCCTTCACGGTGGTGGTCGGCGTCGAGCCGCAGCCCGCCAACATCAGAATCAGGGGGCACGCCATCAGGGTCGCGAGTTTGTTCATAAGCTTCCTCCCGATATTTTATCAAGCCCGGGACGGATTCCGCCTGCCGCCTGCCGCATGCCATAATTAATCCCAGCACAAAGAGGGTCCCATGCACGTGAAATCCTACGCCTTCCTGGCGGCCGCCGCCCTGCTTCTGCATCCCGCCTTCGGCCAGAAAACTCCCAATTCCAATCCGCCCACCGGATTCCAGCCGACGCCCCAATTCATCAACGGCAAGGTGGTGCTCGATGACGGCACCCCGCCGCCCGATCTCGTGGCCATCGAGCGCGTCTGCCGCGGCGCCCTCCACACCGAGGGCCATACCGACCGCAAGGGCGTTTTCGGCTTCGAGCTCGGCCACGACGACCTCGTGCAGGATGCCGGCGATTTCAGCAACGCCACCGTCAACCCCAACGCCGTCAAAATCTCCAGCGACCCCGCCGCCGACCCCAATCGCCCCTACCGCGAATGCGAGTTGCGCGCCAATCTGCCCGGCTACCGCTCCGACGTCGTCAGCCTTTCCAATTACCGCCCGGATGGCGACCCCAATATCGGCACCATCATCCTTCACAAAATGGGTGACGTCGAAGGCCGCGTCATCAGCGCCAACACCGCCGGCGCCCCCAAAAATGCCGCCAAGGAATACGAGAAGGGCATGGACGCCATCAAGAGAGGCAAGGGTGATGAGGCCGCCAAGGCCTTCGCCAAAGCCGCCGAACTATATCCCGCGTTCGCGGCGGCATGGTTCGAACTCGGCAAGCTCCAGGCCGCCCAACTCCAAATCGACGCCGCGCGCAAATCTTTCACAACCGCCATGGCTGCCGAACCCAAATTCCTGAGCCCCTACCTCCAGCTCGCGCAACTCGCCTACCGCGCCAAGAACTGGCAGGAGCTCGCCGAAATCAGTGGCCAGGCTTTGAAACTCGACCCCTTCGATTACCCCGACCTCTATTACCTCAACGGCCTTGCCCACTACGGGCTCAAGGAAATGGATGCCGCGGAAAAGAGCTTTCGCGAAACCGAAAAGCTCGACATCACCCACCGTTACCCTAAGACCCACCAATACTTGGCGGGTATTCTGGTCCAGAAGAAGGATCTCCCGGCCGCCGTCGAGGAGCTGACCAACTATCTGAAGTTTGCCCCCAATGCCCCCGATGCCGACACCATGCGGCGCCAGTTGAGGCAACTCCAGGACGCCGCCCGGAACACTGGAAAATAGTCCCAATCCTGTTCACTTAAGTGGGACATCCATGATAAGGGCTTGTCAAGGGAAAACACACCTTTCCCTGAACCTAACGGAAGATTTTTCCGAAGCGCGATAGTCGATAGGGTGACGGTTGCTCCGAATTGCCGAATTG
>JBEKDA010000109.1:0-6774 GCA_050014595.1 Bryobacteraceae bacterium
CCCCTGTGGTGCCCGGAAAATTCACAGTGGCTAAAGCCTCTGGTGCGGCGACTTGCGGCACGGCTAAAGGCCGTGCCCTGATACAAACCAGCCGGAGTCCCACTTTTACGTCGCGCACCCAGCGCGGTGGGCCCTGCCCCAGTCCCCGGTTTTTGCTTGATGTGCGCGGCGCTCCGAGATAATGTCACATGACTACCGATATTGACATTAAGAGGGCTGAAATCAGCGGGATAGCTGCTCATGAATGCCGATACCGTCAATCTGGCGCATGTCCTGTGGACCAACCCCTCGAAGCGCGCCTGGGGATATGGCGGGCGCCGCCCCGCCTTTCACCACAGCCATACGCCCATTCGAATCCCACCCTCGCCGCCATCCTTTTGATACAGTGTTCCTACGGCTCGTAGTTTCAAGCCGGGTAGGAGCAACCGCTATGATTCGTCGACGTCGTTGGCTTGTTTTTCTCGCACCGCTTTGCCTGTTGGGCTTGCTGGGATTCGGAATGTTAGCCCAGCAGGGGAGCCCCGGAGGCCAGTACCCCAACAGCCTGCTGTCCGGTTTGCATTGGCGCGACGTCGGCCCCATGCGCGGCGGACGCACCTTTGCCGTCGCCGGCCACGCCAGCCAGCCCGACACCTTCTATTTCGGATCCGTTGGCGGCGGCGTGTGGAAGACCGAGAACGCCGGCCATACCTGGGTCCCGATCTCCGATGAGGGCATTCCGATCGGCTCGATCGGCGCCATCGCGGTGGCCCCCTCGAATGCCAACGTGATCTACGTCGGCACCGGCGAGCCCGATATCCGCAGCCAACACTCCTACGGCGCCGGGATGTATAAATCTATGGATGCGGGCAAGACCTGGACGCATATCGGCCTCGAAGCCACGCGGCAGATCGGACGCGTGGTGGTCGACCCGAGGAATCCGAATCGAGTCTATGTGGCGGCGCTCGGCCACGTTTATGACGCCAATCCCGATCGTGGCGTCTATCGCTCGGTGGACGGCGGCACGACCTGGAAGAAAGTCTTGTTCAAGACCGGCGATCCCGAGAATGTCGGCGCCATCGATGTGGCCATCGATCCCAAGAATCCGCGCGTGCTCTATGCGTCGCTGTGGGCGACGCGCCGTCCGCCCTGGTCGGTCTACGCGCCCACCAACCTGCCCGGTGGCGGGCTGTACAAATCCACCGACGGAGGCGACACCTGGAAGCAATTGACCGGTGGGCTGCCCACCGACCAGTTCGTCGGCAAAATCGGCATCGCGGTTTCGCCCAGCAACCCCAACCGTTTGTGGGCGGTAGTGGATGATCTCGGCAGCGGTGTCGCGCGCGGCGCCGGAGGCGGCGGTGGACGCGGCGCGGCAGGGCCAGCGGGGGTAGCGGCAGCAGCGGCGGTAGCGGCAGCAGCGGCGGCAGCGGCTCCAGCGGGCGGAGCCCCGCCCGCTCCGGCAGCCGGCGGACGCCGCGGAGGTGGCGGCGCGGCCTCGAGCACCGGCGGCGGAGTCTACATCTCCGATGACGCCGGCGCCACCTGGAAACTGGTCAACAGCGAGAACCGGCTGTGGGGCCGCGGCTGGTACTTCGAAGCCGTGACCGTAGATCCCACCAACCCCGACCGCGCCTACGTCATGAACACCGCTACCTTCATGACCACCGACGCCGGCAAGACTTTTATTCCGGTGAAGGGAGCGCCCGGCGGCGACGACTACCACCAACTCTGGGTCAATCCCACGGACGGGAACCGCATGGTGCTCAGCAGCGATCAGGGTACCGTGGTCAGCGTGGATGGCGCCAAGAGTTGGAGCACCTGGTATAACCAGCCCACCGCCCAGATCTATCACGTGGCGGCCGACAACCGTTTCCCCTATTGGCTCTACGGCGCGCAGCAGGATAGCGGCGGCGTGGGCGTCAGCACCTGGTCAAGGCAGGGCGTGCTCTCGTTCCGCAACTGGGAGCCCACCTGCCTGGCCGGCGAAAGCAATACCGTGATCCCCGACCCCAAGGACGGCAATATTCTTTACGGCAGCGGCGCCGGGCGCTGCGATCAGGCGCTCAACATTGCCGCGCCGCTCGGCGGACAACTGCCACCACCCGATCCGGACGACCCCAACCGCAAGACCTGGACGCTGCCGCAGGTTTTCTCCCAGGCCGATGAAGCGTTGTACTACGCCAATCAATTTGTCATGCGCTCGCGCGACCGCGGCCGCACGTGGGAAAAAATCAGCCCCGACCTTTCGCGGCTGAATCCGCCCGTGCCCGCCAATCTGGACCCGGTCACCGCCAAGGATATCGACCAGGCGATGACCAACCGCTTCGGTGTGGTATATACGATTGGTCCTTCGCCACTCCAGGCCGCAACCGTCTGGGTGGGCACCGACGACGGCTTGATCCACGTCACCCGCGACGATGGCAAACACTGGGCCGGCGTCACGCCTCCGGCCATGACCGCCTGGAGCAAGGTGTCGCAGATTGAAGCTGGCCACTTCGATGCCGAGACCGCCTACGCGTCGGTGGATCGCCACCGCATCGCCGACAACAAAGCTTATATCTATCGCACGCACGACGGGGGCAAGACCTGGCAGAATGTGGCCGCCGGCATTCCCGAAGGCGCGTACGTCAACTCGGTGAAGGAAGATCCCCAAACCAAGGGGCTGCTGTACGCCGCCACCGAGCTGCGCGTTTATGTTTCTTTCAACGACGGCGACCAGTGGCAGCCGCTGCAGAACGACATGCCGGTCACCTCGGTGCGCGACATCGTGGTGCACGGCGACGATCTGGCCGTCGCCACCCACGGCCGCGGTTTCTGGGTGATGGATCAAATGGCGGCGCTGCGGCAGATCGCAGCGCAGGGAGCGCAAATCGTTTCCTCCAATGCTTATCTGTTCAAGCCAGGTGAAACCTACGCCATCCGGCAGGGCGGCATGAACGGCACGCCCTTGCCGCATGAGGAGCCGCAGGAACTGAATCCACCCTCGGGCGTTCTGGCCTACTACTGGCTCAAGGCCGATGCGGCCAAGCCGTTGAAGCTGGAGTTGGTCGATGGAGCCGGAGCGGTGCGGGCCTGCGCCGCGAGTGACACGCCGGTGCGTCCCGTGGATACCGAAACCTTGAACGTGCAGGCCATTTGGGAACAACCGGCGCAGCCGCCCTCGGCCGCTGCCGGGATGCATCGTTTTGCGCTCGGCGGCGCAGCCGGACGGGGCGGTGGCGGCGGTTTCGGAAGAGGCGGCGGCGGTGCGCCGGTGCCAGACGCCTGCACGCCTCCAGCAGCGGCTCCCGACGCGGCGGCCGCTAACCCGGCTGCGGGCGGACGCGGCGGCCGCGGGGGACGGGGCGGCGGAGGTGGCGGTGGACGCGGCGGGGCCGGGGGCTTGCAGGCCGGCCAGTACACCGTGCGCCTCACCGTGGACGGCCAGACCTATAACCAGCCGGTCGCCATCAAACCGGATCCTCGCGGCGCGCCCAGCGGTGCCAATGAGGGTTCGGGAGGCGGCAACTAAGGGCCGACGCAAAATTAGTTTCACATCGGCGGATTGAACAGCCGTGGCGCACGCACTCCTGCGTGCCGCGTCGGCACTCCTGCCGACGCCCGCCGCCCCAGTGCGCAGCCGCATCGAGTGGAGTCTCGACGTGTGCGCCACAGCCTGCGAAGTTATGCCTTGCGTGGTGCCTGATCGCGCAGCGTATGTCCGGAACTGATTTACCGCCTCGGCGCCAAGCCGACCGTCAGCGAAATCATGACGCTGCGGCCAGGCAGCGTGTTTATCAGATCGTTCGGACTCGGCGCGAAGGGCACAGCCAGTGTCGCCTTTGTGGCTGCCGATATGCCGACAATGTTCTGGTTGTTGAAAAGGTTGTTGGTGGAGAAGCCGATCTTGCTGCCCCTGAGCCATCCCTCATTCTTGATAGTGTAATTGAAGAAGAAGTTTGTGACATCGAAGGGGTTGATCGCGATCGCCTGGTTGACGGGGAACTTGAGCGAGATTCCATTAATCACGTATGCCAATGTTCCGTTATCGTCGTACATCGGGCCGACGCGCTTATGAAGGAAACCAATGTCCCAGTTCTTGTGCTGGTAAAACAGGCCCGCTGTTTCGACGTTCTTCGGCGCGTTTGCCACAAACAAGCCACCATTGGGGTAGTTGGGACCGGTCTGGTATCTCGCGGAGCCCAGCGAACCGTTCAGGTACACGTTGAATCCATGGCCGATCACGATATTGCTCTCCGCTTCCAGGCCCTTCGTGTTCGATGGGCCGGTCAGGGTGTTGACAGGCTCGCCCGTCGCGATGTCCGTGTACGATGCGTAGCCGTTCTGGTAATGAAGGTAGTAGGCGTCGGTATCCAGCGTCCACCGGTTAAATTTGAGCACCGAGCCAACCTGGTATGTTTTTGCCAGCGTGGCTTTCGCCGGCGTGGTGACGTTTCCGCCTGTCACGTCGAAGATGCTGGTGGGTGGCGCTTCGGAGCCTTCGGCGAATTGTCCGTAGACCGACCAGTTCCTGGCCACTTGGTAACGGGCTGTCCCCGTCGGCAGCCAATTGTTCCAATTGATGCTGTGGGTGACGAAGGCAACCGCATTGCCGATACAGATGGGGGCGCCTGTCACAGGGTCCTTCGCCGCCGTTCCGCCGAGGCATCCGACCGTGCCGTTGTCCTGGTACTGATCCAGATGCAGGGCCTGGTCGCTGTTCTTGATGCCAACCGTAATCGCCAGCTTCTTGGTCGCTCTCCATGTGTACTGGGCAAATGCCTGGGTCGATTGCGTAATGAAATGCTCGTGAAAATTGGGCAGGGGCGTATCTAAACCCGTAACAGGATTCCTCGGAATCTGATAGCGGTCGGTGTAGGCCCAGTTGTACCAGATGCCCACGGTGAATATCCCCCACTTGTCTTCATGACTGAGAGCCGCGGTATCGCCAGCCTGGCGATAGCCGTTGAGTTTATCCGTTCCGCTGGGAGCGCTGGTGCTGAGGTTGATGGTTGTGCCCGGGTAGACCTCGCTGTTCCAATACCTGTATGTGTACGCCTTGTTGTCGAGCCTCCATCCTTTGCCCAGATCGGAGTTGAAGCCGATATACTCAAAATCCGTCTGCACATGGTATTTGTTAAAGCCATAGTAATAAGGATTCGGCGCGGCAGCCGTCCCTGGATCCCCGCTCAGCAGGTAGTTGTTTCCGTACTCCGCAACCTGAGCGCGCGTCGGACTCGTATTGGTCGGAGTGTTGTTCCAGATATCCACCACTCCACTGAACAAAGTGATGGTCGTTCGGGGGGAAACTCGGTATTGATACTTGAGTGAACCCGCGTCGCGCTTCTGGTGGTTAAACGTCTGGTATCCGTCGGACTCCATTTGGTGAACGTCCATCGTGAGACTGTTCCGGTCACCGGGGCCAAACAGCCCGGAATCGAAATCCATTCTGAGCAGGCGTGTATCCCAGGAGCCGTAAGAGACGCTCGCGCGGATGTCCGGATCCGCCTGTAGTTCCAGGGACTTCAAATTGATCGATCCGCCGAAAGTGGATTGTCCGACGGTCGAGGCCTCGCCCGGGCTGCGATCGAAATCCGTCGACCCGATCCATTGGGCCGGAAAATTCGCCCAGGTATGATGCGAGACGCTATTGGTGTCCGTAAACGGAATGCCGTCGAAGGTGATGTTATATAGACCGTCCCCGAGGCCTCGAAAAAAAATCTTGCCCTGGCCGAGTCCGGCTCCATTGGGACTGAGGGTGAACGTCCCCGGCGAATAATTCACCACTTCGCCGTAATCCGCGGTCGGTGTTTCGAAGTTCTTGATGAAGGTTCCGCTGATCTCGCTCTTGGCGGAAGTTGCCTCCAGCGTGTTGCCGGATGGTGCGAGTTGTGCTGCCAGCGAAACGCTTGCCTCCACGGTGACCGCCTGCGCCAGGGCTTCCACGCTCATTGAGATCGAGAGATCTTCCGTTTTGTTCGCGGAGAGCTGGATGCCGGTGCGGCTGTTCCTGGCAAAACCAGGGGCCATTGTTTCGATTGTGTAAATTCCGGCGGGCAGTCCGGAAACCGAAAAATGACCATCGGAATCAGTCACAAGCGCGCGAGTGGTCGCGGTGGCTTCGTTCTTGATAACCACGGCAGCGCCCTGAATGCTCTTTCCCGCCTGATCCAGTACGCTTCCCGTAAGCGTCGCGCCGGATTCGGGCTGGGCGAGCAAAGTGGGCGAGACTGGCAGGAATGCAAGAAGTGCGAGCAAGGCGCCAAGGCGCAGTATTCTCATGGGAGTCCCCTTCGATTGACTTGACACTTTTTCCCTCCGGAGTGAGTCGATGGCACAAGGATCTTAGCAATCGAACTTTACAAGACAATGACGGAACAGTGAATTACGCGCTGCGGATTTGTAACAGGAGCGTGGCAGGAAGAGCTGGCGCATGGCGTCCAAAGCCCTGCCTGTTTTGGCCCGGGAGATGCGGGGCAGGCACTTCCGCCTGCCAACCCCATTCTCCAAAAAACCGGCCTTCGCCCTCATCCACGAGAACACAATTCAGCTATTGTGGCGAGTTCTGCAAGTCGGTGACAGAAATCTTTCACCTCAATTTGCCCTGTTATCAATCACTTGCAGCTCACATCCCGCGGCTTGATGCCTTCCTCCATGCTACTTTTGAATTGGATAAGAAGCTTGCACTCGCCGCAAGCTTTCGCGTCCTTCACCTTCCTGGCCAGGAAGCGTTGCTTTTCAGGTGGTACTGATACTTCTCGGCGGCTGTTAAGGCCTTGCGGCACTCACCGGGCTTTGCCCGATGGGGACCGA
>JBEKDA010000110.1:0-7618 GCA_050014595.1 Bryobacteraceae bacterium
TAACTCACAGCGACCTCCCCAGGCTGAAGAAGCGTGCCGGGCTGGCGCTGCTTCCGGCTGAACAGGATCTGCTGACGGCTTGCTCGTTGGGCCCCTGGTGCCTCCAGACGTTCCTGGAGATGTGCGTGGCCACCGGATGCCGCCGCGGCGAGGTGCTGGCACTGCGCTGGTCGGACATCCGCAACAACAAGGTCTTCGTGGATCGTTCACTTTGTCAGACGAGGGACGGGCTGGTTTATAAGACCACAAAGACGGAGGAGCCTCGCGACATCGCACTGCCGCCGGGAACGGCCGGGGTCCTCGAAGCGCACCGACTGCGCCAGGATAAGTTCCGCCGGCAGTTCGGCCCGGACTACCGCGCCGACCTGGACCTGATCTTCGCCAACCCAGACGGCACGGAATTGAAGCCGGATTCGATTTCCGCGACGGTTTCGCGGATCTGCCGGCGGTTGGGCCTGCCCAAGGGATCGTCGTTGCACACCGTGCGCCACAGCCACGCAAGCATCCTGCTCGAAAAGGGCGTGGCCCTCACCACCGTCTCGGAGCGTATGGGCCACTCGTCGGTGAGCACGACAGCGGACATCTACAGCCATGCGCTCCGTGGCAAGGACGAGGAGGCGGCCGAGATATTCGGCAAGGTCATGCAGTCTGCCCGCGAAGCCGTCAAGGCGACCAAGGTAAACTGAGGATCGATATGGCAAACCCCGGTCCACAGGAAATCCTGGATGTCGCGCGGTACCTGTCCGCCGCCTACGTGGCTTACGCGCACGGTTCCGGGATGGACTACACCCGCAAGAAGTACGCCGACCAACCCGTCGGGAAATTCTGGTTGGAGGTCGCCGAGTTGGTGATCGAGGCAATGTCCACCCCCGGCGAGGACGCGCGGGCAAGCCAGCCCAAGGGGCCGATTCAATAGGCTTTCGGAGTAACTATGATCGATGTCGAAGGCCGCCTGGAAACGGGCGGCCTTTCTGAGTTTGGGGGGCACGCGTGGTGCCGGTGGCCACCACCGTCCGCACGGCCTCATCCGGCGCGCCCTGGCGGCCCCGTGGCGCAAACCCGCCGCGCCCCTGACCAGGCGGCCGTCCCGGCCCCCAAAATGTGCGCGGTTTTCGGCGGTTCGGCGCGCTTGTGTTTGAGGCGCCGCCCCATGACCGCCCCATGACGTCGGCCCCCCGTGGCGGCACTCTGCGGATCGCGCGAGGACAAACACCTATGAAAACGCAAGACTTAGGGCAAACGCGGAAAGACCCGGACGGCCTTTAGCGGGTTCGATTCCCGTTAGCGCTACCACAAACAAAAGACTTACGGGCCGCAGGGCAGCACAGGGCAGCACGCGCGTGGCGCCAGAAGAAAAACTCCGCCTGTCGCGCCCCCTCTTTCCAGGTTGACAGCCATATTCTCCCCGAGGTTTTCCATATCCCCACATAACGCACGAGCACCGTCCGAGCCGCGACTACCCTGTCCCCTCATGAAATAGGGCGATGTCAGTGCGAAGTTCGACTTCCGTTCAGCGTAACTGCAACGCTAGCGGTTGCCCATCTGCACCAACGTGAAATCCGCTTGCCGGAACTGATCGATCACATGCGTTTCGGCTACGCGCCTGGCGGCTGCCTCCTTGGGGTTTCAATTCTCCGTCGGCTTTTCCTCAATGTGATCGATGACAAGCACCGGCTCCGGCCGCTTGTGTACTTCCAGCTTCAACCCGAGCTGCTTCTCAATCGCGTTGACAAAGGAAATGGAGCCCGATGGGTCCGACGCCTCTCCGTTAGGATTGGCGGCCGCACCGCCGCCGAACAGCGGAAACCGTGCATTCAGAGTCGCCATCGCATCGTAATTAAGCGTGAAGTCCCACGCCCCACTGATACCGGTGCCATCCAGCACCGGATAGTAAATATCGGAGTCGTACGCTGGGATCTGCTCCGCGAACTGGGCCATGGTCATGTTTTGGCAAACAAGCCGGACCAGAAGGGCTCGGCCCTGTTGCTGCTGATTGTGCCGCGTACATCCGGTCCGGTTCGCAGGATCGGCTTTGGTCAGTTTCGGCTTTACTGCCACGAGTGTGTCGGCATCCATGGGACGATCTTCATAATGGACCGTCATCTTGTAGCGATCTATCAGCAGCGCGCGCAGCATCATGTGGAGAGTATCCCTGGCCTGTGCATTGTTCTGCGGGTCCGGGGCGACGCCTACGGGCGCCTTCGCAACGATGCTGATATTGTGTCCAGTCGAATTATCTCCGAGCCATTTCGGCACTCCCACCGGTTGCTCGAAATTAGCCAGGTTCCACGCTTGCTTGATCAGAATGAGCAGAGACACACAGGTCGCCGTTACGCGGCCGCCGGCCTCAAATCGGAGAGACATCGTGATGTTGTCATTGCAGGGCCACTTGATCGACGCCACTTCAAACTCGGGCGGGGGAAGAGGAGGCAGACTCGCCGCTACGCCGGGCGGATTTGCTGAAGGCTGCTCGTTCGCGTTCTCGACGACCAGGACCGGCTGCGGAACTTTTCCTAATTCGAGCTTCAGTCCGAGCTTGTCCACCGCTTCGACGACACCGGCGTCCGCGGCGCCGTCGGACAGCGCTGACCGCGCGGCAATTTGGAGATCGATGTCCCAACCTCCTTCGAGGCCGGTCGAATCCACCACCGGGAGATTCCTGAGAGGGCCCGAAACGAGTCGGCGAAGCGTCGGCGCAAACGCATCCATCGTCACGTTGCGGCATTGAATGTTTTGGTACGCTATCCCGGCACCGACCGTCGGACGCAGGGTCTGGCAGCCGGCCGTGTTTGAGGTATCGGTCGCCGCTTTCAACTTCAGCTCGCGCTTGCCTTTCGAGAGCACATAGCCCGGCACTGGCCGCGTGTCCATTTTGACCACCACCTGGAAGCGATCCTCAATCAGCGTCTGAAGCATCAGCCTCAACGTTTCAGGACGCGTTCCACGTTTGGTCCTGGCGACTACTTCGAAGCGGTCGTAGTCGAGCCAGCTCGGCCCTCCATACACTTTGTCGGCATCGACGTTGTACGCGATCCTGATCAGGTCGAGCATAGTGGCTCGCCGCAGCTCATACCGGTCGGCGCTGAGGAATCCGCCTTGCATCGGGTGCGTCGGGTCCTTCACCCAATCGCTGCGCGGGCTCACATGGATGTCAGCGATGTCAAAAGCGGGCTTGTTCGCGCCTGACTGACATACCGCCGCGCCTGACAGAAGGACGATGAAGCTTATGCCTGCGAGTGCTCGCATCATATTGCTGACCTCCTTGGGCTGCGTGGAAGGGAACGAAAAGGATGCGCCGGAATAAGACCGCACCCAATCTACCAGCGATTATACCTTGTGACGCGTCGGCGCGAACTTCGTCAGCCACTCCATCGCCGGCTCGCCCGCAAGAAGGACATGGAATCACTCGCAGCTCAAGGCCCACGGGCGGACCTTGCCCACGAGAACACTTCCGATATCAACGAATAACGCTCGCCTGGAGCATGTCTACCGAGCAAACTTTCGGCAAGTGGGTCCTCGCCGGTTATGCGACATGACTCACCGCTCCTTCCGAAACTGACCCAAGCCGAGTGTAGCCGAACCCCAAACGCGCGGCGAAAAGCTTAGCCGGGCGGTACCTTACGATGAAGTCGGGTTGCCACGGAGAAGGCTTGCGTCGATCTGAGGGGATGTCCCAGAGCTTCACAAGTCCCAGGGCCTCGACTAAGCATTAGAAATCAAAATAGATGTCTTGAACCGGACACCATAGTCCCAAATCCGCACACCCTGCCGATCAGACGGCTCCGAGATCCAACGGGTTCCCGTGGACCCCGGATTGCAGTCATAGCCCGCATGGCTTGGCGATTCCTCTGGCGTTGCCGCGCCCTCAGCCTCATGGCAATCCTCACTATCGCCTTGGCTGTCGGCGCCAATACCGCCCTCTTCAGCGTGGTCCGTGCCGTCTTCCTGCGGCCGCTCGGCTTCCCGGCCGAAGCTCGGCTGGTCGAAATCCGCGATTGCAACCAACCACTGCAACGAAGGCTTGAACACGGCGGGCACAGGAACACTTCGTTCGACTCGCGCGGCTGCATCAGTTCCTCGGGTGCTTTGTATCAGGATTTTCTGGACCAATCCAAGAGCTTTGAAGTTTTGGGCGCCACGAATTTCGATTCAGAGCTCGTTCCGCTGGCCGGCTCAGGCGAACCGGTGTTGCTGCGAGGCTACCGCGTGACCCGCTCGTTCTTTGAAGCTTTGGGCGTCCAGCCGATACTGGGGCGCTGGTTCGAAGGCGATGGCGAGGTGGTCCTAAGCTACAGCCTGTGGAAAGACCGATTTGGCGGCGCTCAGGAGATTCTCGGGCGGAACGTGCTGGTGCGCGATGCGACGTACCGCGTTGCCGGAGTCATGCCGCAAGACTTCCGCTACCCGCCGGAAACGCAAATCTGGCTACCCCACCCGTTCGGCACGCCAGCATACCTTTCAGAGTACTCCTCCCACAATCTAAACTTGATCGGCCGCCTGCGGCGCGACGTGAGCATTGAGGCGGCGCAGGCGGAAGCCACCGCACTCTCCGCGCGCGCCGCCGGGATCGACCCAAAGTTCAATGCCGGCTGGAGCGCCCACGTCGACGGCCTAGTGGAAGAAATGACTTTCGAGAACCGCCGCGCCTTCGTGATCCTGAGCACGGCGGTTGGCATCGTGCTGCTGATCGCCTGTGCCAATCTCTCAAGTTTGCTGCTAGCTGGTCTCGAAGGCCGCTCCGTCGAAATGTCGATCCGCGTGGCGCTCGGCGCGGGCCGCAAGCATCTGTTCCGCCAGGTTTTAGCGGAAAGTCTCGTCCTATCCCTGACTGGTGGCGCGTTGGGTTTGCTGCTGGCATTTTGGGGAGTGGACCTGCTTCTGCCCGTCATCCCCGCCAGCGTTCCGCGCACCGAGGACATCAGCGTGGATCTGCTGGTGGCGCTGTTTTCGCTAGCGATCTCACTGGGCACGGGCATCGCTATCGCGATTCTACCGGGGCTCCGTGCCGCGGGCGCGAACCTCGGCGCCACTCTGCGGCCGGGCACCGGGCGGACCGCCACGCGCGGCGGCCAGACGCTTCGCGGAGCGCTGGTGGCGGTTCAGGTTGCGTTTGCCGTGGTGCTGCTGGCCGCCGCCGGACTCCTATTCAACACCCTTCGCCGCATGGCCGAGGAGGACCTCGGCTTCCGCCCCGAGCATCTGCTGGTAGCCAATGCGCCGCTCTCCGCAGCCCGCTTCCGCGATCCGGCGCGGCGCGCGGCGTTCTCCGCCGATCTCCTCCGCGAATTGCGCCAGCAGCCCATCACCCTAGCCGCAGGCGGCGGTTTCCCGCTTCCCTTCACTGGCGATCAGCAGGGCCGTACGGGAATGGTCTTCGAAGGGCGTGGCGAACTCGATCTCGGCGTCGTGCAGTACCGGTCCGTCACGCCGGGCTTCTTCTCAGCTCTTTCCATACCGCTGTTGGCTGGCCGCGAGTTCGACGAGGCGGACCGCGACGGCGCAGCGACCGTCTGCATCGTCAACCGCACACTCGCCCACACAGCATTTCAGACCGAATACCCAATCGGCCGCAGGCTGCGCGTCGACGACTCCAAGCCATGGCTGGAGGTCGTGGGCGTGGCCGGAGACGTGCGCCAACTCGGGAAGGATCAAGCGCCGGGTCCCGAAGTCTATGTGCCGTGGCTCCAGGCGCCGATGACCGGTCGGATCACGATCGCGCTGCGATACCTAGGCAGCAAAGCCGACGCGGCCGACGCGCTACGTGCAGCTGTTCGCCGGGTCGATTCCGGTGAGCCGTTAGGTGAAACCGCTACCATGGAAGCATTGATCGCGCGGTCTTCCGCCGATCGGAAGTTCCCACTCGTGCTCTTCTCGGTGTTCGGCGCATTGGCGCTCGGAATCGCCGCGGTGGGGATCTACGGCGTAGTCAGCCACTCGGTCGCGGCCCGCACGCAGGAAATGGGGATCCGGCTGGCGCTCGGCGCCGGTCGCGCCGCTGTGATGGCTCTTATCCTGCGGCAGGCGATCGTCCCCGTTGTGATTGGATTGGCAGCGGGTCTAGGCGTGGCACTCAGCACCACCCGTTATCTGGCGAGTCTGCTCTATGGCGTGCGGCCGAATGATCCACCAACTCTAGCTGCGGCGTCTGTGGTTTTGCTCTTGGTTGCGGTGACCGCATCGCTCGGGCCATCCGTCCGGGCTTGTCGGGCGGATCCGGTGGAGGCGCTACGGGAGATGTAACAGCAGGCTTGCGCCAAGTGCCCCTCACAGGGTGATTGACCATGTTGCGGCGCATCCCCTGATTCGCTCGACCCGCGTGCGGTAACGCGGCTGGCGGCGACACCAGCAAGACCGGCGATCGAGCTGGTGAGAAACTCGCGGCGTTTCATGATACGGGAACTCTAGCACTTCTCATCCAGAGTAGCGGCAATGGCTGGCGGTCAATTTTCGGTCGGCATCTTTTCGAGGTGATCGATCACCAGGATTTCCACCGGCCCTTTTTCTTTTTCCAGGCGCAGGCCGAGTTCCTGTACGGCTTGAGCCAACGTGGGGGCGTCGGCATCCGGCGGCGCGTCGTCGCGCAGGAACTTGATGCCGAAATAATACTTCCCAGTCAGTCCGGTCTTGTTCGCCACGAAAGTGCCCAACGGCGCTTGCAGGGCGTTCGCCAGGTCGGCCATGGTGACTCCGCGGCCGGTTACGGCGGTTATGCCTTTGCCTTCCATGGTGGCGATCGCTTTGCCTTCGATCTCAGGGATCAGCGCATCCTTGCCCGCGAACCATTCCGGCAGCGGAGCCGGCGGATCGCCGAGCTTGGCTTCTCTGAGCTTGAGCCCGCTCTTGCTCACCGTCAGGTTGTAGCCGTTGAGTTCCTTGGTCTCACGATGCGCAGCCAGTTTGAAGCGGTTGGCCAGCAACGACTGCAACATCTGACGGATCTGCTCGGTGGTCGAGGCCGCGTCGGTGCTGGCATCAACCTGAAAAATGGCGTCGCTCTGCGGCAGTCCGGTAACCCGCCACGCGGGGAGATGGTAGGCGTACAAAACCATTTGATAGAGGTTGGCCTGCCAGGAAATTCTTCCTCCGGACCGCTGGGGGGAGATCTGCAGCCAGGTAGCCTTTTCGAGTGGCTTGATCGAGGCGACTTCGAACGCCGGCGCGGAGGCATTCTGCGGGGTCGGCTGAGCATTGCTGGTAAGGGCAGGGCACAGAGCCGCGGCCATGGCGGCGACCGTCCAGAGTGGCGCCGGGCGAAACTCCATGGCATCCATTGTATGGATTGCCCGCCCGGTTTTGCAAAGGTTCCAAAACCAACAGACGTTCGGGTGTATGTGCTGACCACGATGACCGGTCCCTTGGGTGTCGCCGCAGCAGACGGCCAGACTGCGCGTGCATCTATCGGCGTTTTCGGGGCGAGGTGGCAGCCTTGGCCGCGGCCTGGTAGGAACGGATCAGCGCTACTCTCAAATAGTCGGGCGGCGCGCGCGGAACCGCTACCGATATTTGCCGATATCTGGTTATTTCTGGGGCAGGAGGAAGCGGAGCGGTTCGAAATCAGTAGCCGTGAGTTTCCGCGTGGTCGCGTAACTCCAGCCTTGCAGATTCGGCGACCTTTTGA
>JBEKDA010000111.1:0-6070 GCA_050014595.1 Bryobacteraceae bacterium
CCAGCGTCGCTAACCCTGAAGATGCGGTTCAAATCATTGGCGGCCGCCCGTAATTGGGTCCGAGAAAATCCGGAGACACGCCCGGCGACAAGTCCGCGAGCCCCGGCCGCCGCAACGCCCTCGTTCCATCCCGATCTCACGCCACAAGTGTCTTCATTTCTTGTGGGGCAGGCGCTTTCGCCTGCCAACCTTCAGCCGCGCGCAACGCCCTCTTTCATTCTGACTTCCTCGACTTCTGGCTTCTTAACTCACCCGGCCCACTCAACCCGCCTGAAGCCAAAACAAGTGTTGCGTTCTCGGCGCTTCTTCCGGCGTATTTATGACTAGGAGGAAACAATGAGAATCGCGGGAATTGCGCTGGCGGCGGCGCTGGCGGCGGTGCTGGCAACTTCGCTGGCGGCCCAGGATATCAAGCTGCCGGTCAACCTGGACAAACTGGCAGCCAAAGCCGTGGAATCGGTGGATATCACGCTGGATGGCGCCATGCTGCGGCTGGCCGGCCGTTTCCTTTCCGGCAAGAATGAAGACCAGTCGCGCGCCAAGAACCTGGTTTCCGGGTTGCAGAGCATCTCGGTGCGCAGCTTCACCTTCGCTGGCGCGGGAGAATACTCGGCGGCGGACGTGGATGCGGTGCGCGCGCAGGTGCAATCGGCGCCGTGGGGGCGGGTTGTGGGAGTGAAGGAGAAAAACGGCGACAATGTGGACGTTTACTTCAAGGATGGCGGCGAGGGAAAGCTGGCGGGCATCGTGCTGATCGCGGCAGAGCCGAAGGAATTGACGGTGGTGAGCATCGTGGGCGCCATCGATCCTTCGCAACTGGGCGAGCTGGGCGGCGAGTTCGGCATTCCCAAGCTGGATGTGGACGTGCATCTCTCCGGAAAGAAGAGTGGCAAATGAGGGCGCGGCTGCCGCTGGTCTTGCTGGCGATCTCGAGCGCAGCCTGGGGAGCGGACTGGGAATTCGACTGCGCGGTCAAAGCGATCGAGCACCAGTATGGCGTGCGGCAGATGCACGTCCCGTTGATGGGCGTCGCCAGTTTTTTCGTCAAGGTGGTGCGGCCCGGCGGCGCGACCGGCTTCAAGCTGGCGGTGTTCGAAAACCTGAGGAGCGACGACCAAGACCAGGAGGAACTGGACCGCTTCATGGACCGGATCGGCGAAAGCGGCCTGCACCGGCTGCTGCGGGTGCATTCGCGGCGCGACGGCCAATCGGCTTACATCTACTTAGGGGATTTGGGCCGCACCACCAGGATGCTGCTGGTGACGTTCGACCGCAACGAAGCCACCGTCATGCAGGTGAACCTGAATGTGGATGCGCTGCTGCGTATGTTGAACGATCCGGACAAGGGCCGTCGGGATTACTGCTGCGGGGCCGGCTCGATGTAGGGGCGGAAGCGGTTGCGCTGCATGAGCTCGCGGGCCGCCTGGGTGGCTTCGGGAAGCACATAGAAGAAGGCGCCGACGCGAGTGCTGAGGAAGATGAAGCCGCCGCGGTATTCGTCGGCCTCGACGCCGTAATCGAAACCGGCATCCGTGAGGACGGACTCCAGCCGGAGCGCGTCCTTCAATTTTTTCGCGATATAAATCAGCGTGGGTTCTTTGCCTTCGAAGAAGGGCGCTTCTTGCCGCATGCACCTCCAGTTTACTAGGTGGGACCGGCCTCCTGGCCGGTCTTAGCCCGGCAAGCCCGGGCGCAAGAAACTAGCCCACGGCGCAAGCCGTGGGAACAGCAGTGAGTCCCCGCAGCCCCGGAACGGGGCGTAAGATTCGGCCCTCACTTTACGGTGAACGGGACGGACGCAGTGACGTTTTCCCAGGCGACGTCGATTTTACCTTTGTTACCGCTGGCGCTGAGCGCGATTTTGAGGGTTTCGACCAAGGCCGGCGGCTTGCCCATGGTCATGGGGACGCGGCCGACATCTTTGGCGGGATCTTCGGTGGTGGTGCCGTCCATGTTGATGCCCCATTGGTTGCGGGTGCCTGCGGCGTTCATCAATTGCTTATTGACGATGAGCTGCCACTTTCCTTTGTCGAGGGCCACGTAGAGGGTGTAATCGCCGGCGGGGACGGCGAGGCCGTTGAAGTCGAGTGCGGCATCGGTGTGCAGAACGGTGGCGTAGTCCGCGCCCAGACGCCAAACGGAGTCATCCGGCTGCAGAGCTTTGTCGCCGCCGAAAATGGTGCGGCCGTTGACGGATGGCGCGTGGTAGGCGATCCAGAGGTTCTTGCCGTTCACGGTGACGGAGGTTTCCGCGTTGGGACTCTTCTTATTGCCAGTCTTGAGTTTTTCCTTGTCCACCTGGGCCAGCGCAGTCAGCATTCCGCCGAGCAACAGGGCGCATATGACGATTCGTTTCATTTCGGTACGATCTCCTTTTCCTTAGCCGAGTATACAACGCGATTGCCCGAAATCAGTATGCCGATGAGTCCCAGCAGGCCGGCAGCGCGGCTGAAGAGATCGAGCGCGCCGGAGGGTTGCGGCTCGCGATCGCGCAGGCGGCCCCCGGCCAGTTGGATGAGTTGGGCGTCGCCCCAGGCGCGGCCGTCGCGATCATAAACCACGGTGCGGCGCCGGCGGATGGCTTCGAGGATCGACTGTTCGGAATCGTCGCGCGCGAAGACGTAAGTGCGGCAGATGCCGAGCGGTCCCATGCCGTGATAGTCCGAGGAGCCAATGGCGGCGAGCGGGCCGCGTTGGTAAAACTCGCGCAGCTCGCGGGCGCCGTAATAGTTGTAACCCCAGACGATGGGCTGCATGATTTCGGAGGCGTCGAGCGAGGCCATGGCCTGGGGATCGAAGGCCGGCCACGAACCTCGGACGGGATGCGCGGCGATGGCCACGCCGCCCTGGGCGTGAATCTCGGCGATGGATTGGGCGGCGGTGTTCCGCCAACTGATGGTCGAGTGAATGCCGGCCGCGATCAGGTGGTAGAAGGGCGCGTGGATTTCTTCTCCCGCGATGACCGTGGGACCTCCCACCAGGCGGGCGAACCAGCGGCCCCACAGTCCGGCTTCCACCTGGTTGTGGCCGGTGATGGCGATGGCGTCGAGCGATTGGCGGCGGGCTTCGAGAACCAGGTCCCAGGGCGCCAGAGTGCTGGCGCTCAGAGGATACGAGTGAACGTGGAAATCGGCGGCGAGGACGCGATATCCAGCGATCCAAAGAGGAGGTTGCGACTGGGGCCGGTCGGCGAGCGTGCCGGCGGCGAGGGCGGCCAGCAGCAGGCCGGCGGAGACTCGGCGCACGGAGTTCATAGGCCGACCCGGGAAGCGACCACCTGCCAGGCGGCAGGGCCCATGAACCATGCGACGCCGCCGGTCCAGGCGATGAAACGTTGCACGGCGAGGTCGCGGCAGGCGCGCGCGGGAGTGCGGCCGGGAACGCTGCGGAAAAACCGGAAGTCGAGGCGGGCGCACCAGAGCCCGACGGCCAGAGCGGAGGCGTACCAGGGCCAGGGGTTTCCGGTCCAGGCGAAGACCCGTGCCGGCGGAAACAAGGCCCAGAGGGCGGCAAAGGCAGTGAACCAGAGCGACCAGGGAGTGTTGCTGACGAAAAAGAGGTCGATGGCGCGGGCGAAGGAAACCGGAGATCGCTTCCACGGCCACACGGCGGCCAGGCCGGCGATTTCGAGCAGAGGCACGAAGGTCCAGTAGAGGGCGGCGGGCGCGGCCAGGCGAAGGGACAAGCGGCCGGAGGTCATCAGCGAGACGGCACAGCCGAAGACGACGGCCACGAGCAAAGGCCGCCGGATGGCCAACCATGCGTTTGAGTGGGGTGGCTGCTGCGCCATAGATCAGGCGAAGTGTAACACGGACCGGCGGCCGGAGAACAAAGAGGACATCGACCGGATCAATCAGTAGCGGCCAGTTTACGGGCGCGGCGGAACACGGCCAGCAGCATCTTCTCGTTGAGCTTGCCGGTCGAGGTGTTCTGCTGGCTGGGGTGGTAGGAAGAGAGCAGGACGGGCTGGCCGGGCGCGGTGGAGAACTGGCGGTCGTGTCCGAAAACGAAAGGCGCGCGGCTGCGGATGACGCCGCGCGACTTGAGGATGTCGAGGTAATTGTCGAAGGCGATCTTGCCCAGGGCCACGACCACTTTGAGAGTGGGAAGCAGATCGAGCTCGCGTTCCAAGTAGGGGCGGCAATTGCGGATTTCCTCCGGCAGCGGTTTGTTGGCGGGCGGAGCGCAGCGGCAGACGGCCGTAATGTAGGCGCCGGTGAGGGTGAGGCCGTCGTCACGGGAACCGCTGGAGGCTTGCGAGGCGAAGCCGGCTTGGTAGAGGACGCGGTACAGGATGTCGCCGGAGCGATCGCCGGTGAACATGCGGCCGGTGCGGTTGGAGCCGTGCGCGCCGGGCGCGAGGCCGAGGATGAGAACGGCCGCGGCGGGATCGCCGAAAGAGGGAACCGGACGGCCCCAATATTCCCAGTCGCGCCAGGCGCGGCGCTTCACCTGGGCGATGCGGGCGGTGTATTCCGTTAGACGCGGGCAGCGGCGGCAGGTGACAATCTCTTTTTGCAGAATCGGGAGCAAACGGGCACCTGGGGAATAGAATACGGGAAAAACAGCTTGACGGGAGCCTGGAAGGTTGAGGAAGATGAAGATACCGGTTGCTCCGGCCGGTGGTTCGACGAAAGCTCTGGCACAAGCTCCTCACGCTCTTCCGGCCCGTTGCCGATAGTTTAGGTATGAACAGGCGTCCCGCAACTACTCTTTTTCCGATGCTTCGTTTCGCGCTGATCTGGGCATGCGTGGTGTGTCTGGGCCCAGTCGCAGCGATGCCCGCGGCGGTACACGCCGTGGCGCAGAAGAAGCGCGTGGTGCACCGGGCGTCGGGGAGCCGGGCGGTGATGGTGAAGGCCGCGGCGCAGACCAAGGCCGCGATTCCGAAGATCCAGCCGAAGGCTCCGGCGGCGCAGGCTGCGGTGATTGCGGGCGGTCCGTGGACGGAACCGACTTTTGCCGATTCAACGGCGGGCGACCGCGTGGACGGCGAGGATCTGAGCGTGCGGCGCGCGGCGGTGGAAGCGCTGGGGCCGTATAACGGGTCGGTGGTGGCGGTGGATCCGGCGAGCGGGCGGGTGCTGACCATGGTCAACCAGAAGATCGCGACGGGGAGCGGGTTCCAGCCGTGCTCGACCATCAAGGTTTCCGTGGCGCTGGCGGGGTTGAGCGAGAAAGTGATTCAGCCGGCCACCAAACTGCGGGTCCCCGGTATGCGTATGGACCTGACCTATGCGCTGGCGCACTCCAACAATTATTATTTCGCCACCTTGGGACAGAAGCTGGGCTTTGAGAAAGTCAGCTACTACGCGCACCTGTACGGGTATGGCGAAAAGGCCGGGTTGAGCATTCCGGGCGAGCAACCGGGGCACTATCCGGCGGTAGCGCCGCGCAACGGCGGGGTGGGAATGCTGACCAGCTTCGGCGAGGAAGTGGAACAGACGCCGCTGCAACTGGCGGCGCTGATGAGCGCGATCGCCAACGGCGGCACGCTGTATTACCTGCAATACCCGCGCGACCAGGAGGAAGTCAAGCAGTTCGTTCCGCGGGTGAAGCGGCGGCTGGAGATTTCGAACCAGATTCCGGTGGTCAAGGCGGGGATGCGGGGAGCGGTGGAGTTCGGCACGGCGCACCGGGCGCGCGAAGACGGCGAGATCGCGGGGAAGACCGGGACGTGCAGCGAGAACCACACGCACCTGGGATGGTTTGGATCGTTCAACGAGCACGGGAGCCATCAAGTGGTGATTGTGGTTCTGCTGACTGGAGGAAGGCCGGCGATTGGACCGCTGGCGGCGGGCATCGCGGGCGATGTTTACCGGCGGCTGAACGAGGCGAACTACTTCGCGGCCAGGGTCGGAACGCCGGAGCTGATTGCGCGGCAGTGCTGCCGGCGGTAGGGAGCGCGGCTGCCCCACCAAGACGCCAGCCCTCGCGCAGCCAAGTGAGACATCCATGATAAGGGCTTGTCAAGGGAAAACACACCTTTCCCTGAACCTAACGGAAGATTTTTCCGAAGCGCGATAGTCGATAGGGTGACGGTTGCTCCGAATTGCCGAATTGGATCCGT
>JBEKDA010000112.1:0-5660 GCA_050014595.1 Bryobacteraceae bacterium
CGGCGGTCACGCTGGAGCGCCAGTTGCCCGCCAACACCACCATCGCCGTCACCTACACCAACTCCCACGGGATGCACGAATTCCGCTCGGAAGACATCAACGCGCCTCTGCCCGGCACGTACAACCCGAGCGTGCAGAACAGCGGGGTCTTTCCGCTGGGACATCCCGGCCCCGTCGACCTGATGGAGTCGTCCGGCATCTACAACCAGAATCAGTTGATCTCCAACGTGAATGCCAAGGTCAACTCCGGTCTGACGCTATTCGGCTTCTACGTTTTCAATCGCGCGCGCAGCAATACCGATGGCATCGGCACTTTCCCCGCCAAACCCTACAACTTCGCTGGGGAGTACGGCCCGGCATCCACCGACGTGCATCACCGCGTGACCGTCGGCGGCTCCATCAATCTGAAGTGGGCCGTGCGCATCAGCCCGTTCGTGGTGCTGCAATCGGGAGCGCCCTTCGATATCAACGCCGGCAGCGACCTCTACGGCACCACGATGTTCAACGCGCGCCCAGGAATCGCCACCGATCCCAACAAACCGGGGCTCATCCAGACCAGCTACGGATTGCTCGATCCCAACCCCACCCCCGGTGAGCAACTGCTCTCTCGCAACTTCGGTCGAGGCCCCGGCCAGATCAACGTGAATCTGCGCATCGCCAAGACCATCGGCTTCGGCAGGGAGCGCGGCGCCAGCAGCAGCGATGCCCGCCCCGCGGGCGGCGGCGCGGGCGCCACCATGCAAGCCGCCAGCGGCCGGGGCTTGGGCGGTCTCATCGGAACTCCCACCACGTCGCACCGCTTCAACCTGAGCATCGGGCTGTCCATCAAAAACTTGCTGAACCACACCAACCCCGGCCCCATCGTAGGCAACATCACGTCGCCCTACTTCGGCTCCGCCAACCAGATCGCCGGCGGCCAAAACGGCGAAGGCTTCTACGAGACCGCCAATAACCGCCGCCTCGAATCCCAGATCAAATTCACGTTCATTTTCAGATCCGGTTGCTATGGTCCTTCCAGGAGATCACATAATGCGTACACTGACGGTTCTGCTCGCGATGGGTTCACTGGTGATTGTTGCGCTCGGCGGATTAGCTGTAGCTCAAGAGAAGAAGGGAAAGAGCCTGCAGCTCAAAGACCTGCCCGCAGGTGTACAGAAGACCGTGCAGGACAATCTCAAGGGCGGCGAGATCAAGAACATTGGCAAAGAGAAAGAAGATGGCGTGGAGCAGTACGAGGTCGAAAGCGTGCTGAATGGGAAAGCGTCGCGGCGAAGCGGTCGCGATGCGGTGCGTTAGGACCACCTGGTGAGGGAGCAGATCGATCTTCGCGGCAGTAAGCGCCGCAGCCGACTCCATCAACGGCAGCGCGTAGGACTCATACACCAACCACGCCCGGCGCAGGCGCTCTCGCGTGCCGGCCGCCACGTGACCGAGTATCTTTTCGGCCCGGCCCACGAGCGGCGCCAGCGTGCGCGCCGGAATTTGCTTTTCGCCAACACCGAAGAACGCACGGACGTAGCCATCATGCGAAATCTCGACAACGACACCCTCCCCGAACTCGGGGTGCTGGACTCGTTGGCCGGGAAACAAGGAAGGACTCATCAGGAAATCCGCGGGTGGTTGAGTCCGATCCAGGCGGCCCCATCCGGGTCTTGATTCGCTTCGCGACCGTCGAGAATCCTACGAGTATCTGAATCAGCACCAGCCCAGAGACACCTGCCCACCGGGACCGTCTTGCCGATGTTCGTCAGCACCACTCCCGCCACCAGAACTCCGGTCAATTTCACGCCGGACGGCAAAACACTGTTGGTCCAGGGCCAGTGCTTTGCGCCCACCGGCTGTGCCGCTCCGCCCAACACCACCTTGGCAGTAGTGGACATAACCGCCACTCCGCCAACATTTCAGTTAAAAAATGTGCCGTACTGGATTAACATGTATGATATGAAGTTTTCCGGTATGGACAAAAGTTTTTTCTACGGACTGGCTGATGGCGGTAGCACAATTATCGCGGTGGACTTTTTGACCGGGGCTAAGCTCAATTCCTGGGCATCCACCCTTTTCCATGGTGTTCTCCGACAACTCGCAGTCGTCCCGGATCCGTCTACGGACTCGCTGATCATCCGCGAAGCCGAGGGAGTTTTGTTCTTTGACGTCCCGCGCTCCGACCCAGTGGTAACCTCGCTCGTCAACGGCGCGAGTTTCCAGGACGACGGGATAATTGCCCCAGACGAGTGGATCACGGTTTACGGGGGGCGGTTTGCCCCTCTGCCAACTTATCCCGACCCCGCGGTTAATACCTTACCCTCCCAACTGGGAGGGATCCGGGTCCTGTTACAGGCGCCCGGCATATCTGATTCGTTTTTGCCGATGAATTACGTCGGCCCGAATCAGATCAACCTCATCACGCCCAAAAATATGCCAGTGGGCATACAATCAACGTTGACGGTTCAAAGGGCCGCCAGCGACGGGACTTGGATTTCGGCTCCGCCGATCCAGGCAAATACGGCGGCAGCGGCACCCGCTCTGTTTGGGGACGGCAACGGCAACCCCTGGGTCGTTCACATGGACGGCCACTTTGACACAACGGCTGCGTCCGGCGAACTCGTTTCCTTTTACGGAAACGCGCTGGGCCCTGTTCAGCCGGGATCTTATGGGCTGATGTGGAACTTCCCTCTCCCCACGTTCACCATCAACGGCATTCCGGCGACCATTGCCTTTTCGGGCTTACAGCCGGACTTCGTCGGGTTATACCAGAGCAACGTCTGGATACCCGCCGGCATCCCGGACGGCGACCAGCCGCTCAGCATTCAGGTTGGCACCGCAGTCGCCAACATGAAGGTTCTCATTAAAACGCCCCAACAGTAGTGAGAAAGGAGGCTCACTATGGGACGAATCAAGCCCCCGCCATAGCGCCCGCAGTTCCTTGTCTGGAATTGCGCGCGCTATGGTCGGGTGGTATTTTTGTTCCCAGTCTTGCCATTCTGGGAGCTGGCTGAAACAGTGGAAAAGATTGGACTTACCGTTCGGGCCCCAGTCGGCCATATAGTATATCCCCGCAGTTTCACGATCTCACGAGGTTTTCCCAAATCTTCGAAAATCCATTTCCGACATTCCGCGACGGGCCGCTCGCGGCAGTCTGCTAACTTCTTGATTCGAAAAGCGCCAGTGAACTGGCCCAGGGAACTTGCCAGCGGCGAAGTTCGAAAATGCAGGGTCGGGCACGGCCTTCCAGCGGCAAAACACACCATCGAAGCCCCGGCCCGGCTCGAAATTGTCGCCAGTGGCCCGGTGGGACTGCCCCGGAAAACCGTTTTCGACGCGTGCGATGACGGGAATTTATGGTCTCGCTCGCCTCCCGCTAGGTTAGGTCCCGGACTTGCTATTCTGGGACCTGGTGCAGACCTGATTGAAGAGAGGTGTTTATGACCATACAGTTCAGGCCAGAACAAGAACATGTAATTGACCAGGCTATTCAAGCTGGCCTGATTGAACGCGCCGACGAGGTAGTGGATGTTGGGTTGGAAACCCTTCGTAGCCGTTTGGAGGCGCGGGGGGCGTCTGGCACGCCATCGCGTCAGGAGGCCGTCCGGCGGATGCAGGAGTTCGGAGAGAAATACCGGCTCAGCCTGGGAGAGCCGATTACGCGTGATCTCTTGCATGAGGGGCACCGCTACTGATGGCTGAGTTCGTTCTTGACGCATCGGTCGCCTCTTCCTGGTGCTTCCCCGGCGATCCAACCGAAGACACACCATACAGCCGCTATGTGCTAGCGGAGTTGGCGGTGCGCGAAGCGGTCGTACCGGCGGTGTGGGCGTTTGAAATCGCCAACATCATTTTCGTTTCGTTCGCCAGGCGCAAGCGGGTTTCCGAGCAGCAGATCGCTGAGTATCTGGAGCGTCTGAAGGCTTTACCGATTCGGGCGGAGCCATTTGACCTGTGGGCGAATATCGAACTGGAAACGCTCGCGCGAAAATGGAATCTCACCGCGTATGATGCGGCCTATCTCGACCTTGCGATGCGAACGCACCTTCCCCTAGCCACGTCCGACGGCGCTCTTAGGGCGGTCGCTCTGTCGGAAAGAATAGAAGTACTCTCGTTAAAATAGACTCCGGTTGCCAGTCAGCGGCCCGGTGGGACTGCCCCGGAAAACCGCTTTCGACGCGTGCGATGACGGGCTCCGGCGTTCGGCGTGCCGCCAACCATTGCATGCACACTCTTAAAACAACCACCACCGCATACTTGTCCCATTCGCCATCCGCTCCCGTGCCAGCGCTGCCCAGCCAACCGCAATCCCCCTGCCGGATGCGCCGTGCAGCAACGGCCGACCCTTGGCGAGGCGACCACGACTACGTCATACAACTCAGAGCCGCCGGGCGGGCGGCCGCCACCATCGAATCCTATGGGAAATGCCTGCAGGTGCTGGCCGACTCTCTGGGGATCGCAGCACCGCTTGCGGCGCTTTCTGAAGGTCGGCTGGACGCCGCTGTCGCGGGCTTCGATTCCTCCTGCTCCGCCATGGCCCAAGGCCCCACGCGCCTGGCCCGCGGCCAGGCCTTCGGCAAGCTGGTCAACGAAAAGTTCGGCGCGAAACACGAAGTGACCATCGTCCCGCTCTGCGGCCATAACGCCCGATGCATGTTCACCGCCGAAGTGGCTTTGCCGATTCTGTTTCCGAAGCAGTAGGGTTGGGCGCGGCGCCACCGTCGTGACAGCGCCGGCTCTCGGCGCGGGACTGGTGGTTTTCGACCGCCGGTCGAAAACCTGGACCTCGTCCTTGGGGCTCAACTGTGTCACGATCCGTTCCACGGCGGTAAGGCGCTCTTTCAGGCTATGAAGCGCGCGCTTGGCCCCGCCCCGGTCGAGAATGCAGGCGTTCTCGAGGTCCAGCTCAAGTCCGGTAAGAAAACATTTGGCCATTGAAAATCTCCTTTCGGGCCTCTTGCTGGGAGACCCTAACCAAAACATAGATCCAAACACGTCCCGCCGCGCCCCTAAGTTCCATCAGCCGTATGTCTTAGACTCCAATTGGAGATTGCAATTGGAGTCCGCGCACGCCATAATGATGGCGGCATGGAATACCTTGCGCTGGACCAGGTTCGCGAGCGCGTAGCTGCCTGCCGGGCCGAGTTGGAAGCGCTTCTGGGTGTGAAAGCGCTGGCTGGAAAGCCCAAGGCGCGCCAGTGGAGATTCCTGCGAGACGCGGCCGAGTGCCTGTGGTCCGGGATTGCGCGCCCGGAATTCGAGAAGTTGTCCAACTCCGGGGTGGCACAACTCAAGTTCGAGGCCGAGGACCGGCTGCGGCGGTTCTATCTTCGTCCCGGCCGTTCTCCGCGATTCGTCTTCACCTTGGTGCACCAGTCGGAGTTAGGGCTCTATAGTGTCAGCGATGACGGCGCGTATCCTTCGTTGGCAGGCTATTGCCTCCTGGTGCGGGACCTCTCGGTGGAACAGGTGGGCGAGCGCACCAGCGTTCCTGACGCATTGGCGCCATATCTGGAGAAGGTAGTCACCGCCGGTATCGATGCGGAGTTCGAAGCCTACGCCGCTCTGCCGGAAATTCGGGTCGAACGAGTCGGACGCTGGTTCGTGGCGAACGGTCCTGCCTACTGTGAAATCGTCAACCTCGTAACACGGCACCAGCAGCGGGGCTGGGTGATCTC
>JBEKDA010000113.1:0-4409 GCA_050014595.1 Bryobacteraceae bacterium
GCGCCGATCACGCGCGCATCCGGCGGCAACAACCGGCCGAGACGTTCCAGCCATTCGCCCTCATCATCCGAGCCCGCGCCGGCGCCGAACCGCAGCGAGAGCCAATCGCTTGCGCCCAGCTCACGCTGTCGTGGTGCGTGAAGTCCGGCAGCCGCGGGAGCGACCAACAAGAACCCAAAACGCTGGCGACGGATCGAGGGATCGCTAGACGGGAAGAGGCGGCCGGGATTGCGGTGCCAACTCCGCGCCAAAGCCGGTGGCCACCTCGTTGGCCGGTTTTGCCGGCGCGGACCGGCCCCGGATACCGCTATTACGTCTGCTACCGGTCGCAGCAGAAACTCGAAGGCTACTGCGCCTCGCGCGCAGTGTCCGCGCCGTCTGTTGAGGACGCGGTCGTCGAGACTATACGGCGCGTCGGCGTGCAGCCAGACGTGCTTGCCGAAACCGCTCGCCTGGCGCGACAGCAACTCGCTGAGATTATTACTGGCCTTCGCGGGGAACTGAACACGACGAACGGTCGCGTCAAGAATCTGAAGTCGCAGATCGCACGGATTCGAAACCCGGAGGCTGCTCGGTCGGCCGAGATCCGGGAGCAACGTGTGCTTTCAGTAAGCCTGCGTGAACCATGCCTCTCGCAATTAAGTAGACTTTCACGGAGTTTACCTCCTGAATTAGAACGGAATGCTAAGACACCGAACGGCGGGGAAGCCGATCCGCAGCAAGCCATCCAGGACCTCGCGGGTGAACGTCGAGGCGTGCCAGACATAACCTACTTCCAGATTGGGAACCAGCGCAAACGCCTCGGACCAGTCGGCGCGCGTGTCGCCGCAAATACTGGTTTCCCGATGCCCTTGGTCCGTTGTTTCAAATAGCTGGGCTCGGCAGCTCCGCAGCCGTTCAGCCCGGCCCAGTCCCGCCACTCGGAATCCAGTTCAATCCCGTAGGGAGGATCGGTCACCGTCAAGAAGGGCTGGCGTTCGCCCAGAAGCCTTGACACGACTGCCGCGTCGGTCGCGTCCCCGCAGAGTACCCGGCGCGAACCACAAAGCCACAGATCGCCGGGCTGGGTGACGGGAATCGCCGGCAGCGGCGGCGCGGCATCCTCCTCCGGGATGTCCTTCAAGAGGAAGTCATCGATCTCCTTCGTATCGAACCCCGTCAGGCTGAGATCGAAGTCTGACCCCTGGAGGTCCAACAACTCGATCGTCAGCTCCGGTCCCGGAAGAGATTTCCGCGCGCCGGACTCGATGGTTGGGGTACGTTGGAGAATAGGCAAATGCGACAGGACAATCCCGCGCCCGCAGTTGGATGGAACCCCTCCTGGTGGGTCTACGCGCTGCTTTCCCTGCTCCTCCTGGTTCCCTGTTACTGGCAGACGCGCCTGCAGGCGGGCGACCTTTCCAGCCACATCTACAATTCCTGGCTGACCCAGCTTATCGACAGCGGCCGCGGCGAGGGACTGACGATCGCCGGGCAGTCGACCAATGTTCTGGTCGACCTGATCTTGAACCGGCTCTTCCGTAGCGTAGGCGCGGGGGCCGCCCAGCACATCACGGTCTCGCTGGCGGTGCTGATCTTCGCGTGGGGAGCTTTCGCGTTTGTTGCCGCGGTGGCTGGACGGCGGCCCTGGTACCTCGTGCCGTGCATCGTCATGCTGGCGTATGGCTGGGTGTACCACATGGGCTTCTTCAATTTCTATCTCAGCCTGGGCCTGTGCTTCTGGGGCATGGCGCTGCTGTGGAACTGGAGTCCCAAGCGCGCGCTGTTGGCCCTGCCGATTTTTGCCTTGGCCTACGTGGCCCATGTGCTGCCTCTAGCGTGGAGCGTCGCCCTGATGGTCTACGCCGCGGTGGTGCGCCGGATACCGGTGGGTAAGCGCGTTTACGCCATGGGGGGCGCGCTGGTGGCGCTCGTGGGCCTGCTGGCCGGGCTCAGCTCCACGTTGGAGACGGCCTGGTCCTGGCGCCAGATAGACTTCGTGACGGGGCTCGATCAGATTTGGGTTTTCGACAGCAAGTATTTTGTGGCTGTGGCGGGCCTGATGGTGGTGTGGGGAATCCTGGCGCTCGACATGTTGCGCCCCGGCAGTGTCCGCCAGTTGCTCGACAGTATTCCGGTTCACCTGGTTGCGATCAGCGCCGCGGGCGTCCTGCTGATACCCTCGGCGGTGCTCCTGCCGGGGTACCATATGCCGCTCGACTTCATTTCGCAGCGCATGTCTTTGGCGGTAGGCGTTTGCATTTGCGCGGTCCTGGGGACGGTGGAGCCAACCCGCCTGGTGCGTTACGGGATGGTGGGCCTGGCAGTGCTCTTCTTCGGCTTTCTCTATCGTGACGAACTGGCGCTCAATTCGTTCGAAGACCAGATGCAGGCGGCGGTCGCCAAGCTCTCGCCCGGGCAGCGCGTGGTGAGCCTGATCCGGTCGCCGGACTTGCGCTTCAATGCAGTGGGGCACGCCATCGACCGTGTGTGCATCGACCACTGTTACAGCTACGCCAACTACGAGCCTTCCACCGGGCAGTTCCGGGTTCGTGCGGAGCTGCCGAACCCGATTGTAGCTTACAGCTTCGACCAGAGTTGGAACCTGCAACTCGGCACCTACGTGGTGCAGGCGAGCGACCTGCCCCTTTATGCGGTGGACCTGGATGTCGACGGGAAAATGGTGATCAAGAACTTACAGGCGGGGGCGCCGTGCGGCAGCACGGACTTTGACCCGTTGTAGGTTGGCGGCGCCGGTAACGGAGCACTTCGATCAGGAATGCATCCCGGCGGGCCCGAACGGCGTCGGCGCTCTTGTTGGACCAATCGTAAAAGCCCTGGCTGGTCGAGGCGCCCAGATCTCCGCGGCGCACCATGTCGTGGTAGTGCTCCGGCGCCTGCGGCTGATTGTAGAGATCGCGAGCCACGTAGTCGACCACGGCGAGCCCGAGGTTCAACCCGACCACGTCCTGATGTTCGAAGATGCCGTATGCCGGCATGCACAGTCCGAATCCGTTCTTGGCGACCGTGTCGACATCCTCGGCGGTGGCGATGCCTTCGGCGACGATGTAGGCCGCTTCCCGGACCAGGGCCGATTGCAGGCGATTGCCGAACTGCCCCGGCCGGTCCTTGCGGACGACGACGGGAGTCTTGCCGCAGGCGAGCAGTAGGGTGCGCGCTTCTTCCACCGCCGGGTCCGAGGTCTTCGCGCTTTTGACAATCTCCACCAGGGGCATGAGATGCGGCGGGTTCCAGAAGTGGGTGGTCAGCACCCGTTCGGGCCGCGAACAACGTTGGGCAATGGCGGTGATGCTCAGGCCGGAAGTATTTGACCCCAGCAATGCATCGGGGCCGGCCACGGTGTCGAGGCGCGCGAACAACTCCTGCTTAAAGGCCATGTCCTCCGGGCCGGACTGCCGCGACACGGCGGACCGATGCCAGCAGTTGCCACTGATCTGGATACGGGCGGAGGCTGTCATCAACAAACAGGCTGTTGCCGTCCTGTCGGGGCATCCACTGAAGCGGCAGCGCGATCAGGTTGCCGAATCCACCTTTGGGCATGGTGTCCTGATTCGGAAAGAAGCGGTCGTAGGAATCCAATCCCAAATGGTGGCGCTGCTCCATGGTCTGGGTCAGAATCGCGCATCCCACCTTTCGGGCAAGCGCGGCAGGAAGCGGGCACTCGAAGAAGATCCAGACGTGGCCGCCGTTGCCGGAGCGTGATCTTTCCAGATATGCTGACAGCCCAAACCGCTTGGACGTAGCCACGAAAGCCAAGGCGTCTTCCTGCCAGGTTGCCTTGTCAAAGTCCGCGGCGAGCAGCCAGCACGTTTCATCCGAGAGAAGTGGATAAATCCCGACCGTCTTCTTCCCCGATAGGTGCAACCTGATGACTTCATCGGTCAGCGGGTACAAGGTCCGGGTTTGCCGGTCAACCTTGCTGCGGTCTTCTGGTTTGCTGGCGAGTACCGCCTCCCAGTTCTTACGGCCTGCTGGGCGATATCCCCAATTGCCGTCCTTCATGCGCCAGCGCTCGGCGTAAACGTCCTCACGCCCCCGGAACAGCGAGCGGAAAAACGCCACCTTGGTCCCTTTGTCCGCGGGTGCTGTGGCCTCGCCAATTCCGGAGGCACTCGGCAGACAAAGGACCGCAACGGAGTCGTTGGAGGCGGACTCAGGCACTGGAGCGGAATGTCCGGCGAGCGCGCCCTTAAGCTGTTCGACCTCGGCGCGGAGACGTCTGTTCTCCGCCAGCGCTCGATCCAATGCTGCCTGGGTTTCCTCCTCGCGCCTCATGTCAGCTACTCACCGGTCGTTAGGGTTGTTCCGGGTTGAGGACGGCGAAGCCTTCCAGGGTCGCAACCTCACAGAGAACCTTGTCTGCGGCCACGAAGGCCTCTAACCCAACACGATCTTGCACCTCTAATGCC